>CAWHFJ010000001.1:0-5754 GCA_963828495.1 Candidatus Omnitrophota bacterium
ACCTTCCCTGCCTTGTCATTGCTGACCGCTTGAATATACGCATAATTAAAGACTTCGTCTTTAGCCCAATAATTGCGCATACCCGTAACATTGGCCGTCACAGCGCAGTCCCCAAAGGCGACCAGCACCTTGGATTGTTTACGGATGTGTAATAGCTCGTGCAAATGCTCGTCACTGGTCACAGAACCTTCCACTAACGTGACATCGGCCTGTGGAAACTCTTTAGTATCCACAACGGGGCATTTGACAATGTCCGCTAATTTTACAACCTCAAGGAGGCGCTCATCTATATCCAATAGCGACATATGGCAACCCGAACAACCGCCCAGCCATACTGTGGCTAATTTTTTCTTTGTCATAAATTCATCTTTCTTTTTGCCACTAAATCACTGACCATTTCCGGTTCTTTGACCAACTGTCCCTGCACGGCCGCTTTAGACCACAGCGCGCCCGTGGGACAAATATGGACACATTTACTGCACGCCGTACACGTCGTAGATTCGCCCCAAGGGGTATTAAAATCGGATATAATCCTCACCTGGAAACCACGGTTCATAATCCCCCAGTTATGGGCCCCTTCGACCTCGGCACACACCCGCACGCAACGCGTACACATAATGCAACGGTTATGGTCCATCACATACCATGGAGCCGATGTATCCACTTCGGCTTTAGGGAAAAGATAAGGGAACCGCACATGCTCCATGCCCACTTTATAACCTAAATCCTGAAGATCACAATTGCCGTTGGCCACACACACGGCACAAATATGGTTACGCTCGGCAAATAATAATTCCGTAGTAATTTTCTGGTATTTTTTTAATTTTTCCGTCTGGGTTTTAATGACCTGGTTAGCGGCCACCTTGGTGGTACAGGCGGGCAGAAGTTTATTGATCCCTTCTATCTCCACCAAACATAAACGGCAAGCCCCCACATCGCTTAAGCCCTCGAAATGGCACATGGTCAGAAGCTTAATACCATTGTCCTTACAGACCTCCAGAATTGTTTTGCCCGTGTCGACCTCTAAGGCTTTGCCATCAATATTAACGGGGATTTTAGGCATGAGAAACCCCCTCTAATTCCTTGTTCCTCTCAATATGCGCTAAATATTCATTTTTATAATATCTCAACGTGCTGAGCAATGGATTGGGCGCCGAGGTCCCCAACCCGCACAAACTAGCTTCCTTGACATACACTGCCAATTCTTCCAATCTTTCTATATCTCTGAGTGTGCCTTGCCCCGCGCACACCTTACTTAAAAGGTCATACATCATCTTGGTCCCCACACGGCAAGGGACACATTTACCGCAAGACTCATCCATACAAAATTCCATAAAGAAACGGGCGACATCCACCATGTCCGAGGTGTCATCCATAATGATTAGTCCCCCGGAACCCATAATGGAACCCAGACTCAGCAAAGACTCATAGTCGACCTTCGTATCCAAATACTCTTTGGGAATACACCCGCCCGAAGGCCCGCCGGTTTGCGCGGATTTAAATTCCCGTCCGCCGGGCACACCGCCGCCGATATCAAACACGATTTCACGCAACGTCATGCCCATAGGGACTTCAATCAAACCGGAATACTTGATCTTACCGGCCAGCGCAAACACTTTTGTCCCGGCACTCTTGGGTGTGCCGATGGCGCTATACCACTCGCCGCCCCGATTAATGATGGGGGCGATACTCGCTAAAGTCTCCACATTATTAATCAGCGTCGGTTTCTTCCACAAACCGGATTCCGCCGGAAACGGCGGCCTGGGACGAGGCATGCCCCGTTTACCTTCAATGGACGCAATCAGGGCTGTTTCTTCCCCGCAAACAAAAGCCCCGGCCCCTATACGGATTTCTACATCAAAAGAAAAGTTGCTTCCCAAAATATTAGGCCCCAACAACCCGTTTTTCTTGGCCGCTTTAATGGCCGCTTCAAACCGCTTGATGGCCAACGGATATTCTCCGCGGATATACGCATACCCTTTGCTGGCGCCGACCGCATAACCGGCAATGGCCATCCCTTCCAAAACACGGTGAGGGTTGCCTTCCAAAACACTGCGGTCCATAAAAGCGCCCGGATCTCCCTCATCCCCGTTACAGATAACATATTTTTGATCGGCCACATACTTATACACCGTCTCCCATTTAATCCCTGTGGGGAAACCGGCACCGCCACGGCCGCGCAGGCGGCTGTGTTTAATTTCCGCAATCACTTCCTCGCAAGACATCTGAAATAACGCTTTGTCCAGGGCCTTGTATCCGTCACGGACAATATAATCCTCAATCACTTCCGGATTAATGTCCCCGCAGTCCTGCAAAACAATCTTATGCTGTTTTTTAAAAAATGGGTCCTCCATGGCATTCACAAAAGCCTTAGGGCGGGAATCCGCAAACAGCAACAAATCTTCAATGGGCTTTTTCTCCACTAATTGACTCTGCACAACGGCCTCAATATTGGCGCAGGTGACCTTTTGGTACATGGTGTATTCCGGCATGACCTTGACTAACGGTCCCTGATTGCACGGCCCCATACAGCCCGAAGGGACGACCTCAATATCATTATCCAAACCGCGGGCCTTGACTTCATCCTGCAGTTTTTTAAGCACAGCTTCTGAACCCGAGGAAATACATCCGGCCCCGCAACACACACACACCTTGTGTTTAAATTGATTATGCCGGGCACACGCTTGTTCAGCTGTGGTTTTTAAATCCTGGCGGTTCATGCTTGCACTCCGATTTTTGAAAGGACCATATTTTTAACATCTTCGGGCTTGACCTTGGCATGGACTTCATCGTCAATGACTATCGCCGGGGCCAGACCGCAAGCGCCGATACAACGGGCCGTGGAGACTCCCAATTTATTATCTGCCGTCACCTGACCCGGTTTAAGCCCAAATTCTCTTTCTACCTCAGCCAAGATACGCTCAGCGCCTTTAACATAACAGGCCGTCCCCGTACAGACCAGACACGTATGCTCGCCTTTAGATTTTAAAGAGAAAAAGTGATAAAACGTGACCGTAGAATAAACACGGCTGGGCGGAATTTTTAATTCCTTGGTCACAAACGCCAGCACATTCATAGGCAGGAAGCCGAAAGAATTTTGCGCTGTATGCAAAATTTCGATCAGGGCGTCCGGCCTATAATTCTCCTTCTTCATCTTCGCGATAATCTGTTTAACGCGAGGATCATTCCGAGAAAGATTCTCATCAAGAATAGACTTTTTAGCTTTCATATCGATTAATTATTTCCGGGCACTGCCACCTGCAAAATTCCCGCCATTACCGGATGTCTTGAGTGTACTTGTGCTTTGCTGAGACTCCGAAGACGGTTTGCTGGTGTTCTCAACGACCGGAGTATTCACTGCAGAAGTAGTTTGTGGCAGAGGAACAACCGCCGGTTTCTGCTCAAGCACCCCCGTCGTTGGCACAACCACAGCCACCTTCGCCGGGGCATGGATGAACAAAGACAATCCCAAAAAAAACATTGAAATCAAACCAAAGATCAACAAACGTAATGCCGGCCCCTCGAGCTCTTCGACTATCGAATTCGGATCCGGGATGCCTTCTTTAATACATTGAAGATGCCCGCGATTGCGCCTAAGACTTCCTCCGACAGATGTGATGGCGCCGATGAACCCGGCCATGGCCACCAATACAAGCCCTTTAGACAACGCCCCATGTATAAAGCCTTTAAAGGCGCTCAACACCAGAGTACCAACGGCAATCCAGGAAATAGCAAGTAAGAGCCTGTCACGCTCAAACCTAACTTTGAGCAAAGCACTTACCAGGCTCTTAGCCTGCTGTCGATACTCCTCCTGACAATCATTGAGAAATTCTTTTTCCCGCTGGATGCTGCGCGCTTCTAATTTCTGTATCTCCTGAGCATGCTTGATCTCAAGGTCACTGATAAGACTGTCTTGCTTCTTCCACAACGCCTGGATCTCATCCGCATGCTTGGCTTCTAAATCAGCCAGACCATCCCTTTTTTTCTCAATGTTTGATTCGGCCATGGGACTCCTTGCGGAATTCATTTCATAATACTCTTTTTTATGGAATAATCAACTGCGATTATACTGCGGACAATGATACCCTTCAGCTTCTTATAATATTCACCTTGTCCAAAGGATGGGATTTGATTCTTTTAATAACAGGTGCTATCAAATGTTTTAAATCGTCATAACGATTTGTTGAAGACTTCAAAACAATAATTGGGATTATCGCATGCCTTAAATTAATTTGATACATAAGATTTTGATCTGCTGTTAAAAATACATCAAAATGTGAAGCCATTAAAGACATGAGCTCACCATTTTTCTTGCCTTGCCAACCCATTTCTGGAACAGTTTTGACAGTAAACCCAGCAAAATGTTTTTTAAGACGTTTAGGCAATGACTCGTCAAAAAGAATTTTCATCCTTGCGCTAAGACCTTTGTTGTATTTTCTAATAATTGAAGAATTTGTTTACGATGAACGGTTGGAAAATCTTGCAGAAAATCATCCAAAGAGTCCCCCGCTTTTAAATAGTCAACCAATGTTTTGACAGGCACTCTTGTACCATAAAAAACGGGTTCACCTCCTAAAATGTCTTTTTTTGAAGAAATAAGAAAACTTCTTTCTTTTTTGAACATAACATCCATCTCCTTAAACTAAATTATAACATCTGAATTATAGAATACAACCACGAATTACGGGCAACGCAGGCTCTTTCAAAACCGCCCAGCCCGCCCCCTGCCCGTAAAAGCCCGTAAAAGACCTTAAGTGGCAAATTTGGGGGTATATGGTATACTTATACCCTATGCAACTAAGGCAGAGAACTGAACTAAAAACGGGGCTAGCGCCGCAGCTTGCCCAATCTCTTAACATTTTATCACTCTCTTCAATGGACATTCATGAGCTGATAGAAAAGAAATTGGAGAGCAACCCGCTGTTGGAAGAGCGGCGGCCTAAGAGTAGACTGTCAAAAAGAACGCCCTCCTACCCTGTCCGCTGGCGCCAAAATAATGAGGATTTTGACTCTCAGGAAAGTTACATCACTAAAAAGGCCTCTTTGCAGGACGTCCTCTTAAGACAACTGGGATATTCCACATCCACTGATGAAGAGTTTAAAATCGGCCAGGAGATCATTGGCAATATTAATGAGCATGGTTATTTGGCCGCCTCCCTGCCGGATATCTCCAAGACCCTCAATGTGCCAATGGAAAATGTTGAAAAGATATTAAAAATAGTGCAAGAGTTTGAACCTGTGGGAGTGGGGGCCCGGTCGGTGGCGGAATGTTTGGGCTTACAGCTTAAATCCGCAGGTGAAAATGACCCCCTGCTTATAAAAATCGTTGAGTGCCACCTTGAAGACGTGGCCAAGAAAAACTATACCTTAATTGCCAAAAGCCTAAAAGTGCCCATAGAAACAATCGAACCCTTGATCAAAAAAATCCACGGCCTTGACCCGAAACCCGGCAGAAACTTTTGCGCCGAAGAAACACAGCATATAACCCCTGACGTCATCATCAAAGACAACGATGACAGCCTGGAGATAAGCATCAATAACGAAGACACCTCTCTTCTGGGCATTAATAAAGAGTACAAGGAAATGCTCAAAAACAAGGACGTTGATCCCGCCACCAAAGAATTTTTATCCACTAACTTGCAAGACGCCCTCGAGCTATTGAGAACCATCGAAAAAAGATGCGATACCCTAAGGAAGGTGGCGGAACTCATCGTCGCAATCCAACGAGAGGCGTTCTTAAACGACCTATCTTTT
>CAWHFJ010000002.1:0-8339 GCA_963828495.1 Candidatus Omnitrophota bacterium
TAATTAACCTGACAACTAATTAAAAATTGAGTTGGTGCAAAAAATAATGAGAAATAAAGATTTATATAAATCTAAATTATAAACTAATTTCTCGATTGATTAAGGAAAGTCAAATTTAAGTACAAAGATTCTCATTTAAGCAAAATAATATATTATGCTCATATTAACATATAATTAGGTATCTAATTGTTTTATGAATTATACCCATTTCTCGGTTAAAGCGTACATTTGAACGATACTAATAAACAGTACTAGCTGGACAATTAATTGTCAATAAAATGAAAAATCGATAATGATTTCATGACAACAGCGATGTGCTATGAGCGACAGAACTGAGTCAAAACATCTAAATTTACAGTATACAATTACGAGTACAAGGAACATTCTCACATGGACATTATAATTTATGGACATAGTCGTATATAGAAGAAAACAATTGAAATCACTGACACCATCAACGGATTTAAGATGAGTCGGTGTGTATCTAGACTGGACTGGGAGTGCCTCGTCTTCGAAGCGGACTCGCTTGCCGGAGCGCTGCGAAGCCTGCGAGAAGTTCAGCTCTTCGTGTCGGCGACGGAGAACAGTGCGAGGGAAGGCAGGCTGCGAGTTGCTCAGAGATTGAAGCGGGGCCCGAAGCGATGTTTAGAAGACGAGTACATTGGTGGTTGGGAGCAGGGGAAGCATGGCGCAATTGATGCAGAAGGAGGCGGATCGAAGCCCAAATCCGATGTCGGCTGGGATAGAGGGAGCTGTGAGTTCGATGCGATTCCAGTAAGGATCTCAGAGTCGCAAATCAGACCATGCCATGATTGCTGAGGCGATAATCACAATCTGGGAAAAAACCGGTAATGTGTATGGGATTGCGGGGATGTTGGGTCATAAAGATGAGGGCGTTCGTAAAGCCGCGAAGCAAGCCATTGATGAATTAATCAGTGCCCAGCCGATCAAGAAGGAATGGATAGCGGATAGATTATTTCAACGGCTGATGGACTTTGAAAAGCAGCGTAAATACCCGGAATACAATCTCGTTAGTGCTGTACTGTATTTTTCTTTGAAGGATGAGAGAGGGCGGTATCAGTATGACTATGTTCAAGTATTGTCTGCTCAAGGATACTCTGATTTATCGATAACTGATGGTCCATGGTGGAAGCCTGGTTCAAATTTTGTTGAGGTTGAAGCTCCATTCTATGTTTGGAGACGGCATTCTCGTCCCGAACGCCCCACGCCGCCGGCACAACCAGCCGTAAATGATGACGCCAAGAAGGGCGATATCGCCCCTAATCAAGAAATCGGCGTCGAAGGACATGACAAGACTGTTAAGATCTTTTCCAATTCGCTCCGGTTAAGGGAGGAATTAACAAGACCTTGGTTAGGAGATTTTACGCCAGCCAATGGTGATCCGGCACAATTATCATTATTCCTAATGGCGCACATGGATTTATTAACCATGGATCTCCCATGGCAGCAATGGTATCAAGAATGGCATCAATGGGTTTTGGAAAATAAATCGGCAATTAAATTCGCAGAGCAAAGCTTGTTAACACTGTATATCGTTAGTTATTTATCTTCAAGACATAGTGCCCTCAAAGGCATACCCAAAAAATGGAAAGCAGCTTTACAAAGTAATTTATCAAGACAAAAAACAGAAGTTTTAGTGGGGCTATTGAAAAGTAAGGATCCCGGAGTCAGGAAGATTGCTGCTGAGGCTCTTGGAGAAAAGAAAGATAAAACGGCACTTCAAGTGTTAAAGAAGGTGGGCCGTCAAGATCCTGATCAAGGGTGCGTTGGGCGGCATCAAACGCTGTGAAAAATATGGGTAATCACGCCGGCTCTGACCCTGCTATGTCAATATCCGAGGTAATTAAAAATTCACGAGACCTCGGCGGTATTGACCTTGACCAAATCAACGTCAAACGCAATGGCAGGACTGTCAACGTCCAATTCGACCCGGCCTGGCTAAGTGAGTTGATGCAAGGCGGGTTTGAAGGCTTTACGCCGGTCATTATCAACATCACGCCTATTTCTAGCCCGTTATCATTGTTGGGGATAAATAACTAAGAGATTACCAAAAGCCTTCTTGGTCAAACTGCGGGGTGTTGTTAAATTTTCCCGCGAAACGTGGATTTCACCTAACGAATTGCAGGCCGAATTTTTCTTTTACTGCCTCAATCATTTTTAAATGCAGGTCATACACATCCTGGGCCGTGGCATGCGGGCCTTTGACGATGATATTGGCGTGTTTTTCAAAAATATAGGCCCCGCCGGCTTTTAGATTTTTACCGCCGGCTTCTTCAAGAAACCAACCCGAAGCCTGACGACGGTCGGCTTTCGAGGTGGGTTCAATGTTCCGAAAGAAAGAACCGGCGCATGGGTGGGTGGACAGATCAGGGATGTTTTTCAGAACGTTTTTTAAGAATCTCGGCGCGCTCTTGGGCCAAAGCAACAGGATCACCCGGCGTTACCGTAAAGGTCACGGAAACAATGATCTCATTTGTTTCTTTAAGACGCGAATGACGATAGGAAAAAGCAAAATAATCAGGCCCCACGGTTTTGGTTTACCCTGATCATCAAGAATGAGGGCGGATTTTAATACATCTCCGACTTGTTTTCCCCAGGCGCCGGCATTGCCTGCCACAGCGCCTCCCACAGTTCCCGGGATGCCGGTCGTAAAATTCAAGCCTTCCAGTCCTTCATCCACACAAAAAAGGCCCAGATCATCCAGGACAGTGCTTGCTGAAACAGTAATATCATGGCCGTTACGTTCAATCAGGGGAGTGGGGGATACATAGCGGATGACGGTTGTATCCAGGCCGTGATCAGAGACCACTAAATTAGACCCGCCGCCGATCAAAAGAAAAGGCGTGTTTTCTTTTTTGAATTTTTGCACTGTTTGTATCAGTTCATCCGGTGTTGCGCATTCAACCATGCAAGGGCATGGGCCGCCTAATTGAAAAGTGGTGTAAGCCGACAGCAGGGCTGGGGAATATGTTTTCATGTCAAAAGATAACAGGTTTTTGGGCTCCGTGGACCCAGGCACTATTGCCGTCGGTATAAAATTCTTTTTTCCAGATGAGCAGTCTTTTTTTAATTTCTTCGATGATATAGCGGCAGCCTTTAAAAGCCTCATCCCGGTGGGCGCCCATACACCGATCCATACGGCGGTTTCAGTGGTTTTTAATTGGCCTATCCTTTGAATGCATACAGCTTCGTTGATGGAAAATTGGGACAAGGCTTCTTTGATGATTTTTTCGCCTTCTGCAAGCACAGCCGCAGTATCGGCGATATACAAAAGCCCGCTGACCACGCGGCCTTGTGCTCATCAGCCCTGACCATGCCTTCAAAAATGACAATGGCCCCATTGGCAGGATCGTGGCACATGTTTTTGGCTTTAACGGGGTCAATGGGATTTTCTTGAAGGATAAACATTTAATAAGTTGCTTTGACCGTGCCGCCTAAGATCTTGCATTGGCATCCTAAACGGTGGGTGCGGTCCATGGCTAATTCTGTTTCTTCCCTGTTTAATTCATTGATATTTTCGGCGCCTTCCAGGATTTCAATCTGGCAGGTGCCGCATACGCCGGAATTGCAGGAAAACGGGATGCCCGCTGCCTCGCAGGCCTGGGCTATCTGTTGACCGTCGGGTACTTCGTAAGTGATATTGTCGATAATTAATTTTGCCATAGGCCGCAGGTAATCTATTCTTTAAATTGTAGCACCGGAAACACAATATTTTTTTCAGGGTTATTAAATTCATGGACAGTGGACCGGGGCGAAGTCCTTGATCTTATCGATGATCTCATCCACCAAATAACGGGGGACAGAAGCCCCGGAACTTAGGCCCAGCCGTTCTTTGCCCTTTAAAATAGAGCAATCCAATTCGGCGGCCGTGTCCACAATGTAGCTGGCCACGCCCATTTGCTCGCCGGTTTCCCGCAGGCGGTTGCTGTTTGAAGAATGAGGCGAGCCGCAAATGATAATGATATCGCAAAAGCCGGCCAATTCTTTGACGGCATCCTGGCGGTTTTGGGTGGCATAACAGATATCCGAGCGCCGGGGGCCGGCTAGTTTAGGGAATTTTAACTTTAATTTTTCAATGATGCCATGTGTTTCATCGACGGAAAGTGTTGTCTGCGTGATATAGGCAACGTTTTTTGGGGGTCAATATTTAAAGCATCGATGTCTTTTTCATTTTCGATGATATGCAGCAAGTCCGGATGCACATATCCCGAGGTGCCGATCAATTCCTGATGGCCCACATGGCCGATGAGCACGGTGTCTACCTTTTGGTCGGAAAATTTGACGGCTTCTTTATGGACCTTTGTCACCAGAGGGCAGGTGGCATCGACATATTTTAAACGGCGCTCGCGGGCTTCATTGATAAGATCAGGCGGGATGCCATGCGCGCTAAAAATGATCCGTGAGCCATGCGGCACGTCTTTTAAATCTTCGACAAACCTGACCCCGCGGCATTTCATGTCCTCAACCACCGAGGTGTTG
The DNA here is from genome assembly GCA_963828495.1 of Candidatus Omnitrophota bacterium. Lineage (GTDB taxonomy): Bacteria > Omnitrophota > Gorgyraeia > Zapsychrales > Fredricksoniimonadaceae > JABDGZ01. Next base: position 4,501 of record CAWHFJ010000002.1, read on the forward strand.
TGCACGATATCATGGTAGACATATAAAGGAGTGCCATAGGTTTTAAGGGCCAATTCGACAATATCGATGGCGCTCGCGACCCCGGCGCAAAAACCTTGTGTTTTGGCTAAAAATATTTCCATGGCATGTCTTCTTATCTTGCTTTTTTTCGATTCATTTCCTATAATACGCTAGATCAATTATATCATTTTTACTTAGGGTGTAAATTTAAATTATGGTTCTATTCATCGTCGAAAAACTCCTACTGTCCTTATCGGCCCGCTGGCCTTAGGGCAGGATTATCCGATACGTATCCAGTCCATGACAGATACTCCAACGGCTGATGTTGAGGCACCTTGGCCCAGACCAGGGAACTGATTGCCGCCGGCTCTGAGATGGTGCGTTGGACAATCAATGACCATGACGCGGCCAAAGGCGCGGTTGAGGCCATCAGGCGTCTGCGTACAGAGGGCATTACAACCCCTATTATCGGGGATTTTCATTTTAACGGGCATACCCTCTTAGCAATAATCCGAAAACCGCCCAATTGTTAGATAAGTACCGTATCAATCCCGGCAATGTGGGCAAAGGCCGTTTGCACGATGATAATTTTGCCCAGATCATCAAAATCGCGGTTGACAATGGCAAGGCGGTGCGCATCGGTGTTAATTGGGGCTCATTAGACCAGGAATTATTGACTGAACTAATGGACAGTAATGCCAAATCATCTAATCCTAAGGATTTTAGCGAGGTCACCCGTGAGGCCATGGTGCAGAGCGCTTTGCAATCGGCGGAATATGCCTTAAAATTGGGCCTGCCCAGGAAAAATTGGTTTTAAGCGTCAAGATGTCAGGGTTGCAGGACATGGTCGCGGTTTATCAGAAGTTCCGGTGTTTGCAATATTCCCCTGCATCTTGGCTTGACAGAGGCCGGATCTGACATCAAGGGGATAGTTTCTTCTGCCGCGGCACTTTCGATTTTGCTTCAGCAGGGCATAGGGGACACGATCCGTGTTTCCCTGACCCCTCAACCCAGCGTGCCTCGTTCCAAAGAGGTGGAAGTCTGCAAAGAGATTTTGCAGTCCATGGGGTTCCGTTATTTTTCTCCGTCGGTGACTAGCTGCCCCGGCTGCGGGCGCACCAGTTCCAATTATTTTCAATATTTGGCCCAGGACATCAACAGCCACATCAAATTAAAAATGCCTTTGTGGCAAAAGCGCTACCCTGGCGTGGAGCAGATGAAAATCGCGGTCATGGGATGTGTTGTCAACGGCCCCGGCGAGAGCCGCCATGCGGATATCGGCATCAGCCTGCCCGGCGCGTCAGAAAACCCCATAGCACCGGTGTATGTCGACGGAAAAGAATTTAAAACATTAAAAGGCGATCGCGAATGGTTTCGATGGCCTGCTGAACGGTTTTTTCGTCCAGCGCCCGCTCCACCAGCGGCTTCATGGTGAGCGTGAAGCTCGAGTCCGAACCGCCGCCGGTAAGGTCGTACTCGTTGGAATACTTGGAGTCAAGCAGAGAGCGCGCCGCGCTCAGATTGGCCGGGGAGATACCGTCCACGCGAATCGTCTCCGGATTGCCGGTGCCGTCCGGCTTGAGCGGGTCGGGCTTGTACACTTGTGAAAAGTTGAGGCTTGCCGCCTTCAGGTCCTGCTGAATCCTTTGCGCGGCGTTGTCGGTTTCGGCGTTGACCGCCTCTTTGACTACCACTTGCAGGATGAGATGGACGCCGCCGCGCAGATCGAGGCCGAGGTGAATGCGGTTGCTCATCGCCGCCAGCAGGTCCTTGCCGCTGACCCCCGAAGGAATTCCGAAGATGCCGTAGGTAAACACCAGCAAAACCGCGACGATAAGTACAACTTTGTTCCTAAGATTCTTCTTCATGTTTCCGTTTCTCTAGTTCAAATTGCGGGAAAGCCCGTGCCGATCCTGAAAAGTCCGCCGCGCCCCTCAGGAGGCCGAAGCGTCTTCCTGAGTGGTGACGGAGGCAATCGCGCTCTTGGCTATCTCCAGTTTAAGGTTATCCGGAGCGACGCGGATGACGATCGAGTCGTCCTTGATGGACATGATGATGCCGCGGATGCCGCCGGCGGTGGTGACTCGGTCGCCGGTTTTGATTGAGGGAGCATGGCCTGCCACTGCTTTTGCCGCCTCTGCTGCGGGCGAATCATCAAGAGGTAAAGAATCGGAATCAGCAGCAGGGGCAGCAGCACCGTGAGGCCGTTTCCGGCTGCCCCACTGGGAGCTGCCATAAAGAACGCGAAAACCTTCGCCATGTTCATCCCCACGCTCACCTCTCGCTTGCCTTCCGGCCAAGAACCAGCCGCCGTTCAGTGCACAGGCGCACCCAGCCGTCCGCTGTTCGCCTGAAAGATAGATTTGTCTCCGGGAACGGCCCTGGCTCAAGGTTCAATCCAGCCCTGTCTCTGGCCGGACGCCGGGATCAGTGGACAATCTGCAGAATGACAGGGAATGGATTCTCATCCCGCGCCTGCCTCCATCCCTGCAAACCTCGTGCTGTCTGCTTCCTGTTCGACACAGCTTCCTCTTGGTGTTCCAGCTACGCACAGTCAACTGTTCAGCCGCTGCCCGTTGTCCGGATCTCCCAAAAAAGTGCCTAGAAAGATAAGATACGCGTGGCCGGTTGTGTGTCAAGGTCCGTGCTTCAGCAAGCCAGCTTCAGCGCAGTCCATTGCGCAGCTTTATGAAGCCTTTACAGGTTGCCTACAACATCCTTAGCGCCAACGATTTCACCTGAAGATACAGCGTTCCCGCTCCGGGGCGACCTGGTTGGGCAAGCCCGCCCCCTGGAGCGCCGGTGAAAGGAATGGCCGCCATGGAGGACTTCAATTTCGAACTGCTTTGGCTGGTTCCGGTTGCCCTGTCTTTGGTGTTCATGCTGTGGGTGATCTGGGAACTGGAAAAGCAAATCCGGCGCGAGAAGCGCCACAGCCGGGCTAATGCGGTGGGGCTGGCCGATCGTCCGGCTGCCAATAGCGCAACTCCGGTCGGGCGCAGGACAGGCACAGTCTCTCCCCTTCGACTTCAATAAGGCGGCCGAAGTTCACGCTCTCCAGGCAACGCGGGCAAACTTGCCGCTCTCCCCGGTGGCCGGGCAACTCCGTCGGGCCGACTTGCGCGCGAACCCACTGCTCGCGGAACAGTTCCGCATCCGCCAACTCGCGGTAGGCCGCGAGCTGCTTCCGGGCTTCGCTCTCCAGGTGCGGATACAAACGGCTCGCCAACTTTCGCGATCCGTCCAGGGCAACTATCCTTATGCCACGGCCCGAGGCGAGTTCGACAAAGGTAGCGGCCATCTTTCCCCAGTCCCGGAACTTCAGCGCCCGCTTGCCCAGCCGGCAGCCGGTGACCAGAGCGATGGCGTCCGTTGCACAGCGATCGATCTCGACAAACGTTACGAGCCGCTTGCGGTCGGCGCCATGCGGGTCGGCAATTCCCAGCCGCTCCAAGCCAAGCAGCGCCATGCGCACACCAAGAACCTGGCCGGCGCACAGATGTCCATGCGCCGCCTCGGCCTTTCGCAAGAGCTCGTCGAGAGATTCCATGTTTTCCGCTGTCTTGCCGTTGTGCTCGCTTGCTTTATCCCTATTTTGCCGAAGTTTCCTGGCCCGCTGCCGGCGTCTCCGCGTCGTCGCCCGTCTCCTCAACCAGCACGGTCGAGCAGGGAACGATGTCGAAGCTGACCCGCTTTTTCCCGTTGGGGTGAAAGGTTACGCGTAACGGCTCGCGCTGCCAGTCCGGATTGGCGCAGGACGGGTCTGGATGGCTCTCCGGGTCGAATGCGGAGAGCTTTTTGGCCAACACCGGCCTGCGCGCGGCCACCTGAGCCACCAC
>CAWHFJ010000003.1:0-14077 GCA_963828495.1 Candidatus Omnitrophota bacterium
CTGAATCAGCACAAAGGCGCGAAATAAATCCGGCCCTACAGCGACCACGCCATGATTACGCAGAACAACTATATTATTCGCCTGTAACTCTTTAATAACAGGGGCGGCATCCGTTACGGAAGGTGTAGTTTGCTCAATGGATTTAACGCACCCCAAATAAAATTTCGCTTCAAAAGTTTTAGGCGTGAACGACTCATTAACTAAAAAGAACCCGTTTGTGTACGTCGCATGTGTGTGCACCACAGCCTGAATTTGAGGAAAATTCTTATAAATTTCCGTATGCATTAATTTCTCGCTTGAAGCTTTCCCCTCACCAACAGTTTCACCATCCATATTGATCAACACAATATCTTGCGCCTTTAAATATCCCAGGCAAGTTCCCGTCGCTGTAATCAGTAAGGTGTGCACATCCACACGAGCGCTGATATTGCCATTAAAACCCGTGACCAGGCCTTTGTCCCAAAGCAGTTTGCCAATTTCGATAATTTTATTTTTTAATTCTTGCATATTTATCTTAAATACTTCGCTGAAACCCACTCCACTAAAGGCACGTAGCTATGTGTTCCCACAGGAGCGATTCTTTTTCCCTCAAAACTTAAAACAGACTTAGGGTCTCCTAAAAATCTTGCCCTATGCTCTGCGGGCAACAGTTTAAGAGGAATTTTATGCTTGTGGGCTAATACAGCTAATATCAAAGCCCCCATATCGCACAAAGCTCCGGTACTATCCGCATACTGGCAGGCTATAATTACCTCTTTGACCCATCCTTTAAAGAACAAGAATCCAGCCATATTGTCACTGATGATCGTCGGTATTATGCCCCTTTTTAAAAGAACTTGTGCCGTTTTACGTCCCGCCTCTAAAGTCGGCCTGCCTTCGCAAACAAATGCATGACGACCTTTAGAAAATTTTACTTTTTTCAAAGTTTCTGCACTTAGGATCCCCTGCAACAAATAAATAGATTTAGCCTTATACTCCTGCATGAATCGCAATCGCTTTCGTTATCAGTTGATGAGGCACCACATCAAATCCCGGATAAAAACCTTTAACTCCCCGACCAAATACTTTTTTACCTTGAAAAATTAATAATTCATCAGCATCACGCAATTCAATAGGCATGTCCCCGCCGCAAGCCACCCCTCGGGAAGGCTGGGTCAAAACAATGAGAGGCATATTAAATTCCCGAGCTAAAACAGCAATCTGATAGCTGCCGATTTTATTGGCAATATCCCCATTCGCTGCACAGCGGTCGGAACCAATAATGACACGATTGACCAATCCATCCGCCATTAAAGAGGCCACGGTATTATCGGCGACTAAAGTAACCGGCACTTGGGCCTTCTGCAATTCCCATACCGTTAATTTAGCTCCCTGCATATAGGGCCTGGTTTCGGTGGCAAAAAATTTAACATGCTTACCTTGGGCGCGGGCCCGGCTTGCAGCCATGGCCAGCTCACCGCTGACATTACAATGTGTTAAAACACAATCCCCTTCCTTCATAACCTCCGCCATATCTTTGACCCTTTGCAGGCGACGGGCTCTAATACCTGATAAAAAACTTTCTATCGTTCTTTTTACAGCGCTGCGCACATCCGCACCGTTAAGATAAGCCTTTTGCGCCACTCCTAAAACTATCCCTGTGACCTCAGCAAAAGGAAAGGTCGGACGAGAATCATTGAGCTCCCTTGCCACCGTCTGTAAATGTTCAATCAAATCCCCCTTAGGATTTAACTCTAACAAAAAAGTATTCAGCACTACCAAAAATTGACCGAAGGCGCGGGTTTTCATATGACGGATAACACCTACCGCGCCTTTAACATTTTTCACAGGAATGTACTTCAGTTTCTCCGGGACCAAGGTCTCGTCAAGAACATACAGCACATTCTTTTTAATATACGCCGGCCAAAATAAAGGTGATTCAAACGCCATGCTATTTACCTTCCAATTGTTTAACTAATTCTATGGCCATCTGAATAAGCATGCTCTCAGCCATATAGTAACCGGGATTCATGAATCCCATCTCTCCGGTAATTAAATTATCTGAAACCGCCAAAATGGACACCGCCGGAATTTTATAAACCTGGGCAATGGTCAAAAAGGGGCTGCTTACCATATCCACCCCAATAGCCCCTTGGTCGATTGTACCATTAACAATTTCCTTAGTTTCACGCAAGATAGCATCCGTTGACCATACCTTACCTTCATGCACACTGGCACCACCGGCTGCTGCCATATTTTTAGCAATCCCGGTAAATTTCTTCGTCAAAGCCCCATCCGGAACAGTGACAAATTTTTCATCCACATAATAAGGAGAAACCCCTTCCCCGCGTACACAGCCTGTGGTCATAATAAAATCACCAATTTTAATATCTTTACGCAGGGCCCCGCAGCTGCCGATGCGGATAAGCACCTTAACTTCTGCATGACATAAAATCTCCGTCGTAATAGCTGTATCCGCGGCAAAACGTCCGCCATTGATGGCGGTCACACGAATACCGTTGATGTTCCCGGTGAACATGGTGTATTCCATAAAAGAAAAATTCTTGACGGGATTCTCCATTTTCTTGACCAAACTATCCAAACGTTCGCGAGGGCCGGGCACAATCGCATAAGAACCGATATCTTGGGGCCTTAACTGCACCATCGCCATCAAATCTTTGCCGCTTAAATGCACATCACGGGTCATCTTTTCTGACATATAAAAATCTCCCTTTCCCTCGGTTGCCCGATGATACGCTACATTAAACTCGTAATAGCTCTTTATCTATTTTCCCAGCCCTATTCTTAGGCAACGCCGCACGGATTTCAATCGTTTGCGGCACTTTGAAATTGGCCAAATGCGCACGAGCGAAATACTTGATCTCTAAAGGCTCGACGTTAACCCCTTCTTTTAAAACCACAAAAGCTCTGATGGACTCCCCGCGCATATCATCCGACACGCCGATCACCGCCGCCTCCAGCACCCCTTCATGCTTGCACAAAGCAGCTTCCACCTCCGGGGCATACACAATTTGCCCGGCCACTTTAATCATCTCTTTCTTGCGTCCCACAATATATAAAAATCCCTCATCATCAAAACGCCCCAAGTCCCCGGTATGAAACCAGCCATTGTGTTTGGCCAGGCGGGTTGCCTGCGGGTCTTTGTAATACTCTTGCATAACCACCCAGCCGCGGATAACAACTTCACCAATTTCTCCCGGTCCAAGAGGACAATCGTCGTCATCCACAACTTGAATTTCACAATTGGGTGCCGCCTTGCCTACACTTTCAATCTTAGGATTATCTAAAGGTGTGACCGTGTTAGGCGGACAGGTTTCAGTCATACCCCAACCGTTGAGCAATTTAGCATTAGGACAATAGCGATGAAAGCGTTCCAAAATATCCGGTGAATTAGGAGCGCCAAAAACCACGACCCAGCGTAAAGAAGACAAATCAAACTGGTCGATATGCTTGAGCGTCAATAAAGCCGTGTACATCGGCGGAACAATATGAAAACAAGTCACTCGATAGGCCGTCACATTCTTTAAAAATTCCAACGGATGAAAGCGGTCCATCAAGACCAAAGTAATGCCAAAAATGATGCAATTTTGAATATAAATAAAACCGCCGATATGGCTTAAAGGGATCGCGCATAATTTCACGTCCCTGTGACTTAAATCCACGAAATATTTCATAGCCTCCGGGGAGCCTTGCAAATGCTTGTAATTAAGCAAAATGCCCTTGGGGTTTCCGGTTGTTCCCGAAGTATACATGATTAAAGCAGGAGCATCCTCCGGCACTGCTTGAGGTTTGAATTCTCCGCCCACGCAATGAAATAACCGTTCAAAATCCGCCCCTAAAGGAATAACCGTCTTTAGAGAAGGCATGTTCTTTTGTATACCTGCCCAATCTATCTCCGGCTTCTCTAAAGCCACCACAAACTCTGCCTCGGCATGGGACAAACAAGCGATCAGTTCATCTGTCTTGAGCATATAATCCAAAGGCACAACCACAGCCCCTAAAAGAAAAGATGACAAATAGCCATACACATATTCGGGACAGTTGGGTAAATAAAGGGCTATTTTTTGGCCACGACCAACCCCCAAGAATTGCAAACCCCTGGCTAAAGCCAAAACATTAGCTTTTAAATCGGCAAAGCTCACTATCTTATCTTTAAATATGATAGCCGGCTTTTGAGCAAAAAGCTGTGCAGAATCAGTTAAAATTTGATACACATTCATAAATTTTAAAAAGTCATGCTTAGGTAGTAAAATTTTAATAGGAAGATTTTAATATAAGAAGGTAGGATGTCAAGAAGTTTAATATTGAGAAAAAAATACTCTCCATTGAAAATTAATATTACAGATGCTATACTAAAATCTATGGAAGACATAAAAGAAGACAGAAGAAGAGCTATCCGGAAAGACGCAAATTTAAGAATTTCATTTCGCAAAATGAAAAATTATTTATTTAGCGGCTCGCGGGTTAAAAATATTTCAGAAGTAGGTATATGTATGCCGGTGAACATCAATTTCCCTGTTACTTCTCTATTAGAGGTGGAAATAGTTTTCGATGAGATTAATACTTCAATGTTTGCATTAGCGCGGGTCGTAAGAACTGTTGAGCGAAATAACAAGCAAAATAACACCAGATACCGATTTGATATAGGTTTGGAATTTTTAAGTCTTTCCCCTGAAAAGCAAAATATCCTTCGTGATTATATCAATCGCTCCATGTCACAAATCGAAAATAAAAGTAATCCTTGAATCATCGTTTAAATACTCCTATCAAGTAAATTAAGCTTTGTATCCAAGGCATACAATTTAAAGAAATACCGATGGACCCCTGATGATAGCATACCGGGCCCACTAAACAGAAATAGACTTAGGGTAAGGCGCCCCAAGTCTATTTCTGTGGAAGATCCGATAAACTTATTTCTTTAATTTGGACAAAAATTCATCTAACCGCTTTGCCGACAATGTCCTTGCATCCCAAGCCAAAAGCCAACGCAAAACCAAGACCAAACGACCCTAATATAATGCTGATCGTCAAATCAATGATTCTGCCGCCGATTTGCAACTGTTCTAAGGCAATGGCCACGGCAAACACGATAATCACAACTTCACAAATATTGCTCATTAAATTAGCCTGATCAATGCCCGCGTTACTGGCAGAGACCCTGACAATATTCCTTACCAAAACAGCCGCAAACATCCCCACAATCAAAATAAACACAGCCGCGATAATGTTAGGGATAAAAAGCACGATCTTCTGCAACAGATCAGCGGCAACGGTCAAGCCTACCGCGTTCAGAGCCACTACAAAAGTCACCAGTAAGGCCAGCCAATAGCAAATAATACCTAATAAATCCGAAAGCCCGATATTAATGCCGCCTTTGGCTAAAATAGAGTCCAGCTCGACCTTTTGGGATAAATCATCAAGCTTGATAAGCTTTAATAATTTAGTAACCCCTTCTTTGATAACAAGTTTAGAAAAAAGCCAACCGATGATAATAAGGATAAGAACCAAAAGCACACTGCTGACAAACAGACCCACTTGAGTAAGAACCATTTTTATGGATGGTCCCAGAACTGTATGCATAGCATCCATTTCGCCCCCTCCTTTAGTTTTCTACCTTTTTGTTAAATATATAAGTATTCTATCACTCCTAACTAGCTTTTCCTAAACAATTTACATCTTTTTATGCCCCCAAAATCTTATCAAAATCCTCAACAGGTATGGCCGGGTAAGTGGTCAAGCCAATGCCGGTTAGTTTCGTAATGGCAATGGAAGCTTTTATGGCGCCTGCATTTCCGGGAAAATCGACAATGAATAAAATATCATGCCCACCCAATAAGGCATACATCTCATTAACCTTGCCCCCGGATTTCCCAACGGCCTCCACCACTTTTTTCGTACGTTCTGACTTAATCCCTTTGACCGCATCAACAGAATACTTACCTAACATTAAGAATTTTGCCATTTCAACCACCTCCTTGATAATTTTCCATAAAGTGTTGCTATTCTACTCCAAATAAAAACCCCTGGCAATTTATTAAATCAGCTGAGATTTCGCATAATGACAATAAGTTGTTTTGTCAATGACCCTAACAGGGCAATTTCGGCAGTCCGGCTTGGATTGACAGACAGTATGGCCATGATAGACAATTAACGCATGATATTCATTATACAGATAGACATCCACCGGAAGATTTTGCATAAAAAAGTTTCTAATATCATCATACGTTGTCATGCCCTTCAGGAGTCCGTACCTATCTAAAAATCTTTTCGTATACGCATCACAGACAAATGACGGCATTCGACCCGCATAAAGCAAAATACAATCCGCAGTTTCTTTCCCGATCCCTTTTATCTTTAATAACTCTTCCCGTAAATCTTCCATTTTTCCGCTAAAGAGCTTATTTAATGATCCGGCGTATGTATCCATTAAAAAAAGGCTGAATGCTTTTAACTTTTTAGCTTTTTGATTGTAATATCTTGAGCTTATTATTCTTTCTGCGAGGTCTGTGTGCTTAGCCGAGGCCATGGCCGCAGAAGAAAGCAATCCCGCCTTCTTTAAATTATCTACCGCCTTTTTGGCATTTTTCCAAGTCACATTTTGGGTCAGCACAGCTCCGACTATCACTTCAAACCTTGTCTTTGCCGGCCACCATTTTCTAGGGCCATATTGACCTAAAAATTTGTGAAATATTTTAAGTAGTAGACTTTTTGAATTCATGGTGGGGGCCCATAAGGCCCATTATTTGACAATAATGATGATAGAATATATCACTGTAAATACCGCAAATCCCGTTAACAATAAACCCATCAACTTGGTATTGCGTATCTCCCTAGCCATTGAAATAGGCTCCATCCGCCAATTGATACACGCATAAAACTTTGTCTGAAGTTCAATTGTCCGGGAAGGTTGTAAAAAATAAAAAAAGCCCGATGGTGGCTCCAATCAATGCCATAACTATCTGCCCAAATAAAATCATCAAAGCGCCTCCATTCTACTCCTTCTGCTTTTTCTTCCCCGTCCCGGCCGAAGGAGTTGTCGGCAAAGCAGGCGCCGGATTAACAGTGATATGAACAGGTGCTGATATCAAAGTGCCTCCGTTGTTATCGGTCGCTTCAACCGTCAGGGAATAGGTGCCGGCAGGGACATTATTCCAAATATACGTGTACGGAGATACAGCACTTGATCCTAAATAATATGTCCTATCATAAAAAAAGACTTCTCTGATAGTCCCATTGCTCTCCGCCACAGAAGCAGTCATAGTGATATTGGCACCTGCTATATAAATACTATCATTAGCAGGACTTGTAACGGCAACCATCGGCACCGAAGAAGACACAACCGTAACAGTTATAGGACGAGATGTCGTTGAAACGCCATTAATGTCTGTAGCCACCGCAGTCAATGTATAACCACCGGCAGGGACATTATCCCAATTATAATTATATGAAGACGAAGTCATGCTTCTCGTTGCTAACAAAGTCGAGGCGTTATAGAAACTGACAGTAGAAATAGTCCCATTAAACTCCGAAGCGGTCGCCTCCAGACTGATACGAGACCCCACTGTAAAAATACTGCCATTAGCAGGGCTTACGATAGCAACGACCGGTGGCGCAGGTGTCACCGTAATTGTTAGCGCACCGGAGGTCGTTGAAACCTTATTAAAATCTGTCGCTACAGCCGTCAACGTATACGTGCCCGCAGGGACATCGTTCCACGTATAACTATACGGAGATTTATTGCATTGCCCCAATAAAGTGGCCCCGTTATAAAAGGTCACTGAAAAAATAGTCCCGCCGGCTTCTGAAGCCGTCGCCGTAATGGTGATACTGGAACCTGCCGGTAAAGTACTTTGATTAACAGGACTTGTGAGGGCAACGACCGGTGATGTATTAACTGATAGCGGACCAGAGGCTTGAACAAAACCGGAGACAAACAGCATCATAATCAATAATAAAAATTTTTTCATTATGGGTTAATTAACCTCTTGGTCTTAAGAACGGGTGTCCTTAAGAAAGATAATAGCTTCTTTTTCCGGCATCGGCTTGCCGAAAAGAAAACCTTGAAAATAATCACACCGCTCTTGGGCCAAGTTTGTCAGCTGAAATTCATGTTCCACCCCTTCAGCAATAACGCCGAGGTTAAGGGTATGGGCCAGATCAATGATGGTCGCGGTCATCGCTACCTCAACCCCTTGATTCATAAGTTCTTTAATAAAGAGGCGGTCGATTTTAAGGTTGGTCAGCGGCAGGCGCTTAAGATGACTCAAAGAAGAATACCCTGTACCGAAATCATCGAGTGAAATTTTCACTCCCATATCCCGAATTTGCTTCAAAATTTCAATGGAAGCATCAAAAGAGCCGATGAGAATACTTTCCGTAATTTCAATTTCAAGAGAATTAACCGATAGACCGGTTTCTTCTAAGGCATTTTTGATAGTATCAATAATGGTTTTGTGTCTAAGCTGAGTCACTGAAATATTGACCGACATGACAATATCTTCAAAGCCCAAGTTCTGCAATTTTTTACCCATACGACAGGCTTCTTTCAAAACCCATTCCCCCATAGGGATAATGAGTCCTGTCTCTTCGGCAATATGAATAAAATCATTAGGGAGTATCAACACCCCGTCTGCTCTAAACCAACGGATAAGCGCTTCAAATCCGCGGGTCCTTCCGTCCTGAACACTGATAATCGGTTGATAAAAAAGTTTAAATTCATTCTTCGTTAAAGCATCCCGTAAGCCCCGTTCTATTTGCATTCTACTTACAGCTTTCTCATTCATGATACCGTCAAAGAAACAAAAAGTATTACGCCCCGCTTCTTTGGCCGCATACATCGCCGTATCCGCATTTTTAAGAAGCTCCTCTAAATTATTGCCGTCATTAGGATAGGCCGCGATGCCCACGGACGCAGTGACGAAAAGATCGTTGCCTAATATCTGACGCGGCGTATCGAGTTTCTCACGAATACGTTCCGCAATATGCTGGGCACTTTGAGCATCTTCAAGGCCATTGAGGAATACAATAAATTTATCCCCCCTAACCTGGCCATGATATCGACCTCACGAATGCACCCTGCAAGCTTCAAGGCCGTGTCCTTCAGAAGCTCGTCACCTATCGAATGCCCCAACGTATCGTTAATATTTTTAAAATGGTCCAGATCAACAAAAAGTACGGCGCACGCCGTATTGTTGCGCCTGGCATGGGAAAGGCCTAAGCCCGCTTGTTCAAAAAACAGTGTACGGTTAGGCACAGTCGTCAACGCATCATAGTTGGCCAAAATCGAAACTTTGTTCTCAAGGTATTTACGATCGGTAATATCTTCCGCAGAGCCTAAAATCTGCCACGGCTCTCCTGTCGATGTGCTGGCAAAAAGCACATCACGGCTGCGTATCCAACGCCACTGACCGCTGGCATCTTTCATCCTGTATTCAATCTCCCGGATATTCCCGTCTTTGGGAAGCGAATGATGGTGTCCCATAACCTTAGAAAAATCATCAGGATGTAAAATGTTGATAAAAAGTTGGGCTCCCATCTCTTGGATCTGTTGATGTGTATACCCGAAAAAATTTAAAGCCTCACGATTACAATAGACATTTTTCTTATTAATTAAGTCATGCACATAAATGAGGTTGGGCGTGGAGTTGAGGATGCTGTCAATAAAATGTCGACTTTGCGAAAGGGCCTCTTCTGTCCGCTTATAATCTGTAATGTCAATAGCGACTCCCAAAACACAAGGGGAATTAGTCCCTGAAGCCGTGAATGGTATCTTGGTTGTCGAAAGAAGCCTGGTATGGCCTTGAGCGTTGGTGAGAGGTTCCTGTATAAATTTAGGTTTCCCTGAACGGATCACTTCCAAATCATCTTGATGAAAATGATGGACCTCCTCCGGGAATTTAGCAAGATCCTCATCCTTCTTCCCGATGATATTCTCTACCGTTGTCCCACAAATCTCAGCTACAGCACGATTGACCAAAATAAAACGCCCTTCCATATCCCTGGCGAAAATAAGATGAGGCACTAAATCAATAATTTGCCGAAGCCGTTCCTCTTTGAGTAACATGATCTTTTCGACTTCTTTGCTCTTGGTAATATCCAGCAGGGAAACCAAAATTCTAGAGAGGTCATCTTCATGGCCGGGGACAACCGCCAACTGAAGCATCAATTCCATCGTTTCGCCTTGCAGAGAACGCGCGAAAATTTCACCGGCCCATTGAGTCCTTCCTTCTGCCAATGCAATGAGTGCCTCTTTAAAATTTTTAAACGAATGTTCGGTAAAATAGTAGTCCAGATGGGAAGGAACTTCTGCCTTGCTTTTAACACCTAAAAACCGCAAGCCTGCCTGGTTGCAATCTGTAATGATGACCCAAGAAGCGCATTGCTTGACAGCTTGAGGATTACCTTCAAAATAAACTCTCCAATTGCTCACCCCCAAAGCCCGCTGTTGGTCAAAAAACTTTTTAACGGCGGAAAAATCCTCTTCCCAAATAGACACTGCGGCGTTCTCGAAAAGATGCCGGTATTTCTTCTCGTTTTGTCTAAGATTACGCGTGATAGCACGAAACGAAAAATATAAAATCACCGAGCTGATAAGGACATAATAAAAATCTTTAAACTTCAAAAATTGCTGAAAGGCTTGATGGTCGTAAACTAAAGATAGGAGAATAGTATTAGAAAAATATATCCACACAAGGGTAAAAATGACATAAAGCAGGATGATTTTAAGAGGGACAAATCGTAAACCAGCTTGATCGGCATTGGTTGGCTTCATGAACCAAAATTATAACCTTTCCGTCGGGCAATGTCCAATCATTTTTAGAGATGGCTATCAAATCACGACATCCCCTGCGATGGTTTTGGCATTATTGATGCAGTCATTAAAAGAAATCCCGTCTAAATAATTGGCGCATAAATATAAGCCCGGTGTCTGGGCGCATTGTTCAGCAATAGATTGACGCCAAAGAGGATAAGTCATTTCATACTGCGGGATAGCTTTAGGCCATAATTGTACAAATGTTTCTAGCGGCCGGGCTTTAAGGCCGAAAACCGTGTCGATTTCTTTGATCGCTTTAGAAAGAATCTGCTCTTGAGTGTCCTTGATGATTTGCGGATGATGGGCACCTCCTAATAATACGCGTAGCATCACTTGATGGGATCCTGCCCGTTGGAGAAAAATATTGCTCTCTATCAAAACCCCTAAAATGTCCTTATGCTCTTGGGAAGGGATTAAAAACCCGAAACCATCCGGTTTTTTTCTAAAAGCATTGTGTTCAAAACTCAATCCTACCACAGCAATGGGGACATAAGGCATTTGCCCCAGGACTTGGGACAAAACAGGATTAATGCCCTCAATGATTCGGGCCGCGGCATAAGCAGGAGTCGATACCACAGTGATATCGCTTTTACTTGGGGTGGCAGAAATTTCCCTGTTTGTTTGAATATGAGATTGATAACGCGTTAAAAGCGTTTCCATAATTTGCCCCATACCGCCTAAAAATGAGCGCATGCGGATTTTCCTAAAACCCCGACGAGCCATTTTAGGAAAAGCCGATGCCATATGCAAACGTTTGATATCTCCGGCATAAATACCGCTGATCAAAGGATCTACCAAACGTACGGCAATCCCCGGGGAGAAACGCTGACTGACATAATCATAAATACTGCGGTCGGTGGAAATATTTCTTTTGAATAACCCTTTAATCAAAGACCATTTATCCGGCCCTGATAGCAAAGGTGTCCGGATAAAATTAACCGGATCCATAGCAACGGCTACAAGCTCATTCTTCATTTGAATATACCTGCGACGAGCGTTTGGATTGGCTTCTACTATAGAATCGCTGATACGACGGAATGCGAAAAACCCGGTCGGCGAACAGGCCCGTTAAGGTCACGTATTTGGGTTGAATCATAATGCTTTGTCAATTGATCTGATCATGCCAGGCCGCGGGTGATTGGCAAGGATTGGTTCGTTTGGCACTTCAGTGATTCTCACCGCCGCTAAGAAGGCCAAAGCAAGACATAGAGTTGGAGTGAGTCGCTACGAGACACAGGGGCATCATCGTCCTGTCTCACAACTCACTGGCCAAGCCCGCCTTGCCCGGATCATCTTTCCCCTTCAAGTCATGGTGTGAGAGGCGGGACGGGCATGCGGGGCGGGGCGGTATTTCACATGAGATCAATCTCCGCCGGGGTCAGGGCGCAGGCTTGGTCTGCGAGGTCGCTGAGGGTGCGCTCCAGGTTCGGGGTTTCGGCGACGAGGGCGCGGGCGGGCTCGATGGTGCGGGTGTATTCCTGGAACAAGCTGAAAGTGTCCGCCGATCCGGCCGGGCCGGTGTAGCCGAGCAGGCAGCAGAAGATGTCGGTGAGGAAGTCCGGGAGCAGCGCGCTTTCCTTGAAATCGTCCGCGCGGCCGGAGGCGATGAGGCCGGACCACTGCTGGAGTTTGGGCTGCCAGTCCCCGATGACCGAGTTACATGGGTTACATGCGTTGCAGGGTTACATGGGAGAAATGCCTGCGACGCGTGGGGAGGAGCATCCGGGCGATGACTGCCAAGAAGGTGGCCTAGGGCGGTCGGGCAAGCCACCCAAAGCCATCTGAAAGCCATATACTAGGTGTTCAATGACAATTATTCTTCCCTCCAGTGACAATTAGAACTCACCGTGGCACCGGCTTACCTTTGTTGTGTTTTACTGTTTCATTCACTGCCTTTGACCCGCGGGGCCAGCCCCTTCGGCGGAGCGGAGTCTTTGGCGCCGCCAGGCGCCAAAGACGCAGCGGAGCCGAAGGGGCTGGTGGGCGTGCCGGGTTGGCTGCCGGCCTTATCCCTCTGATGGGGCACTCGCATACTCTCGCCGTCGAACTCCAGGATGATAGCGTGATGCACCAGGCGGTCCACTGCGGCCATCGTCGTCATGGGGTCCTTGAAAATCTGGTCCCACTTCGAGAACACCAGATTGCTGCTCACCAGCAGGCTGCGCCGCTCGTATCGCTCGGCCAAAAAGGTGAAGAGCACTTCCATCTCCTCCCGCGCTTGCTGAACGTATCCCAGGTCGTCCAAAATGATGGCCTCAAAGCGGTCCAGCTTCTTGAGCAGTCCATCCAGGCGCAGTTCCTTCTTGGCGGCCAGCAGTTGCTGCACCAGCTTGAAGGTCGACGTGAAATAGACCGCACAACCCCGCCGCAGGATCAACTCCCGTCCCAGCGCGCAGAGAAAATGCGTTTTGCCTCGTCCCGGCAGCCCAAAGACCAGCAGGTTCTCGGCTCGCTCGACAAACCCGCCCTCCAGCAGCGAGGGTAATTGCCGGCGCACCTTGGCCGGCAACTGCCCCTCCTCCAGGTTGCCCAGCGTCTTGCCGAAGGGCAGTCTCGACTCGCGCAACAAGCGTTCCCTTTGCGCTCCCGCCGGTCGGCTGCTTCGGCCTCGCATAATTGCAGTAAGAGCTTCCGGTAGCCCCAGTTCTGGACCTCCGCGCTCTGCAGCATGTCCGCAAAGCGCGCGGCCATGGTCGGCAAACAAAACTCCCGGAAGAGCCTCTCCAGCGTGTCAGCCGACATGGGCCACCTCCGATTCCAGCAGGGTGTCATAGGCTTGGAGGCTCGGCGTCAGGCTGGCGGCTCGATGAGCTTCCGGCCACCGGGGCCACCCGGTCACGCACTTGCGTGGCGCGCCACTTCCCAGGCTGCGCCAGTTGCCCGCGCAACAGCGGCTCGACCTTCTCCACCGTTTCCTCCGCCGCCAGCTTAAGCACGTGCAGATACTCAATGACTCCCGGCCGTTCCCCATGCTCGGCCACCAGCCGATCAAAGGCGGCCCGAAACACCGCGCTCGGATAAAGCGCCTCGCGATGCCGATACTGGATAAAGGCTCCGGGCTTGCGCAACAGCGGCCCGTGATGACGTGCCGAAAGTGCACCAACACTCCCCGATCCCCGCGCAAGCGCGGCAGACAAACAGGAACTCTCCTCCAGATACACCTTCAGTTGGGCCTCGTGGAGTTCCACCCGCAGCGTGTGGCCGATCAAACGCGAGGGCACCGAATAGGTATGCCGCTTAACCCGGATCAGGCTCTGGGAGCTG
>CAWHFJ010000004.1:0-10565 GCA_963828495.1 Candidatus Omnitrophota bacterium
ACGAGCAATCCGCTGCCTGCAACCGTACGTATTGCTCCCCTGCGTCGCAGCCGGCCGAGCTGGCTCTCAAGCTGATCGGCGGTCAGGAGCGCGTCGTGCCGTGCCAATTCCAGATTGACGCGCGACGGTCAGCAGGTCTTGTTCGGTGGTTCGCGTCAGAGACAGTGCAACCGAACAACCAGGACTCACGCTGGATGCCCTCCGGCGCGATACGTTCGCCCGCACCTGATCCTCGAGCGATCGGACGCGCGCCCGGGCCGACTGCAGATTTTCCCAGCCCGCGTGTCCCCTCGATGGTCTCGCGGCGGCCTCGTCGAGCTGCATCCGTTGCTGCCCGGCCGTATGCTTTCCTCGGGGATCGCGCGAGTGCTCGGCGCCCTGCTGGTAGATCGGCACGGTCACATGGATCGGCGCCTCGGCAGCGCAGGATAGCTGTCATGTCGAAGGTCTCGAGCTGCCGGCCGTCGATCCCTCCAGCGTCACCGTCGGCAGCAATGCTCGCAAGGCGCGTCGACCGCCTTGGTTCAGCATCATTCGACGTAGCATTGTGCCTTGACCGACGGATTTGTTCGCTCGCCGAACGCGCATAGTCCACGGAATTCGGAGGATGGTCGGAACGTCTTCACGGCTTCGAGGCCCTTCATTGTGCCCGACCACGGCTCGTAGGTCGCGACCAGCCCTGGAGATCCGCCTCGGCCTGCCGCCGCGCCGCATGGGCGCCCGACAGCGCCGCTTCGGCCTGGGCAACGTCGGTCCGCGTGACCTCGCCGACGCGGAAACGGTCATTCGTGGCATCGAGCTGCCGCTGCAGCACCTGCTCGTTGTTCTTGTTGAGGTCAACGACCGCCTGGTCCTGGATCACGTCGAGATAGGCGGTCACGCCGGCCAGCAGGACGCTTTCTTCAGTGGCGGCGAGCTGCTGGCGGCCGGCATTGACCTGCGCCTCGGCCTCGGCAACCTGCGCCTCGGTGCGGCCGCCGCGGTAGAGCGGTTCGGCGATCGTGACAGAGGTATCCCGCGGCCCCAGGAGCTCGTAACGGGACAAGGGGACTTCGTTGGTCTCCTGGGAATTGATCCCGGCCTCGCCGTTGACGGTGACGGTCGGCCGCCAGTTGGACAGCGCCGCGGGCACGAGTTCATCGGTCGCACGCAGCTGCGCCCGTTGCGCCAACAATGCGGCATCGCCCGTATAGGCCGCCACCAAGGCATCCTCCAAGGTTTCGGCGCGCGCGGCAGGAGCAATGGCAAATCCGCCGACCATGAGTCCGACGTAGAGGGTTGTTCTGACGTGCATTTCTCACCTAAAAAGCCAGAGACACACCCTCCAGGCCAATTCTCACTCGTCTCCTGTCCACGGCGCCTACGATATCCGTGAGCATAGAAATATCAAGAGATTTGCAAGATTTCCTTAAGACGCCAACCCCGCGAAAACTCAATCATTTCCGGCAATTGCGCAGTGGAAATCGGCTTGACGGCACGCTCCCCTAAAGCCTCCCGCGACGTCAGAAGACGAAGCCGGGACGACGTGCAAAACCTGGCAGAATCGCCCCCGATGCCTCGAACAGGATCCGCGTCGAAAACGAGCTTCCGACCCGCAGCGTCAGGGTGGCGGCCCCAACCCCGCCGGTGCGCTTCGAGATGGCGAGCAGACGCCCCCCGTCGGCAAGCTGTGCCAGCAGGGCGTCGGGATTTTCGGCCGCGGCCCCTTCGACCAGGATCACATCGTAGGGACCATGCGCCTTGTCGCCGTCGGGCAGCGGCCCCTCGACCACGGCCACGTTGTCGACCCCCTGCTCCGCCAACAGCGTGGCGGCGCGCCCGGCCAGGGCCTTGTCGCTTTCGAGCGCCACGACCGTCGAGGCCAAGCGGGCGAGAACCGCAGACGAGTAGCCGGTGGCACATCCGACATCGAGCACCACTTCGTGGGCCTGGATCTCGGCCTCCTGCGCCATGCGCGCGAAGACCATCGGTTCGAGCATGCGGCGCCCGGGCGCGACCTCGACGTCGCCATCGACATAGGCGACGCTCTTGAGATCCCTAGGGACGAAGACTTCGCGCGGCACGGCCTTCAACGCTTCGAGCAGGCGCACGTCGGTCACCTTGTTGGGGCGGACCTGGTTTTCCACCATGTTGTGGCGGGCGACGCTGAAATCCATCCGCGCGGACCTCCGAGACTGCTTGAGCGGTGCGTAGCGATGCGGGCGTTATACAAGCCCGCCCAGCCCCTGACAATCGCCCCTGGCGAGCGGGAACTGTCTCCACCACCTCAGAGCTGCGTCAGTTGTCCATAGGTACCGGGTCGCCGGTCACGGAAGAACTGCCACAGGTTCGCACTTCGCGGACCATATCCCATCCATGTCGGTGGTGACGAGTCGTCCTGGTCCTCGCTGCCTTGGCGATGATCTTGCCGCGCGGGTTGACGAATAGGAACTGCCGTAGAAGCGGCCGACGTTCCAGCGTCTGTGCATATTTACTCGTTCAGGTACATCTTATTGCTATCTGGATTTGACCTTTCTTTATGATTTATCTGCCTGGACGGACAAGCCGCAACTGCGTTATCCCAGTTTTACTCCTGTCAAATCGGCTTATGAGAATATTTTTGATAAAATCAAGGATGAGGATTTTATTATCCATGTGCCTTTTCAGTCATTTATGCCAACCTGTGAACTCATCGCGGCCGCGGCCAGTGATCCGGATGTTTTGGCCATCAAGATGACGCTTTACCGCACTAATGAGGATTCTGCCATTATCAAGGCTTTGATGGAGGCGGCCAAAAACCGCAAACAGGTGACCGTGGTCGTTGAGATCAAGGCCCGGTTTGAAGAAGAGAAAAATATCCAATGGTCGCGTGAATTGGAGCAGGCGGGCTGCCATGTGATCTACGGGATCGCGGGGCTTAAAATCCATTCCAAGATGACGCTTGATCGTGCGCAAGGAAGAAGGCCGCATCCGCCGTTATGTGCATTTATCGACGGGGAATTATAATGAACAAACAGCCAACGTTTACACGGACATCGGTTTTTTCACGGCCAATGATGATTTTGCCCGTGATATCGCGGATGTGTTTAACGTCATCACCGGCTATTCCCTGCCCAGCCCCTGGAAGAGGGTCATCTCCTCCCCGCATGATCTGCGCAAATATTTCTTTGACCTGATTGATAAGGAAATCGAAGCCCAGCAGGCGCATAAGAACGGTTTAATCATTGTCAAAATGAACGCCCTGGAAGACATCCAAATCATTGAGAAATTGTATGCGGCTTCCCAGGCGGGTGTTAAAATCAGGATGATCGTGCGCGGCATTTGTTCCCTGGTGCCGGGGGTCGAGGGTTTAAGCGAGAACATTGAAGTGCGCAGCATCGTGGGCCGTTTCCTGGAGCATTCACGCATTTTTTATTTTAACAATAACGGTAATGGCCGCATATTTTTGTCGTCAGCAGACTGGATGACACGTAATTTTGACCGCCGTATAGAGCTTTTATTTGAGATCACCAAGCCCGAGATCAAAAGCCATGTGCAGTTTATCCTGGAAAGTTATTTAAAAGACACCCGCAAGGCCAGGGTCTTAAAAAACGATCGCAGCTATCGCCGCATTAAAAAAGAAGGCGAAACTTTTGACGTGCAGGAATATTTTATAAATCATTATACAAGGTAAGACTTTCGATTCGACGGAATAGGGAATTATGAACTATTATATCGGCCTTGACATAGGCGGCACTAAGATCGCGGGGGCTTTGGTTTCAGCCTCGGGCAAGATTTTGACCCGCACCAAAACATCCACCCCTAAAAGGGTCAAGCCTAATGATATTTATACCTGCATTACCGATGCTATTGATGAATTGATCCATGGGGGAGGCATAAGCGCTTCGTCTATCAAAGGTATCGGGGTTGGCGTTCCGGGTATTGTGGATACCCGTAATCACCATATCCTTGCGGCCCCGAATATCGCGCTTACCGGTTTTCCTTTAAGTGCTTCTTTAAAACGTAAATATCACATGCGGGTGGTCATGACCAATGATGTCAATGCCGGGCTCTTAGGTGAGGCTTGGCTGGGCGCGGCCAGGGGATTGTCGCATGTGGTTGGTATTTTTCCAGGGACTGGTGTGGGCGGGGCGGTTATCAGCGACGGTAAATTACTTTTAGGCGCCCAGGGCGCGGCGACAGAATTAGGCCATGTGATCGTAAGCATTGATGGCCCGCTGTGCCATTGCGGCAATCGCGGATGCCTGGAAGCATTGACCAGCCGCTGGGCCATTGAGCGCGACATCCGTTTGGCTGTTAAAGCCGGACAAAAAGACCATTGTCACCAAGCTTAATGATGGGAAATTAGACATGATTAAAAGCCGGATTTTAAAAGAAGCGTTGGGTAAAAATGACGCGGTGGTCAAATCAGTCATGGCCAATGCTGCCATGGTGCTGGGCAAGACAGCAGTTTCTTTAAATCACACGTTTAATCCCCAAGCCATTATTTTTGGCGGGGGAGTGATCAAAGCGTGCGGGGATTTTATCCTTCCCATCGTGACCAAAGAAGTCAACGCAGACCCTTTCTTTAGAAAATTCAATACCTGCCGAATTTTACCTTCCCAATTAGGCGACGATGCCGTAATGCTGGGCGCCGCCCGCCTGGCCCAGCAGTCCTGAAATCGCCCATCGAAATGGACAGCTGTTGTATTTTTGGAACGGGATATTTTGGCCGTCTGCTTCGGTTTACAATAATTTTTTTCTAAAGATTATCTTCCTTTGGAAAAAAATATTGTAAATCCTCGCAGACATTTGGCCCAAAGTCCCTGAATGTTCCGAAAACGCAACAGCTGTCCATTTCTAGACGCAAGTGAGATGGGCCGAAGATACGAAGATGCGAAAATTGGCAAAGTGTAGGTTCAGATGTTAAACTTTGCATATAATTAAGAAATTCATATCTATATTTATCCTTGTGTGTTTTTTGGCCACAAGCGTAATGGGGCCGAATCCTGTTTATGCTCAGGCCATTAATTTGCCGGCCCCCGGAGTCATCTGCCCGTTTAAGCCCTGTTTTTACGCCTGCCCATTTACAAGGCATCACCATCCATCCGGACAATGCCTTGCAGTTTGATTTTTTAATCTATAAAGGGACCAAGCCTATGTCTACGAAAGCGGCAACAGCGCCTATATCCTCAAAAGTCATTTAAAAGTAATGTTAGAAGAAGATTATCTCGCCCTCGAAATGAACCAACGCCAACCCGGGGACATGTTCCCCGCGAAGAGGGGTACGTGTCCCCAAGCAGATTGCAAAGCAAGCCAACGATTGAGTGCGATAGCGCCCCAGGCAAACAACGTCAACGCCCTGTAGATGCAATCACGTTAATGGCCCAGAAGGGGAAGAAGGAAGAGAAAAGTCTCCCGTTACCTGATTTAAATTTTGATCGCTCTAAACCTCAAACCATGTCCCCTGCCGCCATGCAAGGACTCATTGATTATTTTACCGGTATGGGCAGGTTGAACGTGAGGGTCTCCTTTTAGGTTAAAAAGTTAAAATACGTTGAAGCTTTGGAGACAGATGGCTATAATGGCCGAATGGCCCGATCCATTGAACCTAAAAGTAAAATCACATCAGCTTCCTTGATCACTGACCACGACATTTATCTTTTCAAAGAAGGCAACCATTTCAAACTGTATGAAAAATTAGGCGCGCATCCCGGTGCGGTCAATGGGGTTGCGGGGACTTATTTTGCCGTCTGGGCCCCTAATGCCAAAAACGTTTCGGTGGTTGGGAACTTCAATCATTGGGACAGGAACAAGCATCCCTTATCACCTCGCTGGGACTCCTCAGGGATTTGGGAAGGCTTTATTCCCAATGTTCTTAAAGGTGAACTGTATAAGTTTTATATTGTCTCTAGCCATAATTATTATCAAGTCGAAAAACAAGACCCCTTCGCCATTTTCAATGAAGTGGCCCCCAAAACAGCATCCATCATCTGGGACCTGGATTATGCCTGGAATGACAGCGCCTGGATGAAGGAACGGCACCAGTATAACAGCCTTGAAGCCCCTATTTCGATTTATGAAATGCATTTGGGCTCCTGGAAGCGGGTGGTGGAAGAGGGCAACCGTTCCATGACCTACCGCGAGCTGGCCCAACACCTGCCCGGATATATCAAAAATTTAGGTTTTACCCATGTCCAATTTTTGCCGGTGATGGAGCATCCTTTTTACGGTTCCTGGGGATACCAGACGCTGGGCTATTTTTCACCCACCAGCCGTTACGGGAACCCCCAGGATTTTATGTTCCTGGTTGATACGCTGCACCAAAACGGCATCGGTGTCATTTTAGACTGGGTGCCTTCGCATTTCCCATCCGATGAGCATGGCCTGGCGTATTTTGACGGGACGCATTTATTTGAGCACGATGACCCGCGCAAAGGCTTTCATCCGGATTGGAGCAGTTATATCTTCAATTACGGCCGCAATGAAGTGCGCGGTTTTTTGATCTCGAGTGCCATGTTTTGGCTGGAGAAATTCCACATTGATGCCTTGCGCGTGGACGCGGTGGCATCCATGCTTTATCTGGATTATTCCCGAAAGGCCAATGAATGGATCCCCAATAACAGCGGCGGACGTGAAAACGTGGAAGCTATTTATTTTTTGCGCCGGCTTAATGAGACCGCTTACAAAGAATTCACTGACATCCAGATGATCGCCGAGGAATCAACCGCCTGGGCCGGGGTGTCAAGGCCAGTGCATACCGGCGGCCTTGGTTTTGGCATGAAATGGAACATGGGCTGGATGCATGACACCCTGCTGTATATGACCAAGGACCCATTTACCGCAAATACCACCATAATGACCTGACCTTCAGTTTTTATTACGCCTTCACCGAGAATTTTGTGCTTTCGCTTTCTCACGACGAGGTGGTGCATGGCAAGGGGGCCCTGATTGCTAAAATGCCGGGTGATGACTGGCAAAAATTCGCCAATCTGCGTTTACTGTTAGGTTATATGTTCGCCCATCCGGGCAAAAAATTACTTTTTATGGGCATTGAAATGGCCCAGTGGAGTGAATGGAATCATGACCAAAGCATTGACTGGCACCTTTTGCAATACGCCCCGCACCAGGGCATCCACCAATGGATCAAGGATTTAAATAAATTCTACCGCGGTGAGCCGGCACTATTCCAGCGTGATTTCACGCCGGATGGTTTTGAATGGATTGACTTGAATGATTATAACCAGGGCGTGATCAGCTTTTTACGCAAGTCAGCTGACGGCAAAAGCAAAATAGCGGCTGTGTGTAATTTTACGCCCATGACCATGCATGAGTATAGCATCGGCGTCCCTGAGCAAGGATTGTGGCGGGAGCTGCTTAACAGCGATGCTGCTGCCTATGGCGGCAGCGGACAGGGCAACTTGGGCGGCAAGCAGGCATGCCCCAAGCCTTTTCATGGCCGGCCGTATTCCATATCCTTGACCATCCCTCCCTTGGGTATCATATTCTTAAAAATATAATTGTCAAAAGGCCCTATTGCTTCTTTTGGCGTTTGTGTTATAGCAAAGCGGGATGAGGAAGCAATCTCACGTACTGTTGAAAATTTATGAGCGGACAAAAATTTTACGCGCACAGTCTTTCAGGAAAGCCGATTGACCAATGGCAAACTTTGGAGGAGCATTTACAAAATGTTGCCCGTGTTTCTAAGCGGTTTTCGAATGTTTTTAATGCTTCTGATTGGGGATACGCCACTGGGTTATGGCAAGATTTGGGAAAATATTCAAAAGAATTTCAGGAATATTTAATAAAGTCATCTGATGGAGATGCTCATATTGAAAACAAGCCTGGACGTGTCGACCACTCTGCGGCTGGATCTCAACATGCCGTAAAAATGTATAAAGATTCTGGAAAAATTCTTGCTTATTGTATTGCAGGTCATCATGCCGGCCTGCCAAATGGAAAATCCATGGAAGAATCTTCATTAAAGCAGTTGGCGTTCAAATAAACCGTAAAACGGATATCTTGAATCCAGCACGGTCATTTGAAGACTATGAAATTAGATTTTGTGACTCTGTTGTATTGGGACATTGGCCAGTCTATCGTAGAGAAGCAGGCATGCCACGGTTGGGGTGAGTCTGTAGTAGAGGTATTGTCGATGGATTTGCGTGCCGAATTTCCATGGACGACAGGTTTTTCCGTGCAGAACCTTTGGAGAATGAGGTAGTTTTTTATGGAATATACTTCTCCCGCCTTTCTCTCACAGGCTGTGAGAGTTTTACCCGCCTCCAAAGGAAGGAGAGGTCAAAAGGAAATTCTCTCTTGAATTTTTGGGTATTAGCCGGATTGCGCGGGAACAGAAATTGGAAGGACGACTCATCGAACGGTTGAAGGATTTTATTTTGGAGCTTGGCTACGGCTTTTGTTTTATTGGGCCGCGCGGGAGCGTGGATTGAAACGGCAGTTTTGCAGGGGCAACTATCAATGGTATCATTCCCATAAACTACTCATTGATGTATTGACGATGTTTGGCTGAGATTAGAATAGTTTTAACAGAATAATGGAGGAAAAATTATGAAAGAAAAAGTCATCGAAACAGCGGGAAAGACGTGGCGGTTTTTAGGCCAGAACGGGCAGACTAATGTCAGCCAGTTGGCAAAGTCGCTTAAGGAAAAAGATGAAGTGGTGCTCCAGGCTTTGGGGTGGCTGGCCCGTGAGGACAAAATTGATTACGCCGTTAAAAACCGCCGCACCTTTGTGTCTCTGGTAGACCGCGAACTGCGCGCTTTTAATACAGCCATCTATAACATGAATGAGAAAAAATGAACCGATTTGTTTGCATTCATGGACATTTTTATCAGCCCCCGAGGGAAAATCCGTGGCTGGATGAAGTGGAAGTGCAGGATTCCGCCTATCCTTATCACGATTGGAATGAGCGGGTGACCGCGGAATGCTATGCCCGCAACGCGGCCGCGCGCATTTTAGACAATAATCGCCGCATCGTCGATATCGTCAATAATTATTCCAAGATCAGTTTTAATTTTGGCCCCACACTTTTGTCATGGATGCAGGACAAAGACCCTGAAATTTACGCGGCTGTCCTGGAAGCTGACCGATTAAGCCAGCAGTATTATTCCGGCCATGGGAGCGCCATTGCCCAGGTGTATAATCATATAATCATGCCTTTGGCCAATACCAGGGACAAGCGGACACAAATTATTTGGGGTATTAAAGATTTTGAGATCGAGGTTTAAACGAAAACCGGAAGGCATGTGGCTGGCTGAGACCGCGGTTGACCTGGAAACACTGGATATTAATGGCCGAGCAGGGGATCAAGTTTACGATATTGGCACCCCATCAGGCCAAACGCATCAAGCAGGGCGACCAGGATATGTTTGGCGGGATGTGTCCGGTGGCCAAGGTCGATCCCCGCGTGCCTTACCGCTGTCATCTGCCGTCAGGACGGAAAATCAGTATTTTTTTTTATGACGGTCGATTGCCCTGGGTGTCGCTTTTGAAGGATTGCTAAATAATGGCGAACAGTTTGCCCGGCGCTTGACCGATGGTTTTAGCGCCAGCAACCCTAACGCCCAGTCGTCATATTGCCACGATGGGGAAACCTACGGCCATCACCATAAATTCGGTGACATGGCCCTGGCGTATTGCCTGCATTATATGAAAGCAACCAGCTGGCCAATTGACCACCTATGGCGAATTCTTGGCAAAATTTCCGCCCACACAAGAGGTGGAAATCGTTGATAATTCGTCCTGGAGCTGTGTGCATGGGATTGAGCGTTGGCGTTCGGATTGCGGCTGTTCCGCGGCGGCCAGCCGGGATGGAACCAAAAATGGCGCGCCCCTTTGCGCCAATCTTTAGATTGGCTGCGTGACCACATAAGTCCCTGTATGAATCCCAAATGGCTGGTTTTACCAATGACCCTTGGGGCG
This sequence comes from Candidatus Omnitrophota bacterium, assembly GCA_963828495.1. Lineage (GTDB taxonomy): Bacteria > Omnitrophota > Gorgyraeia > Zapsychrales > Fredricksoniimonadaceae > JABDGZ01. The sequence goes on from CAWHFJ010000004.1 coordinate 9,904, forward strand.
CAGGGATAAGAATTGACGTTATATTAAACCGCAACGAAGAGAATATGGGGCAGTTTTTGCAAAACATCGCCGGCCGGCTACTGAAGGAAGAGGAGAAAATAAAAATCATTAAACTGCTGGAAATGCAAACCAGTGCCATATTGATGTATACTTCTTGCGGTTGGTTTTTTAATGAGGTTTCCGGTATTGAGTAACAGTTCATTAAATACGCCGCGCGCGCCATCCAGCTGGCCCATGATGTCAGCGGGTGAAAACCTGGAAGAAGGCTTTATCACCCGTATGTGCAGGGGTCATCAGTTTAATGTGCCTGAACTCAAACGACGGTGCCATTTACCGCGCCATGGTCCAGGACAAACCTTCCGTCGTTGATCTTGTGGCGCGTGGGCGCACATTACTTGATAGCGTCATTATTTAGGAGCAATCTGGCGTCCCAAAACCAACATGTACAGTTATTCCGTCAAAAGCGACGAGTATAACCTAAAGAGGCGGGAGCGTTTGAAGATGGCGGTGGGGCGCGCCATGGTGCGTTCCAAAGACACCTGGGAGCAGGCCTCTATTTGTTTCATCCTCAACAACAACCATTCATACCTAACAGGTTGACCAACAGGATAAGTTTGCATCAGAGTGCACCTCACCTCACAGCACCGGAGTTTTTTTTTTTT
>CAWHFJ010000005.1:0-5382 GCA_963828495.1 Candidatus Omnitrophota bacterium
GGAACTGGAAGAACAATTGAAAGTAGATTCCGCTGCAGTTTATTATCAGCGGGTGGCTGGGGGTACGCCAACCAGGGGACAGGACCCGCTAACAGATGGGAAAGTACCTAAAAAGTACAAGCTTTTTTCCAAAGAACAAATCGCAGAAATTGTCCGTTTAGTCAATAGCGACGGGCAAATGCAGGAATTAGGCAAGAAAACCGCCATGAATATGGATTTGGCTGTCTGCCTGCAGGAGACAGGGGATGTGTATAGTTTTAAATTTGAAGATGGACGTATCACCAAGACCGGCCAGGATAAAGAGGCGGAATTTTTGATTACAGCCAATGAATCGATTTGGCGTGCGGTTTTTAACCGTGAAATCGACCCCTTTGTGGCCACGACCCAGAAAAAAATGAGCTTGCGGGGAGATTTCGCGCGTATTTCGAAATGGTATGCGCCTTGCAGCCGTATTTTTCAATTATGGACACAGGTTCCGGTAGAATAGAATGAACACGACCAGCGGTAAATATTTTGATGCTATTAATCCTTCCAACGGGGAAGTGTTTGCGCGTATAGCCGATGCAGATGGCGAGGATGTACAAACGGCCATTAGGGATGCGCGTGCGGGCTTCGACACAGGCCCTTGGCCGCAAATGAGCATGCAGGAGCGCGGGCAATTTTTGCTTAAAATAGCCGGACTGATCAGGGACAATGCCAAAGAATTGGCTGATTGTGAATGCGCCTCAACCGGGAAAACCATTAAGCATACTACTTTTATCGACGTGCCTACAGCAGCGGAAACGTTTGAATATTTCGGGAATTTGTCCGGGAATTTGATCCATGAAACAGTCAAAACTTCTTCACCGGTATTTTCCATACTCGAGCGTGAGCCGGTAGGGGTTGTCGTTACGATTATTTCGTGGAATTATCCGTTGATTATGTCGGCCTGGAAACTGGCGCCTGCTTTATTGGCAGGCAATACTGTTATTCTTAAACCGTCTCGCGCGGCTTGTGCGGCTGTGGTGTTGTTGGCAAAATTGATTAATCAGGTGGGTTTGCCTAAAGGGGTATTGAATGTGGTGACTTCTTCCAGATCTCAGTTAGGTCAAGAATTAGTCGCCTCTCCACAGGTTGACATGGTGAGCTTTACCGGGTCAACCAAGACGGGGCAAGAGGTTATGGCTTTAGCTTCTAAAAGTGTTAAGAAATTGATTCTGGAATTGGGCGGTAAGTCACCTAATATTGTTTTTGCCGATTGTGACAGCCAAGCGGCCATTGGGGGAAGCTTGTCTGCGATTTTTATGAATCAGGGGCAAATGTGTACTGCCGGGTCCCGGCTTTTAGTGGAAGACAAAATTTATCAAGAGTTCGTCGACCAATTAGTGGCCCGTGCTAAAAATTTAAAAATCGGACCTGCGGATAGTTTTGAAACAGAATTCGGTCCTTTGGTCAGCCTAGCACACCGCGACCAGGTCCTTAAATATATTGAAAAAGGCAAACAAGAAGGGGCTAAATTAGTCTGCGGCGGAGGGATCCCTGACGTTAATCCTCAAGGGGCCTATTTAGAACCAACGATTTTTACTCATGTGAAGAACACGATGAGCATTGCCCGGGAAGAAATTTTTGGGCCGGTTTTGTGTGTCCTGCCATTTAGCTCGACAGAGGAAGCTATTCAAATAGCTAATGACACTCCATACGGTTTAGCGGCCATGATCTGGAGTAAAGATTTGGAAAAAGCCAATCAAGTGGCCAGGCGTTTGCGCTGTGGGACCGTATGGATTAACACCTATGGCGCATTCTCCAATGAAGTGCCTTTTGGCGGGTATAAACAAAGCGGGTTTGGCCGTGAGCTGGGCCGTCAAGGTTTATGGGAATATACTCAGCTTAAAAATATCACCGTCGACCAAACACCCGGCGGTAAATCTTTAGTGACTAGCTGGTTTTAAAAAAAATGGTAACTATTCAAACTAACATGGATTGGGAAGCTGGGGCGTTAGCCAAGTATAATAAAATGCTCAATATAATTCCCACGTTTCATAGAAGGTTGACCCAAGAGGTGGTTAATAAAAAAGCGGAAGAGAATGCGCGTCTTCGCGGTTGTTCTCAAGTAGAAGAAGCGGATATCGTCAAAGCATTTTTAACCGAGGTGCCCAAAGCTTTTTATAGTATGATGATCCGTATTATGAGCGACGTCGGTTTTGATTATAAGAAACATATATGAAGTAATTGAAGATTCGATAGGTGCAGGGGCTATTGGCGGAGTCATCGCCGCCTATTTAAAAAAGGCGGGTGAGGATGTTGTTCTCATCGGGCGTGGGCCGCAAGTCGATGCCATTAATGCCAAGGGTTTAAGGATCAAGGGGGTACGCGGGGACGAAACCATTCAAGTGCCGGCCTTGAGGTGTTTGGATCAGTTTTATGATCTGGTGATTTTTGCCGTTAAGACCCAGGATATAGAAGAGGCTTTTGCGGCTAATAGCGAGTATTTGGAAAAAGGGTTACTGTTGACAACGGAGAATGGGGTACAGGCGGACAATATTTTAAGCAGTCATGTTGACCGTGACCGTCAGCTTTCCAGTATTGTTATGTTTGGCGCCACCTATATCGAGCCCGGTGTTATCACTTTTAATTTTGAGGGGGATTGGATCATCGGACGTCCGTTCGGTTATTTGGATCCGACTACTCATGCCATTATTGCGGTTTTAAGCAAGGCTTTTAAGACACTCCCAAGCTCCGATATTATGGGCCAGAAATATTTAAAGCTCTTTGTGAATTTTAATAATTGCATCCCGGCTCTTATCGGAAAAAGTATGCAGGAGACTTTTGCCGATATGGATTTATGCACTTTAAGTATCATGCTTTTAAAAGAAGGTCTCGAAATTATCACTCAAGCTGAAATAGAATTGGTTTCCTTACCGGATTTTCCTAAAGAAAGAATGTATGGTTTGGTAAAGATGCCTATAGAGCAAGCCGCGGGGATCATTAATAAAACTTTAACGTCTTTAAGCCGCGAGGCATTATATGGGTCCATTTTACAAAGCATCATGCGCGGGGTGCCCAGCGAAATTGATTTTATCAACGGCGAAGTGGTCCAGTTAGCCCATCATTTAAAAATACCGGCGACGTTAAATAGCAAAGTAGTGGATATGGTGCATGAGGTTGAGCGTAGGGGTAAATTTTGTAGTGTCGAAGAAGTAAAAAAAGCATTTTTAAAAAATGGAGAATAATATGAATTCAAAATTAGCTTCATGGATCCCCGAAAACTGGAATCAAACCGAGCGAGAAGTCTGGAATGCTTTAGAAACGCATTGGGACCATCTGATCAACAAGCGTGTCGACGAATTTATTAAATTTATTCATCCGGACATGATCGGCTACGGGCATGAGAGTCCTATTCCGGTTGACCGTCCATGGTTGGAGAAATGGGTGGGGTTCTGGACGCAGAGCACTAAAATTGCGATCTGTGAGTTAAGGCCTATTCAAATCAAATTGCACGGGGATATTGCTATTTTGCAATATTTTATTTTTACCGTGGAGGTCAATGCCGAAGGCGGTAAACGTGTGATTAGGCGTTATACGATGACTTGGAAGAAAACTCCCGAACGCTGGGTGGTCATCGCCAGTCATAATAATTTGATGAATGAGACGATAAAATAGGAGTTAAAAGTGAACAAGAAGCGCAGAGTGGTTGTGACTGGCGTCGGGATTGTTTCTCCCAACGGCATTGGTAATGACAATTGTTATCGGGCTATGATCAATGGGGTGTCCGCCGTGCGCCGGGTGACGGAGTTTGATGTGTCTATTTTTAATACTAAAATTGCCGCGCAGGTCTCTGATTTTGACCCGGTGGCTTTAGGGCTTAGTTTTGAGGATGCCATGCGCATGGATCGCTATGTGCAGTTTGCTTGTGTGGCGGCACGGATGGCATTGGAGGATTCTCGTCTCGATTTATCTAAAGTCAATCGTGAGCGTATGGGTGTATCTTTAGCTAATGCTATTTGCGGAACAAAATACATGGAAGAAGAATTTGCCCTGGTCACCGACAGCGGGAAAAAAACTATTAATCCACGGATTGTCCGTCCGGATTTGTATGACGCGGCCATGTTTAATACGCCTTCTAGCGAAATTTCCGCTAAATACGGGCTGCAAAGCATTTGCAATACCATTTCCACAGGATGCACCGCAGGCACAGATTCCGTTGGGTTTTCTTATGAAGCTATTAGCGACGGAGATGTTGATATTATGATCACCGGGGCCTCAGAGGCCCCCATCACACCGATTACTTTTGGGGCTTTGATACGGTCAATGTTTTATCGGTTCATAACGACGAGCCCCAAAAGGCCAGCCGGCCTTTTGATAATAAGCGTAACGGTTTTGTGATCTCTGAAGGGGCCGGTTTGCTGGTTGTCGAAGAATTGAACCATGCCTTAAAGCGAGGTGCCAGGATTTATTGTGAAATTACAGGTTTTGGCACCACCTGCAATGCGTATCATATGACGGATTTACCGCCTGATGGGGACGCTATGGCGGATTGTATCACTTTAGCTTTGGCAGATGCGGGTATTAAACCGGAGGCCATTGACTATCTTAACGCCCATGGTTCTTCTACCCGTCAGAATGATGTGTTTGAATCAATCACTCCTTTGAGATTTTCGATGTGAAAGAATCGATTCACGCTAGGCCGTCTCAGGTCGCAGTCCACAACAACCACCCGTTCTCCATGGGCTGCAAACGTACTGCTGAGGTTGCACGAAATAAATGTTTTCCCTTCCCCCGCCGCCGTGCTCGTCACGAGGATGCACTTGGCATTCTTGCTCTCATCCTTGAGCTTGAGCGCAGACAATATCGTAGAAAAGGCTTCTGTCACTTCCCGATACACGCTTGTCGAAACGGATTTTTCCATTTCTTCGGCGCTTCCCAAACCTTTCAATTCAGGAATAATCCCGATCAAAGAGGGGCGAACGATCGTTTCAAGATTGAAAGCGCTCTTTACACGGTCATCGATATAGGCGGTAAAGAAGGCCAACGCCAGGCGAACGCCAAGCCCTCCGACGGCGCCTAAGCCAAGGTTGAGCCTGAAATTTGGCGAGATGGGGCGTCCCGCTGGAACGGCACGGTCGACAATTCGTGCATTCTGATTCTCCACGGTGCTGCTCATCGATGTTTCCCGTGTGCGTTCCAAAATGTGCTCCAAGAGCTTCTCATTGACCTCATAATCGCGCTCCAAGTTCGAAGTATTCGATTCCAAAGCGGTCCAGCTGGAGCGAATCATTCTCCTGTGCAGTCAAAGCGGCCTCGGCTTTCGCAAAATTCTGCAAGGCCGTCTGATACTCTTGTTTGGATCTGGGAGGTGCTTGTATCGATTGCCCGTTTGAGCTGGTTCTGCGCCTCATCCAACGA
>CAWHFJ010000006.1:0-8727 GCA_963828495.1 Candidatus Omnitrophota bacterium
TCTGGCTGTCGGCGCGCGCGTATCGTAGTTGAACAGGTATGGAGTTCCAAGGAAGGTTATCCGGGCGACGCTGATTATCGGGAATATTACCGCGATATCGGCTTTATGCTGGATTTTGACTATCATCAAACCTTATATTCACCCCGAGGGCATTCGCATTAATACGGGAATTAAATATTGGCGGATTACCGGTGACACAGAAAATAAAGAACCTTATAAGCCGCAGCGGGCGACAGACAAAGCCGCAGTGCACGCCGCCAACTTTATGGCTTGCCGTGAGAAACAAATTGAAGATTTATATCCTAAAATGGGCCGCAAACCGATTATTGTGGCGCCTTATGATGCGGAATTATTCGGCCATTGGTGGTTTGAAGGGCCCCAATGGATTAATTTTTTAGCCAGAAAAATTTTTACTGACGCCGATAGCATTGAAATGATTACCCCTTCCGAATATTTGAGAGAATATTCGACCAACCAAGTGGCCATGCCCAGTCTGTCGAGTTGGGGGTATAAGGGGTTTAGTGAGTGTTGGCTGGATGCCACCAATGATTGGGTCTACCCATATCTTTATGAAGCCGGACGGATGATGAAGGACCTGGCGCTAAAGAATCTGATTTGATCCAAGGGAACTTCGGAAAAAATCCGTTTAAATCCGCTTTGCGTTATCGGGCCCTTAACCAGGCCGCGCGCGAACTGCTTCTGGCCGAGTCCAGCGACTGGCCATTTATCATCAAGGCGGGGACGATGGTGGCTTACGCCGAAAAGAGACTGAAGATGCATTTAAACAGATTTTATAAATTATGCGATGATCTGCAAAAGGGGAGTATTGATGACAATTGGCTTAAAGAAATTGAATCCAGGGATAATATATTTGGGGACACCAATTGCGTTAAATATTATTTAGAACCCAATGAGAGTGCGAGCGAAGCGAAGCCACGCCTTGGGCGGGGCCACGACGCCCTATAAAGCAGGGCTCGCCACGACGCATCACGATGGAGGTAGATGATGAGTGATATTATTGAGAATTTACCTAATATTTATGCTCAAGACAATGAATTTAATCTGAGCAAAAAAGGAAGATTATATTCTTCCTGTTCCAATATTGATTTTAATAAGGTCAGGTCTTCTTTCGGCATCGCTCTTCATATGCATCAACCAACCATTCCGGCGGGCGGCGGGGACCTTGCCATGCGCCATCTGATTTCCAATCTGCAGCATATGTTTGAAAATCAAGCTATCGGGGACAATCATAATGCCGGAGTATTTTTTTGGTGTTACCATCGATTGGCCCAGATCATACCTGACTTAGTCAAGAGGGAAAAAGCCCCCGGGTGATGCTGGATTATTCCGGTAATCTGCTCTGGGGATTGCGCCAGATCAACGGGGCAGGCTTTGGAAAATTTAAAGAAAATCACATGTGATAAATTTTATTATCCTTATGTGGAGTGGCTGGGGACCATGTGGTCGCATTCTGTTGTCACCTCGACGCCCATACCGGACATTAAGCGGCATATGCTGGCGTTCCGTCATCATTTTGCTTCTATTTTCGGCAAAGACGCCGAAGAGCGTATTAAAGGGTTTTCCGCGCCCGAGATGCATTTGCCTATTCATCCGGATGTGTGTTTTGAATATATCAAAGCGTTAAAGGCATGCGGTTATGAGTGGCTCATGGTGCAGGAACATACCATCGAGAATCTTAATGGTCAGGGTATCCGTAATCCCCATTTTCCACATAAGCTTGTGGCCAAGAATTCTCTAGGGGAAATCCAGGAAATCACTGTCCTTATTAAGACGCAAGGGTCTGACACGAAACTTGTTGCCCAAATGCAGCCTTTAGCGGAGGCGCAGGGGCTTTCCAGAAGAAGTATTGCGGGAAATCTATGCCGCCGTTTGTTTGTCAAATCGGTGACGGTGAAAACGGCGGTGTGATGATGAATGAATTTTCTCCCATGTATATTCAATCCATTCAAAGTCTGTCGACGCAAGGAACAGTGGCTTTAAACGGTTCGGAATATTTGGAGTTTTACCAAGAGGCCGGTATCCGTCCTGCTGATTTTACACCTGTGCAACCTATTTTTCAGCATCGCATTTGGGAAAAGGTCAAGAAATTTGAACCGCAAGCGGCCAACAAGGCCATCCAGGAAATTCAAAAAAAGGATTCTTCTTTTAACCTGGATAAAGGGTCCTGGACCAACGATCGTGATTGGGTCAAGGGATATGATCAAGTGCTCAGTCCCATTAATCAATTGAGCGCGGCTTTTCATGAGAAATTTGACCAACCAGATGCTGACCGCAATTCCCGTGCCTATAAAGAAGCGCTGTTGTACCTTCTTTTGTCCCAAACAAGTTGTTTTCGTTATTGGGGCCAGGGGGTATGGACAGACTATGCGATGGAGCTTTGCCGCAGAGGCATGGAGGCTGTCGAAAATGGGAAAACATTTGTGCCTCTTCAAAATTTTGAGACCAGGACCCATATCTGTTGTTCTAGGGCTCGGGTTGTATCTCCGGATCTACTGAATATTCCGGAAGTGATCCAGGAAATCGATAAACACAAGTGGTGTGAAAGCGAAAAAGCGGGGCATGACGTCGGCATTGAATGGGCCCGTGAAGATTGGCTCAAGCGTTATGCTAAACAATGGAAAGAGACCCATAAAATAAATTGAAGTGTCATTGAACATTTTGTATCTAATATATAATAAATTCTTATGAATGAAAGATCATAAAAACCAGCAGAGCCTTTTATTACGGATCACGACGGTCATCTTTTTAAAGAGGGCAAGCACTTTAAACTTTATGAAAAGTTGGGGGCCCGTCCCATGGTTGTGGACGGTCAAGCCGGGAGTGCATTTTGCCGTTTGGGCGCCTAATGCTAAAAAAGTTTCGGTGATCGGCAATTTTAATAATTGGCAACGTGATAGTCAACCTTTGGAACGTCGCAGTGATTCTTCAGGCATTTGGGCAGGGTTTATTCCCGGCGTGGCCAAAGGTGAGATCTATAAGTATTTTATTATTTCTAATCATGGTTTTTATCAGGTAGAAAAGCAGGATCCTTTTGCTTTTTATAATGAAGTGGCCCCCCGTTTCGGCTCTATTGTTTGGGATTTAAACTTCGAGTGGCAAGATGCCCAGTGGATGAAGGACCGATCGAAGAATAATAGTTTGGATGCGCCGTTTTCCATTTATGAAATGCATATAGGTTCATGGAGAAGAGTGCCGGAAGAAAAGAACCGTTCTTTGACTTATCGGGAATTGGCAGCGCAGTTGCCCGATTATTTAAAAGAAATGGGGTATACCCATGTTGAATTTTTACCGATCATGGAATATCCGTTTTACGGTTCTTGGGGCTATCAGACGTTAGGTTATTTTTCGCCGACAAGCCGTTTTGGCACGCCTCAAGATTTTATGTATTTAGTCGACTGCCTGCATCAGCATGGGCTAGGCGTGATCCTTGATTGGGTGCCGTCCCATTTTCCGACCGACGAGCATGGGCTGGTTTATTTCGATGGCACGCACCTGTATGAACATGCGGACCCCAGAAAAGGTTATCATCCCGATTGGAAGAGTTCTATTTATAATTATACGCGCAATGAAGTGAGGGAATTCCTGATTTCTTCAGCCATGTTTTGGATGGACAAGTTCCATGCGGATGGCTTGCGGGTCGATGCGGTGGCTTCCATGCTTTATCTGGATTATTCCCGAAAGGACGGATGGGTCCCCAATCAGTATGGCGGACGGGAAAATATAGAAGCTATTTATTTTTTGCGCACGCTTAATGAAACTATCTATGGCAATTTTCCTGATACGCAAATGTTTGCCGAAGAATCAACGGCTTGGGGCGGGGTATCGAAACCCACGGATGTGGGGGGGCTTGGTTTTGGTATGAAATGGAACATGGGTTGGATGCATGACACTCTTTTGTATATGAGCAAAGACCCGATTTATCGCAAATTTCATCACAATGACCTGACATTTTCATTTTTGTATGCTTTTTCAGAGAACTTTTTATTGTCTCTGTCCCATGATGAGGTCACTCATGGTAAAGGGGCTTTAGCAGGCAAAATGCCGGGGGACCAATGGCAAAAGCTGGCGAATTTGCGTTTGTTATTGGGCTATATGTTTGCCCATCCGGGCAAGAAGCTTACCTTTATGGGAGTAGAATTTGCTCAATGGGCCGAATGGAACCATGAACAGACTATTGAATGGCATCTATTGAAATATGCCCCGCATCAGGGTATTCATAAATGGGTCAAGGATTTAAACTATTTTTACCGTAGCGAGCCCGCGTTATTTGAAAGGGATTTTTCGCCCGACGGTTTTGAATTTATTGATTTTAGCGATTATCAAAACAGCATTATCAGTTTTATACGAAAATCCGCGGACGGCCAGACACTGATCCTTGCGGTATGTAATTTTACGCCGCAGACGTGGAAAAATTATTGTATCGGTGTTTCCGAAGAGGGCCATTGGCAGGAAGTTTTAAATTCTGACGCGGAGCTTTACGGCGGTAGTAATCAGGGCAATGGGGGAGGACAGGAAGCTGTGCCTAAACCGTTGCATGGTAAACCATTTTCACTATCATTGACGCTCCCACCTTTAGGTATTTTATTTTTTAAAAAAGTCTGCGCCCCCTTAGTATCGGACCCTACGGTTGTTGAATCACCCATTAAATAAATTCTTTAAAGAAGAATTGAGCGAGGTTAAATATAAAGTGTTATGGCGCCCAGCAGGCCTTCTTGGTGGGTTTTGCTGTTAGGTTCAACTAAACCATAACCATCGCTGTTGACGTCGACGAAGCTGGATTGACTGATGGATATGAAGTTGTAATAGGGGGTCACATCAAAAGAAAGGTTTTTTGTCAGATAGAATTTGAACGGGAACTTGAGTTGATATTCCCAAGTGGAACCTAATTTGAAGGTCGGCTGGGTATTGTCGGCGTGCATTTTGGGGCTATAAGCGAATTCGAACACGCCGTCAAAACCAATGGAGAATTTGGGGAACAGCCAATAATCAAACCCGCCGCCGATGCCGTTGTAGTACCAGAAATACTTTTCACGATAATCAAAACCTTCATCCTGGCCCCTGTACCAAGTTCTCTTGCCGGCCTCATAATAAATAAAATTGTCCCATCGTGCCGAGGGCATAGTTTTGCCGCCGATCTTGAGGTCCATTTGGTCGATCTTCGAAGGCTGGGTATCGTTATAAGGTATAGTTATGCCTGGTTCGTCAGGTGAGAACAGGGCGCCTTTGTAGTTGAGCGTATCGGAAAATGACTTATACAAATCGGCCTCAATAAAAGGATGTATTTTTACCGGGTTAAGGTTGATCTCTCCCGGGCTTTGGTATCCTAACTTATAAAGCATGCCGTTCTGCCGGCCGTAATCCTCATCCAGTTTACCGCCGGACCATTCGGAATAATGTGTATAGTTCGTGTCATAGCCGGCGCTAAAATAAAAACCGAGCAGATGGCTTTGGGGATGGGGGTTTGTCGTCATCTCAGGGGGCACATTGGGAGACTCTTGCTGTGCGTTAAGCGGTAGTAGCGTATTAGGAAATTCTTGGGCTACACCATCGGCGTGACCTTGGGGATTCTCAAACATATTTAATTGCTGATTAACAGCGTCGTTCTTCTGGCGTTCTTCTTGCGCGGAGGTGTCCGGTATGTCACACACATCCTGCCAGTCAATGCCGGTATTTTTTAAATTGTGGCTGACACAGTCCATCTGCTTTTGGATGATCGCGTCTCTGGCAGTTTCTGTGGAGTCAGCCCGCCCCACAAGGGGATGAGTAGAGACCAAACACACAAGGACCGCCCAGGTAAGATAAAATTTAGTATGAGGCAATAGCTTTCTCCGTTGGTATACAACAAGATTATCTTATTAAGATATTAGTAATTCAAGGGTTTTTACGAAAAAATGATGAGACCAATGTTCAGGGGTGCATAAAGGATAGATGGACATTTTTGACGTCTGGGTTAAAATATTTATTCTATGTTAATCGACAAGAAGACTCTTGACAAATATGATGTCCCTGGCCCTCGTTATACGAGTTACCCGACGGTCCCTCAATGGTCCGGGGACCTCACAGCGGATGGGTATATGGCGGCTTTAAAGGATTTTGGCCGAAATGATAAAACCTTGTCTTTGTATATTCATATTCCTTTTTGCCAACAGCTCTGTTATTTCTGCGCTTGTCATAAAGTCATTAGGCCTCGGGAAGAAAAAGTAGGGGATGAATTTTTATCCCATCTTTTTGCTGAAATAGACATGGTGGCCAAGTTCATGAGTCGGCGTAAAATTGTGCGCCAATTGCATTGGGGAGGGGGAACGCCGACGTATTTATCTGAAATTCAAAGCCAGAGACTTTTTGCCAAAATCCAATCGGTTTTTGAGATTGATTTTAAGCAGGAGTTGGCCATTGAAATCGATGTGCGCACGGTCACTCACAATAAATTAAAAGTTTTGCGCTCGTTGGGATTTAACCGTATTTCTATCGGAGTCCAGGATTTTGACGCGAAAGTGCAGGAGGCCACTGGTCGCATCCAGCCTTTTGAGGTATGCGCCAGGGTCCATCAATGGTGCCGTGAGTTAAAATTTGAGTCTATTAACTTTGATTTAATTTACGGCCTGCCGTATCAGACTAAAGAAACTTTTAAAAAAACAATAGATTTAGTGATTGCCTTAAGGCCTGACCGAATCGCTCTTTATAGTTTTGCCCATGTGCCCTGGGCGTCAAAGGCGCAAAATAAATTTAACCTCCAAGCCATGCCTTCAGCCGATGAGAAATTAGACATTTTTATTCAGTCCCGCGAGGATTTACTGCTTCATGGTTATCAGGCCATTGCCATGGACCATTTTGCTTTAACGGGAGACGCCATGGCCCGGGCCTTTAATGCAGGCACCTTGCACCGTAATTTTATGGGCTATACTTTAAAACCAGCGGATGAGTTCATAGGTTTTGGGCCTTCCGCGATCTCTTTTTTGGAAAATACTTATGTGCAGAATACAAAAAATTTACCTGAATATTATAAAGAACTTGCCCAAGGACGTCTGCCTGTTGAGCGGGGCCGGCGATTAACTCCGGATGATCAAATCCGCCAATGGGTGATTAATCGTCTGATGTGCCAATTCGTGGTCGATAAACAGACCTTCTTTGAGAAATTTGGGTTTGAATTTGAAGACTATTTTGCCGATGAAGCAGGACATATTCATGATTGCATGGCGGATGGGCTACTTCATGAAAATTCTAGAAAGATACAAGTCACCGATTTAGGTAAAATTTTTATTCGCAATGTGTGTATGGGGTTTGACATCTACCTGAGGGGGGAAAATGGCCAAAAACGTTTCTCACGAACAGTCTGACATTTTATCGGCGTTTCAAGGTAAAAATAAACGCGTGGGGGTCTGGTTTATGCGCCAGGCCGGACGGTATTTACCGCAATACCAGTCTTTAAAAGGCAACCGTCCTTTACGGGATATTTTTCGCGATCCGCAAATTGCCGGTGCCATTACATTGCAGCCTTTGGAAATTTTGGGGGTCGATGCCGCGATTTTATTCGCCGATATTTTGACCATGCCATCAGGCATGGGATTTAGTATTGATTTTGTCGATGGCAAGGGGCCTGTTGTCAATAATCCCATACGCCACCCGGGAGATTACCAGCGTTTGGGAAAATTCAGCGGGTTAGATTATATTGTGCGCACCATCCAATTGATTAATAGTGTGTTACCGCCTTCGATTCCGTTGATCGGTTTTGCCGGTTCTCCTTATACGGTGGCGACGTATCTATGTTCCAGACACCATCGTATGATGTTCGAGAGCCCTAAATCTTTCCATCAATTAATGGATTTGCTGACGGACAATACCATTTTGTATCTCAAACAACAAAAGGAAGCGGGGATTAAGGCCTTCCAGTTGTTTGATACGTGGGCCGGGTCGTTGAGGCATGAAGATTATGAAATTTTCGTATTGCCGTATGTGCAGAGAATTTTTAAGTCCATTAAACTGCCGTCTATTTATTATCTGAAAAATTGCGCGCATTTAATGGATTTAATGGAAGACTCCGGGGCCGATATGCTTTCGGTTTGTGAAACAGTGAATATCAAGGACATCAAAACTTCAAAAGGCATTCAGGGCAATTTATTAAACACCTTATTGTACGCAGACGATAAAACCATTGTCGAAGAAACAAGGGCGATCTTAAAAGCCGCCCGTGCCCATCACCGTAAATATATTTTCAATTTAAGCCACGGTGTCATGCCCGATGTCAATCCGTTGAAATTGAAATTGATAGTCGACGAGGTGCATAAATTTAAATGGACTACATAGCGGGGCCTGTCTCGGCCTTGGTATTAAGGTGCTCCTAATTGAAATGCGTACGTCACAGCCTTAGCTCTTAGTGGTTTACCTCAATTAGCCCTGAGAGCCGTCACCGTCCGCTCCTTAACACCAAGTCCAAGCCACCCGCCGCAATAAAAATATTATGAAACGCATAACTATTATCGGTGGCGGGATTTCCGGCCTGACTGTTTTGCATTATTTAAAACAGCGTCTGGGAGATAGTGTGGACATCACTCTTTTTGAGCGAGAGCCCCAAGTGGGGGGATGCATCCGCACTTTAAAAAAGGGGGATTGTATTTTTGAATGCGGCCCCAACTGTTTTTTGGATTATCAGCCTGCTACTTTGCAATTGATTGAAGAATTAAATTTAACGCACCTGCTCATTGAAGC
>CAWHFJ010000007.1:0-10339 GCA_963828495.1 Candidatus Omnitrophota bacterium
TCTATGTCCTCTGCTTCAAGCTTCAGTTCTCGTATTGCTTCATTCATCATAAAACTCATCTGTAGTTTTCCGGACTCCATTTTGGTCAAATCCAGGATATCGTCGATCAACCGCTTTAAACGGTCGACATTCTTTTTGGCACGTCCCAACACTTCTTCCTGCTCAGGGGTGATCTTACCAAGGGTTTTTTTGACAACCAGGTCAATGGCTGTCTTGATCGAAGCCAGTGGGGTGCGCAATTCATGGGACACGGTCGATGTAAATTCCCGCTGTACCTCATACATCGCTTTTAATTTTTCATTGGCCAGCCTCAGCCCTCATGGTCAAGTCATAACGTTCTATGGCCCGATGGATCGTTGATATCAAATCCGCGCTTTTCCACGGTTTGGTGATGACACGGTAAACCTCCCCAATATTAATAGCTTCCTCTGCGGCTGAAAAATCGGCGTGGGCCGTCAGCAGGATCCTGACAATATCAGGATTGAATTGTTTGACATCCTGCAGCAGTTTAACTCCCTGGACCTGCGGCATATTTTGGTCACTCACCACCACCTTTATATTCTCGCGGCGAAGGATCTCCATGACCTGATCAGGGTTTGTCGTCATAATGATCCCATAAGGCTCCTGGGAAAACAGCTTATGAAAGACATCAAGAACAGCGTGTTCATCATCGATAAATAATACATTGATTTCTTTCGACACCCTATTCTCCTTATTAGTCTAACTACACTACTCAAGTATACAGTAAAAAGGCATAAAAAAGTAGTGACAGGCACTAATTCTTTGAATAAGAATTAATACCTGTCACTATTCTTTTGTCTCTATCTTAGATTAATTCAAATAACCAGAGCCTATCATGCTTTTCAACATCTCAGGGGTGACGTTGACGATCCCGGAAACCTGCAGGACAATCCCTTTAATGGCTGCTATGGGTATGGCATTATCACCATGGGCAACCCCGTTTTCATCATCCCCTATGATATTCAATTTCATCAACCGGTCATTCATGACAATACCGCCAGGAGTATGGGCATAAACCATGGCACGGTCCCTGACCGCTACCCGTGTATATATTTTCGAGATCCTTTTGGTCCTCAATTCATTTGTCATCACCGGCTTGACCTGTGGCGGGTTATTTTTAATCGGCAATGCCTGCGGACGGTCAATAGTCACTGCCGGTAAACGGCCCCTCGTTGCTGGCCGTGCATATATTTTTGCAATCCTTTTAGTCCTCAATTCATCTGTAATAACCGGTATAACCTGCGGACGGTCAATGGTTGCTGCCGGTAAATGGTGGTTATTGCCATTACCATTGCCATTAGCTCTATATTTTTCTCTGTCTGAATCTAACATTTTTCTGGCTTCAGCACTAATGGGATTGATCTGGGTGGTGTACACCCCGGCGCTGGAGAAAGTAGCCGCAAGATTGAATAACCTGCCTCCATAACTGGCCTCATCCCCCATTGTCACACCGATCTTTTTGGAAGCGATCATCATCCCTAAAAAACCAACTGAATTGTCCATGAGATCGATCTCATCTTTAGTAGCACCCTGAGGATGGTTCACTTTAATTTCAACATCTCTGATTTCTGCTTTGCCTCTGATACTCGGACCAAATGTTTCTACAGCGGGAAAACCTGTCTGATTAACACCCATCCTGCCTTCACTGGCCTTATGTGAAAGGAAAAATCTCAAAATAATGTCCCCAGGTTTTACGGCAGAGGCAAACTGGGATGTAAAATCCACTTCCGGGTCCCCGCCTAAAGGTTCTGTTGGACCTATTAATGAAAACCTGTTTGTCATTAACCGCGAAAAGAAATTGCGTTGGGTCTTATGGATGCTCTCTGGAGCAGCAATAAATAATTGAAAGATCCCATGCGCTGCATTCTTAGGACGGCCAATTTTTTTCCTGTAATACTTCGCGTATAGAAAAGGGACTAAATTGCTAAGAAAAAAAACATCAATAACCGTACCCAGAAGCCCTAAACCAAGATAATGATTTAAAAGCAGGGCCGGATACAGCAAAACCCCGCCAACAAAGAGTTTCATAAACCAACCCTTCAAAAATTGTTCCTTGGCTACCTTCCCCATATAAGTGCCTGTTTGTTCTTTCTTTTGATCTGCATTGGCATATGGATTGCCATTGATGTCAAATCCCGATAACTCCTGTGCCAACCTGAACGATTCCGCGGTGACCTTTTGAGCGACCATCTTGAGCCTCGGCGCTGACAATTTCACAATATTTGATCGTTGACGGGCATTCATGGGCTGCAGTTTACGCGCAAGATTGTAAACCAATTGCTGCAACTGGAAGGCCAATAATACTTCTGAGACGACGGGCGTTTCTGCTGGATAAAATTCCCCGGTAACAAAGACCCGCTTGGTGAACTTGTCTTTTCCCGGGCGTAGACCTTGCCCGATCACGGTGTTTAAAACTGAATCAATGCGGGCACCCATGCAAAAAATATTCTCAGGATTGACCAATAATTTAAGAAGCCTCAATGCAAGCTTTGTTGAGAACGTTGCCCCTGATTTGCTGACAGACAAAACAATATCATCCGGCTGGATGTTATAGGCCGAAGGTGATTTAGAAAATTTATTTGACTCTATCACATCAATGGCCAGCTTGGACCTTTCAAACAATCCATCACCAATTGTCTTGAACTGTTGCGAAAGCATGTAAGAATTGTCAAATCCGACAAGAACAAGACGCGCTTTGCCGTTCTTTTTAATGACATCAGCGATGCGTTGGCTTAAATATTCCGTGGATTGCGCGTTAAATGAATGCGGGTCATCCAATTCAGCCTGGGCATGGGCCAGGATCTTCGAGGTATTTTGATTGTCTTCCTGTACGATCTTGCGTTGATTTTTATACTCCACTGCCGGAGGAGCATAATATTCATTCTTTTTACCATCCACATATTCTGCAGTAGGATAAAACCTTTCTTCCAATTCTTTTTTCGTGCTTTCCTTCCATTCCCCGCCAATCCTCATCCATGACCTGAAGATCATCTTGCCCGAAGGTGATACTGATATATTTGCAATTTCCCCATCTTTTAAATGTATCACTTCTTCAAATTTCTCCCCGTCTTCACCAACGGATTTTAACACCCGGGGATCTGACGCAGCTCCATAGTAGCCTTCTGTCCGGTTAAGCCCGATGGCCACATCCTGGTTGTCTGCATAAAAGGTAATACTGTCATCCAAGTTGGAGTTCATAAAAAGACCGTATGTCCCATCAGAACTTTCCGCGAATTCCTTGGTGGCAGCCAGATTGTCCGCGGTAAAGAATTTCTCCACCGCCAGATCAATGATCCGGCGCCGCATTTTTTCGCCGTCTTCACCCTGCCTGTTCCATTTCTGTTCCCACTGCCTGAAAACCTCTCCGGCCACGGTCTGTTGCTGGGCTTCTGCTTTCATTCTTTTAAGCAACATCTCTTTAAAAATCTCGATCATACGGTATTGGTCCACAAGCCCAAGACTTTGTGCGGTTTTGAGGTCTTTGACAAACTGGTCGTTCAATGACAATACCTTGTCAGGATCATTCGACGTATATCCGCGCCGTGAAAGATATGGCTGTACCTGGTCATAAACTTCATCAAAAACACTGCCGATCGCACGGCCTTGCTTGTTCAAATAAAATATCATCCCTGGCTTCTTCTAAATTGCGATGATTAGCCATCACATGGGCATAACGCAAAGATGCAAACCAATTTCCCTGGGTCAGATCAAGGTGCTGTTCCAACGGAAGGATCGGCCCATCCCCCGGAGGCATGCCAAATAATGCAGATTCAATATCACCTAAGATATCTTCTATATTCCAGGCTTTCTGCATGTTTAAAGGAAGCGAATCTTTAAAATCCTTATCAAGCCCCTTAAATTGATGATTGACATACCCCCAATAATTAATATATCCTTTTCTGTGCAAAAGATGCAATATAGCCCCGTGGTCTGTAGGAATTGCATAACCCCTCTCATGTTCCCCATCCCTGACCATTCTTTTAAGGTAGGCCTTGGTAACCATTCCTGGATAATATTTATGTACCGCTGCTGAATAAAAACTACGCATGTTCGCGAAACTCAATTGACGTTCCTTTAAATGGGCCCTATACGGGATACCGATCTTACTGCCGTCATGGTCCCCATTAAAAGCACTGGTGATCTGAACATACCTGACCACTTTTTTCCACTTTTGTTGTACAGCATCATAAACCCACACCTCTCTTCTTTCATAAGGACTTTGAAATGGCTGGGCCGCTTCGGGGACCATGAGCCCGCCTGTTGAAAAACGCACATGGTTCAGAAATTTTATTACCCCATATTTAGAATAATTATAAATGGGCACCAAATTGCTGGGCAGGGCATTCTCAAAACGGGTAAAAAGATCATCAATCATGTTGCGGTAAAAAACAGGGCCTTTGTCCCACTCCTGCCAGAATGCCCAGTTGCGTAATTGTTTTGTCTGTTTGACCATTAATTGCTTATCAGCAAGATTTGTGGCAATCCCTGCTTGCTGCCCGCCACGGACAGTTAATGTTTTCACACTACCTTTAAACCATGTCAGCAAAGGTTTTATGCTCTTTTTACTGACTCCTTTGGGATCCACTATTTTAACAAGCACATAAATGCCGCAGCCAAACCTTCCTGCATCCGAATCCGGTGATCCCATCAGATCACCCGACTGAAGACCTCCGATGACAACAGCCAAAGCAGTTAAGGCTATAAAACCTAATAACGGTGTCATGCCCATTAAAGACCATGCTAATCCAACCAAACCAATAGTCCCTGCCAATCCTGACAATCCAATAAATTTATTCTTTAACCAACCGTTCTCTTTCTTTGCAAAAGGCAGGTCAACATAAGAACGTTTTGCAGGGATAAACGGTATTAATTGCTGGGCCCAATGACCTAATATTTTATTAGCCTTTATATTTTTTGCAGTCCATATAGTGCCTATTTTGGAAGGATTTGTGAAAATGATGGCCACTGTGGCGCCCATAAGATGGGCTATTTCATGCAGCCACTCGTGAGCTGTATAAAGACCCCGGGCACCCACCAGCATGATAAGCATCCTTCCCAGTATCAATGGAATGCCTCCACCCAGGGATATACTTAAAGCCACTCCTCCAAGCAAAGCTGCTATGTCCATCCACCTCAAACTTTGGCCACCGAATTTTACTGTCTCCTCGTCTTCTTCGGCAAGGATTGGAGCCGTCGGAGCGATTTTTCCATTAGCAAGATCACGTAACTTTGCTAAATCCTCCGCTAATATCCTTCCTTCCCTGGATGATGCCCCTGAAGGCGGCAATGAGACATCATCAACACTATGGTACCCGTTTTTGGGGTTGAAAGTGGAGGGGGCTGTAAATGGTAAAGATACCGGCAATGCTCCGGCTGGGATGGTTTAGACTTACTCGAACAAGCTGCTGAAGGTGTAACCACCTTTTTTTAATCCCGCTCCTGCTAAACCTAATAGAACGGCAAACCCCAGACCAATTTTACCCCATAACCAGGGATCCTTCTTATCACCAGAAGGTTGTGAGCCGGTGTCTTTGCTTGGTGCAGCTTGCTCTTCAGTCACAGCTGCTGTGGTGCCGTCTGTTTTTTGCTCGTCTTGAATACGTTTAAAAATATTTTCAGGATCCCCATCATCCTTGTTCGGAGATTCCGGCTGTGTTATTAATTCCAACTGCTTTTGATCTTGTGTTAATATTTGCTGCTGCACTGAATTTGTATCCGCTTTAGGCATGCCTTGTTGGCTGTACTGTTCAAATGGCGATGCCCCGCCAGCTGCGCCGACCAAGGCCGAGGTCGCGGCCGAGGCGCGGCGTCAGGAAGAAAAACGCTTCAGCGACACCGAAAAGGCGCTCAAGCAGGCGATCAAGGCCGATCCGACTTTCGCCGATCTTGCGAACAGCATTGCTGTCGACCGGACCCCGGAGGGCTTGCGATTCAGCTGCTGGACCAGGCCAATTATTCGATGTTCGACACCGGCAGCGCCCAAATGGCGGCGCGGACCCGGCAGCTTGTCGGGTTGGTCGCCAAGGCCATTTCCAACATGCCCAACAAGCTGTCGGTCCGCGGACATACGGATGCCAGGCCCTTTACCAACGGCATCGGCGACAATTGGCGTTTATCCAGCGACCGCGCCTTGTCGACGCGGGCCGCTCTGATCGACGGCGGATTAGACGCCAACCGCGTCAGCAATGTCGTCGGAATGGCCGACACGGAACCATTCGTGCCCGCAGATCCGTTGGATCCGCGGAACAGGCGCCTGTCGATCATTATGCTTTATGGTTCGGCCCCGGTCGCTGCGGCCCCTGCCGAGCCCGCTCCGCCTGAACCTGCCGCAAATTAGGGCCTACGGATAGCTGGATCGGGGCGACGCGCGAGCGCGTCGAACTGCGAAATGCAGACGCCCCTCTGGGGCAGCGCGCGAGCGCGTCGAACTGCGAAACGCAGACGCCCCTCTGGGGCAGCGCGCGAGCGCGTCGAACTGCGAAACGCAGACGCCCCTCTGGGGCAGCGCGCGAGCGCGTCGAACTGCGAAACGCAGACGCCCCTCTGGGGCAGCGCGCGAGCGCGTCTGGGCCGTTCGGACTTGGTCCCGTGGCTCTCCGGATTGCCATATCGTCCCAATCGGTCGCCTCTGGGGGCTCATCGCAATGGCTGCGCGAGGGGTTCAAACCGAACCCATCACGCTCCAACGCAGGTCAAAAAAAACGGCGGGAATACCCGCCGCTTTTATCTTGATTGCGCCCGCTCGGTCTATTTGGCGAGCTTGAAGCTGAACCGATAATGGGCCGGCGCGGTGACCTTGTTCCCATTGATTTCCTTGGGAACGAACTTCCATTGCGGAAAGACTTTCATCGCGGCGCCCGAGAAGCCATAGCCTTCCGGAACCTCCGCCACGATCTTGGGATTCCCCACCGAGCCATCCGGTTCGATCGTGAAATCGATATCGACATAACCTTCGACCTGACGGTCTTCGGCCCGCGACGGATATTGCGGCGGCACGACCTTCACAGCGTGAGGCTGCTGAATGACCGTTTTGGTTTCGGTCACCACAGTCGGCTTTTCTGCGCGCTTCAGATCCGGCTGGGCCGGAATTGGCAGGTCAGGCACGGATGTTGGGACGCTGACGATGCGAGGCGCCAGGGCCGGAATGAACACCGGCTGATCGACATGTTGCTGGGGTGGAGGCGGCGGAGGCGGCGGAGGCGGCGGCGCGATCATGGTCACGCTGACGTCATTTTCCTTCTGCTTTTCCGGAGCGTGGAAGGCTAGCGCATAGGTGAGATAAACGACCAATGCGCCATGCAAAACGAGCGAAACTGCGATTCCTGGGCGCATTTTTACTTATTGACCGCTTCTAAGCCAACGAGGCTGATCTTGTAAAAACCGACATCGCGGAGCCTGTTCATCAGCTCGAGCACCTTTTTGTAAGGCACCGTCGCATCAGCGCGCAGATAAAGGCGCGCGCTGTCCCGCTTGTTCTCGGGTATCTCGCGCTCCAATCTGTCGCCGAGTTCCGAAAATCAAATCGACCCTATTGTCGCCGACATAGACATTACCCGATTGCTGCAAGCTGATGTAAGTCGGAGAGCTCGGCTTCGTATCCGGCACTGCGTTCGACTTCGGCATCTCCACCTTCACATTCACGGAGGCCAAAGGCGCGGCCACCATGAAGATGATCAGGAGCACCAGCATCACATCGACGAACGGCGTGACGTTGATTTCGCTATTTTCGGAAAAGGAAGATCCCTTCACTTTCCCCGAGGCGCCTTCGCCTCCAACTTTCATAGCCATCGGTGTACCTTCCGATCAGCTGGTGGCTTCACCAACCAGCCCGATTTTCTTGATGCCGGAGTCGCGGAGACGATTCATCAGCTGCATGACTGAATCATACGGCACGTCGAAATCGGCGCGAATGTAAGTCTCCTTCGCCTCGCGGTCGGTCGGAACCAACGCCATCACCTCCGGCCCGACCTCTGGGATCGAACCGACAGTCATGCCGGTTGCGTCCCCTCCCATGCCCAAGGACACGAGCACCGAGCCGTTGCTGTTCAGGCTGAGGAACAGGGGCTTGTTATTCGGGTCCGGGGGCGGCGGGCTGAGGTTCTGCGGGGGCAGATTGACGTTCTGAATTCACGACCGGCGGAGGCGCCAACACCATGAAGATGATGAGCAGCACAAGCATGATATCAACGAACGGAGTGACGTTGATGTCCGCATTCTGCTCATACTTCTTGGCGCCGGGAGCGCCGCCAAGTTTGACCGCCATGGATCAAACCCGACGATCGAGGTGACGCGACAGCACCGTCGAGAACTCGCCGATGAAGGCGTTCATCTGGCTGTTGAAGCCAGCGATCCGACGGGCAAACACGTTGTAGAAGATAACGGCCGGAACGGCTGCGAACAGACCGATCGCAGTCGCCATCAGCGCTTCGGCGATGCCAGGCGCGACAACCGCGAGGTTGGTCGTCTGGGTATTCGCGATGCCGATGAAGCTGTTCATGATGCCCCACACCGTGCCGAACAGGCCGACGAAGGGAGAGATCGAACCGGTCGTGGCCAGGAAGCCCATGCCCGAACCGAGCTTTTCGCTTTCGCGGGTCTCGATCAGCTCCATGGCCGTCGCGACACGCTCTTCAATATGTTCGCGGAGCGCTTCGGAACCGACCGCGCCGCTGCCCTCCACAGAGGAATGAAGCTCGTTCATGCCGGCGACGAAGATGTTGACCAGCGGATTGTTCTGCTCGTTGGCGACCTTCTGGTAGATCTCTTCGAGCGAAGAGGACGACCGGAACAGAGCCAGGAACGCCCGGGCACGGCTGTTCGAGCCGGCTGAACGAGAAGCTCTTATCCAGAAGAACGGCGAAGTTGCCGATCGAGGCGATCAGAAGACCGATCATCACAACCTTCACGACGACCGTCGCGCCGGAGAACATTGTGATCGGGCTCGATTTCCTTGTTGAGCTGCGGCGGTTCGACCGGCGCGGCAGGCGCGGCAGCGGCGACCGGAGCGGCCGGCGTCGCAGCGGCGGGAGCTGGAGCCGCAGCAGGGGCTGCCGCGTCCGGAGCAGCCGGAGCGGCGGGCGCCGGAGTAGCCGCAGGGGCTGCCGGGGCTGCTGTCGTCGCAGGAGCTGCCGCCTGGTTCTGCGCCGAAGCCGGCCCGACCAGGGCGAAGGGCGCAATTAGCGCCAGGGCGAAGACCGAACGACGAAGCACCGTCGAGGTCAGATCGGAAATCCGCTGCATGGTTCCACTTTCGCTGTTGGTTCGTAACATGTCTTAAAAACTTGATCGCGCTCGTCTCTGACTCTTGTCGGGCGCCGAGGCCCGACACGCTGCGTATTCGGTTGAAAGGCGCTTGTCCAGCCCCGTTACGCGTAAACATTGCCGTCAAAATCGATTTGCTGCTCGGCGCGTAATCCCACGGATTTTGCGCTGAATAGCCGTCATTTTCAGCATTGTCGCAAAAAATGAGAAATAAAGTCTGAATTTTTTATCCCGCTTAAGCGTTCCACCCTCGAATTGCGTAATGCAACCGAGCGTTAGGAACTCGTTTTCGCTGACATCGCGCTTGGAACTTGCTCGCCGTATCCGCAAATCCCCACCCTGCGAATAGTTGCGGAGGCGGTAAATCCGATCTGATGCCGGTCGGACCAATCTCAAACACTCGTCCCGATCTGCGACCTTATTGACGGCCGCTGTTGATCAGGCGGGCGTAAGCTAATCGGTCCGGCTCTTTCGATCAAGTGGTCCGACAATGGAACAATTTGAGCCAGTCCAGCCTTGGTGGGCGCGGCGAGCGGGCGTGCGGGATAAATCATGGCGCAACCTTCGAAACCAAGTATGATCGTGAGAAATCAGACCAGACAAGCCGGGAAGCCCTGATCATGCGTCTTGCCTCCTTCGTTGCGGTTCTTTCGCTGTTCGCCGCCCCGATCGCTATCGCCGCCGATTCCCAGGCCCCCACCCTCGACAAGGCGGTGCATGGACCTCAGCGTAGCGCGCAATTCATCGCCCGCGATTCGGCCCGGCATCCTGCCGCGGAGCTGGAGTTCTTCGGGGTCAAACCTGGGATGAGCGTTGTCGAGATTTGGCCATCCGGCGGCTATTGGACGGAAATCCTGGCGCCCTATCTTCACGACAAGGGAACCTATTACGCCGCGATCATGCCCGGGATTTGGGGCCCAAGGTGTCGCAAATGGCGGATAGTTTTCAGGCCAAGCTGGATGGCGACAAGGCGATTTACGGAAATGTGAAGGTCACGGAATTTGGCAAAGGCCATTTCGACATCGCCCCGGCCGGCTCCGTCGACATGATCCTGACC
>CAWHFJ010000008.1:0-14261 GCA_963828495.1 Candidatus Omnitrophota bacterium
TTTTGTTCTTCCATCTTGGCTTGGGCAATCTTTTCACCTTTTTCTTGAACCACAACAGAAACAACCCCAGTACCAGCGGTAGTTGCAGAAATGGTCACAAAAGGTAAGCCATGCGTATCACGATATAAGAAGAATATTTCGCCCAATTTCTCTGGATCATCCTTGGCCGCCACAACACGAGCCGCAAGCTCAGGTATTTTCTCACGACGCACTTTAATAAAAGCTTCCTCGATCCGCTTAATAATTTCCTTTATCTCATTAGCCTTACCTGACAGCTCCGGATAAGGCTCTCTTAAGCGCTCAATAACAATATCCACAAAAGTATGCATGACAGGTTTCTCTATACCCGCGCGAATGGCCAAATCGCTCATATCCACAATAAGCTTTCTCATCACATAGCCGCGGCCTTCATTGGATGGCATCACCCCATCCGAGATACCGATGGTGACGGCACGCATATGATCAGCAATAATCCGTAATTCACTTTCGGATAATTGGGCTTTATTTGCCTTAAAAGCATCTTTGATCACTTTAAGAATCGCCGCAAAATTATCCGTCTCATAATTGCTCTTTTTGCCTTGCACGACAGCCGCCAGGCGCTCCAAGCCCATGCCTGTGTCGATATTTTTAGCCGGCAAAGGTTCTAAAATGCCGCCTTCCTTGCGATTAAATTGAGTGAAAACTAAATTCCACACTTCGGAGAAACGTCCGCAGGAACAATCAGGGTCGCAGTCACGTCCCTTAGGGCATTGGGGATTGACTCCATAATCATAAAAAATTTCCGAACAGGGGCCGCAAGGGCCGTTAGGGCCTTTTTCCTTAGCTTCTGAGGGCCAAAAATTACTCTTGTCGCCCAGTTTAATAATGCGGGCCTTCGGGATTTTAATTTCATTGGCCCAGATAGCATAAGCCTCAGTGTCATCCTTATAAACCGAGACCCACAGCTTCTCTTGAGGCAATTTTAATTCATGCGTTAAAAATTCCCAGGCCCAGGAAATAGCTTCTTTCTTAAAATAATCGCCGAAAGAAAAATTTCCCAGCATTTCAAAAAAAGTATGGTGGAAATCTGTTTTGCCGACAACGTCAAGGTCATCGGTGCGTAAACATTTCTGGCAGGTCGCCGCGCGAGCAAAGCCCTCCAGATGCCCTAAAAACTGGGGCTTAAACTGCTGCATGCCGGCAGTGGTAAAAAGCACGGTCGGATCATCCTTAGGCACCAGGGAATCACTGGCAATAATGCGGTGACCATGGGATTTAAAAAAATTTAGGAATTTTGTTCTGATTTCGTTAGTTGTCATAACCGCTATTTCAATTCCTTCAAGGCCTTCAATACTACATCTGCCTCAAACCCTCGACGCAGTAGAAAATCCAAAACTCTCTTTTTCTTTTTTTCCGGATCAAGGTCCGGCAATCTTTGCCAGCGCCGCTGGGCCAGATCCATGGCCATAGACTCCGAATTTAGCTCACCCTTAACTTCAGCGATGGCCTGCTCAATGGTATCCGGATCTATGCCTTTGTCTTTAAGCTCTGCGATGATCCTTCTAAAACCAAACGGCCGGGCTAAACGATAACGAATCCAACTTTTCGTGAACGCCCGGTCGTCTAAAAACCCCGATGCCGTCAAATCCAGCACGGTTGTCTCAATTGCATCTCGTGAAAAACCTTTTAATTTGAGTTTTTCCTTTAATTCCCCGATACTGCGCGGCCTGATCTTTAAAAACCGTAAAGCCGCGTCTTTAACGCTCTTGCCCATCACACCTTCGGCTTAGTCTTGATCTTTTCAATCACCTGCTTCTTGATCTTAGCCGCCACCTTGGGGTTGTCCTTGAGATATTTACGGGTGCTCTCGCGTCCCTGTCCGATTTTTTCATTCTCAAATGAAAACCAGGCCCCGCTTTTTTGTATGATCTCATGGGTCACGGCTAAATCCAGAATATCCGAGGCTTCAGAAATGCCCTCTTGAAAATAAATCTCAAATTCCGCTTCTTTAAAAGGTGAGGCGACTTTATTCTTGACTACCTTGGCCTTCACACGGTTGCCGATAACATCTTCCCCGGACTTGATGGATTCAATTCTTCTTAAATCAATCCGTACCGAAGCATAAAATTTCAATGCCCTGCCTCCGGTGGTGGTCTCAGGGTTGCCGAACATCACCCCGATTTTCATACGGATTTGATTGATGAAAATCACACAACATTTGGACTTGCTGATGGCCGCCGTCAGTTTGCGCAAAGCCTGGCTCATCAGACGTGCCTGCAATCCCATGTGAGCGTCCCCCATCTCACCTTCGATTTCCGCGCGCGGAGTCAGGGCCGCCACCGAATCAATCACCACCAAATCCACCGCATTGGAACGCACCAGGGTTTCGGCGATTTCCAAAGCCTGCTCGCCGGTGTCCGGCTGTGAGATTAAAAGGTCATCTAATTTGACCCCCAAGGTCCTGGCATAGTTGGCATCAAAGGCATGTTCCGCGTCGATGAAAGCGGCCACACCGCCGGTATGCTGCAATTGCTTAATGACGCTTAAAGTCAAGGTGGTTTTACCGGATGATTCCGGCCCATAAATTTCAATCACCCTCCCGCGCGGAATGCCCCAGACCCCTAAAGCCAAATCCAAGGTCAATGACCCCGAAGGAATGACCGGAATATCTTCTGATACATTGCTGTCCATACGCATAATCGAACCCTTACCAAACTGCTTTTCGATTTGCGCCAAAGCCAAATCCAAAGCTTTCAAACGGTTGTCACGCAAGGCGTCAGCCGCTTTATCACTACCTGTTTTTTCACTTTTTTCTGCCACTGTTTTATCTTGAGCCATGGTCCCTCCAAATAATTACTATCATTAATGAAAAAAATTATACCTTGTCGGGGGTTATATTGTCAATTCCAACAGGGGTCGGAAATTTTTTGTTTAGTATACATGGAAATTTAATTTCTGCATAGAAATTTGACAAATGCCACAGCAGCTATGGCCGCAGTCTCAACCTTTAACACCGTGTCCCCCAAAGACACCGGCACGCAACCGTGTTGAATGGCTAAATCTAATTCATCAGGGGTAAAATCCCCTTCCGGGCCTATAAACAAAGTCACCGATTTTTGTTTATCAACTTTCAATAGAACCTCCGCAATAGACTTCGGGTGATTATGAAGCGACGGGAATAAATGTACACCGTCAGGATCCAGGGTTTTTAAAACTTGGGGCAAAGAAGTCATCGGATAAATGTGCGGGACCTTGGTCCTTTGGGACTGCTTGGCGGCATTGACCGCCACCGCCTCAAAACGGCTAAGCTTGACCCTCATCCTATCTGCGCTAAAAATCACTTGTGTGCGTTTCGTTTTCAAAGGAATGATCTCATCCACGCCTAATTCCGTGCATTTTTCAATGATAAATTCAAATTTACCTTTTTTAGGCGGCGCGCAAGCCAAAATGATTTTAGCTTGGGGCCGGTCTTTTTGCCTGACAATCCCAACGCGCACAACAATGGCATTCTCCCGGATCTGTTCAATTGTCCCATCCGCTTCCTGAGATTGGGCATTAAAAATTTGGATTAAAGAGCCTTTTTTAAGACGCAGGACATCCTTGATGTGATGGACTTCATGGGCTTCAGTAATCGTGACGGAAGATTTTGTGAAAATCAGCGTCGGCGCAATAAAAACGATACATGTTCCTTGACCTTTGGGGGGAAATTGGTGGATCGGGGGGGGATCGAACCCCCGGCCTCATCATTGCGAACGATGCGCTCTCCCAAACTGAGCTACCGACCCAATTTACCACAAACTTGCTTTTTCAAATACATTCAGAAGAAATTGGGTCGTTGTGTCGTTACCTTAATGTTTATTAGAGAAACGACCCGACCCCCAGAGAATCGGCCCGACCCGCGTTCCCTTTCAAATTCATAAGGAGTTATACTATCAAAAGCTTTACGGATTGACAAGCCTTCTGAAAAAACAGTGTCTGTCCCTACTCGACTTATTTGACCTCACCATTTATTTACTGTAGCAAAAAACCCGTTTGATTTTCCTGATTCAGTAAAGAGTTGCCATAACTCTGCCATTGTTAAAGCCCGGGTGTAGATGCGCACGTCATCCATGCTTGCATTAATTTGATCAGGAGTAGCATAATTAGGGTTCCTCCCTATATCGATATTATATCCGGCGGCCACAACCGCACCTGTTCCGGCGCCTGTACTACCCGTGTCTCTTAATGCTCCAGTCCAGAAGGCGTAGGCGTATACATGGGTTCCGTCGTATACTCCTGCATAGAAAATCCATGTGCTGGTTGGCCATGTAGTAGTGTTCCAGGTTGATGTCCCTAGCCCGCCTGCGGTGGCAATATCAAAAAAACCGCTTGTAGCCCCATTATTCGCCATAAGCTGAAAACCCTTAGTGTTGGTGTCAGTGTGGTCGCTGGCAACAAAACGCGGGTTATTGACCTGTCCTGCCCAGCTGGTGGAGTACACCCACGCTGTAACAGTCATCGCGGTTGGTGTAAATGCCGTGCCAAACGGTAAACTAACATATATATTGTTGTTCCCCGTAGTATTAGCAAAATGCAACGCCCCTTTGCCTATCGGACCTGTGATATACGTGGGATAATTGGGATTGGTATTACACGTTCCCGTGCGCCCATTACCGCTGGAATCTAGGACCGTTGTTCCTGTACAATTACCGGAACTTGCCTCGTCAAACTTGTACCAGGCGTAAAGGCTGTTGGCCAAGTCCGCACGGGCCGTCGTGCAGATAAACAAAAAAAATACAGTAAAAAATAGATTTTTTATGTCGCAGCTACACATTCCCATTTACCGGTTGTTGAATTGTAATCAAACAAAATCCTAAGCCATGTGCTGACCACTGTCGTCAGCGGCATAGTTGTCGTGGTCGAAGCGAAATTAGTACCATAAGCGATGGTCACTGCCGTACCGCCGTCCAAAACCCTGATTTCCAGTAAATCTCCGTCGTTGGGTGTCGATGGGCTGGGGTTGGCGATGGTCAGGGTGATGCCGGCGCCGTTGCCAAAAGTGATCTCTGCCACATCGGTGATGTTAGAGTTTATCGTTACTGAAATCGATGTCGTTCCTTCTGTGAATGTCGCGATTCTTCTTACCGGTCTCATCCGTGATGTGCCATTAACCAAGTCCAGGTTGTACAGCGGCGTTGTCACCGTACCAATGCCCACATTGCCAATCACTTGCAAAGCAGAACCCGGCACCCATGTCCCTATCCCCACATTGCCGTTGGTGACAACAAAGGCCCCTTGCGGGGTAGCCGTGCCGATGCCAACGTTGCCTTCAATAATCATGCCTCCATTGGGCGGGGATGTAGTAATAAAAACGTCGCCATTCTTGACTGTGCCGATACCTATATTACCGACAACCTGCAACGTTGCCAAAGGTGTTACTGTGCCCAAACCTACGTTGGTGCCATTGAAAACCATGCTGGGGCTACCAACCAAGGTTGTCGATGGGCTAGGCGTAAGATAATAGGGAATTTCATTAGCTGTTTCTGCTGTTATAAAACCAGCGTTTGCTATTGTATTTACCGGCATCCAAGTCCCCACCCCAATTGCGTTGGTTATCAGGACAGAACCAGGAGCCGCTCCATTGCCATCGAGTCTAAACGCTTGGGTTTCTAGCGTGCCAGCGACGTATTCGAGATTCGGCGCAATTGTAGTCCCTATGCCGACATTCCCACCCATGACCGCCAAAGCCGCACCCGGCGCCCATGTGCCAATGCCCACATTCCCGTTGGTCACCACAAAACCGCCTTGCGGTGTCATCGTCCCAATGCCCACATTGCCCTGTACAATCAAACCATTGGTAGGAGCTGCGAAATAGCCTGCATAGGCAGTGCCTATGGATACGTTAGATGCCACATCCAAGGAGTTTGCCGATAAGGTCGTATTAATACCCACATTACTGCCGGTTACCATTAACGTCGGTGTTGTATTGAATCCAACCATCAGTGAACTGGCCTTTGAATTAACCACACTTAGCCCCAAGGCTAAAGAATTAGTATTTGTCGCCTGAACAGCTTGGCCAAGAGCAACGCTTCCTGAGCCTGTTGCCGATAAGGTTTGCCCCGTAAATGCATAACCCATAGCAACACTCCCAGTTCCGCTTGAACTAATAACTCCGGTATTTTCGACATGCCCCATAGCAACGCTTCCGAACCCACTTGCAGTCATGGTGCCCCCACCAACTGCATAACCCAAGGCAATGTCCCCATTACCGGTCCCTCCTCCTGAAGTAATCGTGGCCCCTCCATTTACATAACCCAAAGCAATGTCTCCCATACTATTTGAAATGATAGAAGCATTCCCAGTACCATTGCCAGAGGCCCAACCAAAAGCCAAACTACCTTGACTAGATGATGTAATAATGCCTGCATTATTACTATCCGTTACATAGCCCCCTGCCAAAGAACCCATGCCACTAGAAGTTATTGTATCCGGACCAAAATTATGAACGATACTACCAAGAATTGAATTCCCATTGACGGTAAATGAAGCTGTTGGAATCCACGTGCCAATACCCACATTGCCGTTCATGACCGACAAGGCGCCCTCACCACCACCTCCGCCGACAAAGGTCGTGCCAATACCGATATTCCCATTATGATAAGAGTCCCCTGTCACACTCAATGGTTTCGCCGGAGCCCATGTCCCAATCCCCACATTGCCGTTCATGACAACTAATCCTGCTCCAACCCCTGAAGTCGTTCCTATACCTACGGTGTTCGTGGTACTTATCCCGACGTTACCTGCACCGCCGGCTAACGACCAATAGTTATTAGCACCAACCCAGGATGTTTTACAACTACTGCCAAAACATATCGTGCCTGTCGGGCTTACGTCTAGGGAACCCGCAGGAGCTACGGAGCCAATCCCCACATTGCCAACCACCTGCAAAGCCGAGTTCGCGGTCCATGTGCCAATGCCTACATTACCGCCAACCACGCTAAACAATGTTTGCGGTGTCGTCGTGCCAATGCCAAAATTGCCGTTCGTGTCTATTCTCATCCTTTCGTTCGTAAATGCAGGTCCACCGGTTGCAAAGATCATGGGAGCAGCGGCCTGAACCACAAGACTCATTCCACCGGTGGTGCCTAACAAAGTCGTAAGCTCGCCTGACATGGGAACAGTGTTGAAATTGGTATTGCCCAAACCCGAGCTATTCAGCCGGAGGTTTACCCCGCTTGAAGGGCTATTAAGACCGTCCCTAAGCGCCACGGCCGAAAAATAACCTGTGTCGTTACTGATTATGGAAACTGTAGTGTTGGTCCCCGATGGGCCATTTATGGACAAAAGATTAGCGGGGCTCATTGAGCCGATGCCCACGTTGCCGTTCATGACTACTAACCCTGCGTTCGGCGACCATGTCCCTATCCCCACATTGCCGTTCATGACGACCAATCCTGCTCCAACCCCTGCAGTCGTTCCTATGCCTACGGTGTTTGTCGTACTTATCCCGACGTTGCCTGTGCCGCCGGCTAACGACCAATAGTTAGTACTACTAGCCCATGATGTTTTACAACTACTGCCAAAACATATTGTGCCTGTGGAGCTCACGTCCAGGGAACCCGCCGGAGCCACGGAACCAATCCCCACATTGCCCACCACGTTCAAAGCCGAGCCCGGCACCCATGTGCCAATGCCCACATTACCGTTTATCACTGTCAATGCGCCAAATGGTGTGCTCGTACCGATGCCGATGTTCATATTAACGTTGGTATTGAAAGGCATATACGCGGCGAGGGCCGGCAAGGAATAAACTACACAAAGGAAGGCAATCTTGATTGTTATTTTAATAAGGGGACGCATTCTTGAACTTCTCACCATAATGGCAAATACGATGGACTATCTATTGCCGAATTGTCCAGAAATCATCGGCCGAGGTCTCGACGTAGGCGTAAGGCATGGTGAAATAGCCCGCCTGCCCCCACTCAGGGCCCCAGGAATTGCGAACAATGAAACGCTTCTGTTTTTGATCATACCCCGCGGCCATGACCGCATGTCCCCCTAAAACTCTTTCGGACTTTTTAGGCATGGGCACAACGCCGGTTTGGGCTACTTTCAAACTTTCGAAACTTTCATAAACGGCAAACCCAAATACAAAAGGAAACCCTTCTGCCAAACAGTTGAGCATTTCATTAAGCGTTTGCAGACGATGATAACTGGCTATACGATGTTTGAGGCCTTCTCTATAACAGGCGGCCGAAGGCTTGCGGGTAAATTGGGCGATATCATAAGGCCAGCTTGATTCCGGACACACACCGTATTTAGCCAACACCTTGATACCGTCACGCAGCATCGCCCCCGAGTCAAAATTGACCTTGCCCTCGACCATGCGTTCGTTGTAATAAATAAAAAGCCGGCTGACATCCTTATACGTTTGAGCATTGATTATCTCTAGGAATTGCAAATTCCCGGCCAGAGCATTGGCGGTACAACTGCCTAACCGGCCCTGATTCTCCACCTGCGAACATTCATTTCTTAAATCTACTTTTGATGGCAATTTGACTTTGGGAGCAATGGCACTATAAAGATAATCCCTGTGGTCCGGAGTGTCCGGGATCCAACCATAAGATCGCACAGACTTCATGGGGAATCTCCTTTTTCAATTGATTTTATGGGCTTACTTGTGGGGTAGCAGCGCTTCCGTACCTGACAACCTCAGGGTTACTAACCGGATTTGTGGTGCCCCCGTTGGTACAAGTTCCCGCAGTAGAATACCGACAATCAGGGACACAAGTGGCCGCAGAATCATTAAGACAATTTTCGATAATAATGGAAAATGTCGGATTAGTATATGAAGGAGAAGAAGCAGGAGCAGGAGGATCGGTAATAATAGGGGAGGTAATTCCATAGGCCGTTCCTACAAAATTCACGGTGGTCCCTCCAATAAGATGACCGGCAGCGACCGCAGCGCTGCAGCTGGAAGGGCTGTTGGCATAATTCACAGCGCACCAACTAATTTGATAACCGGACAAGGAATAACACAACCAGAGGTCCTCGTTAGCATTACTAAGTATGTTATTGTTTGGCCCTTGATGTATACAGAATGAATTAGGATCTCCCCCCGCATTAGTCACAATAGGTGCTGGATTAGCGCTTGCGCTGCCAACAGCCAAAGCAGCATTACCCAGTATATGGTTCAAAGTGGCCTGTGTTTGGGACGCCAGCAAATATTTCTGGCCATAGTCCTGACTATTCGTGCTAAGCACAGACGTGATAGAAAATAATCCCACGAGCACGACACTGACAAGTGTTGTCGCAAAGATCAATTCTATCAAAGTTAGGGCTGTTGTTTTAAAAATAATATTTTTCATATCGCATCCGGGTAAGTTATAGTTAAAGTAACCGCCATAGCGGTATCCGCAGGACAATAGTTTGCCGTACAAGTACCACTGGCGGCACAAGAGACTGTATAACTCATTTGATAAACCACTCCGTTCTGGTCTGTCTGCTGCAGAAGAGTCGGATTCGATGCGGTCAGATGTGTTCCAAAAGACAATAGATTGCTATAACTATAACACGGGTGAACGGGATCAGTATTGACCTGGCTCGCATTGACTTGAGAACGCAAATATTCAAGCAGTTGCTGGCCAAAAACGGCCGCTGTCAATGCCCTTTCCTTTTCCATCACCGGTTGACGCACAGCGCTCAAAGTGGAAAAAACACCCAAGACAGAAACAATAAAAATAATGGAAGCTAACAATACTTCCAGTAAGGTAAACGCTGTTTTTCTCAAATGTGTTATGCGCATAAGCTTAAGACGGACAATAAGTCCCCCCCACGTTACAACTCGGATTTAGACCGGCTCCTGTCAATACAACGGCGCCATTCGTTACTTTCCACTGAGTATTGCCGGTCTGGGCCGCACATGTTGCAGTGCCATTGGTCGCCCAACATAAGAATCCATTCGCACCATTGGCACAGCAAGTATAACTGTAAACACTGTCTGAAATATTTAAGTTCAGATCAGTGTTAATATTCGCCAAAGTATCACAAACCCCGGCTCCGAAACAATAAGCCCCGTTGTTATTATTCAAATAATTGACCTGCGCGGAATAAATGGCCATCAAATTATTTTTAGCAGCTTGGGAATACGCCACTTGAGTTGATTTAGTAAAACTAGGATAGAATAAAACCATGGTCACACTCATAATAGCTAAAATAATTATTAGCTCGAGTAATGTAAACCCTGTTTTCTTCATCACCCACGCCTCCGGCAGAATTCAGCCTCTTCTACTTAAATATATAGCATATAAAGCAAGACAGGTCAAATGAGGGATTATTTATTCTCCCTACGCGGTCAAAATCATTTTGATTTTTCTAAAATATGACGAAGCTCTGAAATATCTTGCCTGTTTAAGTAAAGCTCGGCTTTTTGTAAAAGGTCCTTTGCCGCTTCAAATTTGTGTAAATGACAATAGACCTTCATTAATACCGTATACCCTAATGGCCTCTTGGGATTCAACATCAATGCTTGTTCTAACATCTCCTGGGCTTGCCGATCATTCTTCTGAACATAATATATCGCTCCTAAGCCAAAATAAGGATCAGCATAATCAGGAAAGCGAACAATAATTTGCTTCAACAAGGCTTCTGCTGATTCAAAATCCCCCAGGCGTATATAACACTTGCCTAAAGTGAAGACTTCATACGGTATCTGATCTCCCAGCAGAACGCTCTTTTCCAAATACCCTTTAGCTTGCTTAAAAAGTCCTGCATTAAAATATTCTATCCCTAACAAAGCATATCCTCGAGAGACTGTAGGATAATCCCTTACACAGGCCCACCCCACATAATAATTGTTTTTCCAATCTTCGTTGAGAAACAGCGTCTTCGTCACGCAAATTAAAATGACAGCCACAGACAATATGCGTGATAAATAGGGGGAACATTTTTGGAGAAAACGGCTTTTCAATGCCCGGTGTAAAAAGAAGGCTAAAACAACTAATGCCCCTATCGAAGGCAAATACATAAAACGGCACGCCATGGGGTTAGCTATAGGAATGAGATTGGAAACCGGGATGTAAAAAATGATATACCATAACAGAAAAAATACACCTTCCTTATAATGGCGCCACAGCACACATACACTTGTTATCAATAGAATGAAACATGTCCCGATCTCTACTGTCAGGGCACTCATCACCCCAGGCGCTGATGGGACATATTGTGCCGGTATCATCTTCACTGTCCAAGGCAACAATATATTGACTAAATAGTTAAACCAGATATCCCCCATAATAAGACAATGATTGACCCATGACCCTCCTAACCAATGAAAAACAAGAGAGGCGTTGGGAAAAATAACGAAATAAAGATACAGGTAAAGAACTAAGATCGGGATAAATCCAATATAGTAAATCCCCCTTTGTCTTAACCCCGGACGTGAAAGAACCACGACTTGGTCGTACAATAAAATCACCAACGGCAGCATCAAAGCGGATTCTTTACTCAATAAAGCCAGAACATACATGGCCAAGGACCCTCCATAATAGGCCCTGCACAGCTTTCCCCCTTGTTGAAACTTCATCCAAAAATAAAAAGACCATAACACAAGCATGGCCGCAAAAATATCTGCCCGATAGCTCATGACAGCGACAGCTTCCGACTGGATAGGATGCAAAGAAAAGAGAAGTCCCGCAAATACTCCCAGTATCGATGAGGAAAAAATTTGATTCACAATCCCATAAACTAAAACGGCATTGACACAGTGAATCAAAATATTAACCAGATGCGAACCATAGGCTTTGGCTTGAAATAAATAATAATCAAGAAAATAGGTTAAATTGGAAACCGGCCTATAACTGACACTCCCTGTGCCAAAATCAGACCGGGCTTCACTATTAAAATTTATTTCCCGGGAGTTAGCAATATACCCCTTCTCGAACAACCGGGGGACATTCTTCCATGAGTGATAAAATGTATTCCTCTCGATGATGACATTATCATCCCCCACAAATTGGTTCAACAGCAGCGGGCTATAGACCAAAAAAGTGATACAAAAAACAAGAATGGCCCGTCTTTTTTGTAAATAATTAATGATAAAATCCACCCTGACCTCCTAATGGAGTAAATGTTTGACTTTATCCATATTCCCGACAAACCGTGAGTCTGCGGGATTAAGGGCCGCGCCTTGTTTCAAAAAGTGAATACTTTCTTCATTATGCCCCTCATTCGCCAAAATAACGCCTATTAATAAATAAGGCTCAGCATATTTCGGATAGAGCGCTATACATTGCTTAAGGAGATATATCGCTGTTGTATCCGCCCCGGAGGTGTAAAGCGTATCGCTTAATTCCACATAAGTGTACGGATCTCTTTGAGGGCCGATGATACGGTGAATGATGGCCTCACATTGATCCTGATGGCCATTTTTACAATGATAAGCCGCTAATTGATAAAACAATGCCTTTCTTTGAGTCAAAGAAATTCTGCCGGAGAGGACCCTCCCAATTAACTTAGGGACTCCGGGGAAATTGGTTTTATTATAGGAAATGACCAGGTCAACCATGCCGGGAATAAGGTCCGAAGGGATGTCGACATCTTTATGATTATAATAAAAAGAAGCTATAATATTCATCACAGTCCGATTACAAGGAAACTTTCTGTGCCAATTCTCGGCATAACTTATTTCAGTCCTTGATATCACGTTAAGTCTTACAGTAGAAATAAAATACGATAGTAAAAAAGCCGCCAACAAAGCTATCCATAGTGTTTTGTTAATATATTTCTTTAATTTACAAAACATCAAAATCATAAACAGGTAAAAACCAATGGAAGAAAAATAAACCCAGTTTGGCTCAAATACCCACTCCCCCCCATAGTGAAACCGCTCTTGTGCAGCAGGGACAGTAAGAATAAAACCTATTAAAAACAGGGTCAGCGCGAAGGCCTCCAAAGATCTTTTGGCATAACAAAATAGGCATAAGCCGCACCCTGCCCAAAAACCAAACAAAAGAAGGTTCCATAACCATATACCCTCATGCAGCGGCGGCATCAAACAATACATCACAATCGTCCTGGGAACAAAAAGATTGCCCAGATACCAAAAGAAAACTCTTGAAAAATTAGCACTTGAATGCCAAAAAGCCGACGGGGACAAAAGGACAATATTTTCTAAATGCACCCGGGGGTTAAGCAAAATTAACCACAAAACAATAAGCGCCATGCTTAAAAAAACAAAAGGCATAATAAGCCTGATCATTCTTCCGATCTTGATATCCGTTAAGAAAAATAGAAGGGCCGCGGCATATAAAGGGAACACCATAATCATTTCATGACAGAACAAAGCTATGGCCACCATCAGAATACTAAAAAAATAATAAAAGAGGGGCTTGTGGTGTTTGACGTATAGGTATAAAGCGATAAGAGCTGACTCGATAAAGACTGCTTGTAGTAAAAGAGCGTTATACGTGGTGTGTTGAAGCATATCGCCCGTCATCGGATGGACGCAAAAAAATATGCTCGTTAATAAAGCTGTGCTATAGGCGCCCGATATCAAATAAACAAAAATGAACAACAACACGCAATCGGCATAAAAAAGCAGGAGATTAATTAAATACAACGGCAATGGTTTCTGAAACAACCCAAATACAGTTGTCTCAAACAAATAATTCAAAGGGTTATAATGCTGATCAAACGGTTTTTTAAAAAAATCCCCCAGGTCCTGATAATAAGTAAAGACAGTGGCGGCGGGCTTAATGTAAATACGATCATCCACCATAAATCGATGGGTTAAAATATCCCCGTAAGTGACAAAGCATAAAAACA
This sequence comes from Candidatus Omnitrophota bacterium, assembly GCA_963828495.1. Taxonomy (GTDB): domain Bacteria; phylum Omnitrophota; class Gorgyraeia; order Zapsychrales; family Fredricksoniimonadaceae; genus JABDGZ01. Next base: position 13,783 of record CAWHFJ010000008.1, read on the forward strand.
ATAAAAAAATAGCCGCAATGGTTTTCTTCATCTTTTTTTCAACCCAATGAAGGCATCATACACGAGGACTGCGAGTCGTTTGATCATCAGCATCGGGCTGTAGGAGAACGCCTGCTGCAGGACTCTCAAGGGATGCCGGGCAAAAGTATACATATACATCCTAAAGGCAAATTTTGAAAAATTAAAACCAACCAGGTCTTTGGTGATATACACCCTGCCGCCGGACGTGCTCTCAGGCAAAAGAGTGTCTTTGATTTCACCGTTAGCCACAAGCTCATCATATATCGGTGTTCCCGGTAACGGCTGAAAATACTGGATACCTATGGAGTCGAACCGGCATCTTTTGATCAAACTCTCCGTCTGTTTAAGATCATCCATGGTCTCCCCCGGATAACCCATGAGAAAAAGGCCGTGAGAAACCAGGCCCGCATCGCGGATCTCTTTGACCTTGGCCGGCCACATATCCGGATCCAAATCCT
>CAWHFJ010000009.1:0-366031 GCA_963828495.1 Candidatus Omnitrophota bacterium
GCATTTTTTATTCTCTGCTGTTCCAAAAAAGTGATCGCGGCAATCATTCTTTTACGGACCACCTCATTATCAATCTTATCGTCCATTCTTGAGGCAACGGTATTAGGTCTACTGCTATAGGCTTGTACGTCTACCCGATCAAACCGGACTTTCTTAACAGCATTTAAAGTCGCTAAAAATTCCTTTGTTGTTTCAGAAGGGAACCCGATAATTATATCCGTAAACAGCTGTAAATCAGGATTGGTTCTTTTTAATGCCAACAAAATGTCTGTTATCTCTTCTATGCTATAATGCCGATTCATTAATTTGAGTATCCTGTTGCTTCCGGATTGAATAGGGCAAAAGATTTGACAAATCCTCCTTTCCGCTACTATTCTCAATAGTTCTGCTTTATACAAAATAACCCATCTCGGATGTAAATTCTCGATGCCCCAGCGGACTTCCCTGCCTTCGGAAGCGGTACCTAACTTATTCAAAAGCTCTATCAATGAGCTATTGATATCCAGCCCATAGGCCCCCGTATTATCCGCACAAATTTGAACATGCCGAAATCCCTCGCTCAGAATATCCTTATACTCATTAACACATTCTTGAATTGGTTTACTTATCCCGCGCCCCACAGCCCTGACTATACTGCAAAAAGCACAATGCTCAACGCACCCTCTTCCAATACGCAACAATGCCGGCTCACTGTCCTTATATGACCGCAATTTTGTCATATCCGGATTCCTGCCGCCCCCTTTAATATTATTTTCCCATTCATCCTTTTTGAGCGGCCTAATAAAATCCCCCCATAACTTTTCTTTTAACAGCTTGATGTTAGAGCGGTCGGCATAATACGCGGCATCAGAAACTTCTTTGAAACTGATCTTAAAATCACTGAAAAACTCATCAATCTTGTCCAAAGTTAATGTGGATAAATACCTGCCTTGGAAGTTCTGTTTTAATTTGTTCAAATCCGTACTAGGTAAACAACCCAACACTATCAATTCGCCTCCTAATTTTAAACATGAGCCTATATAGGCCAAAGATTCGTCTGTTTTTTCACTGCTAAGACTGCAAGTAATAAATAGAATGTAGTCGGCATCATGCGGTTCATCCACAATGGCGCACTTATTAAGTTCAAAATACTTAATTAATCTAAAAGAATCTACTTTTCTACCTGCACAGCCATTAGTGGTAATAAATATTTTCTTATTCATAAAGCACATACGGCATTTTTTATTCTCTGCTGTTCCAAAAAAGTGATCGCGGTAATCATTCTTTTACGGACCACCTCATTATCAATCTTATCGTCCATTCTTGAGGCAACGGTATTAGGCCTAGCGCTATACGCGTGTACGTCTACCCGATCAAACCGGACTTTCTTAACAGCATTTAAAGTCGCTAAAAATTCCTTTGTTGTTTCAGAAGGGAACCCGATAATTATACTCGTAAACAGCTGTAAATCAGGATCGGTTCTTTTTAATGCCAACAAAATGTCTGTTATCTCTTCTATGCTATAATGCCGATTCATTAATTTGAGTATCCTGTTGCTTCCGGACTGAATAGGGCAGAAAATTAGACGAATTCTCCTTTCCGCTACTATTTCAATAGTTTTGTTTTATACAAAATAACCCATCTCGGATGTAAATTCTCGATGCCCCAGCGGACTTCCCTGCCTTCGGAAGCGGTACCTAACTTATTCAAAAGCTCTATCAATGAGCTATTGATATCCAGCCCATAGGCCCCCGTATTATCCGCACAAATTTGAACATGCCGAAATCCCTCGCTCAGAATATCCTTATACTCATTAACACATTCTTGAATTGGTTTACTTATCCCGCGCCCCACAGCCCTGACTATACTGCAAAAAGCACAATGCTCAACGCACCCTCTTCCAATACGCAACAATGCCGGCTCACTGTCCTTATATGACCGCAATTTTGTCATATCCGGATTCCTGCCGCCCCCTTTAATATTATTTTCCCATTCATCCTTTTTGAGCGGCCTAATAAAATCCCCCCATAACTTTTCTTTTAACAGCTTGATGTTAGAGCGGTCGGCATAATACGCGGCATCAGAAACTTCTTTGAAACTGATCTTAAAATCACTGAAAAACTCATCAATCTTGTCCAAAGTTAATGTGGATAAATACCTGCCTTGGAAGTTCTGTTTTAATTTGTTCAAATCCGTACTAGGTAAACAACCCAACACTATCAATTCGCCTCCTAATTTTAAACATGAGCCTATATAGGCCAAAGATTCGTCTGCTTTTTCATTGGTAAGACCGCAAGTAATAAATAGAATGTAGTCGGCATCATGCGGTTCATCCACAATGGCGCACGTATTGAGTTCAAAATACTTAATTAATCTAAAAGAATCTACTTTTTCTATTGGGACAGCCATTAGTGGTAATAAATATTTTCTTATTCACAGGTTGTATACCTTTAATGTTGTGTTACTGCTTACTTCCCAAAATTCTTTAGATACATAAACCACCATAGAAACGGCGTATAACTTAACAAACATCCCAGGAACAAAATGGAGAAAAAGGGACACGATCTTTAAATTTGCCGATGCCCGCTGTCCCCCTGATCAAAATAAAACCGGAAAAAAAATAAATAATAACAGTGCCTAAATACAATAAAAAATTCCCCCATGAAAAGAAATCCGGTGAAAACTTATAATGAAGGAACAGCCCACAAGCAAATATCAATACAAGTATAACCTTGTTACCCATTAGCCTGTCTGCCTGTTTACGCACAAACATGCCGATCATGTAAATACACATGAAAGACAAAACACCATATTTGAACAATCCACACGCGCGTAATAAAGGAAAAATAATCCACGAAATGCAGAGTACCAATAACACACCTTTGATAAGAACCAAGATCAAAATTCTTAAAAATGCCCTCCATAATGATTTTAGGATGAATACAAAAATCCTTCAGCAACAAGAATCCAAGAAAAATAAGGGCTATGATGAATGCATTAGCAAAGAGGGCCAGGCTTGGGAAGAATATCCTTGATTCATAGCCGGTAACAGGCATTAGGAAAGAAAGAAGAACAAAAAGTTTGGCATCTCCTCCGCGCCAAGAATTATTCTTATAAAAGACCCATGCCATAATTATCGCGCAAGCCGTACTCAATAATTGCAGTACGAAGGACGATTTATCGGATAATCCTTTAATGACAGTTAAAATGACTGCCGCAACCGTAATGATAATCAGATGGTTATTTCTAATCTTTTTATGACATAAATCAGTAACTGACGTGAACACGCCTATAATAATAATGAGCAAAAAAAAGAGCCATCTATAGACGCTCATATCGGCCGACATTGATAAAAACGGAATACTCACTATGCCCAACCTCTCTTATGGCTCATCCTCTTTAAAACGCAGAGCATCTTCCCTGAATAATGAAAAGAAATATTCAACACTTTGCCTGTCATCAAAAAGGCTTCTTAAAAAACGCAGAATTGTCAGTTTAGAAAAATTGATGCCGTTTAGCCCCACTAACCGTCCGCACGGGATCTCTCCCTTTTTTTGCGCGGCTTCGATCAATCTGTCAACCACATCTGAGGGCTTAAATCGATACTCGAATATTAACATATGAAATATCCGCTGATAACCCCTAAACAAAAACAAAAAACATATTTTAAAATGCGAGGCTTTGACCATATCTGCCTCGCTAAACGTGTCATTGCTCAGCTCCAAGCATTGACTATTGTATTTAATTCCGAATTTTTCGGACATTCTCTCCAAATTTGAATTAGGCAGTATCAACAAATCATTTACGCTGATCTGTTTGACCCCGCAATATACGGTCCAATCTATCGTCTTTCTGAATGTTTCATAGGTGTCTCCCGGCAGCCCGATAATTAATCCGATATCCATACGCACTTGACTCTTAGCTAATTTCTGAATAACTTCCCTGCATTGTACTATGTTGGTCGAACGATTTATATTTCTTAAAGCTACGGGATTTATGCTCTGGATACCTAGGCCACACTCTAATCTAGGTATCCTGGCGAACATCTTGATCATCTCATCATCAATAAGCTCAGGACGCAGAGCAATTTCTACCGTAAAATCAACCCCTTCCAATATCCTCAGAACACTTTTGGCCCATTTCTTATCAAAATTAAATAATGGATCCGTTATAATAACATTCCCTTTAAACCCTTTGTTTTTAAGGATCGCTATTTCCTGCTTTACTCTCTCAATATTAAAAGAACGCGGCCGTTCTCCGCCATGATAGCGGCAATAAGCGCAATCGAACATGCACCCGCGTGATGTTTCCAGGGCTAACATCCCTGTAGCATTATCTTGAATGACGACATCACCGCTTAAATACGGGGAAGGCAGTTCTGCCAAATTGGACACAGAAACTCTAGCCGTATTGATGAATACCTCATCCCCTTCTCTTAAAACAGTATTAGGAATATGGCGGGCATCTTCTTTCTTTAAATAATATCTCAACAGCTGCCTGAAGGCTATTTCTCCCTGTCCTCTTATCAGGGCATCTATACCTTTGTTGGCCTTGAGCATTTTCTTGTTTGACACAACATCATCCGGTACCATGGGCCCGCCCAATACAATCTTAATGCCCTGTCTTTTACTTTTAATGATCTCACACACTCTCTTTGTTCTCTCAAAGTTCCATACATGCGTACTAAAAGCTGCCAAATCAGGCCCTTGCGATAAAATATCGTCTGCCATGGCCTCAGATGACAAGGTATCAACATAGATCCGGTTAATGAATTGACATGCGCTTTTAATCAAGGGGTCCTGCCGGCTGTAAGCCCTAATCGAGGCTAATCCCAAGGGTAGATCAACCGATTCAGATATCATCGGGAAATTTGTTACTAATTTTCCATAGAAGAAATCAGACCCGGCAATTCTTTGATGGTTGTCTTTCTCCCAATGATCTATATAAACCAAAACAATCTTCATGATCCGCAGATAGTCATCCTTTGCTCTTATGGCTCATCCTCTTTAAAACGCAGAGCATCTTCCTTGAATAATGAAAAGAAATATTCAACACTTTGCCTGTCATCAAAGAGGCTTCTTAAAAAGCCAAGAATTGTCAGTTTAGAAAACTTAATAGAGTTCAACCTCCCTAACCGTCCGGAAGGGATCTCTCCCCTTTTTTGCGCGGCTTCGATCAATCTGTCAACCACATCTGAGGGCTTAAATCGATACTCGAATATTAACATATGAAATATCCGCTGATAACCCCCAAACAAAAATAGAAAACATGCTTTAAAATGCGAGGCTTTGACCATATCTGCCTCGCTAAACGTGCCATTGCTCAGCTCCAAGCATTGGCTATTGTATTTAATTCCGAATTTTTCGGACATTCTCTCCAAATTTGAATTAGGCAGTATCAACAAATCATGAATGATAATATGTTTGACCCCGCAATATACGGCCCAATCCATCGTCTTTCTGAATGTTTCATAGGTGTCTCCCGGCAGCCCGATAATTAATCCGATATCCATACGCACTTGACTCTTAGCTAATTTCTGAATAACTTCCCTGCATTGTACTATGTTGGTCGAACGATTTATATTTCTTAAAGCTACGGGATTTATGCTCTGGATACCTAGACTACACTCTACTCTAGGTATCCTGGCGAACATCTTGATCATCTCATCATCAATAAGCTCCGGACGGAGAAAGATGTTGACCATAAAATCAACCCCTTCCAAGAGCCTCAGAACACTTTTGGCCCATTTCTTATCAAAATTAAATAACGGATCCGTTATAATAACATTCCCTTTAAACCCTTTGTTTTTGAAGATCGCTATTTCCTGCTTTACTCTCTCAATATTAAAAGAACGCGGCCGTTCTCCGCCATGATGGCGGCAATAAGCGCAATTGAACATACACCCGCGTGATGTTTCCAGGGCTAACATCCCTGTAGCATTATCTTGAATGACAACATCACCGCTTAAATACGGGGAAGGCAGTTCTGCCAAATTGGACACAGAAACTCTAGCCGTATTGATGAATATCTCATCCCCTTCTCTTAAAACAGTATTAGGAATATGGCGGGCATCTTCTTTCTTTAAATAATATCTCAACAGCTGCCTGAAGGCTATTTCTCCCTGTCCTCTTATCAGGGCATCTATACCTTTGTTGGCCTTGAGCATTTTCTTGTTTGACACAACATCATCCGGTACCATGGGCCCGCCCAATACAATCTTAATGCCCCGTCTTTTTCTTTTAATGATCTCACACACTCTCTTTGTTCTCTCAAAGTTCCATACATGCGTACTAAAAGCTGCCAAATCAGGCCCTTGCGATAAAATATCGTCTGCCATGGCCTCAGATGACAAGGTATCAACATAGATCCGGTTAATGAATTGACATGCGCTTTTAATCAAGGGGTCCTGCCGGCTGTAAGCCCTAATCGAGGCTAATCCCAAGGGTAGATCAACCGATTCAGATAACAATGAAGAGTCAGTTATTGACTTCCAATAGAAAAAATTAGGTCTAACAATTATTTTTTGGCTAGCTTTCTCAGAATGCTCTATATAAGCTAAAACAATTTTCATCATGCTGCCCCTACTTAAAAAGCCCAAAAAGCCATTTCTTTATTCCCCAGTTGATAATACTCCTGGGCATAGTTGAGATTTTGCAATACCTGTAACAGGTGTTCTTTGGAGCCATAATTGATGCGGGAATTATACCTAAATCTATCCCCCTGCCTAAGCTCTGCAATCATCTTCTTTCCTAAAAGAATATTGACATGGGCAAAGTAATCAAACAAACCTTTGGGGGTCCTTGACCCGGAATAACAAAAGCCCTCATTATTCTTGGCTACAATGCGCCGTTTGACAAGGGATTCAATGTCCTCTCCAAACACATGTAAAAAATCTTCACCAAAAATTCTTTGAAAGGCTTTTGTATCTAACCCATCCAACAGATGTAAAAATGCATACTGAGCCATGGCATAATGCTTATCAATGGGGTAACCCATATATCGTGCGCTGTATAAATCATTGCCGCAAGGAAGACATTCAAAAACGAGTTCTCCGGGAAGATTGCTTTTGGCGAAAAGCCCCAGACCAAGTACCCCTCCAGGGCACACATAAGGGTCGACCTTCTGACTCTCACCTATCGCATGCCTAAAATATCCCCGTTGGCCTTTATTGCCATAGCCATAACCCTCCAGTACCGTCTTTGCCTGAATAATCATTTCATGCCTACGCTTTAAAACATCTTGTAAACTTTCTGAAGCGTTTTTATAACAGTTCGCGGATGTAACAGCGCTAAACGGATATATGTTAATAAGATCAACACCCCATCCGACCAATGACCTGATATCATCTATAAAACTGGCCGTTGTTTGCCCGGGGAGTCCGGCTAAAATATCGACATTAACGCATGAGAAGCCGAGTTTCTTAACATTTTTGATGCAGCGCTCTACGCCTTTCCTGGTCTGATGCCTGTTAATCCTTTTTAAAACCCCGTCATCCAATGACTGCACCCCAATATGGATCTTGCCAACGCCCAGCTCCTTTAGGAGCCCCAGTTTATCCATAGATAAAGAAGATGGATGCCCTTCAAAATTAAAAGAAGATTGCGGATGAAAAAGAAATTTTCCCTTAACTGCCTCAAAGATCGTTTTGATCTGGACCGCACTTAGCAGCGATGGCGTCCCTCCCAAGATAGTAAAGGCCCCAAACATCGTCTTATCGAACAACGGAGAAAACTCGTTGATCTGCTTAATGATAAATTCAACATATTGACGCAGCTTTTGGTTGTCATCCAATTCCATACGGTTAGACTGGCAATACGAACATGTCGAAGCGCAAAAAGGAATATACATATAAAGGTGCAGGGTCTTCATTGCCGCAGAAACACGCTCTTGGGCGTTATACTGATGAAAATGTGAATGAAGTTGTTGTGTGCTCAGAGGGCCAAACAAGGGCGACACAATGTCATCCTCATATCCCATTCTCTCAGAGGCCGTCAAAAACCTAAAATAATTAAGATCATCTTTCTCATCGGATCCCATAAATAGAGACTGCGGACTCCTTGTCCGTAAATCCTTTCTTAAAATGATAAATTGAATCTTTCCCGCTTTGGCCTGTCCCCAATACCAGCCTTGAAAAACCTTCCGATTTAAACTTCAATATCATATCAAAAATCATTAAATGCTTGGCATATCGCTCATAGCCTTCATCACACATCCCCCCGTATGTCATAAAAACATGGCCCGAATCTTGCAGCAATAATGATGCCGCAAGAACTTTATCGGCTTCTTGCACGACTCCCACAATAAGCTGATCCCTTAAAAATCCGAACATCTGCTCAAAAAAACCATAGCCTTTAGGCGGGAGGTCCAGTTGTTCCTGCCGCGCTCTATAATACTCATAAAAAATCTTAAAATATTTCACATCATCAGAATAGATAACGCCAAGCCCCTTCTCCTGTGCTTTGCGTATGCACCGCAAATGCTTCCTGGTTATGGCGGCAACAAGTTCTTCCTGCGGACGGGTTAAGTCAATGAATACAAACGGCTCTTCTTTAATTAATGCGCCAACTTTAATAGTACTTAAAAATGGATGGTTCCTGATCTGATACCTAACAACCCCCTGTGCATGCAAATACTTTATCAACGCGCAGGAGACATCAGAGCCAAAGGCTTCATCCAGACAATTCGTTATAACCCCGCCATAATGCAGTCCGCTCACCGTATCTTTCTCCTGACTGAAGACAAACACCGCAGTCCCGGGCCCTTTCCGATACACAAACAATTTCGGGGCCTGAACAATATAATTGAGAGAAATTCCTGGAACAAAAAACCGTATTGATGCCTGTTTCTGCTATACAGGAGTCCCATTCGTTTTTGTCTTGAAGCACTTGATACATCCTACCCTCCCCGAGTACTCAGCGGACAAAAAATCTTGCTTTTATCCTTTTCGCAGAAAAAAATATGAGGGTAAATTTTTTAGCCGCCATGGGGTCAAACTTTCTACATGAAAAAATATTAATATAGGCTGTGCCCCAAAGGTCGGAGAAATGACCGGTTATGGAGCTGGTTTCGATCAACTGAACAAGAGAATATCCTTGGGCGAAAGCAGTTTTTCCCGAAATAAGGGAGCAATGTTTCTCCATACTTTTTCATCCTTATCAGCTTGCACAGCTTATCCACGTATTCCTGTAGTTTCTTCCGTGAAGTAATAATCTCCCGATTGCAGCTATAAAGGTCCATCAATAATTCATACCCATATGTTCGTGCCATCACTTCAGCTCCTTATTTATATAATTAGGAACCTGCATGCTGGCAAAATGAATCCGGGGGTTGTAATACTTGGTTTGAAGATCGAGTCCTGTGTATTTTTTCAGGACCATCTGATAGGGCACTTTATGAGGATCCCTGCATTTGGAAGCGATTGTAAAACTAAAAAATCCTCCAATATACGTCGGTATGGCCGTCATAAGGACAGCCAGATGAGGGAAAATTTGTTTTAAAACTTTATAGTTTTGTTTCAATACCCCCTCTTGAGTCATGGTCGAACCCGTATGGCGTATCATCACCCCGTTGTCTTTTAGAACAGCATAGATGTCCTTATAAAATTTTCTCGAAAACAACACTCTGGCCACTCCAACAGGGTCAGGAGAATCGACAATCACAACATCAAATTTTTCTTTTGTTTCACAGATAAATCTTGCCCCATCCTTGATCACAATTGCCACGCGGGCATCTTTAAAAGCCCCCTTGCTTATAAAAGGCAGATATTGCCGGGAAAACGCTATCACCTGTCGATCGATTTCGACCAGGGTGACTTTTTTTATCTTGTGTTTTAATACCTCCCGCAACACCCCGCCGTCACCGCCTCCGATAACGAGGATATTTTCCGGCTTAGGATGCAGGAGAAGGGCCGGATGCGTGATCATTTCGTGGTAGATAAACTCATCCTTTTGGGTTGTCTGAATGGCTCCGTCTATCAAAAGGAGTTTACCGAAACAATCCGTATCATATATCCGTACATCCTGGAAAGGGGTCTTTTTCTGATGAAGAAGCTTCCCTCTTAGACTTATTCTAATATCATCGTGCAATGTTTCATGAATCCACATATAACTTACTTCTTTACCAAAATCCCTCTTTTAAATTCGGATACCTGAATACTTTTAGGCTTAAAACCTTTTCTGAATGCAGCTATGGCCCTGAAGGATCAAGATTTCTGCATAGAAATATGTCTAATGCGATATACCCATATTCCGGCCAGGTATGGATGCTTATATGTGATTCCTTGAGAATAGCCACTCCTGTAACCCCCTGGACGATGAGAACCTATGAAGGGCTATTTTAATAAGGGTTGCCCCGCAGGCTTTAGCCCCATCCTTTAAGATTCTTTTTATTTTAGAAATAGAGGTGAGATTTTTTCCATTCCAGAGTTCGATAATAAGATGAACGCCAACAGATTTTACATCGTCATGAACCGTAAGAGATTTTTTCTTATCCATAGCACCGCCTGACTAAAAAAACTCGCGACTTATACCTTCTTAATCTTGAGTCAATTTTAGAGTAAAACCTCCTCATTGTAAAACAATTTTGCCGATCCCACTGTATTTTCAGACGTACTGCATCTTAACATACCAGAAAGCTATCTTTGACTTTTCATTCTCTTTTGTATCCGTCAAATGAACACGGGCGTCTTTTTCCACCAAGCCTTTCATAACCCAGCCGTTCGATACAAAAGTAGTCCGAATTTGTTCTTCACTTAAAGTAAAAAAAACTTTGCCTCTAAGGTGAATATCTATGTTCGCATCGAACCTGCTGAACGCTTGCAGGTAAACGACTGCCCCAGCCCGGCATACCCGATGGAGAGCAGCGGCATAAGGCGCTCGATCATTTTCACAGAGACTGTGGAAGCATCCGACATCAATGACAGTATCAAAGTGATTCTCATACCCGGGGAGCTCACACATATTGGCACACAGGAACAAAGCGGCGTTCCCATTCTCGGCGGCTTTTCGTTTTGCCCGTATAATAGCATTAAGCGAAAAATCCACACCCAGAACGCTGTATCCCAGGTTCGCCAAGTAACGTGCGTTGCGTCCGGGGCCACAACCTGAATCAAGCACATTGCCATGGATTTTCCCGTTCTTTTCCAGAACGGCAACCCATTTTTCAGGCTCTTCAGTATCGAATGGCGTGGTCAATCTTTCATATTCTTTATTCCAGTGCCTTTGTAATTGTGAAACATTGCTCATCTCTTTGTTACGCATATTTTTTAACTCTTGTGTTAGGTGTTTAGGCCTATGGGCATTAAAATCCTTCCCATCTGCCTAAAAAGGACGGGAACGAAATGACCCTTGAAATTCTTTCATGCCAACAAGGGGCTTCTCTTAATTCAAAATAAGCGTTGGCATGTAAATAAATGTTCTTTTTATAAGAAGGCGCAAATAAAGGAATGACCTTTTGTAAACAAGGACGAGCGCAATTCGACGATATTTTCTTAACATGGGGACAAAATTTGGCCATACTAAGAAATCGTAAAGGATAATGGTAACGGACTTTAACAGCCTCAGGGACATGAGTGATAAACTTCAGGTCATCCATTTCGACGGCGCTGATCCGATAATCGCTAAAAAAATCTTTTAACAGTTCTTGGGGCACCTCTTGAAGCTGCAGGGCAAGAAGCCTCCCCAGGGATACAGGAATAGCCTTCTTGCGTAATGCATAAAGCAGTCCCCAATCATTGACAACAACCTCAGCGATCTGAGAGGCGCCTGTCTTTGTCTCAATAAAACGTAAAATCTTCTCGAGTCCATCCCCGGTCAAAATAGGCGTTGATAGCACAATTTTTCCGTCAAATCGTTTGCGGATGCAATTAACATCCTGTAGGGACGGCAAAAGATTGGCGCAAAAATCATTTCCCAAATAAACAGCATCACACTTCTCAAGCCTAGTGGCCTTGATGTTTGAGATATCTGTTTTTTGCAATATCAGTGCTTTCTCCACGACGCCATTCTTTCCTTAAATTTAACAATAAGCAGAGCTTTAACTATAAATTTCGTCCTTGTCATATCTTTTTGCCTTAAAAGAGCCAGCAAATCCAACGCCAACTGAAAGGAACTTTCCGGATCAATCCCTGATGAACTTCTGGTCAACTTTAAATAGGGCACCCCCATCTTATAAAAATCGTAAAAAACCCCCATCAGGGAAGCCTTCGGACGAACCGGCATTAAAAAATCTTCGTCCCCCCTCTTATACCTCATTTCGCAAGGCCCTTTGCTTGAAAAATACTCATGAAAACGACCGCACATCCCATCCATATTGATACAACAATACTCCGGAAGGAAAAAAATTTCCGTCCCGATATGAAATTTATTTAGGACCAAATCCTTTGCCTCTCGAGGCAGTAAGTGCTGGGGAAGGACAAGCCGGGAAATATGATACTGCCGGTAAAATTGTAACGCCTGAAAATTAAAACACTGCGCCAAACTGCTAAGGACAAATTCTGTCTTTAACCCAACCCGGTTAAGATGGGCAAGGAGAAAAAAGTCTTTAACGATCACCCCGTCAAGGCCGCGGCCGACATTGTTCTAACTGTCTGTCAATGGCAAGGTATTTATCAGGATGGTATGTCTCGTTGACTGCCAAGAAAATCTTTTTATTGAAACCATGGGCTATATCAATAGCTTCGAAAACCTCAGCCATGTCCAGAAAACACGCGTCTGACGGACGATGGTTGCCAATCTGGGAGAACCCGCAATAAGCCTCACTGGCCCCATGGGCAAGAAAATATTTTATTTCTTTCAACGATGAAACCCCTGCCACTATTTTCATATCCCGCCCCTGCCCCTATCCCATTACTTTGTCCCCATAAATTCCATCCTGTAATTCTCATTGTCTTTCAAATGGGCAAAATTTTCCCTGAATAATATAAAATAATATTTTACGCTTTGGGTGTCAAAAAGACTTTTTAAAAAACCTAAAATCGTCTGCTCAAGAAAATGTATGCCGCCCAAATCCAGTAAACGGCCGGAAGGGATCTCCCCCCTTTTTTCCGCTGCGATCATAAACTTTTCAATGACCTCTGAGGGTTTGAATCGGCCCTTACCCACCAACATGGTGAATATCGACTGATAGTACCCAAATAAAGATTGAAAACAAACTTTAAAATGCGAGGCTTTAACCATATCTGCCTCGCTAAAGGAATAATTGCTCAGCACCATATTTTCGCCATTACATTTGATCTTAAATTTCTTGACCATCCTCTCCAAATCGGAATTGGGAATGATGATCAAATCATTGATATCAACCTGCTGTGCCCCACAGTGACGTACCCAATCTATCGTCTTTTTGAATGTTTCATAATTATCTCCCGGCAAGCCAATGTCAAATCAATACCCGTATGGATTTTATTTTTAGCCAATGCCAGAATAACTTTCCTGCATTTAGCTATATTGGTCGGACGGTTTATGTTTTTTAAAGCGACGAGATTTATGCTCTGCATGCCGACACTAAACTCTAATCCGGGTATCTTGGTAAACATTGGCGATCATCTCATCATCAATAAGATCCGGACGCACGTCTATGCATATTTTAAAATCAATCCCTTCCAGGATCTTCAAAACACTCTCTTGGCCCATTTTTTATCGAAATTAAGCAGCAAATGGCAATAAAAGCATTGCCCTTAAACCCTTTACTTTTGAGAAGATCGATTTCCTCCTTTATTCTCTCAATATTAAAGAAGCGCGGCCGTTCTCCCGCGTGATAACGGCAATACGCGCAATCGTAAATACAGCCCCGTGATGTCTCTAGCGCTAATAATCCTGTAGCATTATCTTGAATGACCACGTCCCCGCTTAAATAGGGAGAAGGTAATTCTGATAAATCCTTTAAAGAAGATTTTGCGGTATTGATAAATATCTTCTTGCCTTCTCTTAAGGCGCTGTTAGGGATATCGGCAATCTTTTCTTTCTTTAAATAAAATCTCAATAACTGTCTGAAGGCTATTTCTCCTTCTCCTCTTATCATGACATCTATGGCTCTATTGGCCTTGAGCATTTTCTTGTTTGACACAACATCATCCGGGACCATAAGGACCGCCCAACATAATTTTAATCCCAGGGTTTTTACTTTTAATAATTTCCCATACGCTTTTCGTCTTCTCAAAATTCCACAAATTAGCACTAAAACCTACCAAATCAGGCTCTTGCGAGAGAACATCCTCAGCCATCACATCACTTGATACAGTGTCGAGATAAATCCGGTTGATAAATTGACATGCCTTATTAATCAATGGGTCCTGTCGGCTGTACGCTCTAATCGAGGCCAGGCCCAGGGGAAGATCAACCGCTTTAGATATTAGCCACCCCGTCAACAAAGCCCTGCCCTGTAATTTTCATGTGGTTGTCTATATAAACCAAAACAATTCTCATCTTCTTACCTTGTCATAAACGCCTTACTTGTTAACACGGCAGAACGTACGATCTAATTCATTATAAATCTGCAAATACAATTTAGTGGCCGACACCACATAGCGACGGTCAGAAAGAACGCCATGCGCCTCAAACAACAACAACCCATTCTCTCAATGGCCCTTATATACTCACTAGTATATCTGTTTTTAAACCTGGGGGCCTTTAAATAATATGCACGCTATCAATGACTCTATTTTATTCAAATCTACCTTCCCCTGGGACTTGCTACACGGACCAAATCCTTAAATTCCTGATCAAAGGATTGCGCCAGTGGACAACCATAAACATTCCCGTCATAGGAAAGGACAACCTGCCTTCCCAAGCTGCAATTAAAAAATCCCTCCTTTTTTACTCGATGCGAAAGTTCATCTAAAAAATGAAGGGGGATATCCTCTTTAGTCTTTTTAAGAAACAGATAATATTCTATAACCTTCCTGAATTCACTTATAAAAACATCGACCGTTGGGTCTGTCCATTTTCCAAAAATAACAGCCGGACTAAATTTAATTCTATAGAATCCATTGTCCAGAAAAAATTTCATGCTTGCATAGAATTTGTCCGCATGATCGGGGGTAATGGTTATGCTAATAACCGGCTGCGGGTTGATTTCCTTTCGATACCTGAGCATGTTATCCCAAACCACATCAAAACTCCCCTCACCGCCTTTGAATCTGCGCTTTAGATTACTGGCCCGGCTGCCGTCAAGGCTGAAATTCAACCCCAAATTTTCATTTTTTAAAAAATCAAGGACCTGGGTATTTAACAGCGTGCCGTTAGTGACAATGTCGCTCACCGCAATTTTCCGGTAATCATAAATACGGTTCTTTTTAAGAAAATCAACCGTCTTCTTTATCAACTCCAACTCCAGGAGAGGTTCTCCTCCCGCAATGCCTATCCGTTTAGAGGCTGCCGGCTGGCTCAAAAACCAGGTGAGAAAACATTCGACCTGCTTGTAGGATAATCTTTGCGTGGTTTGTTTGGGCACAAAACAGTACGCGCAATCTAAATTGCACCGATTAGAAAAATAAAGTAAGGCGTCTGTGATTGCCGTCATCATTTAAATGATTTGTTTAAAATATTCTCTTGGGTCTATATTGAGCAATCGATTTTCTTGAATAACCGTGTTGATCTGTCTCAGAAATAATTGCTGAGCCGATCGCTTGTTGTCCCATTTTAATCCTTGCAGTTCATCAAAGGGAACGACATCTTTCTTAAAAACGGCCTTATCGCTTAGGATTTTAATCCCGTAACGCTCAGGAAATTTATACGCCAATGTACGCGCTCTCGGCTTAAAAGTATACACATTAACAACCTTCAGAGACTGCTTGTTGTTAACAATAAACCTTTTTATCAGCTCAATACTGTCTTTCCCTTCATAGGGAAATCCCACCATAAACGATATTTGATTGGCAATGCCTGACTTTGCGGTCTGATTTAAAATACTTTCTGCCTCAGACATGGAAATGTTCTTTGCAATTCTCCTGGAAATAAGAGGATGTGCCGATTCTATCCCCCATCTGATATGCACGCATCCGGCTTCCCTGATTTTACTCATCATAGCTGACGAGAGGTCTTTGGCTATACAATACGCGGACCATTTTATGTGCAGCTTGGCTTTAATTAATTTATCGAGGAATGCCTGCAAATAATCATTATCAAAATTCAAGGCATCATCCTCAAAATAAAAATTCTTGATATTATATTTTTCTTTATACTCTTTCAGGCAATTGACGACCGTGTCAATATCCCGGTAATAGCGCAATCGTTCGGCTGACAGGCAAGCACAAAAAAAACATCTGTATTTACAGCCCCGGCTTAACCTGAAAGGCAAAATTGCCCCCCCCGGATGCTGATGGTCAAAGAATAAATCAAATTCTGGGAATAAAAGATTATTGATATCGGCAATCTGTGTCTTGGTCCGGATACCCTTCCCTTTCTTTCTATCAAAATAAATTATATTAGGGATTTCTAAAGTACTGACACCCTTGTTTAAGATCTTATTAAACACCGGCTCGATCTCCGCCACAGCGATATAATCGATAAATGTAAATTTATCTAATATCTCTTCCCCATAACTGTTCATGTACGGGCCGCTCAACAAAATTCTAGCCTTTGTATTCAATTTCTTAATTTGATGGGCCACCGCGATCGCTAATGGCAGAGTTTCATTCCACCAATCAATATAAAAATAGAAAATATCGAATTCCATGCTGCCCATATCCTTTACTATAGAACGGATAAAAGTGCAGTTGTCTTTTTTAAATACATCTGCGGCGTTACATTTTTCCAAAAAAGCATTGTATTTTTTTGTATAATAATTTGCCGTTTCCAAATCTATCAATTTAAATTCCCGGCATTCCCTACCCGCATTCGCCGCAATAGAACCAATATCCCAGTACGGCATGGGCCTGGAGTTGACAATCCTTGGCAGTAAAACTATTTTTTACTCTCACCCTAATTCCCTCATCAATCCGCCAACACTTTACATTTATGCCCTAATACAACAATGGACCTGCTGTATCCTTCAAAACGGGTCTATACGTATCTAGCCAGCTAAACAGGCAATATAATTTCTTTAAATCTTCGTGATCTACTTTCTTCTCTCTCATGATCCTTGTGTCTGCCAAAAATCTCAGGAATTTTATATCGCTTAAAACCCTCCTGCGGAATTCCCCCATTTCCTTTTCAAACTCTATATCCCATAAATCTCTGCACCCGTTAGGCTTTCTCAAATACTCAAAGGTATAAGGCTCCTTTAAAAACTCCTGATGATACTGCTTAAACATGGCTGTGTATAATTTATAGTTCGTGTTTTCTTTATAATTGAGTGAACCCATGACGGCGACAATCTTTGAATCCACAAAGGGATGTAACGAGAAGAAATCAAACACCCTGTCTCTTTGCATATTCATATACACATTCCAATAACTGCGGACAAACTGTGTCAAAAAAAGGTAGACGATATTATTAGATGCGCCCGTGTCCGTATATGTCAACTGCTTCGCCGTTTTTATTGTCTTCAAAAAAGAACCTGAAAATTTCAGTTTAGCCTCAGCCGAGAAATCTTTCATAAAAACCCCAAAAAAAGTCTCTGACATGAAGCCAAAAATTTCTGAACCGAATAAGCCCGTCATTTTTTTTAACAAAAGAATTTTTTTCAGATGCGGATCTTTTAGGTTGTCAGACAGTAACGATATGTTTCTTGATCCCAAAAAAAATGATTTTTTATGTAACCGGAACTGATAATCAAAAGCCCTGTCTACATTGTCCCTCCGGTCGTCTACCATGCAATGCTCTACTCTAAATTTCTTGGCTAGATGTTTCGCCAAAGTCAGGTCGTTGCGTGAAATATTGGCCGTTATCGTTAGCGGTGATCGGCCGAAGGACAAAAGAACGGCCAAAACAAAACGGGTATCCCAGCCGCCGGTTAATTCCTGAGCCATTGGCTCCTGAATCGGCATCCGTATGGCCACAGCCTCTGAAAACAAATCGTTGACAAATCCAGCCCTTTTTTTTAAAGGAAGGCCGTTAAGCTTCGGGAACCGCTCAAAAGACGCATAGGCCTTTTGGGTGCACTTCTTATGGCTCACCGTAACCACTGTACCCGGCGCTTGATTATAAAAATCTTTAACAAACGTTTTTCCATCGGGAATAAACCCATAAACTAAGAATTCAGCCATCGATGTGTAATCCAGCCGATTTTCCCTGCCCAGCCATATGATCGGCTCTGCTTCACTGCAGAAAAGAACCCCATCGTTAACTCTATAAATATACAGTGAGGACAATCCCAGCTTGTCGTTTATTAAGAATAATTTTTCATTGTCGATGAGAATGACATTAAATTCTCCTCTTAAATACTGCAGAAAGCTAAAACCACATTCTGTATATTTTTTAAAAACGAATGCCGCAAGGTTCCGGTCAGATAAAACCTCCAATGTAAATTCTTCATAAGCAAAAATATTCCCTATGACAAAACAGGCCTGTTTTTTATCCTTAGAAACAAAAGAATACCGGACGGCTTCGTCAGACCGAAGCGACTCATACACTAAAGAAATATTCTTGAAGTCAAAGGCTTTACATTGCGTACATGCACTTTTTGCCCCAGGCCAACAACTCATTGTCTTAACAATGCTCTTGCCCACTGATGAATGAGCACTGGCGCTAAACTGATAAAATCCAAATATTCTTAACATGTTTCATTGTAAAAGATGTTTGTATGTATTAAACAAATCCACGGACAATTCATACATTGTTACATGTATCTCTAAAATATTTTCAATATACTCTTTTTTTAATGCTTCGCCTTTTGCGCCTATAGCAAAACAAGGCCTTCTTCTGAAAAGGTGGGCTAGGGAATGATCCTTATGTCTCAGATCATACTCTTCTAAAATGCTGTATTTTTGGAAGAACCGCATTTTGTTTAAATCAATATTAACCTTATTATCAACTACCCCGCCAACCTTAAACCTATCGATGAGCCGGTCAACTCCCAAAAGGACACTGTCGCAGGTATAGATGTTCCCGTCAAAAGATAAAATAGGCTCCTCACCCAATCCGCAAAAGAAATCTTTTTCTTTTAGGGCTCCCTTCCCGGCATTCATCAGAATATCATCAACAGGGACCAGATTAATCGGCCTATGGGAAAGCCTGTTTTTTAAATAAAACTTCAATACCTTTTCATACTGACGGCTAAAAACATCCACATCCTTTTTCTTCCACTTGACTTTAAAAACTCCGGGATTAGGCCATATTTTATAAAATCCGTTCTCTGTTAAAAATTTCACATTCGCATAAAGACGGGCCACATTAGACGGCAGTACCGTCATTTTGACCAGCGGAGGCTCTCCGGCAAAATCCCTAAACTTCTTCAAATTGCGCCAGACTAAGTCAAAAGAATTCTCCCCGCCTTTAAACTTCCTGGCCCAATTACTTATTCTATCGCCATCCAGGCTAAAGGATAGGCGCAATCCTTCCTGCTTAATAAAGCTTAATATCTCCTGCGTTAAAATAGTGCCGTTGGTGGGGATGGTATCAATGCGGCTTTCTTTATCAGTATTGTGCTGCTTAAAAAATAGAATGGCATCTTTCAGTAAACCAAATTCCAGAAAAGGCTCCCCAAAGAAATTTAATTTCTTGTAAGTGCCGTCAACAGGCTGCTGTATAAACCATTTTATAAAAGTTCTTATTTTCGCCGTATTCAGACACGGAGCCACATTTCTTGCGACGAAGCAATAAGAGCAATTGAGATTACAATGATTCGATAAAACGATCGTGGCTTTAGGAACACTCTGCATGATCCCCTCTCAAAATATTTTACATCGGTTCTGCGTGTTTTGTCCAGTCCTCAAGGATTCACTGTTTGATTTACCTCTCATTTTTTGCTACATTAACTGCATGAATAACAACGGCTCCCCCCCGCCTCGAAAATTAACCGTACAATTCAGCTTAAGCATAGGCTGCAATGCCCATTGCTTTATGTGCGACCAAAGAATCCCCGACAAAAAATCTCACAAGACCTACAGCCATCTTATAAAACTGCTTTGTTTCCTTGATCCTGTAACCGTGGGCCGTATTAAACTGCTGGGCGGTGAACCGCTCCTGGATAAGAAAGGGTTGCTTGTTTTTCTAAAAATTTGCCGCCTGAAAGGGTTTCATTGTTCTTTCCCAACCAACGGCTCCCTATTAACAAAAACCTACTTTGATGCCATGCTTCGCTGTGGCCTGGATGAATTGACCGTTTCCCTTGATTCCTTCCGCGCCGATGAGCATGACACGATCAGAGGGCTCCCTGGCTTGTTTAACCACATCATGGATATCTTAAAATATATCAGAAAGCATTACCCGAACTTCCGGCTTAATTTGAATTTTCTGGTCTTGCCTCAAAATATTAATTCTCTTGACCAAACGATCTGTCTTGCTGAAATCTTAGGCATCCATTCATTCAACGTGTTATACCCGGAGGACTTTGGGAAGAACTTTGAACACATCCGATTAACCGCATTCGCCCAACAAAAAATAACGTTTCTAAAATCACACCACCCATCCTCAGGGATGGCCATCCATTGGAACCCTTGCAACGTTACGAGGCCCCCGCCTGCTGCCGGCAGCCTGACAAAATCATTATCCTTGAGAACGGCGATATCGATTTCTGCGAACATTACCCTTTCAAAAAGACATATAAACTGGACCAACCATTAAGAATAATATTAAAGAAACCGGAAATAAAGAATTTCCTCAATAACGATGCCCGGCATTGTCCCTTACGCGCCACTCGTCAAGCGCCCGCTTGATATCCCCTAAAAAGAAGACCCTGTCATAAAATCAATGATATCTTCCTGCCCTATATTTAATCGCCCCAAAATGCCTTTATACCGGCTTTCACGTCTTTGAACTTTCAAATTATTCATCAGCGATTCAAAGACCGCTAAAGAAAAGTGCCCCAATTCGCCGTAAATACATTCCTTGGCAGAATCAACATACCCGGCTATCTCTTGAATAAACTCTATTGTCTCCTCTACATCACTTTCAAGCTCGCATTCAAGCCCTGAAATCAGCGTAATGTAGTTATTAATCCCTATTAAATGTGCGTACGCAAGCGTATTTTTGATGGATGCCTTTGTTATCCCTTTATTAATTTTCTTCAGCATTCTTTCAGAACCGGATTCGACACCCCACCTTAGTTGAACACAACCGGCATTTTTAAGTTTATCCAACAATAATTTATTCATATGAGGAATAGCCAGGGCACTGAATTTTATCTTCTTCTGCTGTTTAGCCAACAGATCACAAAATCGCATAAGCCAATCAACATCCAGATTAATGGCAGCATCCATGAGATGGAAACGATCGGTACCGTATGCCTGAGACAACATCATTAATTCAGCGATAGCTTTAGACGGTTCTTTGATATCAATCGTCCCCTTATGGATATAGTAACAATAAAAACAGCTATTAATGCACCCCCGGCTTAGCTCATAGGGTAAAACCAGAATGCGCATTGGACTTGTAACTTTCTAAATCAAACAACGAAAAATCCGGAGGAGGATAAGAATCAAGCGGCACTTGGCCTTTAATCAGACCTGCAGGGCGCCCTTGAATATAATCAGCAACAAAAAACTCATTCCCCTCCAGATGGAAAAGCATCAATAAACTTAAAAAGCCGGCTTATCTTATGAATGTGTTTTTTCGGACAATTGCCAAAAAAGATGATTTTGATCGCAGGGTGTTCTTTCTTTATGCGCCCGGCTAAGCACAAGGCCGACATAAGATACGGCAGCGAAAACTGTTCCAACACCGCCACAGAAAACACCACATATTGAAATCCATCAAAATTTGTCCCGGATAATATCCGGTTAACATTTCCTTTAATTTCAGCGTCCTCGCTCAAAAAATGCCTCATGCATCTTTTGAAATCATTAAAAATACTTAAATCTATGCCTCTGTCTTGATAGAAAGACGGATGGTTCAGAATATTCTTCCTAACATCAGTTAGAGTAATATTATTATTAACATTCAATCCAAGAATAGCCACCAGGTTGGCAATGTCCAGAGGGCGGAGACTTTATCATCCCTGGCCTCTTAAGGCCGGCGGCAGGACGATCATAATATTTGTATTGCGCATTTTTTAAAACCTTGCTTAAATACTCCAATGCATTCTACCGAACGCCCCATCAATACAGAAGCACTTGCCTATTATCTTACATATCAATTCGTCCCAAAACCATTTCATTCAAATCTTGCGGGTCAGCCACAAATTCCAGACTATAAATTCCCCAAGACGTATAACCCCAAAAACACATTAAAACATGATGAAACCTGGATCGCAAAGAACCTGTATACCCGCCTAAACCACGTTATTAAGACCTCACTGAAACAGACAACCCGCCCCGTAGGCCTTTTACTCTCTGGCGGGCTGGATTCGACAATCCTGCTATATCTATTAAGAAAAAATACCCATAGGAAAATCTACACTATTTCCGGCAGCTTACGCTTCGGACAGATCCCATCTTAAATTATGCGCTTTTCTAGCCAAAAAATACAATACAATTCATCAGGAACTTATCATTACTCCTTCGGATCTACGGCAACTTCCCGGACTATATGCTACCGGCTTGGAGAACCCCATCGGAGACAACGGATTTTTGGCAACCCATCTCATGTTTAAAGCCCTATCCTCCAGCACAAATACCATTTATACAGGTGACGGGGCTGACTGCCTTTTTCACGGCCTAAGGGCCCATTACCTGGATTTTCTTGATCAGAATTACCTTCGTCACTTAAAACGCCACAGCCGGCCTCATCAACAAAGATCGCTCAAAAAATCCTTTTACCCAAGGCCAATTACCCTGATTATGAACATTACAAATATGATGAAATATTCTTAACAAAGAATGAGGCCCATCAATACCTTGGCATGGACGTCGATCTGGCTAAGCCGTTAAATACCGTTATACATACGATAAAAACAAGCGATCCGATCAAAAAAAAGATCCTTCTGGACCTTAATTTCCTTGTCGCCAATCGCGTAGACTACATCCTTAAAGCCGCTGCCGCCAATAAAATTAAAACAATCCTTCCCTATCTGGATCCGACTCTGGTGGATTATGCTTGCGGATCCCCAGCCAATATTTCATTAAAAATCTTGAACAAAAATACATCCTTAAAAAAGCATTTGACAACGAACTGCCCAACGAGGTGATCTCTCAAAAAAAAAAGGAATGACCCCGCCATTCCTGGAATGGTATTCTAAGAATCTATCTTTTGTGTTAAAAACCATCAATAAAGCGCCCGGCATTAGGCGTAGCACCTAAGTATATTCGCTATCTGCATTGACAATATCAGCCGCAGCGATCAGTACGCTTATGGCATGAGGGTCTGGTTGGTCCTTAACCTGGTCTTATGGCGTAACGGACAGGGCGGATCGTCCTCCTTCTAAGGCAGGGATTACATGACAATGTAGTTTATCCTCACAGAAAAAATTCCATAAATATCTTTCTTTTAACAGCGTTCTTAACGGTTTATTCAAAATATACTTCTTTTTGAGCGGATAGTGCGGACAAAGGAAAATTTCACCCGTTTCCGATATCTATCTTACGATAGCGGTTTGTACAATGACCCTGGGCATGAGGGTTACAAAAATCCCATTCAATAGGCCTTGCTCATCAAAACAGCTTTCGATTTCTTTATAAATCAATCTTGCCCATATCTTTATCTGTCAGACGCAATCTACTGAAATTATTATTTCTCTTATCAACGTAGCTAAACTTTATAGATGAAAGCCCTAAATGATTAACCATTTTTACAAGGCCAAGAATTGAGCCCACATTAATTCTCATGATAGTGGATAAAATATTTATTCTTAGATCGGGGTGCCGTTCTTTGGCATATTTTAAAATAACCGCTATAGAACTTCCGAGATTTTTAATGCCTCTAATTGAATCGTGGACTTGTGGGATGTGGGAATCCAGTGATATATTAATCTCTCTCAAACCGTTCTTAACCAGTAAATCCAAGTAATCCCTGGTTAATAATGATCCATTCGTTATAAAACTCACGGTATACCCTTGGGCCCTGGCCTTTTGCATGAACCGCATAAGACCCGGTTTATCCATTAAAGGTTCCCCGCTCGCCGATATGTCTATTTTGGCGATAGTTTTCGGATCAATAAAATCCAATAATTTTATCAGCCGTTGGTAACTTTGGTTGGATACATTAGGCCTGAGTTTATTATCCCAATAATGACACATAACACAATGCGCGTTACACGCGATATCCAAAACAAATCGTAGCGTAAGCCCTACAGGCACACGGTCCTTTTTAATTAACTCTTTATTTATAAATATTAATTTTTGTTGGCAATTTAAATCATGCGCCCTTGACTTCTCATGCATTTTATCTCTCACTTTATTCTTAAGGTGTTGCGCCATGATACGCAACACACCCCCCGCATCCTTCCTGCTTTACGGCGTTACGCTGTTTCTGGGCTGCGGCAGAAACCCATATCTTATCCAGATTTTGCCTTCGCAGATTGCCGATTTTAGAAAAATGGATGCATGTAAAAACATCCCCATTGGGCATTAAAAAGACCCTTTGGCATGGCACCTCACAAATAGCCCGTCGAAGTTTTCCTTGCAGAAAACGCACTGTGTCCGCGATAAACGCGGTATTCTCATCTCGCCATCGGTGCTTTTCCTGGCCCACTTCTAAAAGATCACGCACAATGGATTTTCTGGCAGCCTCATCAAAGCAAAAACTCCGTCGATCCATTCTATTTGTATAATTTTTTGCATACTCTGCCAGCTTAACCCTGAAATCCAGTCCGTTGCCTTGGCAAAACTTAAAAGTAGGGATGATGTCTGCATAATTAACGCCGGTTATCGTAAACTTTATTTTGATCCGACAAGACGGATGGGCCTTCTTGACTGCATGGACCGTATCAAGGATTTTATTAATCGACCGCCCTCTTTGGGCATCGTGACAATTGATCCCGTCCATGCTTATATGGAATGAAAAATCCGGAGGCAATCTCTTTGAAAAATCATGCAGAAAACGTAACACATCCTTTGTCCGCGTCCCGTTTGTTGAAATCCCCTTTAGCCAACGAGGATCCCTCGATAGTATCGCATCCGTAAGCGGCCAGAGTCCTTTATACAGAAACGGCTCTCCACCGGTCAACGTAATATCCAGCTTCTCATGCAGACACCCGGCCTCCAGCACCTTGGGCACGATGGCGAGTCGCAAGATCCTCCTTGCGCTTCTCTTTCCAAATATCACACATCACACATCTAAGGTTACATCTGTTGGTAACCGCTATATTCATATATTTAATCTTATGTTCCATGCAGCGGCCTCGATGCCCCCACCAATACGGTCTCAAACTTCCCCGACTTCTGGGGCTTTATATGGCTTCACAAAAGTCACTGCTATATGCGCCACCTGCCAATCCACCGAACTTGTTTTTTATTTCTCGCCTTAGCTTGTCTTGCTTACCACGATTGGCATAGCCCCTCTCCGATAAAATATTCAACGCAAGATCGCCATTGTTGCGGGTTACTTGATATACAAAGGACGCCGGGGATATCCAGTAGCTTGGCGATATCTCTCTCACTATACAAAATACCTTTAAAAGACACGCACTGGTTTTCACGTCCGTAAACTTCAATGACTTGGGTCTTTCTTTTACACCCACATGAACGCGTTATATATTTACCAAGATCCCCTGTCCGATATCTAATAAGCGGCATAGCGGGATTCTCCAGAGAAGTCACAACGATCTGGCCCACATCGGGATCAAGATATCGTCCCTTGTCCACAATTTCGACCAGAACAGAATTTTTCAAAGACATGCTTTGCGCCCCGCTCGCAGGCAAATGCAATAGGACCAAATTCCGAGCAACCGTAACTATCAAAGACCCGGCAATTGAAAATCTTTTCCGATATCGTTTAATAGATGGTGTAAGTAACTCATACGTAGAACTTATCCCTTGGCATGAAAGCTTAACCCCACGACGCTCAAGATAAGAGGCGACCGCACAAAGATAAAAAGGATCCGCATGAATGATCGCCTCTTGATTATCCTTTAAGATGACGCTTGCCTGCTGTAAAATATTTTTGTCCGTGAAAATGTTATCAGACGTCGGTATTTTGATCCGATTGACATAATACGGCAAGTTGTCCTCACTGCACCTGTCCTTTGAACAATGCACACTCGTCAACACACAAAACTTGTCCCTCCACCTCCAGGCCGTATTGATCAAAAACGGATAAACCATCCTGGCATATCGATGAAATCCTCGCAGATACGCGTACGGGACTGCATCGCCGGCAGAACCCGAGGTCCTGTCAGAACACGAGCCCCGGATGCTCAACATATTTCAGGCTTATCAATCCGGTGTGAATGTTATTTCTTACATCGGCCTTGGTCAGGAAATGAGACGTCTTGCGATTCTTATAAAAACTGCAATTAGCTGATGCGCCCTTGAGGACTTCCTTGAGTCTTATTCCCGCGATCTTATCCATGTCCCCTCTCTTCATGAAAAAGAATTCAGCCATCTTGTCAAGATATGCCAGTGCCGCAGCTTCATCCGGCTTTTGAGCGGCACTGATCCTTTCAGAAAGATATTTGCGTGCGTTAAAATTGCTCGCGCAGGATGCCGCATAATCACAGCATCGGCCTCGACTGCGCAGTGTGTTTTTTCTGATCCGGACATATTCTCGCCATTCCATACCTGCCCGAAAGAACCGTTTTGAATATTGCCGACAGCGAAGCTTTCATTTCTTTCAACAACGCAACAAGGATAGACATTCCCGTCATAATTGATGGACGCGTGGTCAATGGGCCCCAGACAACCGTATCTCTCATAAAACGTTTTTCCATAATCCATGGCCAGATAGTTGTCGATCTCCTCCTTAAATTTTTTAGGGTGAGCCTTAAGTTCCGCTATGACCTTCAGCGGCTCCTCCAAAACAAGATCAGTAAAAAACGGACTGAAATCAAACGCGATGCCCTCGGCAACGCATGCACTGATGATCTGAGGGACAATGGTGAAAAAAACTCCTTCATCTGTCTCTTTTTTAACAATAACGGTGCAATATCTTTCTTGTTCTTGCTGTTGGGCAAAACAAAACTAATTTTGGCAATACCGCTCTTCGCCGCAAACTGGGGCATCCCCATCAAGGACTTGTAGTTAAGACTTGTAACAACACAGTTAGACTCCACGATGATGGAGGCTTTTTCTGCCTTAATCCAGGAAACAACCCGCATATTGTCCGCCAATGAACCCGGATTCCCCGGAGTTTATTATGAATAGATGCCACCGGAGAATCGATGGAAACATATAACTTGTCTAATCGGGAAAGGCGCTTGCAATACGCCTTGGTCAAACCGACACAATTAGTTTTCAAACCGACCCAGAACCCCAGGCTCTTGGCATAATCAATCAAATCGAGCAAATCCTTTCGCAATGTCGGCTCTTGTCCGTGAAACCGGATCTCTTTAGTACCGATAGTTTTAAGGTCTTTAATCACTTCCAAGATCTGTTTCCTGGAAAGAATCTCAGATTTCTTACGCTTCCAATTATCACACATCATGCAGAAAGAGTTGCAGCCTTGCACCGGATGGATATCCGCTCTAAAAAAACTGGGGCGGTCATCATTTAATACCGCTTGATAATTGCTGTAATACCGTTCATATTGACTCTTCTCTTGACCTTTCAAAACAAAATCATAAACGGCTTCCAATTTTGCCGTCTCATCAATGACATTAAAGGCGCCTCTGACCTTCTCTAATGCTTTGTCTCTCAAGGCATCCAGACGCCCGATATTTCTTATCGCAAAACTTGTCTTTGTGATCGCATCATCGATATCAGCCTCTTTGAAAAGAATTCCCGTTTTCTTGTGTTCTACAATCTCCGCCATACTTCCATGATCGCTGGCAACGACCACAAGTCTATTGGCCATAGCCTCCATAACGACACCGGGAACGCCTTCTTGATCGCCATCCGGCGCTGTTATGGATGGATGCAGCAATAGGTGGCATCTGTTCATAAGCTTTAATACTTTGTCATTGGACAATTCCCCGTAAAAAGCTATTCTTTCGGCAAAACGGCTTTGGCGCACCGCCATAAGTACCGCATCTTTCTGCGGTCCGCTCCCGACGATATACAACTTTAAATTATTAAATTTTGCACACAGCTTATTAAAAATGTTTATCCCGAATAACGTCCCTTTCTTCTCAACTAATCTGCCAACCATAATAAGACGCATCTCTTGTGATGCATGCTCTTTCAAAGGGGCCTGCGTTGACAGCCTTATTCCCGAATGCTGAACCATAATCTTTTGAGGAGGACAGCCTCGCTTTAATAAATCTTTTTGCATGAGCTGGGATCTAACCAAGAACATATCGGCCGCAGCGAAAATAGGGCCAAAGTTGAAAGATGGCTTCGCATAAAGGTCATGCCCTCTAACCGAGACAACCAGCGGTAGGCCCGAAAGCTGTTTTAAGTCCATAAAGAAAATCGCGTCTGAAAGAAATTCAGCGTGTAATATTTTAATATTCCCGGATTTAATCTCTCCTATAGCCCATTGAAGCATCTGGGCATGTAACTGCGCCTTTTCTTTGGGTACAAACGGATAATCCCTGTTCCATAAACCGGAGAAGGTCTCATTAAATAAAACTTCGAACTTCTTTTCGAATCCGTAGTTGTGATGTAGACACAAGACAACAGGTTGGTGGCGTCTCAAACAAAACAATTCGTCGTATATGAACCTTTCCGACAGCGGCAGCCAGTGGGCTCGTAAAAATAGGACCTTCGGCTTTGCCTGTGCTAGCTCAATAAGCCGCTCGGCGGCAGTCCTATTGCCCTGCGTAATATCAGGGAACGCCTGACGCATGTTGTCTGTCTTATGCTCCACGATCAGGCCCTCCAGACATTCCCATATCCCGGCTTTTACGATCACGGCACACCCTTTATCTGCCAGGGACCTGGCACGGTCATACTGGCTATCCTCTTTTGTTGCAATAGGGATCAACAATGCCGGGGTCTGTGTGGCCATTATTTCATTGATCATATTATACCCGGCAGGAGACACAACGAGATCGGCGCCTGCCATAACGCCCGGCAGATCATACTCAAAATTTTTATAATCAAACCCATGAAAATCACAAGAACCCTCTTTAAAATAGGGGCCCGCGACTATTGAGACCTGTATCTCTTGATCGCCAATACGCCTCTTTCGTTTTTTTAGCTCTAATAAAAAGTCGGATACTTTGGAAAATAATTCCTTATTGCCCGGGATGTCGGCACCCGCAGAAAATGTGATCAGAATCCTGAACACCCCATCCTTAATCCTTGGGGGAGACTTCCCCGCTAATCTCAAGATGGGACCGACACAATGAACATTCTTGTACTTTAAAAGAACGCTCTTGTGCGCCGGACTTATCTCTTCCTCGTTATGGGGGACTAAAACAAGATCAACCCTGTCCAAAAAACCTTTTTGACATAAATAATTAACCTTTTGATCGGTTGTGCTTCTCAACACAAAGACAGTCTTAATCCTATTTTCAGAACAAAAATTAACCAACGGACTATTGAACTCGCTATCCATCAGGATCATAGCCGGGCGTTCTTTTTTGATGATCGCCCTTATTCTCAAATAATTAGCCCGTAAATACGCTTCATACGCTAGCGTATCATCTAAAACCATTTTCGCATGATAGGGCAGTTGATAAACCTTGAATCCTTCACGGATAATAGGCCCAGGGAATGCGGCATTCGTCACAAAAACAATTTGAGTGTCCTTGCTTTGGGACAGCACGGCTTTGGCTATCTCCAGAGTTCTTACCAGATGGCCCAAACCTACTCCGTCAATCGCATGAATTAATAATTTCATTTCATCATTCCAAAATTCACATAGTCTGCAGTTTACAACACTTCTCGCAAATCGGCAGAAGCTTCTGTCCTAATAAACTCACCACCTTGCCGTCATAATGATTCCTGATAAACTCACAAACGATCCTCTCTCCTGCAGCATTAAAACGCCAGTGTCCCAACTGTCCGCACTGAAGGCCGCCTTTTTGGGCCAGACGCCCTTGCAGAAACAATTTCGTCTGGCTTCTCAACAATTCAGGGACATACGTAATTTTTATTTGTTTTTTCAGGGCCACCCTTTCTAATGACTGAAAGAAATTCATGACCCTGGTATAATCATCGGCCTGTTGATCAAATTTCGGTCCTTGAAGGACTAATTGAGGCGCCAGCCTTAAACTCTCTTCTCTGACTTTCTCTGAAAGGGACATGCCATAAATAATCCGGTGATCCCGTATGCCGATATCTGCCAACACCTCGGCGAGTTTTATAATATCTTCCTGATTATCCGCTTTAAGGACAGAACACACGCCGACCGTAAAGAAATCTTTCATTAAATAAAGAGACCGTAAACACTTGTTAAACGTCCCCCGGCCTCTTTCTTTGTCATGATAAATTTCAAGTCCGTCCAATGAGAACAGAACGCTCTT
This sequence comes from Candidatus Omnitrophota bacterium, assembly GCA_963828495.1. GTDB lineage: Bacteria > Omnitrophota > Gorgyraeia > Zapsychrales > Fredricksoniimonadaceae > JABDGZ01. The sequence goes on from CAWHFJ010000009.1 coordinate 30,457, forward strand.
AAGCCCTATGCAGCTTTTAAGCCGGTCGATTGTTTTAGCATCGAGCAGTGTCCCATTCGTGGTTATCTCATACGTGATCGCCTTCTGATCCAAACAATCCATCATGGCGAAGAAAAACTTATTTAAAAAAGGTTCTCCCCCGATGAAAGAGACGTGGGATATATCCGAATTCTTCCCGATCAATTGCTGGAAACGGTCTACATCCATCTCTTCTGCCTTAAGCGACCTTAATCCTTGTTGAGTACAGATAGCGCAACGCAAATTACAGCGATTGATGGTTTCTATATTCGCGATGATCCTTTTAAAAGGGTCATTCGTATAATCCTTATAAGCGCCGCATAAAAGCATGCAAGAGAGGCATTTAAAAGACTCGACATTGCGCACTTTCCTGATTTTAGCCAACGGTCTTTGGGGGGCACTACCGACGGAAGGTTCTTTGATACAAAAATAACACTCACCGTTAGGCATAATGGTCAGGCATTCATTCAGGACCGAACAAGAGGCGGGCCTCTTCTTCTTAGCCAGATAAAAAGGGATATCCTGATAAAATCTGGCTTTCCTATAATCTCCTTGTCTATACATAAGATCGGCCAACCTGAAACATTGATTTCTAACGATACAGAGCTGATCTGGGGTAAAGGAGGTCTCCAGAGACTTTCGTGAATTTGTAAAATTCTTCAAATTTTCGACAGGCTTGAAAGAAAACTGACAGCCCAACTTCAACGCAAGTGTGTAAACCTTGACTATTTGATCATAATTGCGGGGACTTAACGTCAGTTTGATCTCGATGGCCTGGTCAGGAAAACGCCTTTTTACCTCTCGCATAGTGTGGACCGCCTTGCGGAAAGCCCCGGCTCCCCGCAACGCATCGTTAATTTTTTCCAATCCATCAAGGCTAATATTTAACTTGAAACGCAAATGCCGGTTTCTCTGCACAAAGTGCACTATTTTATCTTTCAGCAGTCCATTGGTAGTGATACATTTAAAACTCCCCGGGTACATTTTTTCTACAAGATCTACGATCGCCTGCAGATCATCCCGCAGGAATGGCTCTCCCCCGGCCAAAGAGATATCGTAATCTTTGCCATATATCTGATAGCCTTTTTGGACAACTTTATCCGAGAGAATTCGGCTAATATCATCAAGACCAAGATCCGCACGACGGCCTGATCGATGCCACATGTCACAATGGACGCATCGACCGTTACACTTATCCGTAATGATCCAATTAATGGATTTCAGGCCCATTATTTCTTTTCCGATGTCTTCCATCCCCAAATATCTTGCAAGAATTACAAACCCTGTTATTATTTTTAGCGATGGAACGTCCTGTTCTCCCGCTAGAAATCGTTATTGAGATCACCGGCAGATGCCGGCTGCTTTGTCCTTACTGCACCCGTCGCAGAACCGCCGACGCCCCCTTAAAAGACATCAAAGCAACACTGGATGAAGCCGCAAGTCTTGGCATTAAGGTCGTTCGCATCACCGGTGGAGAGCCCCTCCTGCATCCGGATATCGCAACGATCCTCACTTATGCCAAATCAAAAAAATTGGCCGTCATTCTCAACACTGCCGCAGAGAACATCAGCCCTGCCCTCATGAAGACCATCATCACCAACGTCGACGCGGCACTTGTCTCTTTGCAAGGACATAACGAGAAGGCCAACGCCTCTTATACCCGTTCAAAGTTTTCTTTTCTTGATAAAATTAAAAATATTTTCCTCTTAAAGACCTATGTACCGACCTTGTGGCTGGGGACAGTCATTACCCCCGCTATGACGCGGTCTTTTGCAAAATTTGTTCCGCTGATCAATACAATTAACCCCTCGGCCTGGATCCTGCTGCGTCCCATCAGCGGCTTGAATAAGGACCTAAAAAAAATGGACATCCCCTTCTACCGTGCCCTTATACTTCAAATCATGAAAGCCCGCCAAAAAAATATTAACGTCTTTATTGCCAACCCCATTCCCCTGTGTATCATAGGGGATCTGAGGATAGGCCAAGAAGCCTGCTTTGGCGCCAAATTCGACAACGGTCATGCCCGTATCGTGCGCAGTGCCCAAGGATTTTTTAAACCAAGCTACTTTTTAGAAACAAACTTAGGGGCCACGATTAAAACGGCCTGGGGACATCCTTTTCTACGGGAACTTAACCGCACGGATTTTCTGCCAAACTTATGTCAACGCTGTCCTGTGCTTGACACTTGCCGCGGCGGATGTCGTGCCATGGCCCTTCACACCCACCAAACGGTCTTGGCGCCGGATCCGTTATTTGATCCGGCTATCGCCCAACAAGCCCTATCAAAGCCTTATCTAAAACATCCCTGCCCGTAAACCACTCCTTAGGGATTTTTGAGCTGACTTTCTGACTAATCGTGGCCTCTTTAACCGCTCTTGTCAGAGTGTTCGCGGTTAGCTCTTGAATAGATAAAATCTTAGCCCCAATCATTTCTTTTAACATGACAGCCCTGGCTGGCTGCTCATGAAACGACATCGATCCATAACCCTCAAAAGGAATAACCACTGCTTTTTTCCTGTATTTAAGCAACATCACCGAGGTGTGATAGGACGCCACCGAAACACAGACGTCACTCGTCCTTATCAATCCCTCATAATTACCCACGGCCCTGAGCAACGCCAAATTATTAACCTTCTTTTTGGCGACCAGTGTTGAAAAGAAATGCCACTCCTGCGGTGTCGTCGACGGTCCTGCAACTACGGTCAAATAATATTCTTCCCCCAAGAGATCGCTGGCACGAACAGCCTGAGCGATCAGTTTAGGATAATACGCTCCCCCGCCCCGAAGAACTGCCACCCGGCAAGCGCCTTGGGGAACAGATGGTTTAGAAAGATGGGTATTTTCGTCCTCACGTACCACCTCTTGCCGGGGCAAAAGATACCCCGCGAATATAATCTTTCGCGCATTTCTTTTAAAGAAATCTAAATATCTTTGCCTATCATAGGCTCGGGCAAAAGAATTAGCAATAAGGTCTTTCTCCAGAGCCGGTGAGAAAATGATAATCTGTTGATATAATTTACATATCTTCTGACGCCATTCATTATGGGCTCCTGTTAATAATGGATATCCTGCGATGGCCCATACAGTGGCGCCTTGCAAGGATACTTGAACCAAGGACGGAAGCAATTCATGACGGCATTCCTCACGGCCCAAAGGGAAAAATTCTGTTATAAAAAGATCCGGTTTTTGAAAGGTAACAATATCCCTACACGCCCGGCTACGCTCACCGGCATCGGCTCCTGCCCCATGGATCGATTCCCTAAAATTACGACGATCCACCCATGTCCCCGGTAATGAATAGACTTTCCCTAGTTGATCTATTTTGGCCTGGGGCTGCGGCATACCCGCCTGAATAAAAAAAAGGTTCCCTTGCGGAAACCTTTTTCTAAAAACCTCACCCACCGCCATAACGCGGGAGGTATGGCCAAAACACTCATAATGAGAAAAATAAATACCTGCTTTAAAACAAATTTTACTGCGCATTGACTGGCGGCTTAATAATTCTCCCCCAACATCGCGGCTCTCTTATATAGTTAATAGGATGAATGCGTCGTGATATTGGTGTGCGCGGCGCAATTAGGCGTCGGGCTACCAGGAGTAACCGTATTCGTATGGCTTGTAGTGTCCCCGGACGAAATATCTGTCATGGCACCTACTACTCCCAACGCGGCGACGGTTGCCAATCCAACCTTTAAAATGGTCTCCTTGCTGACAAAACCGTCCTCATCTTTCATCAACTCACCAAGAGACCTAGTCATCGGGGTCGCTTTTTTAACGGCCTTACTTTTTATTTTCTTTTTCATAAGGGGCTCCTTGTGTCCAACGTTGAAAAATCTCAGCGTATTTGTTGTCACCCAACAGATAGGAAAAAACTAATCTGAACTGATGCGTCAAAATCTGCTGCAGGCGCGAATCCCCCTTGGGGATAATATTCTTCTCCACAGCGTAATTCACTACAGGATCTATGCCTCGCCAGGGGCTGTAAACCGAACGATAATTCCACAGATCAGAACACCCGGCAGTTAATAGATACAGTAGATTTCCCTTATTAAGCATGTCGTCATAATTTAAATCCATGATACTCCCCAACCGAAAAATATTATCTTCTAACATCCTTGCTTCATCGGTAGGGTAACACCCACCATCCGGCGCGTACGCCATCACTGCGCGAGCAGCCCCGCAGGGATTCATCATATCCACATAACCTGAATCTCTCTTTAACAAAACCTTGGTCAAAATGGTCCTGGCCGTCCGCTCGCTTAAATGAGAGCCGGATAAATTTAACTTCATAATATACGCCATCGCCTTGGTATAAAACACATTAAATTCTTCTGCCGTATACCCGATATCTTCCCAGCAAGAACAAGCGTACCCTATTCTATTAACCGGCCTTAAAGCAATCTCCCCTTGCCCCAAACGCAGGTACTCATCAACAATTCTCTCAGGATGTGCTAACGAATGTCTGGTAATAGTCGGTAACAGGTGGATCTTACGCCCAAATGCCTTTGAGAAATGCGTGATTTTCTCAACCACCTGGGCATGCGTCCCTTGCCCGTCAGCAAACATCTTGTTTTTATCATGCACATCTGCCGGACCGTCCAATGACGTACACACATCAACATCATGGTCTACTAAAAAACGCATTTTCTCATCATCCATAAGCAACAGATTGGTCACCAGAACAATGTTAAGATTCTTCCCTAATGTGTTGAACTTACGCGCATGCTCGGTCAAAAATTCAACCACCGGCCAATTAAGCAAGGGCTCTCCCCCTTGAAACTCCAGCGTCACTGACTTGTTACGCACATCGAAAAGGTATTGCAAAACGCGACTGGCCGTCTCAATGGACATATCCTCAGCAGAAGACCCTCCCCGGGCATGACAATAAGAACAATGGAGATTACACCGTTTTGTTACAACTGCAATATGAAGACTTGTATCTGTAAACAGATTCGCATTTAAGTTCCTGTACCCCTCAATAACGCGGCGTATATTATCCTCATCTACGATCAATCCCCGTTCCAACAAACGATTAAATAAAGCGCCTCCTTCCAACACGCGCAGGCTGTGCAGTTGGCGGAACTCTTGTTCATTCAAAGCGTCCCAACATCCCATCATGTTGGTCACCAAATATTTATCATTGATTTTTTCGCAATTATACGGAAGTATGGAGGCACAAACGGTTGTTGTCATAGAAAAATGCTTTGTTATTTCTTCTTCTTAGATGCTGTCTTTGCTTTCGGGGCTGTTTGTTTTTCTTCCGCCTCAAGCTCCTTGATCAAATTCTCGATCTCTTTTTCTTCTGCCTCTTTGACAATTGACGGGGAAGCTGAAAAAAGAGCCCGTTGCAACAAAATTTTCATATTCTCTGCATTGATCTTCAAGCTGCTAAAATAATGCGCATAATTAAGCAGCTCATCGGAAAATTCCAATGCCAGCTTTTGCAGGTCTTGGGCACCATTTTTAGGCTTAAGCCAAACGGCGACTAAATCCTTCTTTTCTTCCTCAAGCCTGACATGGGCCCGATCCATAAAAGCATATCCGGAAGAATGAACAGACTGTAACGGATAAACCTTCAAATCAACCGGGACTTTAATCCAATCGTCTACTTTTTCAAATTTTGCTACCATAAATATTCCTCCCAGAAATGTATCATTAACTTGAAAAGTATACCACACCCCCAAAGTATTCTACAATCTAATTTTTCAGTTTGCCAGTTAGCTTCGATTGTTTTCGACCTTGGTAAATTTTGGATTTACTTTTATACTTTCTAAAATCCCATAGCCCCCTCCATCCATTACAAACCAGCGCCCTCCAAGAATAGTTAGAACATCCGGCCCTGCGCCTCTCATGCCTAACGGGGACAACCTTGAATCGAAAACCATGCCATTGAACCCAACTGGTCATAAAACAATGACCGTTCTCCCCGAAAGGGAATCCGTCGAAAACTCTGCGCCGGAATATCTTTAAAGAACACCCGGCATCCCTAATACGATCGCCCAAAAAAATAAACCGGCAAAAAAAAGCCAGCCATGACCCCATGCACCTGGCCCAGCTATCCTGCCGGCTGACCCGAGATCCCACCACATAATCAAAGTGATCCTTATCTTGCCATAATTTAAGTAATTCTTCCGGGGGATTTTGAAGATCCGCATCCATCATAGCCACCCATTCCCCGCGGCTGGCATCCAATCCTTCTTTCAGGGCCGCAGACTGCCCTCTCCATTGCTGACGGGCAATAACCTTCATATAAGGATACTCCCCCGCCAGATCATTTAAAATGTCCAGAGACTTATCTGTGCTGCCGTCATCCACATAAATAACCTCATGCTGACCCGGTAATAATTTCAATACGCAGTCCAGGCGGTCTTGAAGCAAACGTAAAGACCCTTGTTCATTCAATACAGGAATAATAACCGAACAGTCCATGTCTCTAAAATCTAGATAGGGAATAAACGGCAAAACGAGTATCCCCTTGTGTCCACTGTTTGACCACAACGGCCTTACCCTTCTGTTTTATTAAAGAAACCGATTCCTGACATCTTCTCTGTGAAAATATGTCATCGATCAGATAAACTTTACGGGCCCTCTTAAAAGCCGCTTTCCTCCATAATGGTTCCTGCAAGAACCACCCTATATCCGTGGCCATAAAGGACGGCAAAGCGCTTGTAAATGTCTCCGGGAAACAAGCCACGGCCATGTCATGAGGAGTAACCATTTGTCCCACATCCTCCACCAACCGCATTTCCAATACAAATTTATCCGAACCCAACGGATAATGATTATAATAAAAAAGGTCCACGCCATAATGATCCCGCATAAAACCGCTGCCGCAAATACTTTGTTGTGCAACGCATACCTTTCTGCCGCCCATACCAGCCCTCCAGCCGCGCACAATACCAGCGGAGGGTAGAAAAAACCAAATAGCCGCGTCTTTAAAAACATGCCCCGAGTCTCGCCGTAATTCTGAAACCACATGGAAAAATACGTTAACGATAAAAGAAGAAGCCACCCTGCTAATACCACAGCGACTTTTTTTTCTCGCCGGTAAATGACTACCCACCCCCACATTGCCGACAGCGTCAATACAACAGGATGAACACGGCCCATCAGAAAATCCACTCCATAAGAACTCGCATTGTGTAAAAAATTATCCATACTGACATTAGAACCTGTCCCGACCCAATGAGCCCAAAAGACATGTCTAACGCCTAAGATCATTTGCGGCATCAGAATTATGGCGGCCCAACATAACGCGTCAAAAAAAGGTAATTCTTTGCGTATATGTTTTGGCACAAAGAGCCTGCTACACATCAGGAAGAACAAAAATAGTAATACCGTTTCAGAGCGGACAAAAAGCGGCGAACACCCAAACAGATATGGCCAACCAAAAAATATGCCTATGCGTATGGCGATATAATAGAAACGAAAATGCAGATGCCCAAATAACGAAAAATATCGATGCTGTATGACTTTCCCCCGTAGCCGCCCAAAACATCCGGGCGGGGACAAAAGTGAATAACACCGCCGCTATAAATGCCACCCTCGAAGACAACCCTGCCCAAACCGCCAGAAAGAAAACCCCCACAATAGAACCGGCGCCTAAAAGTTCAGATAGATGAATACTGACGTAATTATTAACGCCCTCCACAAGATATCCCAAAAAGATTAAAAACGCCCAGCCTGTGCTCTTGGGGAGATTACCCAAATGACCCGATGTCAGGATATTTTGAGCCGCGAGTTGATAATACGCCTCATCTTCAATAACATGTTTAGGGATCATAAAGTAGGTATAAAAAACGGCGGGCACTAATATCAGGAGGAGCAATCCCCAAAGATGGCCCCCTGGGATCAGACGAAATTCTGCCCAAAGTCTATGGCGAGCCCTCCAGACAGAAAACAACATCGCTAAAAAACTAAGTGCTATTAATAAAAATCGGCAGTAAGAAGATATGAGCTCAATCAACGTCTTCCCTTTTTATGGCAAGGTCACGATACCCAATGAATCTGTGTGCCCCGGATGAAGGGATAATCTGCGTTCCGTCCAAATCACGGTGTCGCCTTTTTTCACTAAATGGGACTTTTTGATGACCTTAAACACCTCATCCGGCTGATGGGCTATTTTCTGCTTTAAAAAAAACGGATACACCCCATAAGAAAAAGTTAAAAAATGGCAGACTTCGGCGTGCGCGCTAAAAGACAATATCCAACAATGCGGTTTAAATCTGGAAATACGCCGCGCGGTCGTACCACTTAACGTCGGTGTCAGTATATACCGGGCATTTAACTTTTCTGCGGCCCCAACAGCATTCAACGATGTGACATCGGTAATAGTCAATGCGCGGCTCCCGGCAACTACATGGCTTATGTGACTGCCCTCATCATAAGACAAGTGGCCGCCTTCACGCTGCCGTTCAGTAACTTCAGCAATCTTAGCCATCATGCGCACCGTTTCTATAGGGTAATCGCCTATAGCTGTTTCTTCCGAGAGCATGACGGCATCTGTCCCGTCTAAAATGGCATTACTCACGTCATTGACCTCCGCACGCGTCGGACGCACATGCTGGGTCATAGATTCTAACATCTGGGTCGCCGTGATGACCGGACGCCCCATGATATTCGCTTTTTGAATAAGCTTCTTTTGAATGACCGGCAGCTCTTCAATGGGGGTTTCGACACCGAGGTCTCCCCGGGCAATCATCACCGCATCCGCGCTTTCTAGAATTTCATCGAAATTATCAATCGCCCCCCGTCGCTCAATCTTGGCCACCAGAAAAACCGACTTGCCCCTTGTTTTCGCCAATTGCCGCACCTTATCTATGTCTTTAGCACTTTCAATAAACGATAAACCAAAAACAAGAACGCCTTGCTTTAAGGCAAAATCCACTATTTCTAAATCTCTGTCGGTGATCGGGTTAATCCGTAATTTTGCCCCGGGCAGATTGATCCCTTTATGCGAAAGAAGTTTTCCTCCTGTCAGGACTTTGGCATACACATCAGACTTGCCCACCTTCTCTACTTTTAACTGAATAAACCCATCATTAAGATAAATAACGCTACCCTTGGCAACCACCTGCGCAAGCTGTTGATACGCCACAGGAATCAGCGCATCCGTGCCGGAAACATGCCTGCTTGAAAGCACGACATGCTCATTTCTTTTAAGCCAAACGGCATCATTGTGAAGACGGCCGACACGTATTTTGACACCGGGCAGGTCGACGATGATGCCAACCGGGCGTCCTGATTTGACCGCAGCCGCACGGATATTACGGATATTTTCAGCGTGCTCCCCAAAATCCCCGTGCGAAAAATTTAGACGGGCCACGTTCATTCCGCTTTTGACCATTTCTTCGAGCTTAGACGGCGAACAGCAGGCAGGACCAATCGTGCAAACAATTTTTGTTTTATGCAAAGGCAATTTCATGGGCGCTTTAATCTCCTTTTATTTTCCATACATAAGTTTTAGCTGATAAACTTTCGGAAATTTAGAATAAAATTCCCCTTGGGGGCCTATAAAGCCATTCCCCGCTCTTTTAAGAATGACAGCCGTGTATGCCCCTTTGTCATTCGGGATATTAACGGTATACGCGTCTTGTGTATCAGCGGCCATGAAAGTCGCACTATTGATAGTCTCCATAACCGGAGCCTGTAAAGCGGGCTGCGTTACGACAACCGGTTGATATATTGGCGAAGAAACAAGTACTGTATCATCTACAGGGTAATAAGAGCCATCATAATAGGGGCCACCATAATAGGGCCACCATAATAGGGGCCACCATAATAGGGCCACCATAATAGGGCCACCCGGCCATAAAGATAAATTAATCCCCACAGAAGAATATCCATAATTATGACCATACCTATGACCGGAACTATACCCAGAACTATGCCCAGAACTATGCCCAGAACTATGCCCGGAACTCTGTCCCGAACTCTGCCCGGAACTCTGTCCGGAACTATGATTATTCCAATCCGCATAAGACGCCGCAGGCCGGATTATTAACAGACAAAACATCAAGACAACAAACAATGCCTTAAAGGTATTTCGCATAAAAGCCCTTCCTTAATTCTCGCCCATTATACCACCTGGAGATAAGGTGTCACCTTATCTCTTATATTAAACCGCCAACTTGAAGTTTTACCAACATAAGGTATACTTTAAGAGATGAAGTTGTCCGTTATCATTCTTTCATTGTTGTTGCAGGGTTGTTTTTTGGTGCCTTGTGTGAAAGCCTCGGAAGCAGACCTTGAATGGAAAGACGCCGTCAGGTCAGCCCAGCAGGGAGACGCTGACTTTGCTTTTATGGGCTTTCAGGCAATCGTCCAAGTTTACCCCGATTCGCGCTATTATTTACCCGCCAAATTTGCAGAAGGAGAATATTATTTTCACCACAACGACCTGACCATGGCCCTGGAGGTCTTCGAAAGTTTCTGTGCCCAATATCCCAAGCGCGAAGAAGCGCTTATTGCCTTAGCCTATCTTTTTAAAATAGCCCAAATCCAGGGGAATGCGGATGCGCTCAAGAATTACCATAACAGGGTGGCTTCTTTCCACCAGCTAGCTTTTGTCTTTAACGAAAAGAAATCTTTTACATTTCTCTCAGGTTTTGGGCACAAACACAAACTGGTTTTTACCATAGATAAAGTAGAACTTTATGTGGATGATCGACTCTTTACAAAGGTCCCTTTTTAAATGGAAACACGCGGGGCTTCTTATTTTGATAATTGCCGCGATGATACCGATGATTTCTTTCTCCATCAACCGGCATCTGCCGCCCTATGCGTCGGCCTTACGCGATGTAATCAATCAGCAGTTGGCGGTTAAAATATCTTTTAGTTCCATCCATTACCGTTTCCCCAACTCTATTATCCTGAAAAACGTCACCGTGCTTCCCTCCAATAGCAAGACCCCTATATGGGGAGCTTCCCGGATGGTCATAGGCCTAACACTCCCCCTATCTTCATCGGGGCCTTCTCTTTATTACGTGGCATTGGATGATGCGACTATTGATTTTGCTGCCCTAGAAAATTATTGGAGGCAGCATAGTGCTCGTTTATCCACATGGGCCCGGACACTCCCCCAAGACAACTTGCGGCTGCTTGTGCCGAACGGACGATTTACCCCGAAAGATAAAACCCGTGATCCATTCCCTTTTAAAATAGATTTCAGCCTTAAACACAACCATGTTACCGCTAAGGGGTTCTGGGAGGACAAGGACAAGTTTAATTATGAATTATACGGTGATAGGGTCAAAACGGGTTTCATCTTAAGCAAACTTAACGTAGAAAGCGGACAATCTTCCGTCAATCTCTGGGGCCAATGGCAGGACAACACGATCGATTGGAAAGGGTTTATTTTTTATAAAAAATTCTACATTCTGGATATCAACGGACATTGTAATATCCAAGATACCGACATTGTCCTTAAGGGTTTATCTTTTTCTGTTAATGGAGATGACGTGACGCTATCAGGACATTGTTCAAAAGAGAAACTCTTTCAATGCGATGCGGACATGAGCCTCTCGCGGCAAAAACAGCATCTGGATGCCGAGGCGCCCTTAAAGAACATGCATGTGCGCCTGTATGCTCAAAATACGCCCCAGGGTCTTGTCTTTAACGGACAAACGGATCTGGACTTTCTTTTTGACCCGAATGCCCCTTTGATATTACAAAGCATGCACCTAGATTTTAAAAATTTAAAAGCACGTATAATGAATACCGAGCTCTTGCGGTTAAAAATAAATCACATGGAAATTTCTTGGGTAAGCCATGAGGAACATAAAATCTCGGCTGAAAATTTTTTGGTCGGTATTCATTGGCCCCAAGTGTCCCATGCTATCATCACTTTATCCGCCCGGATGTGTAGCGGACGTTACCGCGGCCGGATTTTCGTGGATACAACTGCCATGCCGTGGCAAATCAAAGGACAGGGCAGAATTGATGCCATAGACATTACTCGTTTAAGCAGCACCTTTTCTTTTTTCCAGCAATGCGATGGCATTGTGTCAGGTCATTTTGATCTTCAGTCATTAAAGAATATGCGGCTCACCGGTGCTTTGATCGTGCACCATGGGGATTTTAATGATTTCACTTTCATGCCGTGGGTGGCACAGACACTCCAGATGCCGACGTTAAATCATCTCTCCGGCGCGGATTTATCCTGCCATTTTAAAATAGACGGAAATTCAAAAATGCTGGAAGATCTAAATTTACGCACACAGGACCTTAATTTAAACGGATTTTTTCATCTTGATGCAGAAGATTTAGTTTCCAGCCGAATGGCCGTGCGTTTCTCTAAAGAGCTGCTGGGCGAATCACCCATTGGCCGCAGCATTCTCGGTATGGTCCAGGATGCAGGGACATTGCCTTTTGAATTCAGGCTTTCCGGGAATCTCTACAGGATGAATTTTCAATGGGACCATTCTCCCCTGAAAGATAAAGTGCATCAGCACATGTTTGCTTTTGTCGAAAGAATGGTTGACAGGCGCATGAACGCCAACCCCTATACGCTCACACAAAATCCCGGCTTTTAAAGTCGTTTAATCAGTCCTGGTTGGTTCCCATCTTCCTGGGGACCGATACGACCAGGTCAAAAACTTCATCGGAATGCATCAATCGGACGTGAACTGTTTTTATAATTTTGTAATATCGGTCAGTATCCGCCGGTGTCCAAGGACTATTAAGACCCGAAGGAGGGGTCAATAGCAGAAGATCAAATTTTTCTCCCCGTATCATATCGTGCATATGCGCAAGGTACGCCTCAAATTGGGCCGCAACTTCAGGTTGAGGGGGGAATAATTTTGTATTGAGATCGTGTCTGTCGGTACCGACAGCGGCGAATTGGGACTGGCCGGAATCATACACAGGCCTCTGATATTCGATCAAAAAAGGGATGATCAGGGGTGAATTAAGGATGTTTTGATGGGTAGCAACGAATTTTTTCACGATTTGCCAATCGTCAGCGGATGTGTACGGGTTTTTAATTAAATGGTTATTGAGTCCGCCCAAGGTGAAAAGAATAAACGGTATGCTTAAGTAAGTCAGGAATTTCCGTTGGCAGACAGAATTAAGAACGAAAAGAATGAAAAAAGGAGACAATAACTGGAACTGGTAGGCCATCCACTGTCCGTTGCTGCGTCCCATCTTAAAGTAGATCACCAGGATGACTATGATCAGGCTAAACAGGTTTAGGTTCAAATCGCATTGGTATAGGGGTTTGTTCCATCTTAACAAATCGATTTTTGAGATGATGTTTGGAAAAGAAAGATTTTTGTAGTTTTTGATGTACCCGATCAAATAAATGACAATAGCAATTCCCAGCACATAAAACAAAGGTTTATGTATGTGATAAAATTCTTTAATCTGAGCATTCGAGCGCTCTAACCCGCCATCGAAAAGATTCGCTCCCTGAAATTGAGTGTAGAAAGTGTCGTTAAAGTAACACCTCATGCAATGGTTGACCAGAATGACGGAAACCAAGAGGATGAGTAGAAAAATGGCCCCATACAGACATCCTTTTTTTTTGGATTGGTATAAAAATAGATAGGCGCACATGATCGGAATGCCTAAAACAAAGTACATTTTGGTATAGAATGCCAGCAACCCTGCCACCAAGCTGACGATCAAGCTTGCACCGGAATAATTGTAGAAAAAAGGTATATATACGGTTAACAAAAATAGGCATACCCCCAGGCTATGCGGCCCGGCGACAGGGGTCGTGGTCGTAGGATAAAGTAGCAAGGGATAAAGCATCAGCCCGCCCGACAAAGACACAACAGCGGGAGCCTTATTTTTTTTCAAAACGGCAACCAACATCAAACAGGAAGCCAAAATAAAAATTCCTGTAAATAAGCGGTGAATTTGCAGAGTAGGTCCCCAGATTTTAGCAAAAGGATAGACAACCAGAGAATAAACAATCCCGTACGAGTTGGTGGCCTGGGGGAAGTGTGCAAGATCAAACGGATTCTGGCCCTGTAATAATAGATGTGTGGTGTAAATCATTGCGCTTTCACGAAATTCCAATGGAACAGCGAATGTGATTAGATGGTAGTGGTAATTGAGAAAATTAAATAAAAACGGCAGAAGAGAAGCCCCGCCTATGAAGTAAAGCCAAGAACTAAAATATCTTAAGCATAGGGATTTAAGATTTATCATCAGCTGATTGACTTTCTTGCTGTAGGCGCATTAAGTAAGCCCCATCGACCCATACCCCCAACTTCTTTGCAGAAAGCGCGTCTTGGAGAGCTTGGCGATGGTCTTTTTGTGCCTCTTTTAAAATAGATCTGCGCCTATACGGCACCGCATAAGTCGGATCCAACGATATGGCTGTATTAAAATCATTCAGGGCCTTTCTATTGTTCCCTTGCAAACAATATATTAACCCGCGGTTACTATACATCTTGCCCACGTTAGGATTCAACGCAATGGCTTTATTGCAGTCATTTAAAGCGAGCGCATAACGTTTTTGCTGATAAAAAATTTTACTGCGATTATTATACGCCAAATAAAAATCAGGATGCTCTTGAATAATTTCATTCCAGAAACTTAAAGAATTTTTCCACACTTGGCATTGGTCATGGGTTTTTATCCCCATTAAAACCAACAGAAGGCAAAAAATTGTAATCCCCCATCCGGTTTTAATGCGTCGATGGGCCCATGAGCCTACAAAAAAACAAATACCCAAACCGGGCAAATACATGAACCTGTCGGAAACTACGCTAAAAAGCGTACCGTCAAAAGACCTCTCCCCCAAACCGAAAACAAAAAAAATGGAGCTGAAGAAATAGAAGAAGGCAAAAATAAATAATTTATGTCGACGAAAACGCACCAATAGAAAAACTAAGACCAAAAAGACAACCGCTGACAAAAAATAAGGCCAATGAAAAATGCTTATCGGGTGAGGATACGCATAATAGGGGCACACTTGAAAGGGGAATAAAAATTGCCAAAGATAAAAACACAACGACCAGACCCACAACAGCGCTCCTGCGGCCATATTATGCCCATGGAGTTGCCGCATATTTAACGCAAAGGTAATCCAAGCAATACCGACAACATAAAGTAAAATCGGCATCTTCTCCCATAGGCTCCGTCGGCTTACTTTACGTCCATAAAACCAATCAAATACAAATAAAATTAACGGTAAGCTTACGGCCATGGGTTTAACTAAAATGCTTATAAGGCCCAAAAAGAGCGTCGAGATATAATATTTTATGGAAAGTGTTTTAAGGTATGACCAATACTGATGTAATGCTAATAGATAAAATAATGCATATAAAACATCTTTGCGTTCAGTGACCCACGCCACTGATTCAACCTTCATCGGATGAATAGCAAATATTAACGCCGCCAGAAAACTGGCCTCCATCGAAAGTCCTATCCGTTTGGCTAACCACATCACTAATAAAACATTGCCGATATAAAACAAAAGATTGTCTAAATGAAAAACAAACGGATTTAAGCCGAAAAAATATTTTTCTATTGAAAAAGTTAAGATGGTTAAAGGGATATAGGTAGTATTGAGGGTTTGGGTAAATATTTGTTTAATAGAGTTTGGGGACAAGTCATGTACTGCGGGGTTATATAAAAGATGTCCCCCATCATCCAGATCAATGAAATCCGCCTTCAAGCACGGGGAAAAAACAACAAAAATAATCACGATAAGAACTAAAATGTTTTTGCCCATATAATCAAATTATATCATAGTCACTTTGAGGCGGCTTCATTAATACCCAAAAACATACGAATGTCCCTCATCGGCCGGATATTGATGATGACCGGCACAAAGCCAGGGGCGTTTTGTAATTTCTCAAGCATAGCTGGGTCAAGATGAAATTCGATCCCTTCACTTCTGGTCTGCACAACATTCCTTACGTGGGTTAAATCAATACCCCCTTGCAATTGACGAGCCTTAACCATCCCTGGGGCAGCACCCAACTGAGCTCTATCTCTGTTAACGCGAATATTCCAATTCAACCAAACCCAGTGTTTTTGTGCATCTACAGGCGTTCTCCCATCAGATGAAACCTTAATGGTATATGCTTTAACACCTGGAGGAAGAATCGCTTTAAAACGAAAATACCCAAAACCAAAATCGTTCACTATTTCCGCATTGACATTATCATCCTGCCATTGCCCCTGCGGATCATCAGGAATCTCGTAGTGAAGACGCGCGGTAACATGATCGGAAGTAACGTTTTGTCCAAATCCTGCTGTAAAATATATTGCCCCGTCAGATCCTACATGCTGGACATCCTCAAAAATGGGAGGATCAAATTTTTGAAAATCAACCACCGCTGTTCTCGGAATAGTTACAGTGGCGCTCGGTGGGACGCTTAAGGCTCCATGAACCCGCAAAAATTCAAAAATGCGTTGCGCAAATAAAAAATTGCCATCGGCATTGGCATGAATGTCCTCAGGATGCATAAGATCCTTATTTGATAAAACGCCTTTCATCATTCCCGGAAGATACGGGATCCCTCTTTCTTCTGCGACTTGCTTGTAAACTATTGCGTCCTGGGTCTCGCCAGATTTTGGCGCTCCCAAAAGTAGAACGGGGACCTTCCTGCCATTGGCAGTATCGATCATCTTTAAAAGTGCCGCTTTAACCACCGCATCATCTTTGCCATCAAACCAATCATTTCTGCCATGCCAAAGGATCACTAATGAAGGATGATAGCGATCCAGTTCTCCGGCCAGCCTGGAAACACCCTCGGTATCTCTATTGTACGGATTACCGGGTAAATTGAAGAGCCTTTCACCCGAGACACCGGCATTGATCACGTGGTATCCTGTTATTTCCTGCAAGAAAGCCGGAGGGGAAAGGTGTGGTTCCACCCCAGGTCCATATACCGAGCTTGATCCATACATTAAAATCGTAGCCCCCGCAGGCAAAGCATTTAAGCGCGGCCCCTCGCTGGAGGCGCCTCCCATCAGCGCTAATCTCGGATCAAAATGAAAAGATTGAGGGCCCCTTGTTCTGTGAACAATGGTGTTTTGATTAGACCAGACCCAAGTTTTAGTTTTATCTGCGTCTGGTTTGCCATCACAAGAAACTTTGAATGTATATTCTTCGACACCAAAAGGGAGAATCGCTTCAAAACGGAAATACCCATATTTATAATCCTTATCGACCACGGCTCTAACATACTCATTAGACCATTCCTCTCCTCGATACCTTAACATAAGAACCAATGAAACTTGGTCAGCTTTAATATAAGCTCCTGTAGCATTACCAAATCCTACCTTAAAATGCACCAATCCCTCGGGACCAACGGACTGAGAATACACATGGGACTGAGGATCTTCGACTCTAGGGGGATTAGATTCTTGAAAAACAACCCTACTTGACGGCGGCACAGTCAAAGAAATATCGGGTTTGCGATCCAGCGCTCCCCTATCCCACAAGAATCCGGCAATACGTTTAGCTATCAAAAGATTCCCTTCTGCATTAGGATGAATCGGATCAAATAAAAGTTCCGCATTTTTTGTAATACCTTGTTCTATATCCCGAAGATAGGGGGTATTTGTTTCCCTTGCGACTTTCCCGTAAACATCTGCGTCTGCATCCTCATTCCCATGAAATTTAAACGTCCCTAAAAGTAAAACCTGACAATCTCTTCTTTTGGCCTCATCAATCATTCTTTTGAGCCCATTTTCGACTTCTATATCACTTTTCCCATCCATCCAATCGGTCCTCCCATGCCAAAGGATCAACAATGAAGGATGATAGGTATCTAAGTCTTCCGGTAGCCTAGAAATACCATCCTTCTTCCTTGTTTCATTGCGATGACCAACGTTGACAATTCTTTCAGCCGAGACCCCTCTATTGATCACCTCATGGCCGCTTAGCATTTTTCCTAAAAGAACAGGAAATGAATGGGTGCGATCTGGAACGCCTTTTGTTGAGCTGGTGCCAAATGCTAAAATCTTCCCATGTTCAGGAATTGGCGTAAAACGCACTAATGCCGTGGCCGCATCGGCCTCCTGATCATCTGCGCCCATAGCCAAATCAAGAGTAATTTCCTCTTGTGAATCTTTATCAGGATTGGCTATTTCCGCAAAATCAATAATTCTGAATACGGCATGCGGCCCCATAGCTGTCATGGCCAAGCTGGCCCCACCTGAAAAATATTTTCTTGGTAGGGGTTGTTGAGTTACAGGATCAACATCTGCCTTGATATAATTGTAAACCCCTTTTTTGAAAGCTTGCAGGTATCGCTGATAAATGCCTTGAATACCATTGGCACTATCCCTCCGGGTTAACGCAAGGCCTTGGATCTTATTTTTATCTTCGAAAACTTGTCCTAAAATGCTGTCTTGGATCTTCTTTTTGTACCATGTGGCGAGTATCAGAGAATTGTAGACTTGCCGCAATTGAGCGAAATTCTTATCTTCATTGACTTCTTTGGTCAGTTGGGGAATGACGATCTCACGGACAATTGTGGAACCGAGACTGCTGATATCTGAAGAAGAAATAGCCGCATGTTTTTCCAATGATAAATAATCTTGTTCAAGCATGACCTTTAATCTTGATGCCACTACATAGGCTGTCTTTGCCCTTACATTTTCATAGACAACGGCTTTCTCAGGCACGATCCATACTTTATTGAAGGTATTCACGGGAATATTAGTTGTTCCATACTTTTTGTAGGCTTCTTCATAAACACGTTGCCAAAATTTCTTCCCCACCTCGCTTTCGGGATAAATCAAACTAGCCGTAATCTGTTTAAGCATATAGTCTGCCGCCAACAGGTCACGGCCCATTGCGGTTAAACCAAAGCTTCGGGGAATGATTCTGTCTTTCTCATACGGGCTTAAGTTAACCCACAGGTCTTTTTCAGGGATGGTCAAGCTGGCAAAAAAGTATTTAATCAGTTTCCTGGATTCATCTTTGAGGGCGTCATTTGATAATTGGCTGTCGCCTTTATCGAGAATAAAATCAAACCTGAACGGATTATCAGGATGAATTTTTATACCTTTTAAAATCGGAGGGGTAAACTCTGGACTTAGGTGTACCATCACCCCTGGCGCAGGCAAACGAAAATCTTGAGCTTGAGCCAAAGGCAGGGGCCCAAACGTATTGAGCAAAAAGGCAAAAACTATACCTAAGGATATCACTTTTCTTATATTTAAATTTCTACTCATAGATGAAGTTTACACTATATTTATATGTTTTGCCACCTAATGGGGAGAAGGAATATGTCAATGGCTATGCTTCCTTGCTCGTCATTGGTTAATTATTTTCGTTGAGTTGTTTTACGGCTCCTGCGGTCCTCATGCCGGACTCTCGCAGTTGCTCGGAGTGAACCTTTATGACTGGCGTCTCCCGCCTGCGGCGGGAGGCGCGTCATAGGTTAAGCTGCTGTCCACAGTCAATAAAAAAAGACAACCCAAAAGGGCTGTCTTTTTTTATTGGTTGCGGGGAGGAGGATTTGGTGCCTCCGTCCTACTTCGTAGGACTCCGGTCAGCCCTCCGCCCATAAAGTCCTACCTATTCGTCGGACTTTATAAACGGGCTCCTTTCAAATCCTGTTTCTCTTAACAAATAAAACAGACAGCCCCATTCGGGACTGTCTGTTTTAATTGGTTGCGGGGACAGGATTTGAACCTATGACCTCCAGGTTATGAGCCTGGCGAGCTACCGGGCTGCTCCACCCCGCGATATCTCTTACTACTTCTGCTGCGCTGGGACGATCTTGTAAACTGTTTCACCCGGACGAATCAGCCCCATTGTTTCACGCCCTACTTTTTCCACATAATCCGGGTTGGTTTGCAACAAGTGTCTTTCTTCTTCAAACTTTTTGTTCTTGGCTTCCAGTTCTGCGATCCTTCTGGGCATACTCACGATTTTTCTGCTTTAAATCCTGCATCGTCGCATAGGACGGCAAAAAAACCGCAAGAATGACGACCGTGATAACAAACAATGAAACAGCGTTCTTTAACATCTTTTTTAATAAATCTTACCCAATTGGGTGCCGGCATAAACGGCCTTTTTACCCAACTCTTCTTCGATACGCAGCAATTCATTATATTTGGCAATACGGTCCGTGCGGGACAACGAACCCGTCTTGATCTGGCCTATACCCGTCGCCACAACAAGATGCGCGATCGTCACGTCTTCCGTCTCGCCGGAACGGTGCGAAATAATAGAATGGAAGTTGTTCTTCTTGGCTAAATTAACACAATCCAAAGTCTCGGACAAAGAACCGATTTGATTGACCTTGATCAAAATCGCATTGGCGGATTTTTCATTAATGCCCCGCTGAAGATACTTAATATTGGTAACGAATATATCATCGCCGACTATCTGGATTTTATTGCCTAAACGTTGGGTCTGCGCCTTAAAGCCTGCCCAATCATTTTCAGCCAAACCATCTTCAATAGAAGCGATAGGATACTTAGCCACTATCTTGGCGTAGGTCTCAATCATATCGCCCGCAGAAACTTTCTTACCATCGTAATCATACCGGCCGTTGTCATAAAAAGAAGTGGCTGCCGGATCCAGGGCGATAAAAATATCACGCCCGGCTTGAAACCCGCTTTTTCAATGGCCTGGACGATGATATCCAAACCCTCTTCATTGCTGCCTAGATTAGGGGCAAACCCGCCTTCATCCCCGACGGATGTGGCCAAATTCTTATCATGCAAAATGCCTTTTAAAGTATGAAAAACTTCACACGACCACTGCAGGGCCTTGGAAAATGTCGGCGCGCCGCTGGGCTGTATCATAAATTCCTGGATGTCCAAGTTATTGTCCGCATGCATACCGCCGTTGATAATATTCATCATGGGTACGGGCAAAATGTGGGCCTTGGAGCCGCCGATATATCTATAGAGAGGCTCTCCCTTTTCATTGGCCGCAGCCTTAGCCACCCCCAAAGACACCCCCAAAATCGCATTAGCCCCTAACCTGCCTTTATTCTCAGTGCCGTCTAAGGCAATGACTAATTTATCAATGGCCTTAAAATCTGCGTCCTTGCCTTTAACGGCTTGGGCAATGATGGTATTGACATTATTGACAGCCTTTAAAACACCCTTGCCCCCAAATCGGCTTTTGTCCCCATCGCGCAGTTCCACAGCCTCATGCTCCCCCGTAGATGCCCCTGAAGGAACAGCCGCCCGGCCAAAAGCGCCGGAACTCAATACAACATCAACTTCTATGGTGGGATTCCCGCGGGAATCGATAATTTCGCGTGCTTTGACAGATTTGATTTTAGACATAGCCCCCTCTACCGGATTAAAATTCTTATAATGTTTCTTTCAAGAAAACGTAATCTAACATAGATTAGATAGGTAGTCAAGAACAACCAACGAGCCAAAAACAGGGGCCAGGCATTGGACTGGAAAAAGGCCCCAAAGATGCTATACTTAAAATTGGAATGAAGCCCATCGGGCTTAAGGAGCACTTTGTGTGGCATAAATGCGTTACAAAAAAAGACTCGGCATTAAACGCCAAAGCTCAAACAATGGTGGAACTTTTGGTGGCGACCGGTGTTTTCTTAATCGGGGTGGTCGCTATTATCTACAGTTATATCACCTGTCTGGCGCTGCAGGATTTGGGACGCAATATTTCTCTGACCACCGCCGCCGTCAAAAACGAAATGGAAACGATTAAAAATACCACCTTTTCCACCATTTTTGCCACCTACAACAATAAGACCTTTACGACTCCCGGAGTCAATGGCACAGGGACCATTTATGTGAATAATTCAAATGCGAATCTTTTAGTCGTCACCATTGAATTTTCTTGGACACAACCTAACGGACGAGTTATCGGAGGAACTGTGAATGGTCAAGGACAGATTACTTCCTATGTTCAAATTGCCACTCAAATATGCGGCGGCTACTAAAGCAAAATCCGGGTTCTCTTTAGTGGAGCTGTTAATAGTCACCGCTATTTTTGCGTTCGTATTTATCTCATTTTTTAGCCTTTTGTCGGTCGCACAGTCCAATTTCTTTAATGTGGATACCGGTATCGACATCCGCAACAATTTGCGTATGGCCTCAGAAAAAATGGCACTGGAACTAAGAAACAGTGGATGTCACCCAACTCCCCCATTCTATACCGAACGGATTGGGCGCAAACGGCTCGGATATCATCCAATTTTCTGTGCCTATCCTGTGTTCTTCAACAAGTACGTTATTAAATACCAACGGCGTCCCGGCCAACTGGGGTGCGCCGCTAACCTGGGGGTGCAATAGTTACACCTGTATGAATAATATTAATAGTTGCGCGACCTTAGGGTATAAGTACGTCCAATATTCCATCAATGCTTCCTCTCAACTTCAACGCCAGGTTCTTGATAGTGCCTCGAATGTGGTTGCCGGCAGCACAACTATTATCGCCAATGACATCTTTACTCTTACGGCGTCCGTAAACGCCAATATTATTACATTTACATTGACCGGCCAGGCACTCTCTGTAGTAGGCAGGACATTGACGGCAACCTATGTGAACGAGGTGTTGCTCAATAATTAAAACAGGTGATGCTTATGAAAACAACTCATCTTAACAAAAAAGGCTCAGCATTAGCGATCTCGATTTTAATCCTGACGGTGGTGATTACCCTGTCAACGGCCTATGTCCTGAAGGCGGTTTTGGAAAAGGCCATGGCCGACAATGAAATCAGCGCGGCCCGTGCGCTCTATATTGCGGAAGGCGCCTGTCAGGCAGGCCTTTATGAGCTGAATACTCTAATCAATACGAATTTATTGGCCACGGTACAAAATACCAATGCTTCCGCCATTGCTACCGCTGCGGCTAATGACACAACTAATAACAATCAATTAGGGTTCTTGGTTTCCTATGCCCAAAATGCAGGAGCAGCTCAGCTAGTCGGTATTCTGGCCGCCACCGGTACAGGGAATCCTGTTGAAGCAGACTATCCGTTTTCCAATGCCTATAATCCTTATACGGTCAGCAATCCGGTCCCTACAACCGGTGCAACAGCTTTAAATGGCGGCACTTATACCTATACCATTAGGCTGACCGCTGCAGGAAATCCCAGTTCACCTTCGACTGATGTGTGGAACTTCCCTTTTTATTACCGGATCCAAGGGACCGGAATCTATAAGAACCAGACCCAAAAATTTACCCTCAACGGGTATTTTCATGTGCAGGTCCAGTTGGAGAATTTTGCCCATTTTGCTTTATTTACCAACAATCAGACATACAACGGTAATCCCGTGTGGTTTACGAGTTCAACGAATTTCTCGGGGCCGATGTTTACTAACGGCAATTATAATTTTGCCTATAATCCCAGCGCAACATTTACCAGTACCGTGCAGCAGGTCAGCGCGAAAGCCTCTTTTTATAATAACGGCAATCCGGTGAGTCTCAATGCCAATGCCAACGGGACTATTGATGTCCCTAACTTTGAACAGACATTTACACGTTCCGCGACTGCTGCCAGTATGCCGAACTCTGCCACGGAGAGTTCAATGGTTAATGAGGCCACCAACAGCACAAGCCCCTGTGCCGACATTTATCTGCCCCACAGCAGCGGCAAATTAACCGGAGGTATTTATGTCAATGGCAGCGCTAATATAACTATGAGCGTAAATGCCAGCAAGCAAGCGGTTTATACCATCACAAAAGGGGCAACGACCTCCACGATCACGGTCAATGCATCCGGCAATCAAACTACTGTGGTGGGAGGCTGTTCCGCCGGAACCTATACCGGACAGCCTAGCGGAGTTGACGATGTGGGGACATTACTTTATGTGAACGGCACTATCAATAGTCTGAGTGGCACAGTCCAAGGCAACGCCCAAGTGCTTATCGCATCGCATAATGATACGGTGATACAAAACAATATTCTTTACACTAACTACACGCCAGGCAGCGGAACTCCGGGCAATGTAAATTATGTCCCGCCTTCTGTCTCTGACACAGACTCAAATGGTAATCCCAATAATCTGTTGGGGATCCTCAGTTGGACCGGTAATGTGCGTGTCGGCACCTCCGCACCTAACAATGTGACTATCGATGCCTCACTAATGGCCTCACAGGGAGTCGTGACAGTGGATAATTATGACCAGAACTCGCCTCGCGGCACAGCGACGATCTTAGGTGGGGTCATCAGCGATGATTATGGGGCTTTCGGGACCTTTAACAGTGGCAATGGCGCGGCCCTTACCGGCTATGGCCGAAATTTCGTTTACGATAAACGCATGGACGGCCAATATTCGCCCCCCTATTTCCCAACGTTGAATATTTATATGGCCTCCTCTTCTGACATTAATGCTCACAAATTTTGGCAAACAAGAGGATTTTAAAAGTATTTTTTTATTTCTATGCTATACTGATGTTCGTTTAAATTCTCGTAACATATTCTCAAGGACCCAGTTATGATGAAAAATCGTTTTATCAAATTTATCCGGGTGTACTGGAAGGGCATTTTAATTTATGCCGCTTGCGCAGGGCTGGTAGCTTTCATCATTATTTTTATCTATTACGGCTCAGTCAGTTTCTTAGGGATGGAAGGATTCTACCGCAAAAACTTAATGGCCAATTTGGGCATGTATATGGTGATGTTTCTGGTTGTAGGCGTTGTCCAAGGCGTGCTCTTTTCTTATTTCCAAATGTATTTTATGATGGGCGGCGGCATGAACAAGATGCTCAGCAAAGACAGCGCTGAAAAGGGCACATCCGAGATCAAATGGGATGATGTCATAGGCATGGAAAACGCCAAACGCGATGCCTGGGAAATTGTCCAGTTTATCAAGGATGCCAGCAAGGTCAAAGCTATCGGCGGCACCATGATCAAAGGGGTTCTGATGGTAGGGCCTCCGGGCTGCGGGAAAACCTACTTGGCCAAAGCTATGGCCTCAGAATGTAAATTGCCTTTTCTTTCGGCGGTAGGCAGTGAATTTGTGGCGATGTATATGGGAATGGGCGCCGCCCGCATCAAGTCCCTGTTTAAAAAAGCCCGCCAATTAGCCGCGGTCGAAGGCGGCTGTCTTATTTTTATCGACGAAATTGATTCTTTTGCCGGCCCGCGCGCGCAAGAAACCGGCGGCGGAGGGACCACCTCGACTAATGCCACGGTCAATCAATTTTTGACCGAACTCGATGGTTTAAGAAAACGTGAAAACAATATCGTGGTCATCGCCGCTACCAACGTGCCGCCGGAAAAATTAGATACGGCCATCATGCGCTCAGGCCGCTTTGACCGTAAAATCAGCATTGATAAACCCACCGCTAAAGAACGCGAAGCCCTGATTGCGTATTACCTCAAGAAAGTCGCTGCCGATCCGGCCATTGACATACCCACTATCGCGGATAAAGCCCAATGGTTCTCTCCGGCGGACATCAATAATATGGTCCGTGAGGCCAGCATCCATGCTTTACGTGAAAAACGTACGTCCGTGACCCAGGATGACATGATCAATGCCTTGAATGTCGTCATGGTGTCCATCGAAAAAACAGGTGAAGATAAAGTGCTCTCTTCCAAAGTCAACGTAAAATGGGATGAAGTCATCGGCATGGAAGAGACTAAAAAAGACGCCTGGGAAATCGTAGAATTACTCAAGGACAGACACAAGTTGAAAGTCGTAGGCGGACAAATCATCAAAGGCGTTATGCTGATCGGGCCTCCGGGTTGCGGCAAAACTTATTTGGCCAAGGCCATGGCCACAGAATCAGGGTTTCCCTTTGTAGTGGCTTCCGGAAGCGAATTCAGTATCAAATGGGTAGGCGAAGGAGCTGCTAAAGTTAGAAAAATTTTTAAAGAAGCCCGTGATCTGGCCAGGTCTGAAGGCGGCTGCATTATTTTTATTGATGAAATTGACACCTTCGCAACACCCCGCACAATCGAGGGGGAAGGTTATGGCGGGGCGGTCATGGAACATACTACCACGATCAACCAGTTCCTCACGGAACTGGATGGATTAAAAGGTGAAAACACTAATATTGTTGTCCTCGCGGCCACCAATGTGGCTGAAGAAAAATTAGACCCCGCGATCATGCGTTCAGGCCGTTTTGACCGCAAAATTTATTTTCAAAAACCATCTGCTAAAGACCGTCAATTGCTGTTGAAACATTATATGACCAAGATTAAATGTGAAGACAACATTGACGTCGCGGCCCTCGCGGAAAAAGCCAAATGGTTTTCTCCCGCAGACATCAACAATATGGTCCGCGAAGCGGGTATCCTGGCCCTCCGGGAAAAAAGAGAAATTATCAATCAACAAGATATGGAAACCGCCCTGCAGCGTGTCATGCATTCTGTGGAAGTCATGGGAGAAAATAAGATACTGGGCGGAAAAGTCAATGTGAAATGGGAAGAAGTCATTGGCATGAAAGACGCCAAAGAAGAAGCCTGGGAAATCGTCAAATTGTTAAAAGACAGGAACTTGCTCAAGGCTATCGGCGGAAAGATTGTCAAAGGGGTCATTATGTTCGGGCCCCCGGGTTGCGGCAAAACATATCTTGCCAAAGCCATGGCCACGGAAGCCGGATTTCCTTTTATGTCCGCCGTGGGCAGTGATCTGGTAGGCATTTATGTAGGTGAAGGTGCCCGCAAAATGAAAGATATTTTTAAAGAAGCGCGAGAATTGGCCAAAGCCGAAGGCGGCTGCATCATCTTCTTTGACGAAGTGGATTCTTTCGCTATGCCTCGCGGCACAGACAGCGGCGGCGGGGGGATGACTTCTCATAATGCCACCATAAACCAATTCCTCACCGAACTAGACGGTCTGCGTCAGCAGGAAAATAATATCATTGTTCTGGCGGCCACCAATGTCAGGGAAGATCAATTAGACTCCGCTATTTTGCGCGCCGGACGCATTGAACGCAAAATATATATCAGTTTACCCAACTTGCAAGAACGTGAAGAACTTTTTAAATTTTATCTCTCCAAAGTTAAATATGAAGACACCATCAGCCCATCTGTGCTGGCCCGTACAGCGGTCGGATTTACTCCCTCAGATATTGATAATATGATCCGGGAAGCAGGCCTTATTGCCATGCGTAATAACCGGGACGTCATCATCCAGAAAGATCTTTCTGAATCCTACGACCGCCTAACCATGGGCGCCGTCACCAACGCTAAATATACCCAAAAATCTCTCAAAAAAACAGCCTACCATGAGGCCGGCCATGCCATTCTCACCTATTTAGTTGATCCGACCGACGAAGTGATCAAAGCGACCGTTCGGCCGAGAAAAGGGGCCTTGGGATATATTTATACCCGCGCCATAGAAGAATTGGAATCTAATTCGCCCAACCGTGAACATTTATTATCCAAAATAAAAATGATGATGGCCGGTTACGTGGCAGAAAAAATAGCCCTGGGAACAACCGGCTCCGGAGTAGGCGGAGGTCCGGGCAGTGATTTCTATCATGCCATGACTATTGCGTCCCGCATGGTTTGGAGCTTAGGCATGGGGCCTTCCGGCCTGGTAGGTGATTTTGACGCACTTAAAGACAACAACGGCCGGCATAATATTTCAGAAAAAACCAAGGAAGTCTTAGACAACGATGTGCAAAATATCCTGCAATTGTGCCTAAAAGGCACCACTGAAATCTTGACTCAACACAAAGATGTGCTTGAATATTTTGCCGATGAGCTATTAAAAAAAGGTGATCTGGAATACGATGAAATGAAATTAATCTTCCAGAAATTTGATCTCAAACCAGCCGCTCAGATAGAAACACCCTAATCAATGCGTTTGAGTAAACTATCTAAAATTCTATTAATTATATTTATCGGAATAAATTTAAGCTGTACGCCTAAAAAGGCCCTGTTCCCGCGTCCGGCGTTGACGGAACTGCAAAAAAAATACGAAACCAAATGCCGCAAAGACTATAAACTCAATGTCATCACCCGGATGGTCAACAAGACCTTCTGGATCTACGCGCCGACGGACAAGCCGCTTTTTGATTTTGCGGCGGAGTCACCCACGCCCCCCAACCCCACCAAAAAACCGGCCAAATACGATTTGCTTTATATCAACGGGACATTTAAAAACAACGCGTTTAATTTTGAATATGATATCGTCCCTAAAATTAAATCCAACGTGCAAAGTGAAGGCGTGCGTAACGAAGGCACGGATTATTTTAATAAACTCTATAATAATTTGTTTACCGCCATCACCGAAACCCTGCTGGATCCCCATACGCCCATCTCTTTTATTGTGATGGTCATCACCGACATTAAAAAAGGCCTTGAAATCCGCTATACATTCTATTTAGAAGACTACCGCATGGCGTCTGTGGAGGGGCTCCCCTATGACGAATTCGGCAAACGCATCCTGCAAGAATCCAAAGGCAGTACGGATTATATCGGGGACCAAATCGGCCAACATTTGGAATACACCGACATTAAGATGCCGGAGTTTTTGACCAAACAAATGGTCAACCGTATCCGTTTTAAATTTACCCAAAGCGATTTCCCGCCGCAGGAGAATTATGAAGACGCTATCATCGGTATCATTGCCGATACCACCCGTTATTATCATTTTAAAGACTTCCTTGAGGTGCGCACCAACGATTTAAGGACCAAAAAGAAGATGATTTTTACTCCGGGCCAACTGGATCTTTTTCGGCGAGGATAGGCCTAAAACGGAAGGAAAATCCAAAGGCAAACTTATTCATATCATCTTCGAAAACGGCAAGGCCACCTTCAAAGAACAATAACTTTCCTACCTACGATTTTTAATTTTCCGCGTACAAACAGGTCAATGGCCTTAGGGTACAGGCGATGTTCGGCTCTGTGAATTTTTTCTCAAGAGTCTCCAGAGTATCCTGAGATTTCACGCGCACGGCCTCCTGCAGAATGATCATGCCCGAATCCACTTCATCGATGACAAAATGCACCGTCGGACCGGTGATAGCGACCCCATAGGCGAAGGCGTCCTTGATGGCGTGCAGGCCTTTAAAGGCGGGCAGCAGGGAGGGATGAATATTAAGAATTTTGTCAGGGTATTGCCGTAAAAAAACGCTGCCCAACAGCCGCATATACCCGGCCAGCACAACAAAATCTATGTTGAATTTCCGTAATTGAGCAACAATCTCCCTGTCAAAGGATTCCCGATTACTGAAATCTTTAGGGTTAATATATACGGCAGGGATTTTGGCCCGATGGGCACGTCGGAGAGCATAGGCATCTTCCCTGTCGGAAATAACCACTTTTAAATCCGCTTGAATTTGGCCATGCCTAACCGCCTTAATGATGGCCTGCAAATTACCGCCATGGCCTGATGCCAATACCGCAAAGTTCATAGAATTTCACCCTCCCCTATCCCCTCCCCTCAAGGACGGGAAATTTCTTCGACGGGGTTAAATTTTAATAAACCGATCAGTCCCACTATCATAAATACACCCCCCACCGTTATTAAAATCCAAAGGCGGTCGACATGCTCGGTTAACATGGCGCTGGTCAGCATGGCCACCACAAATGCCAAATGCATGACAAATTCCAGGGCGGCAAAAACTTTTCCCGACATGGCCATGGTACAAACCTTATTGACGACGGTGTTGGACGCAATCACCACAGGCCCCACCACAAAACCCAACACGAAGGATAATCCCAACGCCAAGAAACGATTATGGGTGGACTCGACCATAGACGTAAACAAAACAACCATGGCCCCTCCTAATATCAGCGACCAAAAAATAACTTTAAAAGCCGCGACCCGGCTCCCCCACTTTCCATAAGATAGACTCCCCAGAAATAACCCTAACCCCAACGGTACGGCCAGAAAACCCAAATCCTTAGTCACGCTATGAAAAGCCTGTTGAATAAACACAATAATAACGACATAAATCGCTCCGGCCGCGGCAAAAAGGATCGACATCATCCAAAAAATAAACCCAATTTCTTTCTGCGAACGGATATAACGGATCCCATTGATCATTTCCTGCCAAACGCTCTTTTGAGACCGCAGCATTTCCTGGGTGCCGGCGATCATCTCACTTCTATTCGGCAACCTGCGCTGCAAGGTCGCGATAGAAAAAACTAAAAGGCCGGAGAGAAAATAACACACGGCATCCCAAAGGAATCCTCCGAAAGACCCGGCATACTCCACAATCAATCCCCCCAATAAGGCCCCCAAGACTAAAGCGATCATGCCGGTGGTGGTCACTAAAGAATTCGCAATATGCAAATCATCCTCATGGACTATCTCCGGGATAAAGGACATCTTGGCCGGTACATAAAAACGGCTAAAGGAAAAAATGACAAACACCGCCACATACAAAGGCCAAATCACAGACAAACGTATCAAATAAAAGGCCACCAATAAAACCAGCATGCCCCGGATAAAATCACAGATAAAAAGAGTCCTGCGCCTGTCCCAACGGTCGATATAAACTCCTGCGATCGGTCCGACCACAAATACCGGGATAATGGTAAACGAAAGCAGTTTGGCCATTTCCACCGACGAGCCTGGATGGCGTATGGCGATTAGACCCACCAACGCCATTTGATAGACCCTATCGCCGAACTGGGAAATCAATTGGGCAAACCAGAACCGGAAAAAATCCCTGCTTTTTTTATCACAGATAAATTGCCACATAATCTTTAACCATCCCTCAATCAAAAAAGCTTAAGAAAACGGGCCCCCGTATAAGCCACCGCAGAAATAGCCGCTGAACAAGGGATCGTGATAATCCACGCCCAAACAATCCGGCCCGCCACTCCCCAACGGACCGCACTTAAACGTTTGAGAGAACCCACACCCATAATGGCCCCGGTAATAGTATGAGTTGTGCTAACAGGTATACCAAAAGATGAGGCTACATACAACATGGTAGCCGCGCCCGACTCAGCGCAAAAACCATCCACCGGTCGCAGTTTGACAATTTTCTGCCCCATGGTTTTCACAATGCGCCATCCCCCGCAAATAATTCCAAGGGATATACGTCGTATAACAGGCAAAAACCACCCAAAAAGGAATATAAAACTTGTCCCCCAAAAACCCGGCACTAAAAAGAAGACTGGCAATGATGCCCATGGTCTTTTGCGCATCATTACCTCCATGGCCCATACAGTAAAGGGCCGTTGAAAACAACTGGCCCTTACGGAAAAGATGGTCTACCTTGCGGGGAGTGAATGTCCGGCAAATCATATGGACAATAATGCCAAAACCAAAACCTAATATAAGGCCCACACACGGAGCAACAAAAATAAATATCACCACTTTCGTAATCCCCGGAATAATCAGGGCCTTGAGCCCGCCTTAACTAACGCTGCTCCTATCATGCCTCCGATCAAGGCATGCGAAGAACTGGTGGGTAAGCCGAAATACCAGGTGATGATATTCCACCCACAAGCGCCTGTCAGCGCCCCGAAAACTACGGTTTGGTCAACAATATTAATATCAATATACCCTTGCCAATGGTGTTGGCCACATGAAGTCCGAAAAAGAAAAACGCAATGAAATTCAAAGAACGCCGCATAAACAACTGCTCTGCGCGGCGAAAGGACCCGGGTCGAAACGAACGTCGCAATGGCATTGGCTGAATCATGAAAGCCATTTAAAAAGTCAAACAGCAATGCCAAACAAACAAGAAAGATAATTCCTACCGGAATATGCATGGGTCTTAAGCCTGTTTTAAGATAATGGATTCAACAACATTGGCGACGTCTTCACAAATATCCAGGACCGTTTCAGCGTCCCCGTAAATTTCCTTCCACTTAATGATCTCTATGGCACTTTTAGATTCAAAAAGTTCCATAAAGACAGCATCACGCATAGCATCACCGACATTTTCCAGACGGTTGACCTCTATACAAGCAGCCAGGACCGCTGCCGAGCCATTTTTAAGACGCAGACCTTTGACAGCTTTGGAAACTGTTACGACGGACTCTTCGATGACCTTGGCAAATTCCATCAAATGCCGGTCACTGCCGGGTATTTTATATACCTTAATGCGGCCTACCATGGTATTGATCATGTCCGTGACGTCATCCAATTCCTTAGTCAAGGCATGGATATCTTCACGGTCAAAAGGAGTGATAAAAGTTTTGTTAAGCTGTTCGATAATGGCATGCGTTGCGGTATCGCCCCTACTTTCAAGGTGTTGGATGGTTTGATAGGCGGATTCTTCAATCAGTCCGGGGGTGGCCGCTATTTCTTTAAACTTTTTGGCCGCTTCCACGGCACAGTCCACTTGTTCTTCGAAAAGGTTGAAAAAATCAAACTCGCGCGGAAAAAATTTAAAAATCATAGCCTGTCCTCATCTTTAGATGCTGTTAAGCTGGCGAGAGGTTTCGAACCCCCGACCTGCGCATTACGAATGCGCTGCTCTACCAACTGAGCTACGCCAGCATATAATTAGAATGTATTATATATTAAAGACTTACGAAATCCACTAGTTGACTAGCAGTCTTTTATACCTGATTTCAATAACAACGTCAAGAAAGGATTTCCGTTAGAGCCCCCTTTATTAACGTCATTGGACTACCTGAAATCTCAATTTCTTCATAATTAATTCTTTACTGGGGAACAGATACACAAAATAGGGATCTGCCACAATTTCGGGCTTGCCTTCATTAGCGACAATCACATACGCCAATATTTCATCTAACATATTCCCTACCAGGGCAACCTTTTGTCCGCTGAAGAATGCCTGCGTCACGGCCTGAGTGTACACAGGTTGCCGGGAGCGCATAGTCATCCATCTGGAGGCGATCTCTTCCCGACTAAAGAACATCAATTTCCATGACAGGTCATCATCCAGCGAAAAAACATACTTGACGCCTGACGCTTTAAGAAATTCAATCACTTTAGAAATTTTTTGTATTTCAGGGACTTCATTGGATACGGCCGGGTTTAACCGATAAGAATTTCTATAATTCCACGCCGCCAAAATACCCAAAACAATCAAAGCCCCTATCACCACCCCCAGGAAGGCCTTAAAAAATATATTTTTATTCATCCATTCAAAACTTTGAATGCCAAACCATAATATTAAAAACACACTCAGAGATAAAAGGTAGCGATATTGGTCTTCGCAATTAATAAAAAATGTGCACCCCAAAATTAACACGACACTGATTAAAAATGGTGCCGGAAAAGCGCTGACCTGTTTCGTGATCAAACCCCAAATGTACATTCCCAAACTAACTAAAGCCACAACACACCAGACATTGGATATGACAACCGGGGCCCAATCCTTGCCAAAGCCTGCATCTTGATTTAAGGCATGAAAAACTCTGTCCTTAAAAGTCGAAACAAAAACTGAAAAATCATCCGCTCTAAACCAGGCCGGTTGCCAATAATCCGTATTGCCCTGAAGATGGGCCATCACCTTCCCCAGAATGAAAACCCCGATGAATCCGGCCATGCAGATAAAAATGTTCTGAACGCTTTTTGGCTTAAGCTGCGACCCTCCCAGCAAAGGCAAAACCCCCAATAAAAAAATAGGCTGAGAGAAAAAAATAAAACCCGATAATAGGCCTATCCCCCAACACACCTTCTTGTTTAATTGCGGCCCGTGGCGGGCTATCAAAAATAAAACAATACTCGATAGCAAAAACGCCGATATATACCCTCCGCGGGCCCTCATCGACCAACCCATCCAGGCCGGCGAAAAAATCAATAAGCACGTAATCCAAAAACTATACATCCTGCCCGTCCATCGGGCACAAGCACTATAAAAAAAGACACACCCTAATGTCCACAACAGCAGCATGGGGACTTTTAATGAAAAAAGCCCCATCCCAAAAAATTTGATCGCCAGGGCGACTGCCCCTGCCTCGAGCCAGCAAAAACCGTAACTCTGCCCCCAAAAATAAAAAGGAAACTCTTGGGCCTGAGCCATATGCTT
Organism: Candidatus Omnitrophota bacterium; assembly: GCA_963828495.1. Classification (GTDB taxonomy): domain Bacteria; phylum Omnitrophota; class Gorgyraeia; order Zapsychrales; family Fredricksoniimonadaceae; genus JABDGZ01. The sequence goes on from CAWHFJ010000009.1 coordinate 64,253, forward strand.
GGCCATAAGCCCCAACACACACTCATCTCCGTTATAGTCGGCATGAAAATAAGGGCTCATCAGTTGCGGCAGGCGGGATAATAAACACAATGCCACAACCCCCAGGATGCCACACCAACTCCTATGGGCGTACAATTGAGATTTCATTCGTTAAGGAAATAGAACGCATGCCAAAATTTCTTGGGACGGACACCAGCGCGTATTACACCCCCGCCACATCTGAAGAAAGGCCTTTAACAATATATTTCTGCATGGCGAGGTATATCCCAATGATGGGGAGTATTGCCATCGTCAGGCCCGCCATTAGCACCGGATAATCTGTGCTATTAGCACCCTGAAAGACCATGAGGCCTCTTTGCAAAGGCATCAATTGGGTGTCTCCCAAAAGCAAGGTGGCCAGGATATACTCGTTCCATACGTTCAGTGAATTAAAAATCACGATGACCGCGATGGCCGGACGCGCCAGGGGCAAAGCGACATGCCACCAGATGCCGATCTTGCCGCATCCGTCGATGCGGGCCGCATCCTCCAGATCTCGCGGCATTTTGTCAAAAAAAGTTTTCAACAGCAAAATGCTCATCGAAAGCCCGACATTGATCATGCACAAAATATAACCCAAACGGGTATTGACCAAATGCAGTTTATTCATCAAAACAAACAAAGCCACGAACGAGCCCGGCAGGGGGATCATCATGGCCGCCACAAACAGATAAAAAATAATGTTCTTGCCGGGAAATTGCAGGCGTGAAAAAGAAAACGCAGCGAGCGATGAGACCAGCACAATACCTGAAACCACGCACACGGTATAAATAACGCTGTTGAATAAATAGACCGCCAAATTCCCCTTAGTCCAAGCAACGGCAAAATTACCAAAATTCAATGCATGGGGAATAAGCGCCTTGTCGATGAAAACAGTTTCATTGGTCATCAAGGCACAACGCACCATCCACAATAAAGGAAACAGACACGTCAACGTGATACTCATCAGAAAAATATGGATCAGCGTTGATTGGGTCATGCCCCAAATGACGTATCTATTCGTTTTCATACTTGTTTAGTCCTGTCAGAGAATATTTTCATCATAAAAGACACACACACCAGGGCCATGCCGAAAATAACCGCCTCGGCGCAGGCATAACCAAAACGATTGGTGCCTGTCATCGACGACAAAATACGGATCACCGGCACATCCGTATGATGGACCAATCCTTCATTGACCATGGAGAGGATCAAGACAAAAACCTGCATAGACCCCAGGATCGTCAGGATCATCACAACCAAAATCACCGGCAGCATCAGGGGAAGGGTGATATAGGTAAACATCCTCCAGGGGCCGGCCCCGTCGACACGGGCCGCCTCATACAGCTGTTTATCGATCGTCTGCAATCCCGCCAGCAGCATAACAAAGCCCCAACCAAAACCTTTCCAGCTATGTACAATGGCAATGGTCGTCAGCGCTGTCTTGGGGTCCCCCAGCCAATTGTGGACGAGCTGGGGCCATCCTGAAGTATACAAGAGATAATTAAGAAGCCCGATATGAACACCGTTTTGCAATTCGGGATTCAAGATCCAATTCCAGATAAGGCCGACCACAACCTCGGAAAGTACCGGCGGGATGAAAAAAACGATACAGTAAAAACGCTTCATGCGGATCTGGCGGTCACAGGCCAACGCCAACGCAAATGCCAAAGCGTTCTGGAAAATCAGGGCGATGAGTGTGATATACCCGGCATGCCCCATGGAATCCCACCAAAAATTATCCCCTATCAATTCCTTATAATTCTGCAGGCCGATCAAATGCATCGGCCCTATCCCCCGCCATTCATGGAAAGAGAGGCAAATCATGTTCAAAAAAGGATAGATATAAAAAACGCAGAAGATGGCAAAAGCAGGAAGAACAAAAAAGAAATTCTGCACATTGTCCTTAAAAACAGCCGCGGCTTTAATTTTTGAATTCATCGTCGATCCTTGAGTGTTTGCACATCCTGGGCCACCTGTCGTGGGGTCTTCTCGCCGATAATGATGGCCTGAATCCCCTTATCCAAAGCTTCCGTGACCAGCGGATCTTCATTCACCGGCCATACGGTCGGATGTGTCGATGGCTCCATCCCCCGGGAAAATTTTCCCAAAACCGGAGATACGACCGATAGCACTTCTTTTAGCGCTTCTTTATTGGAAGGCAAATTATTGGTTTCCCGGGCCAATAACACTTGCTGTTGCGGCGCGGTGAGCCATTTCAAAAAAGCGATAGCTTTATCTTTATTCGGTGAATCGGCACGGACCACAAAAGAAGAGCCGGCCCCTCCCCAAATTTTCAGAGGGAAAGCCGTGCTCACAGGCGGCGGCATCATCACGCCATAATCCAAATGCGGGTTCATATCATGATAGACATTGACGCACCAGGAGCCGTTAAAAGCAAAAGCCGCGCGCTCCAGGGCAAAATCCTGCTCGGCGTATTTATTGCCCTTCGTCACAATGCCGTCCATAAGAACGCCTTTATCGCGCAGATCGGCAAAAATACTTAAAACTTTGATCCAGTCAGGGTCCGTATATTTGACCTGACCGCGGAAAGTCGCAAAAATTTTCTCTTCTCCCATAATATTGAAGGCATAATTGGAGGCAAAACAATCCAACAGCCACAACTCGCCCCAACCGGAAACAAAGGGTGTAATGCCCACACGATTAAGGGCCTGGGCATCTTTGATAAATGCCTCATAAGTTGAGGGAGGAGCGCTAATGCCGGCACGGGCCAGGAGCTTTTTGTTATAAAGCATCTCTTCGTTAGTCACATCAATAGGAACGCCGTAAATGCCGGCCTTGACCCCATAAATATTCCCCGTCTCAAAACGCTTGTCCGCCAGGGCCTTATCAGACAAGCTATCTGCCCATGCTCCGCCATTGGCATTCATATCAGGGGTCAGGTCATCGACCAATCCTGCTTTGATAAAATCCGCTACGATGGGTTTTGTATTGAGGATGCCGTAAATATCCGGCAGGACATTGGCCTGCGCCGCGGCGATGATCATCTGGGAATAAGAATCTGAAGGAGCGAACAGGCGGACGGTGACTTCAACTCCGGTTTCCTGTTTGTACTGTTGGGCAAGTTTTAAAAAGGTGTCATTACAGTCGGTCATCCAGTGCCAGAGGAGGATTTTATTACTTGGAGGAGGGATGCTGGGAACATCCGGCAAAAACAAGCAACATTAAGCTTACGGTCACCAGGGTATTGGGCCTTTGGTATTTGCGCATCCAGTTTCCCCAAATTTAAACTCCCAGGAGGGCTCTTAGAGTAGTTCTGGCAGTGTCCATAATACCTTTTGATTTAGTGTAGAGCTTGTCATATTCATTACTGAACACGGTATATTGTTCTTCAAACTCTTTATCGCTGACACTATCCATCTTTTTGGGCGCCCTGATCTCCCGCCATAGTAAAGAAAGCATCCTTTCAGTTCTCTCTATCTGGTCAATGCATGCTCTGTAATTCCTGAAAGACTTATTGTCAGACAAGGTCCCCAAAAGAGATATCGGATATATTATACTTCCATTTTGTTTCCTCATAATTCCAGCACTTGATGAGAAAATTGAGAGTCTGTTCATAAGCAAAATTTCTGTTATTGATCAAAAGCTCGCGCAAAACAGATGTTTTGATATTGAGGAACTCCGATCTCGGGCGATTCAACGGCAAGGACCTTATGCTCCGTGAGATCTCGGGAAACCAGTTGGCCAACAGGGAATATGTGCCATACGTATCTACCAGGCTTTTGGCGCTGTACTGGTCCCCTGTTCTAAAATCTCCTATGGCAATATCTGAACTTGTTGTTTCAATAAAAGCACTGAGATTGTCATAGAATGAGACATCCTCGTCAACGAAATCAATATCACCCGGTATTTGTACAATTCTCTCGGCTTGGGGATAATTATCCAGCACATGACCCCAACCGGCAAGCCATGTCTGACATGAATCCACAGACCAGGTTTGTATAACCTCAAGGCTCTTGTATCTTTCATCCTTGATAAAAGAAGCGGCATGCTGCCTTATGACCGTATCCCTGGGTAACATAACAATCGGCTTGGGATCAATTTCCTTACACCTGTCAATGGTCCACCAAAAATACCATTCGCACTTTTTATTATTCTCATACCCCAAGTAGGGGAAAATAATAATCGGCTTTGAATTGATGATTTTATTAGGTTGCTGTTGTGGTAGTGGTGGTTGTTTGGCCATATCTTTTCTCCAGCTCTACTTAAAAGCTTATATTACGCTTTTCCCCGTCTTTGTTCCAGTTGTTTACGAATGTCATACGCCTTATCTTCGGAAATCTCAAATGTCGCAATAATGATAAATAGCGACTAAAGTGGTCACAATCGGGATGCCGATATCACAGAGCCTCATCAACAATAAAGTTTTAGCCGACTGATTAATGCCTAATGCGATATTGAAACCCGTCCAATTCAGGAGATATCCGCCCAGGATCGATGCCCCTGCCATTCCCAATTTCTGGATCCACCAGTAGATCCCACTGAACATGCCTTCCCTGCGCGTGCCGCTCTGTAATTCGTCAAAGTCGCAAACATCAGCGACCATGGAGGGAACTATGGTGAAAAGCGCCCCCAGATGAAACGCCAAGAAAGGGGCCGCAATCAGCAGCCAATAAGGGTGGCCGGGGTTGTACCCTACCCATTTCAACGCATAACCGATGATCGCAAGGGACATGGTGAGCAGAAAGGTGTTTCTCTTGCCGATCTTTGTGGAGATCCATGCGGTTAAAGAGATAGCACCGAGTGTGCAAACGGAACTGCAAGTCCCAAACGTGCCCAGTAAAGTGCCGCCGTTATGATACATGACATCCTGGGCAGACATGGCCGCGTGGGCATGTGCGCCGCCAAAGACATAGAAAAAGATCACATAGGCTGTAAAGCTGGACGCCAGCATGAACCCGTTGAAGATCAGAAAAGTGACCGCGATAAGCTTAACAAAAGGAAGACATTTAAAAGACGTGGCACAATTGCCCAAGAGGTCTTTGATAATGTTCCCATAACCCTTTTTCTTTTCAGGTCTAGGCAAGTTAGCGAAATGTTCCTTGTTGAAAATCGCCGGAAGGACGCCGCCGACCAGGATGAAACCTCCGACGATGATCGCGAGGGTCCGGGCGCCTGCCGCGAGATCCGGAAAAAGCACTTTATTGCTCATAATCGCAAAGAACCAGGGCGCGATCATCCAGACAGGCTGGGCGAGAAAATTGGAGAACGCCTGCAGCCGCGTGCGCTCATGATAATCGGGACTCATTTCATAACCTAGCGCGATCCAGGGGATCGAATAACAGGCAAAGGCAATGACAAAAAGACACTGGATCAACAACACATACCTGAAATAGAAATTCTCGCTATGCCCCTTATACAGTTGAAACATCAACGCTAATAAAATCCCCGAACTAATAGCGCCAAAAAGTATCCACGGCCTGCGGCGCCCATAGCGGGTGCGGGTATTATCTGAACTGTAACCGATTAAGGGGTCTGAAAAAGCATCGATAAAACGGGGAACAGCGCCGATCCAGCCGACTAAAACGGGATTCATGCCTAACCCGAGATTCAAAACAGTGATCAGCTGGCCAATAGCAGCTGCTTGAAATTGATTAACGAATGACCCTATACCATATACAACTTTTTGAAAAAAAGGAATGCGGTCTTCACGGGCTGTCGTATGGTGGTGATCCACTGCTTGTGCCATTAACTACCTCCGGTTTAGTTTTATAAATATAAATTGTGCATTATAACAAGCAAACCCGGTCTGCACAATACTATTTATCAATACCCTCTAAAATATCATTGAAGCCGATACACAATCGCAATAGGCGTCCCATCCACCCTCACGGCATAGTACTCATTTTTATACGGATATTCCTCTTTGTGCCAGCGATAATCACTCAAAAAATATTTCGCCTCCTGCGCATTATTAACGAATACTATACGTTCTATATCACTGCCCTTAAGCATCCCTGTCGGCACAACTTCAGGATGGCCATCCACGTAGTGACGGCCGTCTACATAGACTTTAATAAAAGGATCCGGATCATGCGTTACAATATGCTCAAAGACCTTGGTGAATGATAACCCCCAATAGTCCAAATCAAACCTGGTCTTTATTTCTTTCATGTTCCGTCCGGCCAAGATGTTAAAGTAAACATTTTGAAAGGGGTGATTTCTAACCATAAACACAACGATACTGCTTAAATTGAATACGATTAAAGAAATCAGCATTGTTTGAATAAAAATACCCCCCGTCTTCCCCCTGACAAAACCCCATAAGGCCCGTAATCCTATCAATGAAATAACCAAAAAGAAGGGATAAACAAAAAACATTTGTCTCCAGGCGTCATAGACAACAGATTTCATGAGAATAACAGCAAGGACGGGTAAAGAAATTAATAAAAAAACGATCAATTCACTCTTATGGTGGCGATAAAATTGCGCGGGATTTTTTCCCGCAAGCATAATGGTCTTGAGATATCCGATACAAAAAGTCATGACATAGACTAACGGTGTGGAGACGGCAATCCATACAGGTATATAATGCCATGGCAGAAGGAAATCCTTGATGTATTGCCCTAAGTACAAAACTGTCAACCCCAATCTAAAGTGGGACATGGATGATAAAGCGTAAAAGAAATTTTTTAACGGTGATGCCCATAAAAACGGCCAAAAAAGTATGGTCAACACCATTAAAAAGAACCCGTAGGCCAAGACGCTCAAAAAAACTTTTTTTAAGTTTGTGCCTGCAGCAGGCATCAACCCCATATCTAGGAAAACAAAAAGCAAGGTCAACAGCGGGATGATGATACCGACGATCCGGATGTCGATGAGAACGCAAGAGGTCAATGCATGAATAAACGCATTGGCCAAGGTCCTATGTTCCAAATAATTAATCAGTGTATAGGTGCTGATAATAAATAACGATAAACAAGGGATGTCTTTTGAATTATAAAACGCATCGGCAAAAATACGTGGGCTTAAAATTAAGAACAGCGATCCACATAAACCTGCCGGCCAACTATGGAAAATTTTTTTACACAATTTGTAGAAAAAAATAACACCCAAATAAAACATTAAAAACGTTGCCAGATGCCTCATCAAATGAACGGCCCTGATATCATCTGCCAGATGAAACCCCTTCTCTAAAAGAACTAAAACGACTTCAAAAAATGGCCCATGATCCCTCCCTCCATACTGCAGTAACCCTTCGTCCCCCTTAACAACATAATCAATAGTCAAAACACCAATGGCTCTTTGCCCGGCCTCATCCAAAGGAATCCCATAATCCTTAACAAGAAATACGCCTGTGCCAAGAAATAGGACAAAAAAAATAAAAACAATAGCCTTATGAAGTTCTAACCTTAAAATTCTATCTTTTTGTAGAACTCCTAGATCATCCCAGACATAAATAGCCCCATCAGAAACTTTCAACTGTGTTTTTAAAGGTATTAATTCTTTAAACACCTCATAGTCACGGCGCTTGCGATACGCACAATACACAACAACACCCTTCTTATCACGCCAATCCTTCTTCTAAATAAAAATTACTTGCTAGCCTGCGTTTTTACTAAAAGCTCCCTCGAAATCTTGTCCGCCAAAAAATCTGCAGCCAATTTTTGTCCGAAAGATGTCAGATGCACAGAATCCCACCATAAAAACCCTTTATCATAATTTTGAACAAGATAGCCGTGTAAATCTAAAACAGTGACCCCTGTTTCTTGACCCACTTGTCTCATGACTCTATGAAGTATTGGTAACCCCCACAGCCTTTCTTCTATTGAATTGGCTTCTAGTACAAATATGGTTTTGATGCCCTTCGATATATTTAAATTAACAAATCGGCGTAAAACCTCCGCGAATTGGTCGGGATCATTATCGTTACTTGACAAATTAATGACCACCATCTTAGGTTCAAGAAAAATCCAATTCTTTATATAAATATCTAACAATCCCGAAGATGCCGCTCCAGGTATCCCCGCATTAATACATTCAAAATGCCCCTTAAGAATAGCGCTGCTGTTTAATTTTTCTTCAATACGGTTAACCCAAGTCTCGGTTTCATTGCGCGCCCCTTCACCCCATGTTTGAGAGCTGCCAATAAAAAGCACCCTTATGTTATTCTTGGGATTTTCATCCGAATATCTCTCTTTAATTTTACTAAGAATATACCCGGGTTCTTTTCTAAAATAATATTCTCTTTCCAACTCCCTTATAGCCTGATTTCTTGCGAGGGGGTAATACCTGCCAGAAACATAAAAAAAGTCCAACAATAAAATCGCGCTTAACAAAATTGATACGACAAAATTGCCCGTAATTAATAAAAAAAAGGAATGTTTTGGGATGTTCTTTAGAAAAATATACAAAATATCACCCGCAATAACATTCAATAAAAAAATAACTCCCAAAATATCAAAAAATACAAAAAAATTATCATGACTAAACTTCTCTTTTATAACATAATTGGAATTGAGTTCATAAATGACAACGTCATCTACCAATGCCGTTTTAAGCCCGCCCCTAAATGCAATATGCTGTTGTTGCAGCAACGCTATTTCAATGGTTGCAATAAACTGCCCGTTCAGATAAACCAAAACAGCGCCATGATTAAAAATAATTTTCGCATGATTCCATGTGTTTTTCTTGACGTTTGGGGCGTTTAATTCTTTTGTATATTTGAACTCTCCCTCATCACTACTGATGAAATATAAATTTTTAAATCTCTTATCTAAACTCAAACGGATCCCTGAAAATTGATTAGCATCTTTATTGAATTCGAAAACAATATACGCGTTCTCGGACAATTTGAAATCAAAATCGATTTCTCCGGGAGTGATGCCCTTTTTATAAACAACCTCTTGATATCCATGCCAACAGCTTAGGTTCAAATGCCCCTGAGCTAAAGCTGTCCGTGAAAAATAAAAATCAAGCCCTCCCTCGAGGTTTTTTTTGAAAGAAACCTTTGTGGGCATCCATTGGCCATTCTGATAAAGGGTGTTGGTCAATGAATTAAATAGTCCGGAGATCAAAACAGAAGGGATTAAAGACAGCAGCAGAATGGAAGAATAAAAATATGCCCGCATAAAAATGTAAAATGGGTAAGAAAGAATGGTGCCGAGAACAAGACCCCATCATCGGTTTTTGTAAGTGCTTATATTATCATATAATTGAAACCTTTCTACCTCTTTGTTGTGACGATAACGTGACGTTACGCTTTGGGTTTATCCTTACTTAACTCTTGGATTAAAATAACGTATAAATAAATGGAGCTACCGCTGAACTTTGAGCAAAAATCACTAATAGACTCAATAACACAAGAATAATTATGATAGGAGCCAGCCAAAAGCGTTTGCGTACTTTTAAAAAATCCCAAAGTTCTTTCAATATGGATAATTTTGACATAGCCCTTCTAAAATTGCTGAGTATAACCTTCGTTTTTATTCTTGCGCTTGATCCAATAAGAATCCAGTTGGCTTTTAAAGCCTAAATTCATAAAATCTTTTCCCATCAACCGTAAAATTATACTAGCGGGTGTGATCACACAGAAAAAAAGCAGAGTTAAAATGACTACGGTCACAATCTTATTAATCCCCTGTGCTACATTCATCCAATACTTAAACATTAGCTTCAGAACTGACGGTGCAAATATCGCCATCAATAAAACAATACCTCCTGCCATAATAAAACCTTCCACCCAAACTGTTAGTCCATGTTTGACATATTGGCACCAGGCCAGAATAAAACAAATGACCGGTAATCCATAACCAAATACCAATAATTGGTTTTCTTCCTGTTTTTTTATCATATTTCTGTTATTAATCTAAAATAGTAAATACATTTTCTTTCTTGTACTTATCCCTGTTAAGCTGCTTCTCTTTTTCAAACAAACAATTCCCAACCAACAAGAAATCCATATCAGTACACATAAAACAACGGTACGCATCGTGTGCTGAACAAACAATGGGCTCACCACGAATATTAAATGAAGTGTTAATAATGACTGGACAACCAGTTAAGACATCAAATTCTTTAATAATACGATAAAACAATGGGTTTCTTTCTTCATCAACGGTTTGGACTCGTGCGGAATAATCCACATGAGTCACAGCAGTCACTTGCGAACGTTTAAATTTTAGTTTTTCTATTCCCCATAATCCTTCCATTCCTTGTACATCCAGACGCTTGTCCTGTTGAACATCTGCCGTTAATAACATGTACGGACTCTCAATATCTAAATCAAAATATTCTTTCGTTTTCTCAGCAAGTACCGCTGGGGCAAACGGACGAAATGATTCCCGAAATTTGACTTTTAAATTTAAAATTGACTGCATTTTTTCTGAACGCGCATCACCAATGATGCTACGGCCACCTAAAGCCCTAGGACCAAATTCCATCCGACCCTGACACAGGCCAATAACCTTTTCTTCCTTAATCAACTGGGCGATGCGACGAGGCAATAAATCATCCGAAAGATATTCATAAATCCAACCCTGGGTATCTGCCAGCGTTTTGATTTCCCCATCCACATTTGGCCCCAGAAATGACCCTTGTTGGGTGTCATTTTTATTATCAACCTGACGGGAATTCTTCAAATGTTGATGCCAGATCATCAACGCAGCGCCCAATGCGCCTCCTGCATCACCAGCAGCGGGTTGTATCCAAATATTCTTAAAAGGTGTTTGTTTAAGGATTTTCCCATTGCCAACGCAATTTAAAGCTACGCCACCGGCTAAGCATAAATTTTTCATTCCAGTTGTTGTGTGTACGTGCTGAGCAATTTTAACCATAATTTCTTCCGTTACATTTTGAATGGAAGCGGCAATGTCCATATCCTTTTGAGTAATCGGCGTCTCCGGTTTACGCGGCGGCCCGCCAAACAAACTATGAAAACGTTCATTAGTCATGGCCAATCCAACACAATAATTAAAATACTCCATATTAAGACGAAATGAACCATCCGCTTTAATATTGACAATTTCCTGACGAATTAAATCCGCATATTTAGGCTTTCCATAGGGGGCCAATCCCATCAATTTATACTCACCGGAATTGACCCTAAAGCCGACATAATAGGTAAACGCGGAATACAAAAGTCCTAACGAATGCGGGAATTGAATCTCCTTTTGGAGTTCAATCTTATTGTCTTTCCCTACTCCCCAACTGGTTGTCGTCCATTCACCGACTCCATCCAAAGTGATAATCGCCGCCTGCTGAAAGGGTGAAGGGAAAAATGCGCTGGCAGCGTGCGACTCGTGGTGTTCGGGAAAAAGAATTTCTCCCTCAAAATCCAACTCTTCTTGAATAAATGTTTTTATAAATATTTTTTCTTTAAGCCATACCGGCATGGCTTTTAAAAATGAGCCCCATCCCGAAGGAGCAAAACTCAAATAGGTCAATAATAGACGTTCAAATTTCAAAAACGGTTTCTCATAAAAAGCGATATGCGTAACATCTTTAATGGTAATGCCGCCTTCTTTGAGCCCGTACATAATAGCATTATGAGGAAAAGCTGCGTCGTGCTTTTTGCGCGTGAACCGTTCTTCTTGAACAGCGGCCACAATAACTCCGTCTTTGACCAAGCACGCAGCACTATCATGATAAAATGCTGAAATTCCTAATATGTTAATGGATTTGTCCATCATTTATATCTCTTTATTACCGATGAATTGAGAAAGTATACCATTATATGGATTTGGCCTAAAAAAGGAAAGTGCCGAGACCCAGACTTGCACTGGGGACGCCAGGATTTTCAGTCCTGCGCTCTACTACCTGAGCTATCTCGGCGTAAATTCTTTGGAAAGAAGTAAGACCCTATTCTACTGAAAAGTCTTGAAATGTCAATGAGAAGCGTCCTGGAGAAAACGTGCCGCATCCTGAGGGAAGGTCGGCACAATATGCAATCCGGTCCCCCACTCAAAACCAACACTGCGGGTCAATTTCGGAATAATTTCGATATGCCAATGATAACACGCGCCATTGGCATAGCCTATAGGCGCCATATGCAGATAATAATTATAGGAAGGATTCCCTAAAGCTTTTTTTACGCATTTAAGGACATCCTGCAATATTTGCGCCAAATCCGCCTGGGTCGCTTCATCAATCACAGAAAAATCCGCGCTGTGCGCCTTAGGCATGATCCACGTTTCAAAAGCATACCGCGGCGCAAAGGGGCAAAAAGCTAAAAAATTACCGTTTTCCATGACAATACGTTCTTTATCCTGATACTCCTGGACGATCATATCGCAAAATATGCAGCGGCCGCGGTATTGATGATAATGCTCCGCCCCCTTAATTTCTTCCAGCACGGTTTTAGGGACCATGGGTAAAGCGATGATCTGGCTATGGGTATGCTCGACGGTGGCTCCGGCAGAAGAGCCGAAATTCTTAAAAATCACCACATATTTAAAACGGCTGTCCTGAGACAATTGACGCGCACGACTTTGATATTGACTAACGACCGCCTTCATTTCTTCAAGGGTCAGGTCAGTCAGGATTTTATCATGGTCCGGGCATTCGATCAAAACTTCATGGGCGCCTATCCCGTTGGTCTGGTCATAAATACCAATGCCCTCTTTTTGCAGCGTGCCTTCAGAGGTCAAAACCGGAAACTTATTAGAGACTGTGCGCACCTGCCATCCTGGTGTATTCGCCGCACCAACGAGCGGGCGAATGGCATCCACTTCCGCGGGTGTTTGATGTTCCCTCCCGGGACAAAAGGGACAAGTCGCTTTGGCCCTGGGCGTATTGTCTTCTTTAGGGAAATCCGCAGGTCCCTTAAGATGCTCGCTGTCCATAATCACCCAGCGTCCGACTATAGGGTCTCGTCGTAGTTCAGGCATTAAACCTCAACCTCCCTTAAAAAAACCGCGGTCATCTCCGGAGGAATGGGGCAAATATAAAAACCCGTTCCTCTTTCGAAACCCAGCCACCCGTGTGAGTCTGGGAATTAATTCAATGTGCCAATGATAATCTTCTTTAAAAAGGGGCATGTTCTTGGCCGGCGCGGTCTGTATCATGTAATTATAGGCCGGGTCGTTAAGCCCTATTTTAAAACGGGACAACACATTTTTCATAATGCCGGCCAACGATTGTTCATACCCCTTAATCCCGTCGGCAAAATCACAATGATGGGTTTTGGGTAAAATCCAGGTTTCAAAAGGGAATCTCGAGGCAAAGGGAGTCATGGCTATAAAATGCTCATTCTCGAGGACCACCCGCTGGCCACCTTCACGTTCTTGAGCGATCATGTCGCAGAACAAACAGCGTTCATGGTAATCAAAATATCTTTTAGCCCCGCTGATTTTATCTTTGACACGCATGGGCAAAACCGGCACGGCCATGATCTGTGAACGGGAGTGCCCGATATTGCGGCTTCCGGCGGCAACACCATAATTCTTATACGCTAAAATATATTCAATAAACGGGTCCCGGCGATGCTCCTGCATGCGTAAGGCATACGCTTGCAGCACACCTTTGATCTGCGCCAGAGATAGATCCGCCATATTAGCGATATGCTTGGAAGTTTCCAGCACGACTTCATGGCTGCCGTAACTGTAGCAAACATCATAAAGACCATGGCCCCGGCGTTCAAAAGCTTTACTGTTATCCAAAATAGGGTTACTGCTTTTGACTACCTTGACACCGCCGGACTCATAAATGATCGCGGAGGTCTTATCCTGGCAAAAAGGGCAATCTTTAGGATCGTCTCCGCAGACACAGGGTCCACAAAGGCCGCGAGCCTCCGGGCGCGCTCGGTGGCAATAATGACCCAGCGGCCGACAATAAGATCTTTTCTTAATTGAGGCATAAGCGTAATTATAACACTAGTTAAATGGACAACTTCCTATTTTTATAAAAATTGGCAGCCGGGAACTATTTTATACCCCGCCGCGAAACTGACCGCGGACATCACACGCCCGGCTTCAGGTTGTACTTCTTTGATTAAAAGGCCGCTGATCCCCTGCGGCCACCACAAAACCATTTTTGTCGACGTTGATCACCTGCCCCGGAATATACTTGGCCGTATCCTCCGTCGTCGTTGCGGCCTGAAGAATTTTAAGCATTTTACCGTTATAAAAAGTGTACGCCCCCGGCCAAGGCATGAAGGCCGCGCACCTGGTTAAAAATCCAGCCGTGCGGGTTTGGCCCAATCGATCTTCCCCATCTGACGGGTCAGTTTAGAGCGCATAGGACACCTGGTCTTCCTCTTGCGGTGTTAACGCATATTGACCTGACGCGCATTGATCCAAAACTCTCACCAAAAGCTTGGCGCCAAGTTGAGCCATCCGTGCGCGCAATTGGGCGGCGTTTTCATCATCTAAGACAGTCATCCTCTCCTGAGCGATCATATCTCCGGCATCCAGCGCCAATGCCATTTTCTGTACGGTCACTCCTGTTTCCCGCTCGCCGTTCAAAATGGCCCAGTTAATAGGCGCTGCCCCGCGGTATTTAGGCAAAAGAGACGCATGCACGTTGATGCAAAAGATCTTGGGAATATCCAGAATCTCCTGCGTTAACAGGCGACCGAAAGCTACCACCACAAAAATATCGGCCTGGTAAGCTCTCAAGGTCTGGACGACGGTTTTAGATTTCAACGATGCCGGCTGCAGGCAAGGTATGTTGCTGCTCTAAAACCATTTTTTTAATAGGTGAGACGCCTATCTTCATGCCTCTGCCTTGCGGTTTATCCACAGAGGTGACACAGCCAAGCACTTGGTGTCCGCAGGCGAGTATCTGCTCTAAATGCACAGCGGCAAAATCATCACTGCCGAAAAAAATAATTTTCATTGAGCCCCCCGTAATCTGACCCACCCGTACGCTGAAATCATGGCTATACACGGCACCACAGGCACTCTGAAGCGATCTGTCACGATCGATGTCACGACAGACACCGACCCAAAAAGAAAATAGGCAATAATCAGCAACAAAAACTGATAGGTCATATTTCGTCCGGTCTTCACAACTCCCGCTATAAAGCCGACCATCCAGAAAACCATGAAGGGATAGGCCAAGACCTTGCCCATAGCGGTCAAAACAGGTGAACCGAAATATTTCAAAGATCCCGGCCTCGTCATGAAGGAAACCAGGGAACCGGAAACCATCTTAACATAATACCCTGCTAGCATAACCCCCTGCGGCAAGGGGTATTTCTCCCTCGTATAGCTCCCCTCTAACCCATAACCTGCATTGACCTGGGCCACCGTAGAAAAAGCCGTCAGCTTGCAAGAGTTATAATTTCTGACCTGCCATGCCCCCAAAAGGCTAAACACAATGATGCCGAAAAGCACAGCATGCATGATCGCTCTTCTTATATGGCGGGGCCCATGGGCATAAATAATAAAAAAAGTGACCGCGCCGCCTAAATAATAGCTCCCCGGACGGATATACGCCAACGCCGCCATGATCAATGCTGATAAAACCAAAAACTTCACTTTCCCCTGCCGCAGATAAAGAACAAAACTCCCAATAAAAAGCGCCAGGCAAAACACGAATAACGTTTCTGTCAACAATCTTAACGAGCTCATCGTCGTCGGCAAATCAAATAAAAATAGCGTTGCGCTTAAAGCCGCGATTTTCGCATCAATGTGGAGAGCAATCAAATAAATGATCCAGGCGGTCAAAACAGTTACCATGACCTGCACAAAAATAACCCCGTTTAACGGGACATTGGCCACGTCATGGAGACCCGCTAAAAAGAGCGGATACCCCGGCGTACGAAACGTTTCCGGATGCAGCCGTCCGTCCGGGCCCGGCGAAGAGAAAGACCCCTTCTCATAAAGAGCATCCGCCAACTCTAAATACTTGAGACTATCAGGCCCATATTTACTGTTAGCGACACGCAGCGTACCAAAAACAAATAAAGCAAGCTTAATAAGGATGGCGAGGGCCATCAAAACCAGAAATATTTTCTTGACCTTCATTATGGATCCACGTTTAAGGTTACACAGACCCGGCTGGGGCGTTTGATTTGCCCTAACGCGGATTTTATAAACGCCACGGCACCCCTGACCTGGTCTGTCTGCACCATCACATTAAAAAGAAACTGATCGCGCCTGCGGGCAACACCATCAGCTAAAGGAGGTATTACAGCATAATGTGCCGGCGCCGTTTTTCTTAATTGATTATACACTTGGGCTGAAGTTTCTTGTGCAGATTTTTCAGACCTTGCGCGTAAGGTTATCTTGACCCAATGCTTGAAAGGGCTGAATCCAAATTCTTTTCTCAGCCTCAATTCCTCGTCATAAAACCCTTGGCTATCATTGGCCTTAAGGCTTTTAACCACATAATGATTGATGTCCCGGGTTTGGATAAACACACGCTCAAGCGTCATGTCGCTGATATGCCGCGCTAAGCGAAACGCATGGCAGGAAGAACGCATATCCAAACGATTTAATTCCGCATCAAAATCAATGAACGCGGCCATGTGCACTTGCCATGTCCCTTGAAAACGTAAGACGGCTTGGGTGGAAACGAGAATATCGAAATCAGGAAGAGATTGCTTCGTCGCTTCGCTCCTCGCAATGACACCATCCTTGACAGATAATTTGGTAGCGCGTTCAAATGAAACAATCTTGGCCTGAGGAAAATACTTTTTTAATTCTGCCTGTATTTGCTCGACCCCTATACCCCTCGAGCGCCAGTTGGATTTGCGGCATTGGGGGCAAATGAGCTCGCCGGAGGCAGTACTCGTGCAATGGCGGCACAAATATTTTCCGGCTGACCTGGAATAAATGAGCGGACTGTCACAGCGGCTGCATTTGAGGACTGTCTCACAATCCCCACAGCGGGTGATCCGATAAGAGCCTCTGCGATTTAAAACCAAAATACTTTTCTTGCCCGCTTTCAAAGCCCCCTGAAGCGCATCATGCACCGGCGGGGACACCATCCCGGGCATGAATTTATAATTAGACAAATCAACCGTCGTTATAACGGGCGTATGGGGGGCTGTCTCATCGATGAGTTTGACCCGCCCCTCGTGGTTTAAAGCCATGAGTTCCGGCGACGGGGAAGTCCCAATAAAAGCCGTATCAAAGCCGTAAATCTTGGCGCGCATCAAAAGCACGTCACGCGTCTCATACATCGGCATCTGCTCCTGTTTATAGGAGGCATCCTCATCATCCACCATGATAACGCAAGTCAAGTGCCCATCGCATTCAAAAACCGAAGAACGCGTGCCTATTTTGAGTGTCCCCTCACACTTGAGGTGTTTGGAAAGCGTCGCCGCTCTGAAAGCGTCGGGGACCAGGATCAAAAAACGGGGCGCCTGCAGGCTGCGATATCCGTCAATAATTTCCTGAATCTTGGCCGCGTACCGGCCGACAGAAGACCTGTATAAAGAAACCAGCGGCTTGCCTTCCCGTCGTAGAGAAGGCTGCAAGTCTGCTTTAGACCTGTACATCGTGCTCAGGGCTTCCCCCAAGCTGCAGCCGTAATAAGCAGAAAAATCTTGCGCGAAGGCTAAATCCAACAGGTTAAACGCGGCGGACGTGTCCACCAAAGCCTGTATCGATTTTAATCGGGGAATGGCGCTTTGTGCAAGCAGTCCCACCACAAAACCAATCCGGGACTTGGCGCCAAATGAAACTTTGACACGCATCCCTACCGCTATTTTTTCGGCTAAATGGGGAGGGATGTAATAATCAAATGGCCCGTCGATGGGCAAATCGAAGACAACCTGAGCAATCATAGCAGCTCGATAATATCTGCAACGGCATTGGGCTTGGATAAAGCGCTTAACCGTTGACGCAAGGCATCCAGTTTCCGGGGATCGGCATTCCACTCATCAATGGTTTCGATGATTCCAGACAAAGCGCTTGGCGCACTGGCCACTTCGTATGTTTTTAATACTTTGATATTATTGGCCTCTTGTCCGGGGATGGCGCTAAAAAATATCATCGGTAATTTTTTGACTAAGGCTTCCGATATAGAAAGCCCTCCGGGTTTAGTCACCATCACATCCGCTACGGACATCAATTCATCCATATTATCAACCAGCCCCAGCACATGTACCTTCTGGCTTGAAAAACGTTTCAAGTGTTCATACAACACATGGTTCTGGCCACAAACAATGAGCAGTTGATAACCACTAAGCAAATTGATTAATTGCTCAATCGGTCCCATGCCAAAAGAACCCGTGGCGATCAAAACGGTCAATTCCTGTGCTTTAACTTCCAATTTTTCCCTTAAAGAAGGCACATCCGCACACCGCGCAAATTTAGGGTCCGTGGGGATGCCCGTCACAAAAACTTGGGAGGCCGGCACGCCTAAGGCAATCAATTTATTTTTGGTATAATCACAAGCCGCTGTATAGATATCAATCCCTGCATTGATCCAAATGCGGTGCACGTCGAAATCCGTCACTACACATATAATTTTAGATTTGATTTGCCCACGGCGTTTAAGATAGGCGCAAACCTCTGCCGATAAAAATTGGGTCGTGATAATACAATCAAACTGCTGGTGTTGTAGAAATTGCTGCAGAGGCCTGGCATTAAAACCGTTATACAAACGCCGTACGGCGTGCACAACCCCCTGCATCCAGGGGAAATCCATCCATGCAAATAAAATCCCCCAAGCCCAAGGCATCCGGGTGACTAAAAACCCATAGGACGCAGGATAGGCCTTTTTAAAAAAAGGATTGGTGTACTCCAGCGCATCAACGAGCCGCACATCATGTCCGCCCTTATTTTGCAAACCGTGAAAAACAGCCTCTGCGGCTTTTTTATGCCCGGCCCCGGCCGTTGCGTGAATGACTAGAATTTTCATTTTGGATTATCCTCACCGCTGCTTTCAAGTCCTTGACCACATAATCGGGCTTGACTGTCCATTGACGCATATACCGGCGATTTTCGTGACCCGAAAGTACAAAAATGGTCTTGCAGGCGGCATTATGCCCGGTCTTAATGTCGCCTTCGGTATCTCCCACAAAAAAAGCCTTTTGCGCGTGGACAATGGTTTTATTGAGCATCTTAAGCGCTTTCTTTAAAAGCCCGATACCGGGTTTACGGCAGTCGCAACCGGCATCCGAACGGTGCGTGCAATAAAAACTTTTACGGATTTTGCCGCCGGCCTTTTCAACGGCTTTAATCATACGGGCATCGATACGCTGTAATTTACCCAATGAATAAACGCCCTTGCCCACCCCGGCCTGGTTGGAGATGACGAAAATTTTATGTTGGCTCTGTGTTAAAGAACGGATCGCCTCTAAAGCCCCGGGAATAAAATGAAAATCCTTGACCTTGGTCACGTAACTGCCGTTGCCCGGGAACTTATTGATGACCCCATCTCTGTCGAGAAAAACAACTTTCATAGCGGTTTCGACTTTAAATCTTTGATATAGTAACCTTTTTCTTTGATCTCCCTGTATTTGCTGTAAGCGGCCAATTCGTGGAAAGCACTCAAAACAGCCGCCACAAAACCATAATACCCGTCTTTATATCCTTTTTTACCGATAAAACGCCGTCCAAACCGGTCTGCCGTCCGCCACATAGCCTTCCCCAAAGACATCCGACGTCCGTCCAAATACCATTTGACGGCCTCCAACGTGGAATAACGGTTGATTTTGGCAATAAAATTTTCCACATTGCTGAAACTGTAATGGATCGTCTTGGATTTTAAATGCCCGCCGCTATACCCCGGTGACACCCTGAATCCCGGATGAATAACATCATAATTCGCCTCTGACCATTGTGCATAATTTTTATTATACAAACGAATATGCGGACTAGACCATCCCCCATGGTTTAACGGCACATCACCTAAATAATTGATTTGCGGCGCCCAGTAAGCGGCAATCTTAGGGTCGCCTTTTGTGACTACCCCCGCAATCTCATTTTTAAGCTCATCCGTCAGGCGCTCATCACAATCCAAAATCAGGATCCAATCATTGTTGACCTTCGTCGCTCCAAAATTACGCTGTTTCCCCTCGATCTCCATAGGCCGGATGAATATTTTGTCGGTGTAGCGATGGGCGATAGCACAGGTATCATCCGCACTCTCATCATCCACCACAACGATCTCATCGACCCAGCCATAGACACTCTCCAGGCAATCTTTAATACGATTGTGCTCATTTTTAGCAATAATAACAACGCTTAGTGGTAAAGGCACAAGCCCCCTCCCTAACCCTCCCCACAAGGGGGAGGGGATATCTCACTATAATAAAGATTCTTTTAAAGCAGCTGCCACGTCTTGGATCTGCTCATGGGTCATATGCGGAAACATCGGCAGGCTCATAATATCTCCAGCCACCGCTTCAGCCACGGGGAAATTGCCTTTTTTATAACCTAACTCCGCGTAAGCTTCCTGCAAATGCAAAGGAATAGGATAATGGATGAGCGCGCCGATGCCTTTGGCTTTCATGGCCTCGACGAACTCTGTCGCGATTAGGGACGAGCACCGCAAAGGTTTGAAACACATGCGTGCGCCCCTCTTGAGTGACAGGAGTGACAACACCCTTCAAAGGTTGTAAAAGTTTGGTGTAGTAAGCCGCATTTTGGGCGCGCATCTCGTTCCAGGCGTCGAGATGTTTTAATTTAGCATTAAGCACCACCGCCTGAAGTGTGTCTAAACGCGAATTAGTCCCCTTAATTTTATGCTCATAACGGCCATAACGGCCATAATCGCGCAGCATCAGGACTTTTTCATAAATGGCCTTGTCCTTGGTGACAATCATCCCCGCATCCCCGCAGGCCCCCAGACTTTTAGTCGGGTAAAAAGAAAAACAAGCCACGTCCCCCATAGAACCCACCCGTTTGCCCTTATAACGCGAACCATGCGCCTGGGCCGCATCTTCCACGATTTTAATACCGTGCTTGCGGGCAACGCAATGATTTCATCCATATCCGCAGGCTGGCCGTAAATATGTACGGGAATCACGGCCTTGGTTTTCCTGGTGATAGCGGCCTGGAAAGCTTTGGGGTCAATATTATACGTATCCGGATTAATATCCACAAAAACCGGTTTGGCGCGGCAAAAAGAAACGCACAAGGCCGTGGCAATAAAAGTATGCGCCGGCAGGATGACCTCATCGCCTTCTTTAATATCCAAAGCCATCAAAGCCAGATGCAAAGCATCTGTCCCGGAATTAACACCCACCCCGTAGGACGCCTCACAAAATTGAGCGAAAGCCCCTTCAAAAATTTTGACCTGCTCGCCTAAAATGTAATCGCCTTTTTCAAATACCTTTTTAAAACCGGCATCCACCTCATCCTTGATCAAACGGTTCTGTTCTTTAAAATCAATAAACGGGACACTCATAACAGACGGCCTACCTTTCTATAAACTTCATCAACGGATAAATCCCTTAAACAACTGATATGCGCACAATAAGCCTTTCGAAAACGCCGGTAACACGGCTGGCAAGGCAAATCTTTGTAAACGGTGATATGGTTGGCCGACGGATACGGGCCATAAACTTGGGGGTCAACCGAACCAAAGATAGAAACGGTTTGTGCCCCCACAGCCACAGCCACATGCAAGGGGCCCCCGTCATTAACAATACTCAAGCGGCATTGCTTAAAAAGTGCTGCCATGCCAAAGACGGACGTCTGGCCAACAGCTATATGTAAAGGAAAATGAGCCAGGGCAGCCACTTCCCTGCACAACTCTTTTTCTTTTGAATCTCCCAACAGTATAACGGCAGCGTCGAAATTTTCAATGATTTTATCCACTAAATCCGCGTATTTGGACGCCGCCCAACGCTTATGACCAGCGGCTTTGCCCCAACTTTGCCCGCCTCCGGGCACTACCGCTATCAAGGGCTTGGAGGGATCAATTGCCTGTTGAGCGATCCATCCTTGGGCCCACTGGATGTCTTTTAAAGGGACATGCAGTGTCATTGACCGCTCAACTATCGGCACTTGTACCGGGTGAAGTAAATCCAAATAATATTCAATAACGTGTTTGTCCTCATAGCCCTGCAGAGGCATTTTATCCGTTAAAAACAGGCCACGGCCCCGATAATCAAATCCGATACGCTTTTTGATCCCGCAGGCAAAACACAAAAACCCAAAGGAACTGTTGATAGAAAAATCAAAAACGACATCAAAGGCTTGGCGTTTGATACTGTTAAACAACTCAAAGTATTTTTGGTAATGACCCACAAACTCATCGCGATCATAGACAAAAACCTGCCGGATATCAGGGTTACTTCGAAGAAAATCCGCCGTGCGGGTATTCGCCAAATACGCAATGGTTGCCTGGGGATACGCTCGTCGTAAATTACTGATAACCGGAGTCGTAAACAACACGTCCCCGATGCCGTAGGGATTGATAATAAGAATTTTTTTCATCTTACGTCTTAGGTGCCTCCAAAATCATAAAATCATGATATCCAACGCTAGAGATAATTTTATACCCTTTAGCTTCAGCAACACTCAAATAATTATCAATCATTGCATTTTCTTTGGGACTCAAATATTCATTCCTAAACACGCCTCTATCTATCGCTATATATTCCGGAAAAATGAACCGGCCGCCTGTGTGCCCCCAGTCATATATATATTTACGGTGCGATAAATGCGGACATAAATGATCCGTAGCCAAGACAGAAGCATCCGGAGGGATCACATCCAGCGATCTGATTTTTTCTAAAGTATGGTTGACCTTCATATTGTTTAAGAATTGTGCCAACCTGCATCCATCCGTCTTGCCGTAAAACAATAAAGTGCCCCCCATCAACAATAAACCAACCAAACAATTGGCTTTTTGTATTTTTAACTTCTGCAACAGCCCGTGACACCCATAAATCGCTGCAATAAAAATAAAAGGGACAACCCCGGCGACATAATGCTGATTAATTTCTACAAAACTACTGTTTTCTGCCGTAGCCAGAAGGTTCTTGAATAAGGGAATAAATATCAGAATATAGTGGGGCGGGCTTAATAATGATAAAAAACACAGCGGGCCCAATAATTTCAACACGTAGGTGATCTTGGATTTAGTCAAAAGAAATTTAATAAATAATAACGGATGGAAAAAGCCAATTTGTAAATTATCAAGATACGAAGCTCCAAAAGGCAGTTTACTTAAATAGGCATAATTATGCGTCGGAGAAAAATAGGGAATTAAAATCCCTGTTTCTAACCACCATAAAAACACCGCCAATATGATAAAAGAAATGCCTATCCATTGCCTTTTCTGGATGATTAAAGCAAATAAGCCCAGCCCCAAGACCAGAAAGGTCGTGTCTTCTTTGCATAAGAATAAAATAATAATACTCACCCATAACCACACATGATTGCGCTTAATGAGAAAATAATACGCCCAAAATAAAAGAGGGACAATGAATGAATCCAGGTGAAAATCTTCAAAAGCGACCCCTCTTAATGGTTTAGAAAGTATATAACAAACCAGAAAAACAAAAATAAAAAATCTATCTCTAAGTACTGACTTGGCTATAAGATATAGCGGGATGATGGCACAGGCGAGTAATAAAGACTGTGCCATCAGTAAAACTAAAACATTCGACCATAACCAGTATAACGGAACCATAAAAAATAAAATAACGGGGAAATGGTCCCCTAACAGGGTCCCCCCTTGATTATAGACCATCGTGCAAAACAAAGAATTCCCATGAGCGGCATTCCATACGGCCTGGTCAAAATTACCTAAATCAAATCCCCCCGAACATAAACTGAAGTGTCGAACAATACTGACTGTTGAAAAAAACAAAAAAGTCAGCCCGCATAAAAAAATAAGAAGATTTTTGTCGCTGATATCTTTGAGTTTTAAAAAGAAGTTGACGATCATGGAGTGCTTGAAATCCTTTTTGTTGACTGACCATCTTAATAAAAGTAAAAGAACAAACCCTAACGTAGGGCCCAAAATATTATTGATAGATATCGCTGGATTAACAAACGAGTAGTCTGTAATAAAAAGGCTTAGATAAAATAGCGCATAGATAAATAATGTGATATCTAAAATAAATGCCAATTATACTTCTCCCATCTAATTTTCAGGCCTTAGTGTGTGTACCGATATACGAAATAGGACGGCGTTTGAGTTTCGATCACATAATGATGATACAGAAATTGCATCATGCGTTCATGTTTAATACGATTGGCAAGCACTAAAAAATAAGACCTGTTAAGAGAAAATAGTTCCATCTTGTCAAAAATAGCATACCTGGGAGGATTACGCTCAAGCGCTGTCTCATATTCGGCAAACCAACCGTCATCCATCCAAGATAATGTGACCATAGGGAAACGCCCTACCCAGGGCCGCTCGAGTATAAAATGCAGACTGCCAAGTTCCGGATACATCCACACCGCTTCATGCACTGGCACATGCTTATCGACGAAAGCTTTTAATTGCTCTAAATCTTGCGCTTGCCATACGGGGATCATCATATGCCTGATGCGCGGCAAATCAATAGTAGTGACCACAGATCCATTGATCAATGCCTCTTTTTCCGCATCCTGACCTTCTATCAACTGACAAACCCAGGAAGTTTTATAAAATCTCGTTTTAAAACGGCCGACACTATATATCACGGATGATATGATCACAGCCACGACCAGTACTGCCCCCACCCATTTAAATCTTGTCAACTTCTGCTGTGCCCATACTATCAACTGCCCCAACAGATAAAATAAAATAATTTTATCCGGCTGCAAAGACATCTCATATTCCACAAACTCTATTTTACGAAATCCCGTCAAGAATGAGATTAAACCATAAACCGCCACTACCAAAGCCGCCTGCTCTAAGGCCGTGACTTTTTTATTAGCCATGCGCCAAAAGTATAAAAAGAAAAAGAACATATACGAATACATCGGTGTCATTTGATAAAAACTCTTATCTGGCGGGAAAAATAGGGCATGCAGAAATTTTGGGATAGTATCCGGCACTCTGTCTAATTGCAAAAAAGTCTTTTGCATATGGGACACAACGGTCCATTGTGCCTGCACATATGGCATAACAGCATTTTGGCTGACCAGATAAATACCATAAGGTACTGTTACACATAAGAATCCCGATAGAAATACCCATGACGCTCGACGGTGTTCACGGCTGAGGGCCATGACTGCCATAAAAGCAATCCAAACAATAACGCCGATTTCAATACTCGTCAACAGGCCGATCGCGGCCAAACAGCCACCAGCCAAAAGCCAGCCGGAACGATTGTCTTTTAAAAATCGAATTAAACACCATACCGCCAATAATCCCCATGCATAACGCATCCCTCCCCAACTAGTGAAAACCACCCGGGGAAAAGTCCGGGTCACTAAAATTAACACAAAAGAATAAAGCAAAAACCTTTGTTGAATAAGCTCATAAGCAATGAGCACAGCCACGAGTATCGTCAATACTGTGCCCAAATAAAAGTAAGCCGCTAAAACATCCGCCCTAAAACCGAAAATTTTCATGAAAAGTGCGGGAACATACAGCTCGAAAGGCCCACGCAAATGGAAAAAATCTCTAAAAGGTACTTGCCCTTGGGACACGGCGTCAATGCCAGGCAGATAAAGCCCCCATTCGAACAGATTCAACTCTTGACGCAAGTAAGACGGCTGCCAAAGCAGAAGCAATGCCAACAAGAACAACAAAAAGAGGTCTTTAGGTTTACGTGTGGCTTGAAGAAATCTGGATAACAATTAGGCAATCCTCTCTTTGACCCGTCGCCCGGTTTTATACCGGACCCTAAACCACAACAGAGGGTTCCACCAATATTGACGGACAATTTTTTGCCAGTCTTTTTGGCTGGCCACATGCTGCTGGATCAAATGCTTCATGACCGCCGGATGAGTGCCAAAATAAACCGGAAAACGCGAGAGCTCCCCATAATCATATTCGGACTTTTTTTCTTTCTCGTTTAGCTCAAAAACAAAACCAACGGTGTGCGCGTTCTTGCGTCTGGTAGCCATCATCTGCGGGTCGTTCACCCATCCATAGTGATAAATAAAAAACGGTGTCTTGCGCGCTTTTAGGGATGTCCCATCCTTGTGCCTAAACCCCCAAGCCGCATCATGGGATTGATACATGCCATTATTTCTAATGACCCGGGTCTGCTTCTGAAACCATCCCCTATCAATCCGATAACGATAAAAACTGCCATAAAAATTAAGCCAACGGAATTGAAACGCATCCACCTTCGGATCGTTAAGATACCGCTGCATATAGGCCTTAACGCGAAGAATATCTTCCTCGTGAATAACCTCATCTGTTTGGTTATAAAAAATCCAATCCCCCCGACATTGGCTTATGACAAAATCCGTTTCCACCGACAGCACGTCTTGTCCGATAGACATGTCCCATACGCGCTCAATAATTCTTATCTTGGGGTCATTAATAGATTTAATCAGATCCAGCGTGCCGTCAGAGGAATCTCCCACATTGATAATATATTCATCACAAATAGGCAATACGGAGCGCACCGCTTCTACGACGGGATATCCGTATTTAATGGCGTTACGTACAATGGTGGCCCCGCTGATCTTCATATATTGACCGTCTGTTGATAAACCGCCAGTGTCTCGCGGGCGGTGGCTGCAAAAGAAAATTCGCCAGCGCGCTTAAATCCGGCCTGTCGCAAGGATTTTTTAAGCGTCTTATCTTGTAAGATTTGCGTCATAGCCTGCGCTATCCGCGAGGGATCTTGGGGGTCAACCGTCAACGCCGCTTCACCGGCAATTTCACCACAGGACGAGGTCTTTGAGGTAACGACCGGTACTCCGCAACTGAATGCTTCCAGAATGGGAAAGCCAAAGCCCTCATAAAAAGACGGGAACACAAACAGCTCTGCCAGATTATAAAGCTCGCGCAATTGATCATCGCCGACAAAGCCGGTAAAAATAACATCCCGCTTGATGCCTAATTGTTCAATGACACGGCCGATGCTGTCTTGCATCCAGCCTTTCATACCCGCAATTACCAATTGTCCATGGAAAACTTTTTTTGACTTAAGACCGGCGAAACTGTCCAGCAAGCCCGTCAAATTTTTTCTAGGCTCAAGTGTGCCGACATACAAAACATACGGTTTATCGATCCCCCATACCCTCAAACGGCTCGCCGCCTGATGACGTTGTTCTTCCGATAAAGGATAAAACGTTTTATGGTCCACTCCGTTATACACTACACAGGTCTTATCGACGGGTATATTCAAAAAGGCATGTAGATCACGCCGGGTATTTTCTGAAACGCAAATAATCCGATGGGCTTGGGCTGCGATGGCCTGCATATATTTTTCAGTCGATTCAATGCTTTGAGATGTCTGACTTTGCGGGTAAGCTTTATAAATAAGATCATGAATGGTCACCACCAACTTCCCCGGGGCCCGGACAATGGCATCGGGACTAGGGTAATGATAAATAGCAACCTCTCCTGCCCCCCGGGAAAAAAAGTCTACACGTCTTTTAAAATTATGATAACGGGAAAAATCCGGCAGATGTCTTTTAAAATCCAACAAACGCTTGGGCGCATGCAGGATATATTCATTAGCATGATCGATGGCGCCTAAGCTGTCCAAAAGATGATAGGTGGCGCGTCCAATGCCGGTGAGCTGATTCAAAAGGATGGATCGGCAATTAATGGCGATACGCATGCTATTTAAACAGTGTACCCTTTAGATTTAAGGAATGTCCCAACCACACCAACGATATATTCCATTTGGGCACCCCCCACATCCTGATGACAGCCGATATGGGTCCCGTGGTCGGAACAATACTCCGCCTGCGGGAAGTCCCCCAGCTTATACCCCATAAACTGATAACTGTCCGTCTGGGTCGGGATAGAATAAAACAAATTGCGCGAATCCACTCCTTGTTTCTCTAAGTATGTCACGAATTCGTCTTTGGTAAAGTTAAGACCCGGCTTAATAATGATAGAAAATGCGTGGGGACCTAAAACTTCATGGCCGTCTTCTTTTAGATACCAAAAATATTTCTCAAACTTTGAAAAAGCTTTGATCAAATACCGCACGTTAGCGCGTCTTTTTTCCAAAATATCGCGGAATATCTCAATATTCCCTAAACCCACCGCGGCCTCAATTTCATTCATTTTGGCGGAAAAACCGATACGCTTAAAACGAAATTTCCCGTCAATGCCGTGATTACGCAAAGACTTCGCGGCCTGGGCCATGCGTTCGTTATTAGTGATGACCATGCCGCCTTCAATGGTCGTGATGATATGCGCCGCGTACAGCGAAAAACAGGCCATCTCCCCGAAGGTCCCGATTTTTTTACCTTTGTATTGGGCCCCATGCGCCTCAGCCGCGTCCTCAATAACATACAGCTTGTGTTTGTGGGCCAAACTCATGATCTCATCCATGGCCGCGGGCTTGCCCATCAAGTGCACCGGCATGATGGCACGCGTGCGCGGGGTTATGGCTTTCTCAATCTTTTTAGGATCGATATTTAATGTTTCGCGTTCGATATCCACGAACACCGGCGTCAGCCCTGCCTGCAAGACCGCATTACCTGTGGCAACAAAAGACAGCGCCGGAACAATGATCTCGTCCCCACGCTTGGCGCCGCAATCATAAAGTACCGCGCAGGCAATAGCATTGGCGTCCGTACCGCTGGAGGTCGCGATGCCGTATTTGACGCCGAAAAGTTGGGCAAATTTATCCTCAAATTCTTTAACGTATTTACCCTTAGTCAACCAGCGACTGGCAATGGCCTCATCAATAAGTTTGTGGGCACGCTGGGTGATCGATACCGTGCCAAACGGGACCTTATAGCCGGACTTGGAGGCCTCTTGTCCGTCGTTAATAGCTGTTGTTTTATTGAAATCCATATCGGCTCACCTTTTATGTAAACTTTTCAGATGTTCCTGCGCCCAGGAATAACGCTCCGGGGTCCCGATATCAATGAAACGGTTTTCTACTTCAAATGCGTAAAAGCCACGGCCCACCAAACGCGGGAAAAAGTCGTATTCGATCGAAAATTGAGCGGGGGTTTCCGCTAAAGAAAACACTTCACGATTAAAACAATACGTCCCGGTATTGATAAAAGCCTGGGTGGCTTGCGGCTGTTTTTCTTTAAAGGCCTCAATGGTACCGCCGGGGGCGATTTCAATGGTCCCATAATCGCGGGCATCGGGCATAAGAGTCACCGCTAAAGTCGCCTGGGCTTTTTGTTTTTGATGAAACGCCATCAAACGTTTGTAATCAATCACGCAAAAACAATCTCCATTCATCGCTATGAACCGATCTGTTTGAACGAGGCCCCCCCCTTGCTTGATGGCTCCCCCCGTCCCTAACGGAGATTCTTCCCTGGAAAAAATAATCTCGCGGTCGCGATATTTATCTTTAAAATACGCCTCTACCTTATCGCTGCCGTGGCCGACACATAAAATAAAACGCGTGGCCCCCTGCGAGGCAATATAATCAATCAATATTTCCAGAAACGGCTGATGGCCGATCTTGGCTAAGACTTTCTGCGCCCCGCCAGTGACAGAATGAAGACGTTTGCCCAAACCTCCGGCAAGGATAACGACATCTGGAAACATATGTTGAAAGATCCTTCGCTCGTTGGCTCAGGATGACTCCGACATTACGTCGGAGTCATTTAACTAAGCCGCTCTCCGGTTGATAAAAAATGATCTGGCTGCCTAGATTTTCGAATTTCATAGGGACTTCCAACAGACTTTTGAGGGCTTTGCGTATTCTATCTTTCTTGGACGGCTCCACAAAAAGTAACACAAATCCGCCGCCGCCCGCTCCCAATAATTTACCGCCCAAAGCTCCGGCTGAAATCGCCGCTGTATACAAATCATCAATATAGGAGCTGGATATTTTATCCGACAAGGTGCGCTTAATCTTCCAGCTCTCATCCAACAGGCGGCCGAATTTCAATAAATCCTTGCTATTTAAGAGTTCGACGGCCTCTTGGACCATTTCATACATGCGGCTCAGTTCCGCCTTTTTTTTAGGCATATTCTTAATCTGCGATTCAGCGATCTCTGAAGCACTGCGGGAAAACCCCGTAAAAAAAAGCATCAAATGCTCCTGCAAGTGATTTAAGTCCCCCGCCGCAAGGGTCACGGGCACGACCCGCAAATGGTTGGAGCCCCCGAATTCAATTAAATTAAAACCGCCGTACGCGGCCAACGTCTGGTCCTGACAACCGACATTTTCCTTAATCATGTCCTGTTCGACAAAAATAGCCTCACGGGCCAAACGCTCTTTGGTGACTATCTGCCCTTTTAAGGCATATAAAGCATTCAGCAGTCCGACGGTAAAAGAAGAGCTTGACCCCAAACCGGTACGCGCCGGCAAATCCCCGTCGTGATGGATTTCAATGCCTTTATGGATCTTCAAAAAACGTAAGACTTCCCGGACGGCAGGATGGTCGATTTCGTCAATGGATTCACGGACATGTTCCATCTTCGAATAAATGATGCGCGACTTGTGTTCAAAAAAAGGCGGGAGATAACGACACGTGATATAACAATATTTATCAATGGTCGTCGCCAGTACGGCCCCATTATGGTCCTGAAACCAACTCTTGTAATCAGTGCCTCCACCGAAGAAAGAGACGCGAAAAGGCGTACGGGAAATGATCATAGGACAGGGGCCCTTTCCAGAATTTTACGTTTTAATTTGATCTTGGTTGATTTAATCGTCTCATCCACCGCCGCCTGGCCGAATTTTTGTTTAAGAAGTTCTAAAAATTGAGGATGGGTATGATATTTCATCCAGGCCTCATCCCTGAAGGCCAATACCTGCCGGGCGGTTAAATACTTAGTCGGCAAAGGCTGTCCTTCAAAGGAATGTTGAGAAAAACCGGCATAGGACGACGGCAGTTCCCATCCTGCTTTTTTAGCCATGCCGTACAAGGGACTGCCCGGATAGGCCATGGCTGAATAAAAATTAGCCTCCTCGGTATTCATGGCCATCGCCAAATCCAAGGTCATCTGCATGCTGGCCATATCATCCTCGGGCAGGCCAAAAATATAATTACCGATGACATTGATGCCATGTTCGCGAATTTTCCCCACCACCGCGCGGATATCCACGTCTTCAAAACGTCCCTTAGTCACATCGCGACGCACACGCGTATTGCCGCTTTCAATGCCTAAAGCCAGCCAATTAACCCCTGCTTTCTTTAAAGTCGCCAAATAACCATCGCGCACCGTATCCACCCTGGAATAACACCAGATATTAAATTTGTAGCCGCGCTGGATGATCAGCGCGCACAATTTGAGAAAATGATTGGCGTTAAGAACAAAAAGTTCGTCGGCAATCTTGATATTGATAATGCCTTGTGAGGCCAAATAATCAAATTCTTTGATGATATGCTCAGGCTCCCAATAACGAAATACGGCCGAACCGTCGGAATATTCATTCTCCTGACGGTTAATGATATTAATCATACAGAACGAGCATTTCATCGGGCAACCTAAAGAGGTGTACAAAGCTGCGAAGGGCTGGCGATTGGCATTATTCGAATAAGAATGCCAAAGGGAAGTGCGATAATTCGCCACCGGCAATAAATCCCAGGCAATGCCCGGAAGCTCATGAGGCAAGTCAGCCTTAGCCACGATGGGTGAGGGTTTATTTAAAACAACCTCCCCGTTGCAACGAAAACCCAAACCGGCCACGGCATCCAAATGGTCTTTTAAATTCGTCTTTAACAAATTGGAGATCGTATAAACGCCTTCATTCTGACAGACAAAATCAATAGCCGGATGCTTGTGTAAAACCTCCCGCGGTAAAGCGGCGACGTGCCCTCCTACAAAAAGAATCTTAGTCTCAGGAGCCAGGCTCTTCACAATATCCGCCAACGCCACAGCCCCCTCCATGTTCTGGGAACTGGCCGAAGGCTGCTGGCCATAAACCACCAAACACATTAACCGCGCCTTAAACTGTACAACTTGTTTGGCGGATTGTTCGTCATCCAAATGCAAAGCTTCGCAATCCAAAATATCGACGGAAAAGCCTTTGAAGCGGCAATGATTAGCCAACAGGCCCGCCCAAATCGGAGGTTCGATAGCAGAAAAATCTTCGGCTAAATCCTGATAGATCTTTTTAGATGCATTGGCGTGAACGAACAAAACATCCAGTTGTTTCATCATCCCCCACTGTTATTCCCTTGGCAAGCGGGAATCTCAAATATTAGCAAATTGATTACGTTTGATGACCTGATAACCTTTGATCAATTCCTGCAGACCTTTGGACAAGGACACGTCCGGTTTAAACCCGGCCTTTTCGATTTTGGCATTGCTGACGATATAATCACGTTTGTCAGGGTCCTCGCCGATGGTAGCTTCCACAAAATAAAAATCCGGAAGAAGTTTTTTGATCTCCTGACACAACTGCAGCTTCGTCAGATTCGCGTCGCTACGGCCCACATTATAGGGTTGGTTTTTCATCTTGTCAAAATTATTCAACGCATGAATAAAGGCCTTGGCAATGTCTCTGACATGAATATAGTTGCGGTTGAAATGAGCTTCAAAAAGGATCACAAACTTGTCATACACCGCGCGATAGGTAAAATCATTGACCAATAAATCCAGCCGCATGCGAGGAGAAATGCCAAAAGCCGTGGCCAAGCGCAAGGTAATGCCATTGCCCGCATCAAGAATAGCATTTTCCGCATCCACCTTCAGTTTGCCGTACAAAGATAGGGGGCGAAGCGGCGTATCTTCGGTGCAATGTTTACCCTTTTCACCAACACCATAGCCGCTATTAGTCGTCGGAAAAATGATCATTTGCTCTTTACTGCGCAGCTCAAGGATCATCTTTATAGCATCCAGCAGGATCGCCTGTGCGGCCATAGGTTCCTTGGCACACAAAGGAGCACCGGTCAAACAGGCTAAAGGAAAAATCGCATCCGCCCCTTTAAGTAGTTTAGTCATCAAATGCTTATCCCGCGTATCCCCGCGCACAATGGTCAGTTGGTCATGGTAGCAGACATCCAGCAAAGACGCCTGGTTATACATGAAATTATCCAAAGCAATCACCTGGTGTCCCTCGGCCAATAACCGCGGCACCAAAACCGAACCGATATATCCTGCAGCCCCTGTCACTAAAATTTTCATACTTTCCCTTTCTATTACGTATATTCACGCTACTTATGAACATACCACTGATACGTCTTTTCAATGCCTTCTTCTAAAGAGACCTTCGGCTTCCAACCTCGCTTGCGGATGCGACTATTGTCCATGAGTTTGCGCATGACTCCGTCAGGCTTGGAGGCATCGAAAACGATTTTGCCCTTAAAACCGCTGACCTTTTTAATCATCATGGCCAATTGCTGTATGGTCACGTCATCCCCTGTGCCGATGTTAATCGGCTCCGTACTATCATAATGTTCCATCAAAAACAGACAGGCGCTGACAAAATCATCTACGTACAAGAATTCCCGCCGTGGCTTTCCACTGCCCCACACCACGACCTGCTGCGCCCCTTCATTTTGTGCCTTATGAAATTTGGCTATCAACGCGCCTAACACATGGGCGTTTTCTATATCGATGTCACTGCCGGGGCCATAAAGAGTTGCGGGTACGGCTGTGATGGCATTCAATCCGTATTGGGCTCTGTACGCCTGACACATTTTTGTGCCGGCAATTTTAGCGACCGCATAGGCTTCACTGGTCGGCTCCAGCGGACCGGTCAGCAAGGATGCCTCCACAATCGGCTGTTTAGCGTCCTTGGGATAGGTGCAGGAGCTGGAAAAATATAATAACTTTTTGACTTTATAATGACAGGCGGCCTCAATCACTAAATTTTGCGCCTGGCTATTTTCATAAATAAATTCCGCCGGATATTTTTGGTTGGCCGCAATACCACCCGAACGGACGGAACCCAAAAAGACATATTCCGGTTTAAATTTCTTAAAAAAATTCTCTACGCTTAACGGATTTAATACATCAATGCGATCTTGGGCATTAGAGATGACATGACGAAAGCCCTGAATCTTAAAATACCCTTTCAGAGAATTTTCAATGCTGTCGTTATGTCCGACAATAAAGATTTTAGAGTCGCGGTGCATAGGGGGAATTAATTCTGTTATGGATTCCCGCTTTCGCGGGAATGACAAATTTCCTTTTCACTTGTAATCATCCCTTTGGCGTAATACTCTTCATTGTAAAAATTGCCGTGCTCGATGATAAGCGTGGATTTGCCGTCTGTACGGTTTAACGCATGACTATACGCCGCAAAAATATCCTCAGCGCGAATTAAGTTCTATAACCTCAATGAAGTCAAATAATTCACGGAAAGCCTTTGCATAATTGCCGATATGCTGATGCCCGGGATGGACCGGCGCATCCGGGCCGGTGGCCACCCGGATAATGACCTTCATCGGCCACTTGCCCGCCGGAAATCAGCGGCATTTTATCCAGCATATTGACCATATCCGCGGTGGCCAAAAGCAAAAAATTCTGCCGGGGATAAACCGAAACCGGCACATAACCGGCTAATCCCAAACCGATGGTAAACTGCATTTGAAAACTTTCATTGATAGGCATTTCCAGGCAACGCTCCTTGGGACAGTCCCGCAGGGTTTGGAACATAAATGTCCCCGGCCCCGCGACTGTTTGCCCCACAAACATCACACTGAGGCTGTTGGGCCAGCCATTCCATGGTTCTTTTTAATTCGTCGAAATATTTCATATGATTAAAATTTTATTAACTTTCCCAATCCCGAATGCGGATAACCATTGATGTATTTAAAATGAATGATTTTCTTCTCGTATTGGGTACCCTTAAACCAAGGTTGCGGATTGCCCCAGATGGCGCGCGTATCGGTCATGACGCTAACCCCATTATCAGCAAACAATAAAAGTGGCCGGCAAATCGAAATTATACACGTATTTAACGGCTTCATGGAAAATACCCGTTTCCGCGGACATGTCCCCGCAAAATAAAAATACCCGGCCTTTTTTACCCTGATTCTTCAAGGCCCAAGCCACCCCGGCGGCTGTACCCATCAAGCTTCCTACGATACCGGAACAAAGCAATTTATACTTGGGAAAGCACAAAGATATACTTTTGCCGTCGAGAATGGCTTGTTTTAGCTCTTGGCGCGGGCACCCCTTTTAAAAGAGCCAGCTCATGCGAATCCCAAAAACCAAACACATAATCGTCATCGCCGATCTGATGATCTTTAAAAATCTTGATCAAAGCCTCTTCCCGTCCTGCGCGCAAATGCACCGGCGCACGGATCACGCCTGTGGCAAAGATATCTGCGATCTCTTTTTCAAAAGCTATAATTTCGTCTTTAGTGACCATAATTCTGCGGCAAACCAATCCATGGTCCGCCCGATACCGTCTTCTAAGTCAACCTTCGGCTCCCAGCCCAGTTCTTTGCGGGCCAGGGATATGTCCGGCCGTCGCTGTTTGGGGTCATCCACGGGCAAAGGCTGAAAAACAATCTTGGCTTGTGGGTTATATTTCTTGCGAATTAACCGCGCAAATTCTAAAATTGTAAACTCCCGCGGATTGCCGATATTAACCGGCCCGGTCATTTTAGAAAAAAGCAGTTTAGTAATCCCGTCAATCAAATCATCCACATAACAAAAAGACCGTGTTTGTCGGCCATTGCCATAGACAGTCAACGGTTGATGATGCAAAATCTGCTCAATAAAATTAGGGACCACCCTCCCGTCTTTGATTTGCATACGGGGGCCATAGGTATTAAAAATCCTAACCACTTTCACATCCATCTTATACACACGCTTATACGCAAACACCGCGGCTTCCGCATAACGTTTGGCCTCATCGTAGATACTGCGCGGCCCATTAGGATTAACATGGCCCCAGTAACTCTCTTTTTGAGGATGCACTAACGGATCCCCATACACTTCCGATGTAGACGCCATGAGAAAGACCGCCCTTTTACGACGGGCGATTTCCAATAAATTATGTGTGCCATAGCTGCCGACGAGCATGGTAGCGATGGGATGATTGGCATAATCCACAGGCGATGCCGGTGAGGCCAAGTGGCATACAAAATCCACACGCCCCCCCACTTTAAAAGGCTTGGCAACATCGTGCTTCATAAATTTAAAATCTTTATTGGTCCGCAAATGCGCTACATTGTGCATAGAACCCGTGAGTAAATTATCCACCGCTATGACCTTAAATCCGTGCTGCATAAACCAATCACACAGGTGGCTCCCAAAAAACCCGACCCCGCCGGAAATCAGTACAACTTTCTTGGACATCGCAAATCCTTTCTATCATTCATAAAAGCGGGACCTGTCTCGGCCTTGATGTTAAGGTGC
Source organism: Candidatus Omnitrophota bacterium (assembly GCA_963828495.1). Classification (GTDB taxonomy): domain Bacteria; phylum Omnitrophota; class Gorgyraeia; order Zapsychrales; family Fredricksoniimonadaceae; genus JABDGZ01. Next base: position 100,454 of record CAWHFJ010000009.1, read on the forward strand.
TCCTAATTGAAATGAGTACGTCACAGCCTTAGCTCTCAGTGGTTTACCTCAACTAGCCCTCGGGGCCGTCACCGTCCGCCCCCTAACATCAAGCCCAAGCTACCTCGCCACAATTTGTAAAGGAATAGTTGCGTCCCCTATAATTTAACTACTTTTTTACTGCGCGTATCCTTATAAATATTCTTAATGTCAAAAATGAGCTTCGCGTGCTTGAGAATCAGCGCATAATCCACTTTGGTGTGGTCCACCGCGATCACAATCGCATCATATTTTTTAAGCGTCTTGGGTGTCAATGCCACCGACATCAGATCAATGCCGCCTAATTTAAGATAAGGGACCATGGGGTCAAAATAATCCACCTGACTTTGGGCTTTAAGCAATTCTATCAATTTCAACGACGGAGATTTACGCAAGTCCGCCACATCTTTTTTATACGTCGACCCCCACCACCAAAATTTTTGAGTGCGCCAACGACTTGGGCAGCATCCCCTGCAGACGGCGCAGACAATAATGCGGCATGTGCGCGTTAATGTCCGCCGATAATTTGATAAATTTGGAATTAAACCCGTAACGTTTGGCTTTCCAGTAAAGATATAAGCGGGTCTTCCGGAATGCAATGCCCCCCTACCCCTAATCCCGGATAAAAAGGCATAAAGCCAAACGGCTTGGTTTTAGCCGCTTCAATGACCTCCCAAACATCTATCCCCAGTTTATGACACATTTGAGCCACTTCATTGATCCACCCGATATTAACGATACGAAAAGAATTTTCCAATAACTTAGTCATCTCCGCCACTTTAGGTGAAGACACCGCATGCACATGAGCGATGATCTGCTCGTAGAGCATTTGGGTCAGTTTGCCACAACGCTGTGTCAGCCCTCCCACGACTTTAGGAATTTGCGTCACTTTAAAATGCGGATTGCCCGGGTCAATGCGCTCCGGCGAGAAAGCTAAATAAAAATCACGACCTGCCGACAATCCGGATTTTTCCAACTCCGGTTTAATGAGTTCCTGGGTCGTCCCCGGATAAGTGGTGCTTTCCAAAACCACCAATGTTTGGGAACGGATGTAGGGAGTAATACTGCGCACCGCTTTAACCATAAACGAAATATCCGGCGTGTATTTCCGCTTCAGAGGTGTCGGCACGCAAATAATAACCACATCTGCCTCTCGCATCAGATCAAAATCAAGAGCAACGACCAAATGCCCGCTGTACATCAGGCGCGCAATCTGACGATGGGTGACATCCGCAATGTAGCTTTTCTTTTGTTGAATGCGCTCGATGCGTTGCTGACTGGTATCAATACCAAAAACTCTAAATCCCTTCTGGGCAAAAGCCACGGCCAATGGTAAGCCGACATACCCCAAACCAATCACGGCTATCTTGGCCTTATGGTTCTTGATTTTTTGTTCCAGCATGATACTCATAGGGATTTCCCCCGGCCTGTGCCAAAATATTCAAACCCGATGTTCCGCAAATGGCCCGCATCCAAAAAATTACGGCCGTCAAAAATAACGGGCTGTCGCATGACATCACGGATGTGCTCGAAATCTATATCTTTAAACTCCGGCCACTCGGTCAACAACAACAGGCAGTCGCAGCCTTCCGCCACCGTATACGCATTATCACAAAAAACAACACTTTTTAGCACCTTGCGCGCATTGTCCATGGCCTTGGGATCAAAGACCCTGATATTGGCCCCTTCAGCCTGTAACAGATGAACAATTTCCAGGGCTGCGGCATTACGGATATCGTCGGTATTGGGCTTAAAAGCCAGCCCCCATACGCCGATGGTCTTGTCCTTGATATTCCATATTTTTTCCTCAACTAAGCGCACAAACCACTGGCGCTGGTAGTCATTGACCCGCCGCACCTCTTTTAATAAAGAAAAATCATACCCGCTTTTTTCACTTAAACGGATAAACGCATCCACATCTTTGGGAAAACAACTGCCGCCGTAACCCACCCCTGCATCCAAAAATTGGCGGCCTATGCGTTTATCCAATCCCATGCCTTCCGCCACTTTAAGGACATCGGCACCCACACGGTCGCAAATTTGGGCCACCGCATTGATAAAAGAAATTTTAGTCGCCAAAAACGAATTAGAGGCATGTTTGATCATCTCCGCAGAGGCGATATTGGTCACCAAAATCTTAGGCTTGAGAGGCTTGTAAATCTCTCTTAAAATCTGCTCTGCTTTTGTTGACTCTACGCCGATCACAATGCGGTCGGGGTTCATAAAATCATACACCGCCGATCCTTCCTTAAGAAATTCCGGATTGGAGGCCACATCAAAATCCAGCAAAATCTTATTGCCATTCTTATATTTTTTAGCCAGATTCAAATGGATGGTGTACCGGATTTTCTTGCCCGTTTCCGCCGGCACGGTTGATTTCTCGACGATAAGTTTATACGAATCCATGTTCTGGGCAATTTGGCGGCTCACATTCTCCACATACGTCAAATCCGCGTCTCCATTGGGTTTAGGCGGTGTCGGCACTGCCAAAAAAATCACCTGGGACTTCCTTGTAGCCTCACCGATAGAACCGCTAAAAGACAAACGTTTTTTTCTAACCCCCTCACGCATCAGTTCAAGCAGGCCCGGCTCATAAATCGGCAGCCGTCCTTTTTTTAGAATTTTGATTTTCTCGGGATTATTGTCCACACAAATCACTTGATGTCCGATATGGGCCAAACAAACTCCGGACACCAAACCCACATAACCTGAACCGATGATAGCAATTTTCATTAATTATCACCCCTTAACTTTAACTTTGTGTACCCGGCCTGGACTGCTGGAAGCTGGTGTTAATCAGATCCGCCTTCATATTCGGGAACGCCTTTAGACGAAAGATCACGTAAAACGTTGAGCCATGGCCTTCTTGTTGGTCAATAGTCAAGTCCATTTCCCATTCATGCAAATCACGCGTCAGGACATATTCATTCTCTCTGGCGGTACTCGCCAAAGCAGGACTAGTGCCGGAGATGCCGTTAGTCCCCATAATGTCATAGAGGCCGCTCCCTCCGGAGTTGCTCAGCGGGAAACTGTTATAAATTCTAAACTTCCACTTAGGGTTGATCGTATAGTTCAACTCGGTGGTTACCTGATCGCCTCCGCCTCTGTTATAATCGTTGCCCACCCCGAATGACCAATTACCGCTATGAACTGTGCTGCTGAAATTTTCAGAATTTAGATGCCCGGAATGGTAATCGTATACAGTTTCCTCGTGCAAGGTCAGCCAATTGGTAGGATTAAAATCCGTGAGGAAATCAACCGGGTCTATCCCCCTGTGACCGGTCGTGGTCTTAAGGCCGTAATTGGCGGTGATCAAGACCCTTAACAAATCGACGATATGACCGTCACGTTTAGTCTGCAATTTATTTTCCAACCCATATTCCAGCTGATTGATCCTGTACAGATCATCAATACTGGGATCAAATTGGTTCAAATTAGACGCCGGGAACGTAGGCTTGGCCTGATACAAATAAGTTATGGTGGGTGTTATCGTATGCCGCAAACCGTTGATGTTCAGCCCCGCGAAATTTGTTTTATAATCATCCCAAATCCTGTAAAACTTGGTGCCCATATCCAGGCTTGTTCTAAACAGGCCGCGGACGATATTATTCCGATCCTCTTCGGCGGTACGGCTGTAATAGGTTTCTTCTCCCCCTGCATGCGGGTTAAATGTGATAAACCCTATCTTAAAGGGGTGTGAAATGTCATTGTTGGAATCAAAACGCTGGGTCTTCTCGTTAAATGTCTGAGGATTATAATTCTGATAGGTTAAGTTTGAGTAGGTATCGACACTTTTGGCATAAAAACCGGTTTTGCCGATTTGTTGATTGTTAAGGGTATAAGTGATCTCCGGATAACGATCAACCGTTTGTATCGCAGGGTTAATGCGGCTGTAGTTGTAATTGAAAGTCAATGTGCCGTGCGGCATGACGTGCGTCAATAAAAAGTAGGTGTTGACATCCGCATCTTGGTTATATTCCCGTGTAAAATATTCTTTCAAGAACCCATTATTCACAATGTCATAATCGTGGATCTTATACACCTGCAAGACAGCTTCGGTATTCTTATCAATTTCCCACTTATGGCGCCAACGCACACGATAACGCGTATGATGGTTCGTGGGGCCTTTTTTCACCCCGTTTCTATATAAATCCCACAGATGATTACTGGCGATCATATTTTCATTCGTATAATACGCGGTCAAGATGCCGCTGCCAAAATTAGGCGTATCATATCTGACATCAAAACCTTCGCCAAAACCGTCACGTTCGCGGAGGTCCATGTGCAGGGCCAATTTTGCGTGGGAGCCAAGATTAAGACGCAAGGTGGTCAATAAAAACATCCCGAAATCTTTTTTTTCACCGGGGACGAACGTCAATATAGGACGATTTTTAAGGTCTTGCACATAATACGGCAAATACATCACCGGGATTTTGCCTAAATAAATTACCATGTCCCTGGCAATGGCTTTGTCCTTCTGATAAACATCCATGCGGCGGGCCCCCATCCGGTAATGCGGTTCATCCAGGTCACAGGTCGTCAAAAACCCATGATCCATAATGATATGCGTTTCAGAAACCTTGTCGATGGTCTTGCCCCTAATCTGATACGGATCAGCAAAGACCCTTGCGTCATGGAACTCTCCGGTGTGTTGATTAAAATTATACGTGAATTGCTCGGCTATGATCTGCTCTTGGGGAGTGTCCAGATACACATGACCTTGGCCCACGGCCTGTTGTATGATGCGGTAAAGTTCTAATTGGTCGCAATACAATTGTTGATCTTGGCTTGTGACCACCACGTTGCCGCGGGCGGTCGCCTTATTGTCGGTCTGATTAAAACTGACCTGATCGGCCTGTAGTTCCATGGGCGAGGTAGTCTTGAAGTTTTCATTTTTAAGCTGCCCTTTGATATCCGGCATCGGAAACTTATCTGCCCTTGCTTCCTGCAGGAAAAACAAAAAAATAACCCCTGCCCAAAGGCTTATGGTAATCAAAAAAATAAAAAACCTACCTTTGCGCATTCTTCACCAAGGCATACGCACCAATAATTCCGGCATCATCTTTAAATTGGGCCCGCTTAATCTTAAACGTGCGTCCCTGAAAACTCATGGCTCTGGCACGGATCGTCTCTGCGATCGTCTTGAACAAAAACTTCTCATTATTGGACACCCCGCCGCCGATAATGATCAACCGTGGATTTAACAAGTTGACAATACCGACTAACCCATTACCGATGCGTTGAGCCACTCTATGCCAGTACACTAACGCTTTTTTGTTCCCCTGTTGAGCTAAGGCAAACATTTTTTGCGTAGTCATACCGCGTTTACCTACCATGCGAGAGGCCTTGGCAAACAAAGGACGGTTGCCTACATAAGCTTCAAAACAGCCCCAGCCGCCGCAATTACATCTGGGGCCATGCTCATTGATCGGCATATGCCCCAACTCTCCGGCGGCATTGCCTTCGCCACGGTAAAGCCGGCCGTTGAGAATCAAACCGGCCCCCACACCCGTGCCTAAAGTCAAACATACCAGATTAGCAACCCCTTGGCCCGCACCGAATTGTGACTCAGCTAAAGTAATCATTTTTACGTCATTATCGACAAAAACCGGGAGTTTTATTTTTTTCTGAAGAATGGATTTTAAATGGACATTGCGCCAGCCTGGAATATTCGGCAAAAAACGGACAACCCCTTTCTCATAATCAACTAAACCCGGTAAGCCTATGCCCACACCGGCAATTTGCCTCTTGCTTAACCCGGCAATCCTGATACTTATCTGGATTTCTTGGGCGATAGCCCCAATCAATTTGATTTGGTTTGACGCAAAAGGCTTTGTCGCGAAACTGTTTCGGACAATAATTTTTCCCGCAGGGTCTACGACTCCCACTTTGATATTGGTGCCGCCGACATCCACACCAACGACATACCGACTCATTACAATCCTTACTTTTAACTGTTATTAAGACTTTTATTTATTTTATACTAAAAAAAACAGGTCTTCAATAGGCGTTTCAAATGAATTCCAGCTAATATAATGGCCGAAAGGCGGTCAAGCCTTTGGGAATAGTGAAGATGAATTTGGCGCCACGACCCGCCTGGGATTCTACACGCACACGCCCACCCTGGTCTTCTACCGCGGCTTTGACAATGGCCAACCCCACCCCTGTTCCGCTATATTCATCCCCTGTATGCAGACGTTTAAAAATATCAAAAATTTCCTGATGATGCTTGGGGTCAATGCCGATCCCGTTATCTTCAACGGTAAATTCATACCCCTTGAGGTTATCACGCCAACTGATTTTCACCACAGGACGAGTCCCGGCGGGGACAAATTTAATCGCGTTACTGATAAGATTAAAAAATACAGCCGTGGTTTTAATGCGGTCACAAACGATTTGGGGCATGGGAGATCCCAGTTCAATGCGGGCTGATGCGTGTTGAATCATAAAATCGCAATTGGCAACGGCCGCGTCAATGACCTCCTGAATAGAGCTACGCGTATAAGGATTTTTAACCCGGGATATCCTGGTCAACTCCAACATGTCCTTAATCAACGCATTAAGCCGCGTGGCCCCACGGCGCACACCGCTGATACAATCCTGGCCTTTTTTGTCCAGCTGCGCAGCATAGTGCCCTTCCAAATAAGCCCCATAACCGACGATGGTCGTCAAGGGACCCGCTATATCGTGGCTGACCGTATGCACAAACCTGTCGAGCTCCTGATTTAATTTTTCTAAATCCTTCTTCTGCCGGTTGATTTCTTCCAAATTTTCCTTAAACACAAACAGCAATAACCCGAGCGTTGTACTTAAAACTAAACTAAACCAAAATATCTCATTGGACCTCTGACGCCTTTGCTCACTTTTGTTGACCGATTCATGCACCAGGCCCCATACCTGCTGGACAATGGCCTGGACGTGCCTCGACAGCCCTCTCTGGCGCAGGTCAATGGCGTCCAAATCTTCCAGTGACAGTTGAAACCCGCCTTTTTCCACCGCTATAAATATGGCCTCGACCGTACTGTCATACCGTTGGGTTTGATCGGCCCAACGCGCAAAAGAGTCCTTCAAAGATGACGGGATATCTCCCAGCGCATCCACACGGGCAATCTGAACATCGGACTGTTTAATGTACTGACCAAAAAGCCCTTCTAAGCCCTTCACATAATCCGCTAAATATTGACTCCGCGACCCATTAACCTGACCAAACGCTAATTCTTCAGCAGCCCCTGAGAGCTTTTCAAAAATAATTTCCTTTTCCAGCTGTATCTCATTAAGCTGGGTGGCCGCCTCCATCAAAACCAAATCCACTTGGGCCACATGGTCAAACTCTACAAAAATATCGGCTAATTGGCTCAACCCCACCCAGGCCGTGGCTGTCAGGAAAGCCAGCAACAATAAAACCAAAACAAAAATTTTAGAGGAATTCTTCATAAGTGTTTGTGGGTCTGATAAAGACCAAACGCTACCACACGATTGCGCCCCTGAGATTTAGCGCGGTACAAAGCCCAATCCGCCTTGTCCATGAGCTCTTCTAAAAGTTTACCGTCGCTAGGATAGACCGCGACCCCAATACTCAACGTCATATGCAGGCTATTGTCATACGCTTTGATCACTGTGTCCTGTGCGGCCTTACGGATACGTTCCGCCACCACACAAGAACCTTCCAAATCCGTATCCGGCAAAACCACACAAAACTCTTCTCCGCCGAAGCGTCCTACAATATCGATTTCACGCACACCTTCCTGGATAATACGGGCTATCTCTTTGAGCACCGCATCTCCGGTCAAATGCCCGTGCTGATCATTGACCATTTTAAAATGGTCGGCATCAATCATTAAAAAGGCAAGACTGCTCTTGTGAAGACGCGAACGCTTGATTTCCTCATCAAAACGCTCGATAAAATAACGCCGGGTATAAACTCCTGTCAGGCCGTCGGTAATAGCCAGGGTTTCAATGTCCTTGTATAGCTTCAGGCGCCGCAAGGCCAAAGCAAACTGATGCGCCAGGATCGCAAATTTCTCTTTGTCTTTGTCCTCCAAACCTTTGTATAACAACACCCCGAATTTGCTTTCCTTGCTCTTGAGCACAAAAACCCCATAATCACTGGGTAAAATCCCGTCCTTAAAAGCCTCATCCACCTCATGCACCAATTGGCAGTCCGCTAGGTCCACGTTTTCATTTAATTTCTTACGAAAGATATCAAACGCTTCCTGTTCTTCCCAATGACGAGTGATTTCCTTGGTCATCTCATAAAGAGTAAATATCTGCGACGCCTGATTTTCTAGCTTGGATTTTTCAGCCTGTGCTTTTTCTTTCTGTTCAATAATTTTTCCAAAAACATCCTTAGCCCCCAGCACATCCTCATCCGCCCTCTGCTCCAGCCCCAAGACCACGAGCTTAGCTAAGTAAAAAACCACGGCCACAAAAGCTGCTGTGAGAATAATAAAAATATAAATCATGCGGCACACACCTTGTTGCGTCCGGTTTCTTTAGCTTGATACAGCGCCTCATCCGCCTTATAAATCAAATCCTCTTTCGACCGGGCATCAACGGGAAAAGAGGCGACACCGATGGAGACTGTCACATAGGTTTTCTGCCGGCGCAGGGTGATTTCATGCGTTTCAATTTTTTCCCTGAGTTTATTGGCCAACTGCACGGCTTTAGATTTGGGACAATTCGGCAGTAAAATGCAAAACTCTTCCCCCCCGTAACGGCATAGCAAATCTCCCGGGTCACTGAATTGCTCTTCCATCAGATGGGCTACACTCTTTAGCACGATGTCCCCGGCTATGTGGCCGAAAGAATCATTATATTTTTTAAAACGGTCTAAATCAATCATCATAAAGACAAGCTCGGCCCCTACGCGTATGCCCCGGGCAATTTCTTCATTGAGACGTTCCAGCATATGCCGGCGAAGATACAACCCGGTCAGCCCGTCTTTAATGGCCATGGTCTCCAGACGTTCGTACAGCTGCGCATTTTCAATGGCGATGGACGTCACATCCGCAATGGTCCGTAAAAACCGCAAATCATCTGTGGCAAAGTGGCGCGCCACGGTGCTCTCCACGCGTAGAATGCCCAGTGTTTTTTCCCCCACAATAAGGGGGGTGGAAATGAGCGAACGAATAAGACGTTTCTCTTCCGCTCCTATTTTATCCAGATCAAAACGGAAATCCGTATGAACGTCCTCCACGAGCAGAGGATGCATGGTCTTGATGACAAACTGATCGAAAATATCCCCCTTTTTGGCCTTGAGATCGACTTGCATCTGCCCTTTTTGAGAAGAAGAAAGCCCCAGTTCGCCGGTGGTGGAATGGAATAAATACAAAATCACGGTCACATCTTTATGGCCGAAAAGACGACTGACCTCGACAGACAAAGTATTCGATGTCTCCTCCAGGCTCAAACACAGGCTTAATTTTTCGGTCAATTCTTTTAAATGTGCATAACTGATGATCTTCTGGCGCAGAGACTCGATGGTTTCCCATTCACGCTGCAATTCGGCTTTCAGCAAATTGGCACGCTCAAAATACTCCTCTTTCTGCAAAGCAATGTGCGACTGTTTTTTTTGCAGACGTCTGTGAAAAGCCATCAATAAAAAAATATTGATCAAAAGGGCAGCTGCCAGGAAGAAATAGGCCGCGGGATTGTGAGATGCGTAAACAAAAAAACCCACTAAAGGGACTAGGAAAGAAAAAACAACTAGGAAATACAGCCTAGATAATGGTTTCTTCGGTTTTCGAATCAAAGAAGTGTACCTTGCTCATGTCGAATATCAGGTCCATGTCCCGGTTGACATCCGGCAGGTCATGGGCCCCAACGCGAGCGATAAAATTATGCTTGCCCGTTGTTAAATACAGGTAGACCTCGGAGCCCAGTGGCTCCACCACTTCACAGGTGGCCCGCACGGTATTTTCGGGTGAGGCGTCGGAAGCGAACAGTCTATCGTAAATGTCCTCCGAACGGATCCCCATAATGATTTCCTGACCGCTATACTCAGCAATCTTAGGATACATCTCGTCTAATAGTTTAACCTGAAACTTACCTTCATTAAAGAAATATTTGTGGTCCCTCTTGATAATCCGGCCCGTAATAAAATTGATCGGAGGCGAACCGATGCAGGAAGCCACAAATTTATTGGCCGGCTTATCATAAACCGTTATAGGGTCCGCACATTGCTGGATCAATCCTTCATTCATGACCACAATACGGTCCCCCATGGTCATGGCTTCGGTTTGATCGTGCGTCACATAAATAAAGGTCGTCTGCAAGCGCATGCGCAATTTATGGATTTCGGTGCGCATCTGTACGCGCATCTTGGCATCCAGGTTGGACAGCGGTTCATCGAAAAGAAACACCAAAGGTTTGCGCACAATGGCGCGGCCCAAGGCCACACGCTGGCGTTCCCCTCCGGAAAGCTCACGCGGCCGGCGTTCTAAATATTGGTTGATCCCCAAAACTTCAGCCGCTTCATGGACGCGTTTCTCAACTTCGGGTTTGGGATAGCGGTGTAATTTGAGGCCAAAGGCCATATTTTCAAACACGTTCATATGCGGATACAGGGCATAATTCTGGAACACCATGGCAATATTGCGGTCTTTGGCAGGAACATCATTGACTAAGCGATCATTGATCCAAATCTCACCGGAGGTGACTTCTTCCAATCCGGCCACCATGCGCAAGGTGGTGGATTTACCGCAGCCGGAAGGCCCGACAAGTACGACAAACTCCTTATCGCCGATTTCCAAATTAACATTCTTGACGGCATCGAAACCGCCTTTATACCTTTTGCAAAGATTTTTGATCCTGATATGGGCCATAATTAGTTTTGAAAATAGCCTATCGCATGCGCCAAAACCCCTTTAAGGTCCTGGCGTTGGACAATCATATCAATCATGCCGTGGGCCAATAAAAATTCCGAACGTTGAAAGCCCGGAGGTAATTTTTGTCTTATGGTCTGTTCCACGACCCTGGGGCCGGCAAAACCGATCAACGCTTTGGGTTCGGCGATAATCACGTCCCCTACCCCGGCGAAAGAAGCCATGATCCCCCCCATGGTCGGATTCGTCAATACCGAAATATACAACAGCCCCGCCGCCTGATGACGCTGCAGGGCCGCACAGGTCTTGGCCATCTGCATGAGCGAAATAGCCCCTTCATACATGCGCGCCCCGCCGCCGGAACCTGAGACAATAATCACCGGCAATTGCTCCCGGGTCGCATATTCCACCAGACGGGTTATTTTTTCACCTACGACAGAGCCCATGGATCCCATGATAAAACGCGAATCCGTCACCGCCAGGGCAACTTTTTTCCCTTCAATGGCGCCATAACCGGAGATCACGGCATCTTGAAGCCCCGTGGACTCCTGGTCCTGTTTGATTTTTTCTTTATAGGTCTTGGGGCCTTCAAATGCCAACGGGTCACCGGAGACCATATTCGGGTCTGTCTCGTTAAATGTCCCCTCATCAATTAAATGCTCAATGCGCTCGCCGGCCGTTAAACTCAAATGAAAGCCGCATTTGGGGCAGACATTCAGGTTGTTCTTTAATTCTTTGGAATACGCCGGCGACTCACAGCCCGGGCATTTGGTCCATACGCCGGCGGGGATCTCCTTGCGCTTGACTTTGATAAAGGTGTAATTGGATTTCCCGAATAAGGACATATATTTACCGTGCCATTACTCTCAATATGGCGGGGCCTGGCTTGGCCTCGATATTAAGGTGCTCCTAATTGAAATGCGTTTGTCACAGCCTTAGCTCTTGGTGATTTACCTCGACTGCCCCTTGGGGCCGTCACCGTCCGCTCCTTAATATCGAGGCCAAGCCACCCGCCGCTTAATTTAGCCTTATGTTCTCGCTCTACTCCATTTTATAAATCGTCAATCCCGATAACACTTTGGGATAGAAATAGGTGGTCTTAGGCGGCATACGCTCGTCGTTAAGCGCGATGGCCCGCAATTGCTTGACCGAAACGGGATTAAGAATAAATCCGGCCTCAGCGGCACCTTCATTCACAGCTCTCACGACTTCATCAGGATCTATAGAATAAACCGTATCATCGGTGGACACCCCTACTTGGTCTAAAATAAACGCCTTCAAAATAGCCGCATCTAAACTGCGATAGTCCCTGGAGCCTTCCTTGACCATCTTATCAATGAGCATTTTATTCTTTAACCGCAGTAAAAACATGCCCTGCTTGTTATACAAACCAAAGGCATGCTCATTTTGGCCCGCGCGGGCCAATAAAACCATCCAATCTATTTTATTCTTAACACGATCAATACGGAAATACTGTTCTAAAAGATTAACGCTGATGGGAAATTTTTTGACGATGCGGTGAATGGGGAATATCTGCAAATCCTTGGAGTCCATATTGGTAAAATAGGTCATCACATAATCGTAGGGTTCCTCACCCGTGGTCTTGGGAGCCTTCTTTAAAGCCTCCCGGCGGATTTGATTCGCCACCTCGAAACGATGATGCCCGTCACAGATAAATAAATTCTGGTTATCAACAACACGGATGATTTCCTGAATTTTATCCGGGTCTTCCAAGCGCCAGATGGAGTGTTTGACTTTATCCTGGTCCACCGCTTCCAGATCAGGCTTCTGGTTGGCCAAATCTTTAAAGAATATCCGGTCGATTTTGCCGGCCTTATCCGCGTATCCGACAAAAATCGGGCTTAAGTTGCTTTTTAAGGCGCTCCACAGCGTGAACCGGTCGGTTTTAGCCAAGGCATGCGTGTGCTCGTGCGGTAAAGTGCGCACCCCCGAGTCTTCGGTTATTTTCAACAGCCCCAAAAAACCCGTACGGATATATTTTTCGCCTTGATATTTATAATCCTGTTTATAAAAATAAATACAGGGTTTTTCATCTTGTTTTAATATGCCTTTTTTTAGCCATTCCTCATATGTCTTCTTGGCCCGGATGTATTTATTGTCCTTGTCAGTGTCTTTAGGCGTGTCTTTGGTCAATTCCAGGCGGATAAAATTATACGGGGCCTGCTTATAATAAGCATCCTGCTGTTCCTTGGAGATAATATCATAGGGGGGACAGAAGACCTCTGAGAGGTTTTCGACTTTCTCCTTATTATAAAAAACCGCCGCGAATGGCTTAAGCGCTGACATGAACCATGCCCTTTCTTTATTTAAAATTAACAAAGGAATAATTATAACATAAAACTATATTAAAGGAAGCAAAAGCAGGCCTGAAGCCTATTTATCCTTGTGTGGGCATCCCGCGCAGCATGAACCGGAAGCCGCAGGAGTACCGGCCGATTTGGAGGAATCTTTCTTTTCAGCGGTTGGAGCGGCTTTCTTTTTATAATCGGTTTCGTAGAAACCGGACCCTTTAAAAATCATGCCGGAGCCGCTGCCGATCAAGCGGGATAATTTCTTTTTATGGCATTTCGGGCATTTGGTCAATTTAGGGTCAGTCATGGTCTGCAATTCTTCGAAAACGTGTCCGCAGGCCTGGCATTCGTAGTCATAGGTTGGCATATATTCACCTTATTTAAATGCTTTTTTAAATTTATCCTTAAATGACGATTTACCGTTATTTTCGCCTAATTCTGTGCTCAATGCCTCCAACAATTCGCGCTGGCGCTGGCTTAGTTGACTGGGGACATTGAGCATCACACGCACATACAAATCGCCATATTCATGGCTCCCATGCACATCCGGCATCCCCTGGCCGCGCATACGAAACACCTTACCGCTTTGTGTCCCTTCGGGGATTTTCATGACCACTTCTTCTTTCAGTGTTTTGATCTTTTCTTCGCCTCCTAAAGCCGCCTTAACAAAGGAAACCGACAAATCCATCTGCAAATCGTGACCATGCCTCTCAAATACAGGATGATTCCTCACTTTAATAAAAAGAAACAAATCTCCGCTGCCTCCGCTGCCAATCTCCCCTTCACCCCGGACACGCAGCTGAGAATCATTATCAACACCCGGCGGGATCTTGATCTCGACCGTACGGGTCATCCTGGTCAATCCTTTCCCGGCGCATTCCGGGCAATACTCCGTGACCATCTTGCCCTGACCATGGCATTTAGGACAGGTTTGGGCCATACGGAAAAACCCATTAGCCATGACCACCTGGCCTTGTCCGCCGCAGGTCGAACAGGTTTTCATCGCGCTGGCGGATTTAGCGCCGGTGCCGTCGCATTTCTTGCAGTGCTCATAGCGAGGGAATTTGATTTCCTTCTTAACTCCGCTGTAGGCTTCTTCGAGGCTCAATTCCACTTCGTATTGAATATCGCGGCCGCGTGAGCGTCTGCTGCCCCGCGCAGAGCCGCCGCCTAAATCAAACTGGGCGCCGAACATACGGCCTAAAAGATCGCCCAAGTCGGACTCGTCGCCAAAGATGCTGGAGAAATCCGCCCCGCGGAAAATATCTTCCGATGTATAGTTCTGGTCAATGCCCTGATGGCCGAACTGGTCATACGTTTGCTTTTTCTGCGGATCCGAAAGCACCCCGTAGGCCTCGGAGATTTCCTTAAATTTCTCCTCAGCGGCCTTTTTCTCAGGTTCAGGGACGCGGTCCGGATGGTATTTCAAAGCCAGAGAACGGTAAGCCTTCTTGATGTCCGCCAAGGTCGCAGTCTTAGGCACGTCTAAAATTTCGTAGTAATCTCGCTTCATAATTTTACTGCCCCACACTATTTATCACTAGACGCTTTAAAATCAGCATCAATCACGTCGTCCTTGCCCTTGTCTTGCTTGGGCTCGGCAGATCCGCCCTGAGGCTGCTCGGGATTCGGCTGCTCTGCTTGGCCTCCACCGCCCGCTTGCGCCTGGTCTTTGGCGGCGCTGGCTTTGTACATTTCTTCCGCTAATTTATGGCTGACTTTCTGCAGACTTTCCATGCTGGACTTGATCTTGTCCTGATTCTTGTCCTTGATGGCATCTCGCAGAAGCGTTAATTCTTTTTCCACCGCTTCTTTTTCGCTCGCCGATACTTTGTCGCCATAATCTTTCAGGGATTTTTCCGTTGTATAAAGCAACGTATTGGCCTGGTTGAGAAGCTCCGCTTCCTCGCGGCGCTTCTTGTCCTCTTCGGCATATTTTTCCGCTTCCTTGACCATTTTTTCTATTTCCGCTTCCGACAGCTTGGTCTTGGCCGTGATCTGGATCTTTTGCTCTTTGCCCGTGGCCTTGTCTTTGGCGGTCACATGCACAATACCGTTAGCATCAATGTCAAAGGTCACCTCGATTTGCGGGATGCCGCGCGGTGCCGGCGGGATACCGACAAGGTCAAAACGGCCTAATTCCGTATTATCATTGGCCATCTGACGCTCCCCTTGTAAAACCCGGATCGTCACCGCCGTTTGATTATCGTCGGCCGTTGAAAATATCTGGCTTTTCTTGGTGGGGATGGTCGTATTGCGGTCAATGAGTTTGGTAAATACCGAACCCATCGTTTCAATCCCCAAAGACAACGGTGTGACGTCGAGCAATAAAACTTCCTTGGCATCCCCGGTGATAATAGCCCCTTGCACCGCGGCCCCCAAAGCGACACATTCCATAGGGTCAATGCCGCCTTCAATTTTCTGGCCGACTTCCTTTTCCAAAAACTGCTGAACAATCGGCATACGGGTAGGCCCGCCGACTAAAACCACACGGTCGATCTTAACGTCCGCCCCTAATTTAGCGGAGGCATCTTTAATCGCTTGACGCACCGGACCGCGGCAGCGGTCAATGAGAGGCGTAATAAGGCTCTCGAGTTTGGCGCGATCAATTTTCATTGTCAAATGTTTAGGGCCCGTGGCATCTGCTGTAATATACGGCAAATTCACTTCCGTTGACACCGTGCTGGAAAGCTCCACCTTGGCCTTTTCCGCGGCTTCGCGCAGACGCTGAAACGACATTTTGTCATTGCGTAAATCCACACCGGATTCTTTTTTAAATTCCGTGATGATATACTCAATCAAGGCATTGTCCATGTCCGTACCGCCTAATTGCGTATCGCCGGAGGTTGACAAAACTTCAAAGGTCGCGGCCTTAGAAGCCGTGTCCCAACCCATTTCCAAAATAGTCACATCGAGCGTCCCGCCGCCTAGATCAAAAACCATGATCTTCTGCTCTTTGCCGGCTTTATCTAAACCATACGCCAGGCAAGCCGCGGTCGGCTCATTGATGATGCGCAACACTTTAAGGCCCGCGATTTCTCCCGCGTCCCGGGTCGCTTGACGCTGATTATCATTAAAATACGCCGGGACCGTGATCACAGCGCCGTCCACCGTCTCCCCTAAAAATTTCTCGGCATCGGATTTAATTTTTTGCAGAATGAATGACCCGACCTGCTGGGGCGTATACTCCTTGCCGAATACCTTGAATTTAAACTCCGTCCCCATTTTGCGTTTGGAGGCATAGATCGTCCCCTCCGAATTAATCGGCGCCTGACGACGGGCTGGTTCACCGACGAGCAATTGCCCGTCTTTGGTAAAAGCCACAAATGACGGGAACGCTTTACCCGAGGCGATGCCTGCGCCTTCCGCCGATGGAATAATGACCGGACGGCCACCCTCCATAGCGGCTGCTGCTGAATTTGATGTGCCTAAATCGATTCCAATAACGCGTGCCATATGTAATCTCCTGTTGCTGGATCCCCGATTAAAACATTCGGGGATGACCCCTACGGGGTCAGTTAATATTCTTTGCTACTTTTACCTTAGCCGTGCGAACGACTTTGCCGCCTAAGGTGTATCCTTTTTCCAATTCCTCCATCACTACATGATCAGGAAATTCTGTTGTTTCCTGCTGCATCAAAGCTTCCTGGGTATTAGGGTCAAACAATTTCCCTACACACTCAATGGGCTTGACTCCGTATTTAGTCATTAATTCTTTCATATTGTTGAAAACCATCTCCAGGCCCTTGACTAAATTAACATCCGCCCCTTTTTGGGATTTAAACGCCGCTAGCGATCTTTCCAAATCATCATACAATTTCAAACATTCAACAATGACTTCCTCATGCGCATATTTGATCAAATCGCTACGTTCACGCTCATGGCGCTTGCGCATATTATCAAATTCCGCCAAAAGCCGCACATATTTATCTTTATGCAGCGCTGCCTCATCCGGTTGGTTGCCTTCAATTGCCGCCGGGGCTTCCTGAGACAAAATTTCTTCCTGAGGTTTTAAATTGGGCTCATCCATAATTTTGATTTAACGGCTTAATATCTGCGAGATATAATCGAGGGTCGAAACCACGCGATCATACTGCATGCGTGTCGGACCTAACACCGCGATACGCCCTTTTATCCCATTTTTTTCAAAACGGGAAACAGCCAAGGAACAGCCTTCCATATCCTTAAGGGCCATTTCATGGCCTATATAAATTTCGATTTTTTTCTCTAAAGTACGGTTGATCAGTTCCATGAGCCGTTCTTTCTCCTCAAGAATTCTTAAAATCGCCTGAATTTTTAAGATGTCTGTCGTGTCCGGATACCCGACCACATAATTGGTCCCCTTACAGACAATCTTATAGTCATCTCCATCATCCAAAGACACGATGCTGGTATAATGGGTCAGGTCCGAAATGACCTGGGAAGTTTTTTCCATCAAATCTTCCAGCTGGCGCGCATGATGCTTATACTCCTGATGAATGCGGCGCTTTTCTTCTTCTAATAATTGGATTTCATGCATCAGATGGTCCACATAATAGCGGTAACCCTGCTGGGTCGGCATACGGCCGGCCGAGGTATGCGGATGCGTCAAATACCCCTCTTCTTCAAGGTCCGCCAGAATATTGCGCACCGTTGCGGGAGACACATCAAGATTGTATTCTTCCGTAATAAATTGTGACCCCACCGGCAAAACAGTCTTAATGTAGCGCCCGATCACAATCGCCAGTATGCGGTCTTTACGTATCTGTATGTCGGAATGTTTAACCATAAAATGACTATCCCTCAAGGGCATTGGATTAAATTAGCACTCTCAATGTCTGTCTGCTAAAAGTATATCAAAAACCTGATGTTTGTCAAGACGGGATTATTTTTTGGGGATAGCCGCCAACGTCCAGTCAATAGCAACGGCTTTATGTTTCAGGAAATAAAAGAAGATGACCTGCTTTTCCTTCTGTTCTTTACTGAATGCCACACCTTCGGGAATGCTGTTTTTATACACGCACGGCGGAGAAACCAGCATGCTGGCAAAACCTGCGGCAGCCAAACCGTCCTTCAGAGCACCCGCAATCATTTGGCACAATGTCCCGCATGTCGTCATCATGGACTGATCGTCTTCGTCATAGGGGACTTGAAGTCCGGCGGCTTTAAAAATTTTCTCTGCTACCTCGGTATCTACATACAGGACCAAAGCGCCACGGGCCCGCTGTCCCTGCATATCGGCCTGATTTAAATAAAAACTTGTCGCAGCAATATAAACCGCTGTATCAAATTTTTCTGAAGCATGCACGCACATGCGTCCTTCATATTCATTGATGGGTTTGGCAAGAATTTCGTGCGGCTGGGAGGCCTCAAGGCCGCCCGTGGCTGTAATCAACTCTTTCATAAACCCGGTGATGATGGAATTAACTACCTGCGGATCAAACTTTTTAGTCATAGGGGTAAATATACCACAGGGGGGCAATGAAGACAATCATTTATAAAAAAACTGCTCCATGACCAAACGCCCTTGGGCGTTATATTCCCGACGTTTGATCAGCACACCGTGCGCAAAATATTCCTCATACCACAGCCAGCCTTTAACGCTATATGTTTTAAAAACACCTTCCTGTTTATCATTTTTATACAGGCCTTGAATTTTAATATATCCATCGGGATAAAAGCACTTATATAGGCCTTCTTTCTTCCCCTGATATACGCTGACCGTGTCGAAGATCTCCCCGCCTTCATAATACTCGCACCAATGGGCATCATTCAAAAGCCCTTGATCATAATGGGCACGCGACTTACATTTACCGCTCAGATAAAACATACTGATATCGCCGTCTAATCGATCATTTTTATACGTTCCCTCGCGCATCAATTGGCCGGTTTCATAATATTCTTTGCTGCGGCCATTCTTCCGGCCGTTAGACGATTCAAAAAGTCCGCGCAAACTGCCGTCCTCATAAAATTCCCGCATCATACCTATCTGCCGTCCGTCTTTATACTCCAGTTCCCGCTTGACTTGGGCATTAGGATAAAATTCTTTGGTGAACCCCTGCTCTTTACCCCAGACAAAGTGATGTTCAGCAGTCACACGGCCATGCTCATCATATTCCCGGGTCACTCCGTCCTGCATGCCTCTAATATAGGTAATTTCGACCTTGGGGTTGCCGTTGGCATAATAAATAGTGGAAACGCCGTGCAGTTGTCCGTTACTGTAAAAAGATTTTAGCCGAAGAACTCCGGAGGGGTAATAGCCCTGGGCCATGCCTTCAAGCTTGCCGTTAAGATAGTTCCCCCAGCCTTTAACGCGGCCGTCGGGATAAAAAGTGCGGAAACGCCCGTTGGGTTGCCCCCAACGGTACTCCACGGCCTTGATCACGTGGCCTCGGGCATCAAATTGATTATAAAGGCCGTTTTGGGGCGGTTGGTCGGCCCGAACAAGGCAGGTGCTTAGATATAATCCAAGGAAAAAAGACAACCATTTCATCATGAACGGTAAACGCCTATGGCGTGACGATATCCAATTGGTCGCACATCAGGAGCATTTGCTCGTAATGGTCTTCCCAATCATCATAAAACAGCAGGGCCGGCAGCGGAGAGTCCTCCTGCTGTTGTTCATACAATTCAAATTCCGGCGGATATGTGCCCACATGTAAGTAGCCAAACTGGTTCTTTATCGGGGGAGGGTCATCGGCATAGGTGTTAACGCCTGCCGCCAGTAGCGCAACTACAAAAATAATCGCCCCTCCCAACCATAAATAGCGTCTTTTCATGATGAATCATTCTACCACAATTTTCTTAACCTCCGGCCTTTTCTCTTCTTTTTTTATACGGGGTAAGGTCAATTCTAGACGCGTGCTATTTGGCTTAAATTTGTTTCTAGAACATGCTTGTCTATTCGGCCATTGTGTTTTCTTCGAAGGTAGTAGAAGGCTGATTTGGCATGGTCCACCTTCGCCTAGATAGCGGTGGCAAATCAGCCTGGGCCCTAGCGAAGCCGCATCGCTGGATGCGGCGAGCGTGCCTGAAAGAATAAATTGAAGCCAAATAGCCTGCTAAAAATTGCTGTTGTTACTCTGTATCAATAACTAAATCAATATTCCCTGTTTCTTCAAAGGCGGAATGTTTTAGTCTGTTTCGATAACTAAATCATCCCCTTGGGCATCAACGGTAATTTTCTGTCCTTCTTTGATTTCTCCCTGCAGCATGCGCAAAGCGATGGGGTCTTGCACCATGCGCTGAATGACCCTCTTTAACGGACGGGCCCCGTAGACGGGGTCATAACCCTGACGGCCCAAAAGGTCCCGGGCTTTGTCCGTTGTCTTTAATTGAATGCCGCGGGCTTTCAAACGCTCGGCTAATACCCCTATTTGAATATCCACGACCTTCTTTAATTCTTTCATCCCCAAACGACGGAAAATCACGATTTCATCCACGCGATTTAAAAATTCAGGACGGAAGTGATGCCGCAAAGCATCCTGGATGCGATGATCATTTTCTTTTTGGTCCTCTGATACAGCGACATCCAAAGTACCGATATTGGAAGTCATAATGACAATGGTGTTTTTAAAATTCACCACTCTTCCCTGACTGTCAGTCAGGCGCCCGTCGTCCAACAACTGCAAAAGCACATTAAAAACATCCGTGTGCGCTTTTTCAATTTCATCAAAAAGCACTACCGCATAAGGTCTACGGCGTATGGCCTCGGTCAACTGCCCGCCTTCTTCGTAGCCGACATAGCCTGGCGGTGCTCCGATCAGACGCGCCACCGAGTGTTTCTCCATATACTCGCTCATGTCTATGCGCACCATGGCATTTTCATCATCAAATAAGAACCATGCCAACGACTTGGCCAGTTCCGTTTTGCCCACACCCGTGGGGCCCACAAAAATAAAAGAGCCCGACGGCCGATGAGGGTCAGATAGCCCCGCGCGAGAACGGCGGATACAGGAGGCAATGGCGGCAATAGCATCATCTTGTCCCACCACACGCCCTCTTAAGGCATCTTCCATGTGGACTAATTTCTGCGTCTCGCTCTCCATCAATTTAGACAAAGGGATTTTAGTCCACTTGGCCACAATCTCGGCGATGTCCTGGTCATCGACTTCTTCTTTGAGCATAGCGCCGTCTTTTTGCAGCTTAGCTAACTCTTTATTTTTGCCTTCCAATTCTTTGTTAAGTCCGACGAGCGTCCCATAACGGATTTCCGCAACTGTATTCAGGTCACCTATTTTCTCAGCCTGGGCCTCTTCGATTTTCTTATCTTCCATCTGAGCTTTGAGTGCACGAATACGATCAATGACAACCTTTTCACCCTGCCAGCGCAGGCGCATAGCTTTATTCACTTCTTTCAGGCGGCCTAATTCCTCATCAATTTTCTTAAGCCTTTCACGGGAAGCCGGATCCGTTTCTTTTTTAAGCGCTTGCCGCTCAATCTCCAGACGGCGGATCTCGCGCTCATTCTGGTCAAGCTCCTGAGGCATACTGTCAATTTCGATGCGCAGCTTAGACGCCGCCTCATCGATCAAATCAATGGCTTTATCCGGCAGGAAACGCTCCGTGATATAACGCTGACTCATCATAGCCGCGGCGACGATCGCAGAATCCTGTATACGCACCCCATGATGGATTTCGTATTTTTCTTTTAACCCTCTTAAAATAGCAATAGTGTCCTCGACACTCGGTTCATTAACGATGACCTGAGCAAATCGCCTCTCTAACGCAGCGTCTTTTTCGATATATTGACGGTATTCATCAAGAGTGGTCGCCCCGATACAACGCAAGCCCCCGCGGGCCAAAGCCGGCTTAAGAAGGTTGGAGGCATCTATCGAGCCTTCGGCACGTCCTGCGCCCACAATAGTATGCAACTCATCAATGAATAAAATAACGGCCCCGTTTTGGTCCTCCACTTCTTTTAAAACAGCTTTCAGGCGGTCTTCAAACTCGCCGCGGAACTTGGCGCCGGCCACCAAAGCACCCATATCTAAAACAATGATCCGCTTGTGTTTAAGCCCCTCCGGCACATCCTGAGAAAAAATGCGCTGGGCCAGCCCCTCAACGATGGCGGTCTTGCCGACCCCCGGCTCGCCGATCAAGACCGGATTATTTTTAGTGCGGCGTGAAAGCACCTGGATACAGCGGCGGATTTCTTCATCGCGCCCGATAACCGGGTCTAATTTGCCTTTGCCGGCCAATTGGGTCAAGTCACGGCCATATTTTTCCAATGCCTGATGCTGCTCTTCGGAATTTTGGTCCATATTAACTCTCCTAAATTATTAGCACTCTAAGCCTATAAGTGCTAATATACCACAAATCTCTTGTTTGTCAAGCAGCTGACTAAATACGGCACGTCCTACATGAACTAGATTCCCGCTTTCGCGGGAATGACATTGTACCATACTTAATTGAATATACCCCAACGGCACCTGGGAAAACCAATAGGCTACGACGACCATCAAATTAAAAACCACTTTCAAACATCCGGCCAAGACCCACGCTGTTGCGGGCATACACAACCCGGCCAGCGCTAAAGACAATCCTAAGGCGACTGTTAAATCCAATAAAGGCACAATAAAAATATTGGCTATCAAAGCGACCGGCGTGATAGTGCCGAAATGCCATAATTGCAAAGGCGTAATCCCGATCCACGCGGCCGTGGACACCGCAAACACAGATGCCAGCCACCTGGGGCAAAAGGACAGTGGCTTTTCTATAGGCCCGTACAAAATCACAATCGCAGCCACCGCAGCAAAAGAAAGTTGAAAACCCGTATCAAATAGATTACGCGCATCCATTAACAATAAAACCAACGCTGCCAAGGCCAAAGAATTTAACGAATCACTTTCATATTCAAGGGCATGCGCGGCCAAGACGACCGACGCCATAAACGCCGCACGCATCACCGGGATTGAGCCGCCGGTCAAAATCGCAAAGATAAATAAAAGCAAAATACTGCCCCCCATTTGCAAGGAGCGGGGAATCCTTATCAATTTTAAAACGAAAAAAATCATGGCTGTCATCATGGCCATGTGCAGCCCCGCGATCACTAAAATATGCCCGGTGCCGGTATGCCGAAAAACCATATTGATTTCTTTGGGGATATGGCCCCGGTCCCCTAACACGATGGCCGACATAGTCCCTGCTTCATTGTCATTAAGATACTGATACAGCGAAGTCTTTAATTGCCCGCGCCAGCCCTCCAGAACATCGATACCCGGCGGATGGGCGACGTGGATCAGTGCCGCTCCCAGACAAAATAAACCTATATAAAGAGGCCACATTTTAGGACGGAACAAAAAGAACACCATTAACGCTGAAGATGTGATTAGCCAGAAAGCCAAGCCAAACGGCAGAAAGTGCCCTATGAAAATACCTGATGACAAAACCACAACCAGCCAGCAGCAGGGTCGGTGTGTCATGTTCATAATGCTATAAGCTCCTTGATGCGCCCAAAACGTTTGGCCGTCAGACCTTTGACTTTGCATAAATCGTCCAACCTCATAAAAGGCCCGTGCTGCCGACGGTAATCCACGATCCTCCTGGCTAGGGTCGCCCCCACGCCCGGCAACATTTGAAATTCACAGTCCCTTGCGGTATTAATGTGGATCTTAAATTGCCGCAACTGTTTGGCCCAGCGCACAGGGGCGATGTCCCGGCGCAAAAGCAACTGCACGCCGGCACCGGCGATAAAAATGATCATCACAATCGCGATAAACTTGCGTTCCTGCGGCGTTAAATAAAACATGAACGGACACTTTTTAGGGGAATTTACATAGGCTCCTGGGGAAGGAGCTTTATATTAATTATAACAAAATCTGTATTAAATCAAAACAATTTCATCTGCGCGGCATCCGGATCTTTTTTAGGTGCCTGGCGCTTCGCGGCTTCATAGGCCTTTAATTCTTCGGCAATGTCTGCCAGATACTTTGAGGGGTTTTGGATAAGCGTTTGGCCGAATAATTGCCTCCGCCTCGCATGAGTCAAATATAACTGCTCACGAGCGCGGGTCATCCCCACATAAAAGAGGCGGCGTTCTTCCGGTACCTCGCCTTTCATGCCTATTAAATCCAGCGGCAACAGATTGTCTTCACAGCCCACTATAAACACAATCGGAAACTCTAAACCTTTGGCCGCGTGCAAGCTCATCAGGGAAACCTTCTCGACATTATATTCTATTTGTTCTTCATTTTGACCCAACACATTTTCATCCGAGTAAACTTCGGATCTCTGGACTTTTTGAGAAATTTGATAAGGGACCCCCAGATATTCCAGTGCCTTACTCAAAATATGACTCTGGGCATTAAGTCTGTATAAAACAGCTATGTCGCCCAAACTATGCCGTGCCCGACGGCTGGTGGTCATGTCAAAACCGCCTATCAATTTCTCGATTGTGTGCGCCACATAATCGGCCTCTGAACGGTCCGTAGCCGCAGCATGGATCACTAATTTCCCCTCGGTGTCAAGCTTGGCTAACAGCTCCAGGCCTCCCATGACCTGACCTGAGGCGGCCAAAAGACTTGGGGCACTGCGGTAATTCTCCTGCAGGGTCAGGACCTGTGCAGGGGGAAAATCTTCCTGAAAACGGCGGAATAATTCCACCCGGCTGCCGCGAAAGCCGTAGATAGATTGATTGGCATCCCCAATAGCTGTTAATAAAACACCTTCGCGGGCTAATATTTTAAGCAGCGCATTCTGTATGATGTTGCTGTCCTGATACTCATCGATGAAAATATAACGGTATTGACGACGCAGTTGCCCCGCAATATTTTCATCTTCCAAGAGCAACAAAGCCTCACGTAAAATATCGTCAAAATCAATCCAGCTTTTTTGGCGCAGATAGGACTGATAGGCCTTGTAGGCCCCTTTATATGCCTCGTTGGGGTCAATGGCTAATTGAGATGATTTCATCCGACTGATGCGCTCAAGTGTTTCTTTGTCAAAACCCGTAATATCCTGCGGCCATGCAACTTTAAAATCTTTGGGCAAAGCTGTGTGCTCAAAATAATCCCTCAATAATTTCAGGCAAAAACTATGAAATGTCCCGACAAACAACTGTGCAGAGTTAACCCCCAGGGCCGTCAGTCTGTCCTGCATTTGGCCCGCAGCCTTATTGGTAAAAGTAATGGCCAAGACTTTTTCGCCGGACTTTAAAGCAGGGATGATATGGGCCACGCGATGGGTCAAGGTATGCGTCTTACCCGTGCCGGGGCCCGCGGTGATCAATAAATGTGAACCCGTGTGCCTAACCGCCTGCCATTGGGATTCGTTTAAATCTGTGGGTCGTTGCATAATAATATCACCCTAAAACAGCGACATTTGTTTGTCTATGCGCTGGCGCTCGCCGGAGCTAAAAATCTTGATCGTGCCAAATTCTCCGTCGTAGCCAGCGGCAATTTCTACCTTGCCCTGGCGCATGCGATTGACCCCTTCAGCCAGCACATCGCCGGCCACACGCCGGATATCCTCCACAGGACACTCTAAAAGAATGGTAAACTCATTGCCCAATTGAGCCAAAATATTCATGTACGCCTCTTGCACCGCTTTGCCGGCCGCGCCCACATCTTTGGCTTCGGCAATCAACTCAGGCAGAGGCACAATATTTTTAAACGGCCGCCAACGTTTGGATTTCTCCCCTTCCGGCCGGTCAGCCAATATTTCCACACGGCTCATAACACCGACGGTGACAGGCTTGCCGCAAACAGAACAAACGCCTTTATGTTGTATCGTCTCCTTAGGATGCCAGCGCACTTGGCAGGCACGGTGGCCGTCAAAATGATATTTACCTTCCTCGGGGAAAAATTCAAGGGTTGATTGCAACCCTTTATCGTTTTTATCGCTCAACGCTTGATAAATACCGTCATAAGAAAAATCCGTGTCAAAAATATTGGCCTCGCGCCCCAGTTTGGCGGGCGAATGCGCATCTGAATTGGATATTAAAATAAAATCATCCAATCCTTTGAGCCGCCAGTTCATCGGCGGGTCAGAAGACAACCCTGTCTCCACGGCAAAAATATGTCCGGTCAAATCGCCAAAGGCGTCCGTCATGCTGTCAAATCCGCCCATGGAGCCGAACGCTGAAAACCACGGTGTCCAGATATGCGCCGGCACAAATAAATTTCTGGCGTCTGCCTCAAGGGTCAGCTTCAACAGGTCATAAGAATCCAGCCCCAAAATAGGACGGCCGTCAGAAGCAATATTGCCGATGTCTCCCAGTTTTTTCTGGATTTTGCGGGCGGCTTCAAAAGATGGGGAAAAAATCAAATTGTGCACCTTGCGCACTTTCCCCAACTTAGGACGCTTATAAATATTGGAAATCTCGACAGTGAGCATAAAGCGCACATCCCCCCGGCAACTTTTAGGAATTTGAGCGTTGATGGGCTTGGCATATTTTTCTTTAAGTTTAAATAGCCCCTCTTCGGCAGGCTCCAGCTTTTCCTGTAATTCCTTAAACCATTGGGGATGCACAAAATCCCCTGTGCCGATGACATGAATGCCTTTATATTGGGCCCACAGGTAAAGATTTTCGAGATCAGAATTTTTAGCAGTGGCGCGGGAATATTTGGAATGGACGTGCAGGTCAGCGATAAATTTCATGAGAGGTAGTATATCAAAAATCAGACCACAATGCTCACAAGTTTATTAGGCACCACAATAAACTTCTTAATAACGGCGTCTTGCACGTATTTCATCACATTGGCATCCGCCAAACAGAGCTTGCGTAAATCTTCCTGCGGCATATCCGGCGCAAGTTGTATCTGAGCGCGGACGCGGCCATTGACCTGAACCGCCATCACGATGGTACTGGTTTTAAGCGCGTTTTCATCAAAGGTGGGCCAGGCCACATGGGCGATGGTGGCCTCAGACTTGCCCATCATCTGCCAGATCTCTTCACTGATATGCGGGGCAAACGGCGCTAACAACAGCACTAATGTTTCAATGGCCTGATTAAGCAAAAGCCGTCTATCCGGTTTATCGGACTGGGCATACGGGTATTTATCAATCGCATTGGCCAAGACCATCAGGTGGCTGATAGCCGTATTAAATTTATACCCTTCTTCAAAAGACTGAGTGACTAATTTAATAGCTTTATTGCGTTCTAATTCCAATTTCTGATCCTCGGGATCCTGAGCATTGAGAGCCCCGGCCTCCTTGCCCCTATAGTACCTGTCTTCGACCATACGATAAATACGATTGAGGAATTTCCACGATCCTTCTAATCCGCTGTCATTCCATTCCAATTGATCTTCCGGCGGTGCGGCAAACAAAATGAACAAACGCAGCGTATCTGCCCCGTATCGGGAGAGCACTTCATCCGGGTCAACCGTATTGCCGCGGGACTTGGACATCACCTCACCGTCTTTGAGCACCATCCCCTGGGTCAACAGGCGCACAAAAGGCTCCTGGGTCTGGACCAACCCCAAATCTTTAAGGAATTTGGTAAAAAACCGTGCGTACAATAAATGTAAAATCGCATGCTCAATGCCGCCGACATATTGGTCCACCGGCATCCAGTATTTAGCTTCGTTTTCGTCAAATATTTTCTTATTGTTATGCGCGGAACAAAACCGCAAAAAATACCAGGACGAATCAAAGAATGTCGCCATGGTATCTGTTTCCCGCCGGGCTTTAAGGCCGCACTTGGGACAGACACACTCCACGAAAGAACTCACACGCGCCAAAGGTGATCCTCCCTGCCCGGTCACCTGCACATCCTGCGGTAACACAACCGGCAATCGATCCTCCGCTACAGGGACAATACCGCAAACCGGGCAATAAATCATGGGGATCGGTGTCCCCCAATAACGTTGCCGGGAAATCAACCAATCGCGCAAACGCCAATGAATGCTGATTTTCCCCCAACCTTTGGCCTGCATCCATTCGGCAATTGTCTTTTTGGCCTCTTCATTAGATGTGCCATCAAAATCCCCGCAGTGGACCAACCGGCCCTCTTCTTCATACGCTTGGGTCATTGTATCGACGGTCATATGAGGATTTCCAGGGTCTTCAATCACTATGCGCATAGGCAACTGATGATTTTTAGCAAATTCAAAATCACGCTGGTCATGGGTGGGCACCGCCATGATGGCGCCGGTGCCGTATTCCATCAACACATAATCACCGATAAAAATGGGGATCGCCTCTCCATTAACAGGATTGATGGCATAGCGTCCGGTAAAGACACCGTCCTTGCGCTGATCACCGGACATACGCAAAGATTTACTTTTATTCGCTGTTTCTTTAATAAAATCCAGGGTTTGTTTTTCCTGCGGGGTCTTTGCGGTCAGCTTTTTGACTAAAGGATGTTCCGGGGCCAACACGACATAGGTGGCACCGAAAATCGTATCCGCTCTCGTGGTAAAAACGCTGATAGTATCCGGCATATCTTTGACTTTAAAGAAAATCTCTACGCCATAACTTTTGCCGATCCAGTTTTCCTGCATGGCGCGTACACGCGAAGGCCATTGCTCTAATTTTTTTAAATCCTCCAGAAGGCTGGGCGCATATTGCGTGATCTTTAAATACCATTGCTCCAGGTCTTTTTGCACAACCGCCGTCCTGCAGCGCCAGCAATTGCCGTCAATCACTTCTTCATTGGCCAAGGTCGTCTCACAGTCAGGACACCAATTGACCGACGAGGCTTTCTTATAGGCCAGCCCTTGTTCAAACATCTTGATAAAAATCCACTGGTTCCATTGATAATAGGCGGCGTCACATGTGGAAAGTTCGCGGCCCCAGTCATAGGAAAACCCCATCTTCTTTAATTCATCATGCATCTGGGTTATACAACGCCGTGTCCATTCGGCAGGATTTGTTTTGTTTTTGATGGCGGCATTTTCCGCCGGCTGGCCAAAAGCATCGTAGCCGATAGGATGAAGGACGTTAAATCCTTTCATCATTTTATACCGGGCTATCACATCTGTGATCGTGTAATTGCGCACATGCCCCATGTGAATTTTTCCCGACGGATAGGGAAACATTTCCAACACGTAATATTTAGGCTTGGCAGAATCTGCCTTGACATAGAAGGTCTTGCGGGCTTCCCAAAACTTCTGCCACTTGCTTTCAATATTTTTGATATCGTTGGTGGTATAAGGCATGTGCCCTCGCTATAAAAACAGAAGGGGATTAGTCTTTAGCCAATCCCCCTTTTTAAGAATTATTGTTGAGATCCTTCGCCTGTTAGCTTAAGGATGACTTTAACGTTACGTTAAAGTCACTTGTGCACCAGTTCTTTAATTGTGCCCGCAGTCTCTTGGTAATAACTTAACCCGCGTTCGACAAACTGCGCCTGCACCCTTTTGGGACCAAAAAAACTGCGGCAAAACTCTTCCGCTTTTTTACGGTCAAAAGCGCGGCAGCAATAAATATCCACCGTGATAAAGTCTTTGGGCGTCAAGGTATGGATGACAATGGAGCTTTCGATCAATGGCACCCATCCGGAAAGGCCGGCTTTATCAGGAAAACGCACCCCATCGGATCTAAAAATCGCCGGAGGCGCCTGCTTTTCCATCCCTAAAAACCCGACAATCTCGTCGAGAAAATTGTAACACAACGTTAAATCGTCACACACACCTGGCTTGCAATCATAAAGATCGAGCAGGAGCTCATAGCCGAATACTGCAGATTTGTTCATTTTATAGGCCGTCCTTTTTTACGCTTTAGTCCTCCGGTAGAAATGGAATATTATACAAAAATCCCCCATAAATAAAAGAAATATTTTAGAGCCCCCCAAACTATTGGGAACTGTAGTATTTTATAACAAAATTGGGCCTGTAAATAATAAATTTATAAAATTATAGGCATGCCCAAATTGACTTTTTTCGATGAAATGGATACGCGATGAACATGACTTAGGCATCCGGCGGCACAACAACCTCAAAACCTTCTGCCAGGCGCTGATAATAAACGCCTCCCCAGACAAAATAATTAACTCCGTCAGCCATCACTATCTGATAATCCGGGGGGAGATAATCAACCACGGCACCAACGACAGGGCCAATAGTCACTAATTGATCCCCCTCTTGCTGATAAAAAACACCCTCGCTATAAAAGTATGTTTGGCCATCTACCACGACCTCCTCTAAGTCATCCGGGACAACAATAGCAGGGCTTACAGGAATGTAGGTGACCCTCTCCTCATAATATTTATACAAATCTCTATCGTAATTACGCTGTGGGTACTGCCCACGATGTTGGGGCTCAACGCGTACCGGCCCTGCTACATTCATAGGCACTTCATGCTGAGGCGGCCCTACCCGATGCTGGGGCGGCTCTACCCGATGCTGGGGCTCAACGCGTACCGGCCCTGCTACATTCATAGGCGCTTCGTGCTGGGGTAGCTGCACACGACGTTGGGGCTCAACGCGTACCGGCGGTACTACATTCATATGGACTTGATGTGGTAGGGGCTGCATGCCTGCATTTTCCCAAGAGGCATAAGCCGGTACTGATGCGCCTGCGAGAAGGGCCGTAAAGAACAGTGTGCTAAACACCGTGTTGATATTTTTTATGGGTTTCATGGTTGCCTCCCTGCCCCGCTGGGCTCTTCCCATCCTTCACCCATTTAGACACTAAAAACCCCTTGAAAGTTCCCTATTTTCTTAAATAGATCATCAACAGCACAATAGCCGCCGGAGTCATCCCGGAAATCCGGTTAGCCTGACCTAACGTAATGGGATTAAAACGGTTAAGCTTCTCTGTGATTTCTTTGGAAAGTCCGGGGATCCTGTTAAAATCAAAGCCCGGCGGTATCCGGATATATTCAATATGCTTAAACTTTTCCACTTCCTTGTGTTGACGGCGGATAAAACCTTCATACTTAATTTCATATTCGACCTGAGCGATCACCTGCCGGCCTAATTTTTCCAGCGTCCCGTCAAAGCCCGCAATCATATCATAAGTAATTTCCGGCCTTTTGAGCAAATCATAGAGTGAAATCGACTGCTTCAGAGGCGCACTGTCTACCTTTTTAAGAATGTCATCCAGTAATGTCCCCGGAGGGATCTTTGTTAAACGTAAATGTTCTATTTCCTTCTCAATGGCCGCGTATTTGGCCGTAACTTGATCATAATCTTGGGGTAACAAAAGTCCCAGGTGATGCCCGTATTGCGCCAGACGTTTGTCTGCATTGTCCTCGCGCACGATCAGGCGATACTCCACCCTCGATGTAAACATGCGATAAGGCTCCTCGGTCCCGCGAGTGACCAAATCATCAATCAACACTCCGATATAAGATTCATGGCGGCCTAAAATAAGCGGCTCTTTGTCTTGAACTTGCAAAGCGGCATTGATCCCGGCGACCAGGCCCTGGGCAGCGGCTTCTTCATAACCGGTTGTCCCGTTAATCTGGCCTGCTAAAAACAAGCCCTTGATTTTCTTGGTTTCCAATGTCGGCTTTAATTCCGTCGCCGGCACCACCCCATGCTCAATAGAATAGCCGGGACGGACAATCACGGCTTGCCCAAGTCCGGGGATGGAGTGGACCATCTCTTCCTGCACATGGGCCGGAAGACCGGTGGAGATACCGTTAGGATAATACTCAAAAGTATCCAACCCTTCGGGCTCCAGAAAAACATGATGCGTAGGCTTGTCCGCGAATTTCTTTAATTTATCTTCAATGGAGGGACAATACCGTACGCCGGTGGCCTTAATCTGACCGGAATACATCGGGGAGAGATGAAAATTCGCCCGGATAATGTCATGGGTGCGTTGGGTCGTATGCGTAATATGGCAAGATAAAAGTTTTCGTTCTTTGGGAATAAAAGGCGTTCTAAAAGAAAACGGCACAATAGGATCGTCAGACGCCTGGTACTCCATACCCGTAAAATCAATGGTACGTCCATCCAGGCGCGGGGGTGTGCCGGTCTTAAACATCATGATCTGGAAGCCCAGATCGCGGATACAGCGGGCCAAGCGTATGGATGCCTGTTCATTGATACGGCCGCCGGAGGTAATCTGTGGCTCCGATATGGATGCGCCCGTCTAAAAAAGTGCCTGTGGCGATAATCACCGTCGGGGCTTCTACATGCAAACCACTAACGGTCTTAATACCCTTAACTTGTCCCCCGGCCACCAGAAGATCACAGACTTCATCTTCAATAACAGTCAAATGCGGCTGATTTAAGACCACATGTTGCATATACAAACGGTATTGCTTGCGGTCTGCCTGGCAGCGGGACGAACGCACCGCCTGGCCTTTGGAGGCATTTAATTGCCTAAATTGGATCCCTGTGCGGTCGGCGGCCAGACCCATTTCCCCGCCTAAAGCATCGATCTCTTTGACTAACTGGCCTTTGCCGACACCTCCGATGGCGGGATTACAGCTCATCTGTCCGATGGTGTCACGGCTCAAGGTCACCATGGCCGTCGCAAGGCCCATGCGGGCTGGCGCTAAAGCCGCCTCAATGCCGGCATGTCCGGCGCCTATAACGATGCAATCAAATGAATTCATAAGGGAACTAAAATAGCGCGAATAACGACGATTGTCAACATGAACGCGTTAGTACTAGAACGGGATAAATTTATTCTTTTCGCTCCTGTCATCGTTTTCTTAACGCCAAAAATTCTTATGCTGGTTCGGTGCTCAAACAAGTTTGACCATTTAAGACCGAAGTCTTAAATACCCTCACCATCATAAGTTTTTTGGCTAAAAACGATCAGTCGCTTCAAAGAACAAATTTATCCCGTACAATGCACGCGTCTATTCGGTCATTGTGTTTTCTTCGAAGGTAGTAGAAGGCTGATTTGGCATGGTCCACCTTCGCCTAGATGGCGGTGGCAAATCAGCCTGGAGACTAGCGAAGCCGCATCGCTGGATGCGGCGAGCGTGCCTGAGAAGGAAATACAATGGCCGAATAGACATCCATGAAGAAATTAATTGAAGCCAAATAGCCTGCGGGAACTTATTTGATCCAACCTGCGACGGTCTGCCATAATAAATAGACATTTAATACAATAATCACGGCCGTCACTATCCATGCGAGCACTTGAAGCCATGCGGAATTCACAAAGCTTCCCATTTTCTTCTTGTCCGATGTGAACACAACCAGCGGGACTACCGCGAAACCCAATTGAAGGGATAAAATAACCTGACTAAAAATCAGCAAATCCCCTGTCCCCTTTTCCCCATACATCGAAGCCACAATCACCGCAGGGACAATCGCGATTGATCTCGTTAACAGGCGCCTGACCCACGGACGCAGGCGGATATTCAAAAAGCCCTCCATGACGATTTGGCCTGCTAATGTCCCTGTCAGCGTCGAGTTTTGCCCCGATGCTAAAAGGGCAATCGCAAATACAATGCTGGCCATGGACGCGCCTAAAACCGGCGTTAATAAATTATACGCATCATGGATGTCGGCCACATCCTGGTGACCGGTACCGTGAAAGGCCGCAGCACTCAGGATCAAGATCGCGGCATTAATAAAAAACGCACAAAACAAAGCGAAAGCCGAGTCTATGCCTGCGAAATGCACGGCCATCTTTTTGCCTTCTTCATTGCGTTCATACGCCCTGGTTTGCACAATACTCGAATGCAAATACAAATTATGCGGCATGACCGTGGCCCCTAAAATGCCAACCGCAATATATAACATGCCGGGATTAGTGACGATCTCGGGTTTAGGCAATAAATTAGCAAAAAACAGCGGTAAGGAAGGATTGGCAATCATCATCTCATAGGCAAAACTCCCTGCGATTAATAATATTAAACCCGCTACCAAAGATTCAATAACGCGGAATCCCTTATACTGCAAAAATAAAATGACAAGCACATCCATCGCGGTTAGCAAAACACCTATTACAAGAGGAAGATGAAAAAGCAGATTCAAGGCAATGGCAGAGCCGATGACCTCAGCCAAATCACACGCGGCAATAGCGATCTCACATCCCACCCACAACATGAAAGATACCGGTTGACTATAATGGTCCCGGCAAGCCTGGGCTAAATCACGGTCGGTGACAATACCCAGCTTTAACGCCAAATGTTGCAGTAAAATGGCGATAAAATTGGAAAACAATATCACGGACAGTAAAATATAGCCGTATTTAGCCCCACCGGCTAAATCCGTCGCCCAGTTGCCCGGATCCATGTAACCGACCGCCACCATGAGTCCGGGCCCCAAAAAAGCCAGCATCTTACGCCCCCAACTGGCATGGGCATCCACACGGATACTCGAATGGACTTCCGATAGGCTTACTGTTTTGCTCTCCTGCCGCCAGCCTAATCTCATATATTCTCCTAGGAATATCCTTTCGAGTATCCAATATCAATAATCCCTCTCCTAACCAAATCTTCTATCGAATCTTTCATGAACTGCATCCCTTGGTCTTTCCCCCTTAATATGTAATCAGGAATTTGTTTCCAGTCGCCGTCACGGATCATTTTCCTTCCGGTATCATTCATCAAGAACACTTCTACAGCCGGCACCAAGCCTGCCTCTCCGACAATGCGAGGGAAAAGTTCTTGAACAATAATGCCATTTAACACCAGGGAAAGCCGGGTCAAAATATGTTTCTGGGTCTCCGCAGGGAAAAAGGATACCACCCGATCCAAAACCTGAGAAATGCTGGCCGAATGAATGGTGGTTAAAACTAACATCCCTGACTCGGCCGCAGTCAACACCAGCTCCAGAGTTTCTACGTCTAGAGTTTCGCCTATAATCAACACATCAGGATTTTGTCTTAACGCATTACGGATAGCTGATGCGTACGAAATGGTGTCGCGGCCCAATTCTCTTTGTTTAATAATGCATCCTCTTTGTTCTTGAATATATTCGATGGGGTCTTCAATGCTGATGATGACACCGTTAATAAGTTTACCTAAATAACTTACGAGTGAAGCCAGTGTCGTTGTTTTCCCTGATCCCGTCCGACCGGCAATAACAATGAGCCCTCTATGGCTATCTCTCATCAAGCGTTCTGTAACGCCGGGAAGCCCTAATTGGGAAGGGGTGGGAATTTTTGCATTCACAATGCGACAAATAGCCTCTACCCTACCCTGCTGGACATGTATATTAAACCTTAATCTTTTCTCTTTATAAGTAAGGATAAAATTTATATCTTTAGACTTCATAAACTTGGCATAACTATCGTCATCCAAGAGATTCAGCAATAAATTTTTCACCGTGTATTCATCTAAAACTCTCCCTACATTTTTCAATTCTCCCATCGTCTTTACAATAATGGGGTGCCCCGCCATAAAATGGACATCCATAACATTTTGGAGATCGACGCTATCCAGAAGAGCATAAATATTAATCTCGTGTAAAAAAGTTATTAATTTCTCTTTGTCCTGTTCTTTGATATCCTTTATCTGGGTACCCACAAGGTACTGCCTGGAGCCTGTTTTATCAATTTGGAGCCTAACAACGGATGCCGTAAAAGATATCTTCTCATTATCTGAAACATAGCAACTGATCCTGAGGGTGGAATTCAATTTAAATTCCTTATTGTCATAAAAGCCAAGTCCTCTGGCTGAGATATCAAAAGCTTCTGTGGCCACAGGAGTACCATAACGCTCATCCCCCAGATATTCCTCATACTGAATGGTATTTTTATACTTAAGGCGTTGGTCTTTCCTTTGATTAGATTTTGTCTGCATACAGACCTCCTGTTTATACTATCTTCAAACAAATTATAGTAACTTTTTGGATGACTTTAATCAATATTTACTTAATTTGCTTAAGGAGAATAAAAAAAATATTACGAGGAAGGATGCGCGCAGGACTCGCGCACAATCAAATCAGGAGCAAAGACTTTGTGGACTACACCTTTTTGCTTACCGGTCATAATTTCATAAATCACTTTTGTCGCCTCTTCCCCCATGGTAAACAACGGCTGTTTGATCGTCGTCAATCCAACAGGGCCAAACAAGCCGGCGGGATTATCATCAAACCCGATAATCGAAATATCTTCAGGGACTTTAATACCGTTTTCCATGGCGACCGAAATAATCTCCAAAGCCATGTCATCGCTAGCCGCAAAAATAGCCGTGGGAGGATTATCCAAAGAAAAAAAACGTTCGGATGCCAAACGGGCCGACCGACGGGAATAGTCCCCCTTATACACATAATCCGGCGGAGAGTCGATCCCATGCACAGCCAAGGCATTCTGGAAACCCTCAAACCTGTCTATGCCCGCCTGTGTCTGCATATTACCGGTGATGGTGGCGATACGCTTGTGGCCTAAATTGACCAGATATTCCGCCGCCGTAAAACCGCCTTTGACATTGTCCACGGCAATGTAGCTCACTTCTAAATCTTTGACAATATGGTTAAGGACCAGGCAAGGGGTCGCTTCACGTATGGCTGATTCAACCTGAGTCCGGTTTTCAATGATATCTGCGAAGATAAGACCTCCGGCATAACTCGAGCGTAACGGATTAGTCCCGTCAGTAATATGAAAAATTAAATCTAACCGCAGGGTTTCGCAACCATGGCCGATGCCGCGTATCAACTCCACGGCATAAAAAGAATGAAAAATACCGGGATACCCGGGCATAACAAAGCCGATGGCCGTGTTCTCTATCCCACGGGCCAAACGTTGGGCCGTAGGGTTGGGCTTGAACTTTAACTCGGTGATGACCTGTTGCACACGTTGGGCGACTTCTTTATTGACCGTGGGGACTTTATTGAGGACGCGGGAAACGGTGGTGATGGAAACTTTTGCCCGTCTGGCGACATCAGTTATGCTTATTTTTTTTTCGACCACGTTGAAGGGTAACGAATGGATGAAAGGTTTAAAACTAATTAAAGTCTGACAGTGTCCCCCACTCTAAGCTCAGTGGATTTATCCTTGATGTCCGCAGCACAAATATCACGACGCACCTGAATGACTTCCAACGTAGCGATTGCTCTTGAATCGCGATACACTCTCAAAACACTACCAACGCCCACAGGAGAGTTGGCTTGGCCTAAATCCGCGATAACGAAATTACTGCTTTCATTAATACTGATAATAGCCCCCTGGTTCTTAGATGCCACGGGAGACGTAAAAGCTCCCTGCCCCTGGTTGTTGGGCGCATTGACAATAATGGGAGGCAACTCCATACCGCCCGCGGCAGAAGATGGGGCAACAGAATTTTCAGAAAGTCTTTTATCCAGGCTTTGTTTAATTTTCCAAATGTCATCAATGCGGCTTTGGATCACGCTTTCGGTCTCAACTAATTTTTTCTGCATAGCATCTTTCTCATCCGTCAAGCGGGAAATCGTCTTCTCCAAAGCGAGCTTAGTGGAGGTCAGGCCCCTGATCTCTGCCAGCAATTCTATGTTCTCTTCTTTGACCTTATCGGCGCGGTCATTCACGGCTTTTTGATCATTGCGTGCGCGGGCTAAATCAATGGAAAGCGTGTCGGCCAAATCTCCGCCATATTTAACTTTTTGGGCAATTTCATCTTTTTCATGAGTGACCTGTTTGACCTGCAGCTCCAGATCGGAATTCTGTTTCTTTAATTCCACGACTTGTAAAGCGGCTTGGTCCAATTCGGATTTGCTTTTCTCAATCTCCAGTTGTAAAGCGGCCTTCTGCTTAAGCACGGAAGCCCAGTACTGATCCCCTTGGGCTGAAGTCACATCCACGACGGGCGCTGGTGCGGGGGTACTCGACGGCGGGGCCTGGATAATACGGTCTTTATAAACGATCTGGGTCGGGCGGTCTTTTAACTTTTGCATCAAATCGTCACGTTCGCGGGTAATGGTATCAACGCGATTTTTATAATCATCCCGCTCAGAATTCGCCTGATCAATCTGTGATTGCAAATCAGCGGACTTGCGCTTCACTTCATCATAAAGATTTTGGGTCTCTGTCTTTGCCTGATCGGCCTGTGAAACTTTAGTATTCAGTTGGTCTGCATCACCCTGCAATTTTTTGACTTGGGCCAAAAGCCCTGCTTCTCTGCTTTGATTGTCGGAGATTTGCGAGCGCAAATGTTGAACTTGCCCTTCAAGCGCCTGTTTTTGCATTAATGTCGAAACAGCAACTGCCGCACTAGCCACCACAAGTATTGCTAAAACCCCCACTCCCAAACGTACGGCTTTGGACATACCCTCTCCTAAATATATTTGTAATATACAAAATATAACAAACAGGGAGCCTTAATACAAGAAGATTTACAAAAAAATTTATTCTTAAAAAATCGATACTTTATTCATAACGGATATGGGCAAGATAAAATACACACGAAGAAGGATTGTCATCCGTATTGGCAATCCAGGCAAATCCTCCGCTGATATAAGTCAAATCTTTGTCACGTAAATCAATGGCATATTCTTTCCACTCTTTGGAGAGAATCACCGGACCGATGGAGGCCGTATCCGAATCGGGATATTCCCGGCCATTGCCTACCCCGCCTAACCTGAATTCCGCGATCCTCTCGCCGCCGGCCTCCCCGCGGGCCCAAAACACCAAACGACGGGCACCCGTTAAATTATATCCGCCTTTTCGATCCCCCCAATTATCCGCCGGATTAAGCCAGTAGACTCCGGCCCACCGTCGACTTTTTAAAGAACAGCCGGTATCATAAACGACTTTAATACAACTTGTATTCTCATGGCAATTATCTCTCCACGCATCATCCATTTTAATGCACTCGCCGGTGGGCATATAGCCGGAGGGTACAAAACGATTTAAAGAACCCTTGTCTTGATAAACGACAAACGGCTTAAAGGGTTTAGTTTTCTCCTCACCGGGGATGGTCGCTGTTTTGAGCATGGGCCAGGCAGGGAATAAAAAAAAGACAAATAAGTAAATAATTCATAAGAAGGATTCGGCATGAATGAGGACAGCGCCTTATTTTTGGTAAAAATAGTGGCGCTGTCCTCTAATTAATTAAACATTATCCAATTCCGCTAATTTCTGCTGAGCGGCTTCGGCAGGTTTCCAGAACCAACCGTTAGGATCCCAACATTGCGCGTACAAGAACTCGTTGATGACTCTCTTATACGCCTTAACGGCATCTTCTTTTTTGCCGGCATTTTGATAAGCTTCACCCAAAATAAACAGGGCCGTACCGACATCATTAAGTGCCCAATAACTAAAAGTTTTCTCTTTCGATTCCCACGCATATTCTTTCAAACTCGACTGCATGGTCTTGGCTTTGCCCTCGTATAATTCCAAGGTCTTATTGACATACGCTTCCACGGCCTTAAGATCATTGGCCGCCAGAGCCGCCCATGCCTTCTGCACTAATTGATTGGAAGAATAATCGCCGAAATTCCAATTCACCCCGGCCGCAATCATATCCAATTTTTCTTTGGCTGCTGCCGCAGGCTTCCAAAACCAGCCTTTGGTGTCCCAAGTCTGACCGAAAGAATAATCGCTAATGACTTTATTATAAGCCTCTTTCGCTTCATCTTTCATATTGGCATTTTGATAAGCTTCCCCTTGAATGTAATAGCTGGTTGCCACATCATTAAGGGCCCAATATTTGAAGATATCATCATTAGAACCGGTCACATAATCT
Source organism: Candidatus Omnitrophota bacterium (assembly GCA_963828495.1). GTDB lineage: Bacteria > Omnitrophota > Gorgyraeia > Zapsychrales > Fredricksoniimonadaceae > JABDGZ01. The sequence goes on from CAWHFJ010000009.1 coordinate 140,050, forward strand.
TTCAAGCTGGCCTGCATCTTTTTGGCCTGCGCGGCATACAGTGAAATACATTTATTAGTGTACGCCAACACAGACTCAATATCATTTTGAGCCAATGCTTGCCACGCCTTGGTGGCCAAGGTCGTAGACCGGTAATCGCCGAAATTAATCGGCGCTTTGACCCTGGCCTGCTCTGCGCCTGCCGCTCTGAGCCACCGGTGCCGGTTGAGCCTCAGAAGCCGCTTTAGCAGCGCTCACCGCCGCCTGGTCTTGAGCGAAAACATTTGTCGCACAAAAACCGAATACTGCAATAATTAAAAGACTTTCCCATTTCTTCATACCGTACTCCCTCCTTAATGTTAGGTTCTAGAAATAAAATGCCCCTGCTCCATGCAGGTGGCGTGCTAAGACTTCCAAAGTTCCTTATAAGTATAATATACTTTCCTACCTTCGCGCAAGTACGGGCTTTGAGAGCCGTCTCCCTGGCCAAAAATGCCAAACCACTCTTCAAAATAATAACCGCCCGGGAAAGGCCCCACCGCGTCCGCTTTAGTGGAATGAATGGAAGGTGTATAATTTTTCCACCATTCATCCAGCCACTCAAAAGCCATACCACCGACGGAATTTCCCACACCGTCTTCGAAACCTGCGCTGTTATAAAGGATATCCAGCCAATTGCCTTTATGATAATCCGCCTGCGCCTGCTGGGCCTGTTCATAACTCATGCTTGCCCCCCCATAAGACGGAGCCCCGTATTCCGTAATAAAAGCCGGCTTATCCGCATACTCGGCCACATCCTCCCAGAAAGAACCGAATCCGTAATCCCCGCGATAAATATTGGCCCCGTAAGCATCCACATCCGGAGCATATTTGCCGAATTTTTCCAAAAATAAAGTATCCCCCTGACAGATCGCCACCGGATGGTTGGGGTCGATAGATTTAATCATCTGCGCCACTTTATTGATAAATTTAAAATAGGCCACAGGTTTTTTATCGGCGTTGGACGCCACTCCGTAATTATTTTCATTGCCTAAAATCCACATAAGAATATACGGTTGGTCCTTGAACTCCATGACCATTTCCCTGACATACGCCATCATATTTTCTTGATGCACGGGGTTTTCATAATCCGTGCCGTCCGACCAACTGGCCCCGGAGCCGATCGCGTATTTGCCTATGAAATTACTCAACGCCACCTTAAACCCGTACTCCTTATACATTTTTTCCAAGAGGGCCTTGTCGGATTTCATGTAGGCCTGATAGTAGATGCGTAACGTGTTGACCCCCATATCTTTCATCAGCTTAAAATCACCGACCACAGGCTCATCGTCATGACGTCTATTGTCCCCATATTTATCCACCCATGCTTCATAGGGCGCATCAATGGTGCCGTTATGATTATCGTCTTCCTGCATCCAATCCACCAAGGTCCCATTGTCAGGGCTTTGTCCTACTTTGGTGGGCATATACGCCATGCCTTTGATCAGAAAAGGTTTATTGTCCACCAATAACTGCCAGTGGCCGCTTTCATATTTGACAAAACGCACCTGGCCCTGCCCTGAATAAAAAAGGGGTTTCCCTAAAGGCATTTTAGGCGGCTGCCAATTTAATTTTTGTTTGGCACGCTCAAGCGCGCTTAACTTGCGGATAACCCCGGGCTTAGTGATCGTCACATACTTATGAGGATCATCGGCATTAAGGATGCGTATCTTGCCCCATTTGTATTCCAAATGCAGTTTAGGATGAATGCGGGTCAAATATTGAATTTTGGCCACCGCCGCCTGGGCCGGATACCACGGGGTCTGCCAATACGTCCACGCTACTGTAGACGGAAAATTCACAATCAGCGCATGGTAGGCCTTAATGGCATCCTGATACATGCCGGCCTTTTCAAAAATGTTGCCTATATAAAATAATCGAACGCCCCAAGATTCGGGCGCGGTAAACCATTTATAAAAAGCAGCTTGTAAGTCCGGTGTGTTGACAAAATCCCAATGACTGCCCTGCAGGCGCCCTTCTTTTAAAGCTTGCCTATACCCGGGGTCTCTATACACATCCGCTATATTAGGGTAAATACCTTCACCCGACGCTGCCACTAACCCCGCCTGATCAGTGATTTGATAATGGAAATCCTTGGTCCCTACATTAAGGAATTTACCGTATCGCTGATAATCAACGATCTGTTCTGTTCCCGGGAACGTCAACACCGGTATGGTTCGAGGGGCTTGCTTGACGGGGGCCGCGACTTGGGAGGGTGTTTTGCCTTCCATCGTATCAATGCTGGCCTGCGATTTTTCCGCCACTGACCAGTAAGTGCCGCGGCTGGGATCAAAACTCTGGGCCCAGGGATATTGAGCGATAATATTTTTGAACTGAAGTATCGCTTCATCATTTTTCCCCTGATGCATGAGGGCCTCAGCCTTGATAAACAAACAGGTAGCCACATCCGACATAATTTTGTAATCATCTCTTTGACTGGCAACAGGGAAATGACTTAACTGGGAGGCTAACGCTTGGGCCTTGTCGCCGTAGGTTTTAGTTATTTCATCAACTAAATCCGCAAGGGTTTTTAAATCCCCTTCATTGGAAGCTTTCCAGGACAAACGCACAAGTTCAGAAGAGGAGCGCTCTTGCGTCTGGGCATAGACAACAACTGCCGTAGAAATAAGAAGCGTCACCACGAGGGCTGAAAAAAGGCCTTTAACGATATATTTTTGCATGACCAAGTATAGCATAATAATGCGTATCCCTGCCAATGTCAAACCCCCAGAACAACTTTGATGACGGCATTTTTGGTGATGGATGTTCTTTTGATGCAAACCTTAGCCGGGGCCAGACGGATCAAATCGAGGGGGTGGCCATCCATGAAAACTGCCCCAATCGCATAGGCCCCCGCATCCAATTTTTTAGGATTGTGATACTCCACCGTCAGACGCTTGCCCGCAAATGGACAGACAACACAGGCAATCCCTTGTTTATTAAATTCTTCTTTAACTAATTGAGGGGCCAAGATCAAATCACCGCGAGCGCCCCGCACGCCAAAAACATAAATCAATTGGGTCAATACCCACCAGCTGGCGGAACCGGTCAAATAATGGTACATCCCTCGGCCCTGTGAATCAAAATATTCCGGAATCCCGGGATAAATTTTACTGTGCACCCCATCGATGGCCATCCGATAAATGGACTGCAGCACTTCATAGCCACGACGGGCAAAGCCGCGCTGGTAGAGTGCTGCGGCGAACATCACGGTCATATGGCTGAAAAAAGAACCGTTTTCTTTTGTGCCGTAAGCAAAGGCGAACGCACGCCCCAAATCCAAATAATGACGCACACCAAAATCCGTATTCAGACGATACCCTTTAAATGTCTTGTCTTTTAAAAAGGCCTCCGCGCTTTCCACGATTTTTTCGATCTCCCCCTCAAGGGCCATCCCGCTCATGATGGCAAACACTTGCCCCGTCAAGGTCATACGCACCCGTGTGTCCACCCGACCCTCCACGGCACGGCCATTATTGTCATAATAACCGTTGAACCATTCATAGGTCTTGGAGCCTTTTTTCACCCGGACCTTTTCCTGACGGCGTATATGCGCAAATATCCATGTGGATTTGGCGCGCAAATCACGCACCACATCTTTGATAGCCACCTCAACGGTTTGCCCGCTTAAAGCCGGTTGTACGCTGCGGTAATATCGATCGAAAAGATGCCGGTATTTCGCCTTCTGGTCGTCGTAATTAACCTTTTCACCTAAGGTGTCCAATAAAATCAAAAGCTCTCGGGCCAGGAGGACAGAATCGATGGCTTTGATTTTGGCCATATCTTCCAGAAGGTCCGCTAGTTTTAACAAATTGCCGCCGTAAAATGACGTGAACGCCACCGACTCGCCACGGGCTGCCGCCATGTCCAGACCGTCATTCCAATCCGCGCTTTCTAAACGGATGATATTGTGTTGCCCGACGTTAAAAAATTGGGTCAGATTCTCTACCAGCACATGCTCCAGGATAGTGCCTGTATACACATGCCCTTGCCCATCCAGCAGTTTATGACCATACTGGCTCGTCCAGCCCATATCTTTGTCCAGGGTGCGGGATAATTGGCAATCCCGAAAATAATCCTGTTTCTCCAGCAGAATATCAAAGTCCCCGGTCTGGTCGATATACAGCAACAAGGTCAACAACGGCCATGCCCCGTGGTCCATCCACACGCGGGTGATGGCATTGCGGTCCGCTAAAAACTCACCGGGCGAGTTACCGATGATAGTGGCATTACTGCCGTCGATGCGGATGCCCGCACAATTGTTAATCAAATCGGCTCTCACACCATGGGGCTCAATAAGAATCAGCGACAATAAATCCTGCCAGATATCTCTCCAACCCCTGCCGCCTTGGCCATAGTCATGGTCGGGCAAGAACGAACAGCCGAAAATACGGCGTAAAATCGGCTGTAAAATAACCCAGCGCGTCCAGGCATCAAAATTTTTATCCGCGCCGCTAAAAACAATGGCAGAAATTTTCCCGGACCAATAGGCCTTATTAAGCGCCCAGGCTTTAGCCCATTTATCCGCATCATCAAAACGGCTAAAAATATCCAGGGCTTGGGATTCGCTATCGGCGATTCCAATAGCCACCACATAAGATTGGCTTTCCCCCGCCTTTAAAGTAAGGTCCTTGAAACGCAACGCTCCCAGAACTTCCTTGCCGTTTTTGAGCGTTTCGCCCAGCCTAACCGGTTGATGATTTTCAAAAACCGCCTGCGGCCTTTGAGGAGAGCCGCCATCGCCATAAAAACTATCCACCGTCGGAAAAGAACCCAGGATGCGGCCCCCGTTGTCCTCACCTCCAAAGACAAAATAAACACAACGGCTTTCCTGATGGCCTTCTTCATTAAAGGCCATGGCTGTCTGCATCAACACCCCTTCGGGCCTTTGTTGGACCCGGTTTAAAAGCGCGGTCACATGTTCATGGTCGTGTTTGTTGTCCCTGGAACGGCCGAAAAGAGCAACGGCAAAGGTGGGGGTACATCGGACGGTCTTTGGGGAAATATTTTTAACCGTCACCTGCATCAATTCAACATTTTCTCCGGAGACCGGAATAAAGTTGACGGCGCTTAATTCTAATCCTGACGGCTTTAAAGAACGCTTGTACTTATGCCACAATGGGCCTATGTCAATGGTCATCGAATCCGACGGGTTTTCCTGTGATAAACTGAAAACCCCCTTCTCTTTAATAAAAACAAAGAAATCCCGCAACGGCAGGCGTAAATCTTCCCGAGAGGCAGGTTTGGTCAGGTAATGGAATTTATCCACTTTAATGTCGCCGCTGAGAGTCGGCGAAATAGCGGACTTGATACTCGATGGGCCACCACCGCACAAAGGCGCATAGATAGTCTTGATACGAGCAGCCTGTTTTGAGGTAAAACTCACTCCGTCAGGTAAAAATGTATAAAAGGGATCTTCCGGCATAATACTTCAGTTTTAAGTTGGAAGGCTTTCTTGGGTGAGTTTAAAAAGACGTTGCATTTTAAGAAAATTCACTTGAGGGAATTCCAGTCCGATATCCCAAAAAGATAAATCCAGGGATTTTGCCCTCACCACGCGACCATTGAGAATCATCGGCTCTCCGCCATCCGGCAATTCAACCTGCAAAGAAAGCTGATCATCTAAAAAAAACCGTTCTTTGCTCAAAATACGCGCACCGCTGGCCGAAGCATCTCTTAAAAAAACATCGTTCCCGTAATCCTCGCGTGAATCTTTAAATTTTGCCGGGAAACGGGCTGAAAACCGCTCAAATATCCTGCGATCTTCCTTTATTGGGGTGTCATCCGACATAGCCGTAATCCTTAACTTTATTCTTCCCAACGTTTTGAAGAAAAGTACCTATCCAAACGGTTAGGAGAACCCGAAATAATCTCTGAAAAAACCATGCCTACCCGGTATTGGTCAGAATCGTCCAGTTTGCGTACCCACTTCACAACCCCAATGACCATAACAGGTTCTGTGTTTGGACGAAGAATGATTTCAAGCGCTATTCTCTGATTGATCCCAATGTTTTGGGAAGAAAGAAACCCAATCCCATGCCGACTGATATCTACTGTTTGAGTCTGATCAAATTCGGAACCGCTTTTACTTTCTACGGGAACAAAACAATGATGCCTTGCTTCCGCACGTTGGTTGACCTCAGCTTCCATACAAGCTCCCTGCTTTTAGATATAAAAATTATATTATTGAAAGCGCTTCCCTCACCTATAGTTTAAAACATATTTGCTAAAAAGCAAATCAAAATATAAATATCCTAAAAATCTGCAAGTTCTTGATGTTGTTGGGGTTATAGAAAATCCCGAAATTTTAACAAAAAAAATATAAATAATTAAAATCCGGTGTTCTTTTTTTGCTCTTTTTTTAACTTCATTTTTATTGCAGCCTATTTACGCTAATGCTATACTGTTTTCATTATGCCGCAAAATTCTTCTTCTCCCAAGAACGAACAACTTTCTTTGGCAGAATACGCCAAAATTAAAGAAAAATTAGCTAAATCCAAACTTAAACTGTCTTTCCCGTGGATCATCAAAGCCTGTTTCATCATTCCCTTGCTCTACGTTGCATTCCTTATTATCTATTACTTGGTGCATCTGCGTTTTTTACCGGAACATTAAATGACTATTACTGATTATATCATCCTGGTCTTAAGCCTTTTCTTACTGGCGCGTGGCGCCGCGCGCGGATTTATACGTTCTTTGCTCGCTCCTATTTCTCTTATAATAACAACTATCCTCAGTATTCTTTATTATCAAGCCACTCACGACTTGATCGTAAGCCTCTTATCGGATTATTGGGCCCTATCCTTCTGCATTATCTTTTAAAATTCTTCTTAAAACATTCGCCAAGAGCCACCAATACGAACACACGCCCCGGGCTTCTTCAGCAGTTTCGCGGGCGGCGTCCTTACGTTGGCCTGGGGCTGGGTATTTATTGCATTACCCTTATATTATTAGCCCTGTTTCCGGCCAAAGAAAATTTTTGGACGCCTTACACAATGATGTAATTACTTCAATTTCTTACAAAATCACCGCCATGCCATGGGAGGAAAACTTTTACCTATATTCAAAGAACCGTCTACCCTGATAAAACTCGTCTGTCTTCAAACAGCTGACACGCAGTCCTTGGCGCAAGACCCGCGTTTCCAAAAAATCCTGCAGGATGCTGAAATCCAACAAGAAATCAACGGCCATGATATGGCCAAATTGATGAGCAATCCCAAAATAATGGCCTTGACCCAACAGATCATGACCGACCCTGAAATGCTCAAAAAAGTTATGGCCGTCTGGCAAAACCAGCCAGAAATCCCCCTCACCGTAACAAGCGCCGCTGGATCTCGCTCTTGATATCCTCCGGAGAACAAGGCTTCGCCAGAATCCCATTCATGCCTGAGTCCCAACATTCCAGCATCATGCTCGAGACTTGTCCGCGCATATACGCCGTTATAGCAACGATCGGTGTTTCTTTGTCCATCTTGCGGATCATCTGGGAGGTTTTATAACCGTCCAGCTTAGGCATACGGATATCCATGAGGATGAGATCAAATTTTTCTGCCTGTATTTTCTCGAGAGCCTGTTGCCCATCCGCACAAAGCACAAGCCTGCATCCCATTTCTCCGATGACGATCTCCATAAAATATCGGCTAGCTTCATCATCTTCCACATACAAAATTCTTTTGTCTGCTAACGATGTGTCCACCATATTTTCCCCCTACTTTAAGATTTTTCTATCCACGATATAATTTCTTTTTCAAATACTTTCACATCCCTTCCCTTGGCGATAAAACCGTTCATCCCAACCAAAAAACATTTTTCCTTAACATCCGCCAAGACATGGGCTGTCACCGCGACAATCAAAACGGTCCTGTCAATATCCTGCCTGATAATCTGTGTCGCTGTTACCCCATCCATGACCGGCATCCTCAGATCCATAAAAATAATATTGAATTTGCCCCTCTTGACTTTTTCCACGGCCTCCTGACCATTATACGCCAACTCAAAACTACAACCAATGTTTTCCAACATCAGCTGCATGTAATATTGATTAGCTCTATCATCTTCTACCAATAAAACTCTCTTGTCTTTGAGCGTTTGATCCATTCTGACGCCCCTAAATTTTATCCAAATTAAAAGTCACTATAAATTCACTGCCTTTGTCGATTTGGGATAGTACACGGATCTGCCCACCCATTAAAACAGCCAATTTCTGCGCAATGTGCAACCCCAGACCCACTCCATCGTATATTTGCCCTTTATAAAACTCATGAAATCTGGTGAAGGGATCAAAAATATAAGGCAGCTGTGCCTCAGGTATGCCAATACCGGTATCTTTCACTGAAACTCTCACACGATATTGATCTTTGTTAGGCTGATGGTCATCAATTCCAGCGGTCACTTGGATCCGGCCCTTTAGTGTGTATTTGAAAGCATTGCTTAACAAATTATCGATGATCTGCCGCACCCTAAGAACATCCCCTTTTAACCGTGGGATTGTTCCTTCAAAACTTAAGGATACCGTCACATCTTTTTTCCCTAACCCGACCTGTGCTGTCTCCACGGCCTCTGCCAACAGCTGATGAAGATCCAATTCTTCGGACTTAAATTCTGCCTTACCTAAATCTATTTTAGAAGCATTAAGAATATCTTCAACCAGGGCCAAAAGATATTTTCCCCGTTCATTGATAAAATCGACCCCTTTGCGGTACTTTTCCTCCATATCCACAGACTTTAATATATGGGAAATCCCGAGAATCGCATTTAAGGGGGTGCGCAAATCATGCGAAATATTCGTTAAAAATTCCGTCTTATATCTATTGGCCGTCTCCGCCTCTTCTTTAGCTATTCTCAGCGCTTCTTCGATTCTTTTGCGCCCGCTTAACTCTTGTTGAGATTTTTCGTAAAGCTGCGCATTGACCAGGGCCACTGAAACTTGACTCGCCAGGGTTTCAAGAAATTCGCTTTGCTGATCGAAATCCCGCATAGTGTCCGACGCCAATCCCATCACGCCGATGATTTCGTCCCCGTTGGTCAACGGCAATGCCACAAAGGATTTTATACCGGCCCGTTTGCATTCCTGCCAAGTACAACGGCCGTCCGTAAAAATATCGCGGGAATACAGGGGTTTCTTTTCTCGAACCGCCGATCCGCACAGGCATTCGCCTACGCGATGTTCCGGAATAACACCGAAACGCCGGCCTAAATCAACTGGCAGCGATTCCTTGAGGACCAGTCGCTCTCCGTCGCGGAGAAACAAAAAAGTCAGATCGGCATCAACAGCACCGCGTATCCCGGCCAACGCGGTTTTTATGGTCTTATCCAACGACAAGCTTGTGTTCACCGTACGCCCCAAAATATTAAGCGCAGAGAGCTCCTCTCCCCTCTGAATGATCATTCTTTCAGCGCGCTTACTCTCAGTAATATCGATAATGATCCCTATGATCGCTTGCTCTCCTTTCAAATTAATCAATTCTGCCACAATGAATACATCCCGAATCTCCCCGGACTTCCTGCGAAATTGTGTTTCCAGTCTCTCTACGCGTCCCTTTTCTGAAAGCATCTTGACCATCATGACGCGATGTCCCGGGTAAACCCACATATTTAATGTTACAAGATCGTTTCCGACTATCTCCTGGCGCGTATGTCCGACAAAAATGTCAAAAAAAGCATCATTAACCTCCAGAATCTTCCCGTCTGCAAAACGCGTTATAGCAATACTAATCGGCGCATGATGAAATACACTCGCAAACCGCATCTCACTCTCTTTCAATGTCTCTTCCGCCTTCTTGCGTTCGGTGATTTCGCGCACCATAGCAATCACACCGATAATGTTTCCACTGTTATCCCGATGCGGCGTATAAATCCCCTGGGCCCAACCTTTTTTTTCTGTCCCGGGGACACGATATTCAAAATCGGAAGAAATAACCGTCTGGCCGAGCATCGCCCGGGCCAATAACTTATCAATGCCTTGCTCCACAATGTGCGGGAATAGATTGGTGGCTTTTTTCCCAAGAACTTGTGCTGCCGGCATCCCTGTCATCTGCTCCATCGCTGAGTTCCAAACTTTATAACATAATTGAGTGTCGTAAACAATAATACCCTCGCCGGCGGCCCGGATGACTTCGTCAGCGAAATGTTGGGCCTCCCTGATGCCCTCCTCCATCCGCCTGTGCTCGGTGATGTCATGCATAACAGCAACCGCTCCCAAAACCCGTCCGTCTTTGCCCTTAACCGGCCCTGCGTTGGCCATAATATAACGTTTGGGCTGCCCCTTAGCGGCAATCACCATACTGATGTTCTGCATCGTTTCACCGCGGAAAGCCCTCGCCAAAGGAACGGTGCTAATATCCATGGGTGTCGTCCCGTCCTCTTGATAAAGATCATAATAGCTGGCCCATTGTGTCTGCGGGATTTTCCTGGGATCCAATCCATGCCAATCGCGAGCCTTCCGGTTAAAAAGAACAAGCTCTCCATCTTCATTGCATGCCACGAGTCCGGCGTCTATATGCTCGAATATAGTTTCCAAAAAAGTCCACTGAAAATCGAAAGCTATCTGTGCCTGCTTGTGCTTAGTGATGTCCTTAAGGCCCATCAGGACCATCCGCTCACCCACTACATCTTCATCAATAATTCTGGCATTAAGCAACAGTGTCCTCTCGCCAATACCCGGGAATTGACCACAGAGCTCAAAATTGTCAATTGAGGTCTTTTGAGTCCATACGGCTTCTAACATCTTGCGCAGCGCCGGAATATCCCACTGATGCTGCCCTAAATCGTAAAGCAGTTCACCTTCGGTTTGCTCCGGAAGAATTTTAAATTGGCAATAAAAAGACTTGTTGGCTGTCTTGACGCAGAGACTTTTATCAAGAACTATCATCGGGTCAGGAACCGCTTCAATGATACTTTTGATCGAATGCATTAATGTCCCTGCCTTTCGTATTCAAAGGGCCCCAGGAATGCCGCCAGGAAACAGACGATTTTAGAATTATAGTACATCCCGATGTATTTAAACACTTTTCTTTTCGAAGGTGGCTTTCACAAGAAGCGGACCAGGAAGGTCACTTGCCTATGCAAAATTGGGAAAAGATGCGGTCCAGCAAATCCTCGTCGATATTGCGCCCGGTAATGGCATCCAGTTGATTGACGGCCCCTTTAATGTCTTCGGCAATAAATTCCAGAGAAGTGTTTTCATCCATGAGACGGCAGGCGTCCTGCAGACCTTCGCGGGCACGCTCTAAAGCCTTGATGTGGCGGATATTGCTGATTAAAATGCCGTGCGTATCAAAATTCTTGTCCCTGCCGACGATTGCAACAATCTTACCCTCCAGCTCTCGGATAGATTCCGCCGCAAGGGCTGAAACTTCAATCACGTGCTGGTGGCCAAATATCTCTATGGGCCTTGATATGTCCAGCTGATGGCTTAAATCCATTTTATTGACCACCACCAAAACACAACGGCCTTTCAATTTTTCCATCAGCCGTGTGTCTGCCTCTTGGAGGGGAGAACTGTAATCCAAAACCAAAAGCACCACATCCGCGCTGTTGATATACAGATGACTGCGCTTGAGGGCTTCCTCTTCAATGATATCCCTGGGCACAAAAATACCGGCGGTATCCACCAATTGAATCGGAATGCCTTTCATTTGCACGGATTCCTCCAGCACATCCCGGGTGGTGCCGGCAATGTCTGTGACGATAGCACGCTGTTGTTTAAGCAAACCGTTGAGCAACGAGGATTTACCCACATTGGGGCGCCCGCACAGGACAATGCGTATCCCTTCTTTAAGAATACGGCCGCTCTTGGAAGATTCCAAAAGCCTAAGGACACGCTCTTGGGGCATACGGATGCGGGTTAATATTTGCCGGCGGCTTTGCGCCTCAATGCCATCCTCCGGAAAATTAATCAGGGCCTCTACCATGGTATAAAGCTCTAACAATTCTTCCCTGATGTTCTTGATCTCTTCCGACAACTCGCCTTTTAATTGATGGTTGGCTACGCGCAAAAAATTTTCAGTTTTAGCCCCCACCAGGTCCATCACCGCTTCTGCTTGGGATAAATCCAGGCGGCCATGAAGAAACGCCCGCTTGGTAAATTCTCCCGGCTCAGCCAGACGCGCGCCGGCGCTCAAGACAACATCCAGAACAGCGCGCACAGAAGCCCTCCCCCCGTGACAACTGATCTCAACAACATCCTCGGTCGTATAACTTTTAGGCGATCGCATCAGCGTCACCAGGACCTCGTCAATCGTCTCGTTTTTCTTGAGGATGCGGCCATAATGCACCGTATAACTTTTGCATTCTGCCAATTTCTTGCCTGACTCAAGCTCGACAATAGCATCGGCCACAGTAATCGCCTGTTGGCCGCTGATGCGCACAATGCCGATGCCTCCCTGTCCCGCCGGAGTAGCAATGGCTGCAATCGTATCTTCCAAACCTTTGTACTGGTACATAACGCTCCAATTCCCCTAATTCCCAACGGGGCCTGTCTCGGCTTCGATGTTAAGGTGCTCCTGATTGAAATGCGTACGTCACAGCCTTAGCTCTTGGTGGTTTACCTCAACCAGCCCTCGGGGCCGTCACCGTCCGCCCCATATTCCCTATTGCTTGCTCGGCAACTCTAACTTCAATGTCCGAGCCCACCCGCCGCAATTCTTAGAGAATTAAGTGTGTGTCACGTTAATTAAAAACGAACAGTCGCTTCAAAGAACAAATTTATCCCTTACAATGAACGTATGCGTCTAGAGCTGAAAAGCTATTATCATAATAATTTTCAGCTCGAGGTCGTGCCTGCTATAGCCAAACAATCTATCGCCTCTGCCACTAGGAAAATGGAACCCGTCACCAAAACTACATCCTGAGCGCCTGCCATCTGCATCGCCTTCTGTAAAGCTTTCGGCAAAGACGCTACGATTTCAACGGGTTGTCCGCCAAAATAACTCTGCGCCTCCGCGGGCGTAAATACATGGGCCCGTGGGTGTTTGGCCTGAGTCAAAAAAATATGCGCCACGCTGTTTTTTAAATGCGCGCTCATGGCCCGCGCATCTTTGTCTTCAGACACCCCCATCACCAGGAGTACCCGTCGGTCAGGATACTCCTCGACAAGGGTCTGGGCCAACGCTTGGGCCGAAGCTGCATTATGCGCGCAATCGACAACCACATCCGGGCGCGCCCTCAACAATTCAAAACGGCCGGGCCAGCGGACATTTTTGAGCCCTTCCACCAACGCCTCATCACTGATTTTAAACCCTGTATCTTTTAATACCGCCGCAACTTCCAAGGCCACAGCCGCATTCACTACTTGGTGCTTCCCCTTCAAGGCTATTTTTAAATCTTTGTATTTATCCGGATGCACTAGTATCGGCTCAATGGCAAATGCACGGCAACGCGCACGCACAATATCCATGACCTCTTTATCTTGGGGCGCCACCACGACTTTCTGACGGGCGTTCTTAATTATCCCCGCTTTTTCCGTCGCTATTTGGCTTAACTGTGTGCCTAAAATCCGGGTATGGTCAAAGCTCACCGGCGTAAGGGCCGCTACCAAAGAATCCACGGCATTGGTCGCATCCAGCCGTCCGCCCAAACCTGTTTCCAAAATAATCACATCCACATGCCTTTGAGCAAAGTAGCACAACGCCGCTACTGTTAACACTTCGAAAAAGGTAAGGACCTCCCCCCTATTTTGAATAGCCGCGGCAAAAGGACGCAAATCCGTCAGTACCGCAGCCAAGTCCTCGTCGCTGATAGAACCTGAAAAATACTCTTTAGAGCGGAGGTTGGCCTTATTCAAAATACGGACACGCTCATTGACCCTGTGCAAATGAGGCGACGTATACAGTCCGACGGTGTAGCCGGCCTCCTGCAAAATGCCGGCCAAGAAAGCACAGGTCGACCCTTTGCCCTTGGTCCCTGCCACATGAATAATGCGTAAATCCCGGAAGGGTTACCCACCAAATCCAAAAATTTATGAATACGGGCTAAATTAAAATCTTCGCCGCGCAGTGTATGAAGTTGGGACTCAAAATTGACAAAGGAATTAAGGTATGCGTGCGGATTAAACGCAGTCATTAGTGTTTAAAGTGCCTGATGCCGGTCATCACCATGGCTATCTTTTTCTTATCGGCTTCTTTAATCACGGCGGCATCCATGATGGAACCGCCGGTCTGCACAATGGCTTTGATACCGGCCCGGGCAGCAATGGTGACAGTGTCGGGCTTGGGCAAAAACGCATCTGATGCTAAAATACTGCCGCGGGCCGCACGAGATGCCCGACGGATAGCATGAATCGCGGCATCCACCCTGCTGGTTTGACCGCATCCAATCCCTACCGTCTGTGTGCCACGGACCAAGACAATGGCATTGCTTTTAACATGCTTAACCACTTTCCAGCCAAACTGCATGGCCGCCAGCTGTGCTCGGGTAGGCTTGATTTTAGTGACGACTTTTAACTCTTCCGGTTTTAGCTGGCGATTGTCTTTATCCTGCAGCAGGAGCCCGCCGGATACTTTCTTAAAATCAAAAGGCTCGGCTTTGAAGTTGGCAATATCCAACACGATTAGCCGTAAGTTCTTTTTAGCCGATAAAATACCCTGCGCTTGTGCCGTAAATTCAGGAGCGATGATGCATTCCATAAAACCGCTTTTGATAATAGCCGTGGCTGTTTTGCCATCTACACAGCGGTTAAAACCAATAATACCGCCGAAGGCTGAAAGCGGATCGCATTTAAAGGCCTTGCTATACGCACGATCAATACTTTTGTCAGAAGCGATCCCGCACGGGTTGTTATGCTTGACAATGACAGCCGTGGGCAAATCAAATTCATGAATCAATTCAACCGCCGCGTTCAAATCAAGGATATTATTAAAAGACAATTCTTTGCCTTGTAATTGTCGAAGTCCTGCCAATCCTTGATGCCCGGCACTGTCCCTGTAAAAAGCCGCCGCCTGATGCGGATTTTCACCATAACGCAAATCTTGGGATTTGCTGAAAGCCAACGTCAAATCTTTAGGAAAAGAAGAAAAAGAGTTATCGCCCTTGAAGCGGTTATTTAAGAAATCATAAATGGCCCCGTCGTAGCGACAGGTGCGCTCAAAGGCTTCCATACTCAAACTCGTCAACACCTTGTCCGACAAAATACCGCCGTTATTATTCAGCTCGCTTAAGATTTCGTTATACCGCTTAGGGTTGCAGACGACCGCGACACTTTTATAATTTTTGGCCGCGGAACGCAGCATGGAAGGCCCGCCGATATCGATATTTTCAATAGCCTCTTGCAGAGATATGTCCTTCTTGCGGATGGTTTGCTCGAAAGGATAAAGATTGACCACCACCATATCAATGAGCCCTATCCCGTGGGCGGCTATTTGTTTTAAATGTTCGGGGTTTTCACGCAAGGCCAGAAGGCCGCCGTGAATCTTAGGATGCAGGGTCTTGACGCGCCCGTCAAGCATTTCCGGGAAACCGGTATACTCAGAAACTTCCTTGACCGCAAGGTTGGCCGAACGCAACAGCGCCGCTGTCCCGCCGGTGGAGATGATCTCGATGGCCATCTTCTGCAGACCACGGGCAAAATCCACCAAGCCGGTTTTATCGGAAACGGAAATTAAAGCGCGTTTAACTTTAATCAACGGATTATCTCTTGCCTTTTTTACGTTTACGTTCGGAAGGCTTACAATAAAAGCGGCGTTCTTTGAGCTCGACTAAAAAACCGTCTTTTTGGCATTGCTTCTTAAATAAGCGCATCGCTTTTTCAAAACTGTTCTTGTCATTGACTTTAACTTCTAACATGACGCATCACGGCTCCTTAATGGGTTTAATTGAGTTTGGGAAGGTTGTATTATAAATACCTGTGGGGCTTATGTCAACCAATTCAATACGTGGGATCGACGTAGGTGTATCGTTCTCCTGCGAAATTGCGCAACGTATACCGACCGCCCTTTTTAGAAACTATATAGTCAGGACTAATAGGGATCTTCCCGCCGCCGCCGGGACAGTCGATCACATAGGTCGGCACCGCATAACCGGTGGTGTACCCGCGCAAATTCTGGAGGATATTAATGCCGCACTCAACCGTCGTGCGAAAATGCCTGGAGCCGACGATCGGATCGCACTGGTAAATGTAATACGGCCGCACGCGAATTTTCAGCAGCTCGTGAAAAAGTTTTTTCATGACTGCCGGAGAGTCGTTGATCCCGCGCAGCAACACCGTTTGACTGCCCATCGGTATGCCGGCATCGGCAATCATGTTACAGGCGTATTTAACACGGGGGGTTATTTCTTTGGGATGGCTAAAATGAACACTCATCCACAGCGGTGAATATTTTTTAAACATCGCAACGAGCTCAGGAGTGATCCGCTGGGGTAACGTCGCAGGGGTACGCGTACCGATACGTACAAATTCCACATGAGGAATTGCCTTGACCCTGGAGATCAGATATTCCAGCATGCGGTCCCCTAAAGTCAAAGGATCACCGCCGGAAATCAACACATCACGGATTTCTTTATGTTCACGGATATACTTGAGCGCTGCATCATAGGTGGCGGTGTTGAGCGTATGGTTGCCGTCACCGACCATGCGCGAACGCGTGCAATAACGGCAGTACATGGCGCACATTTCATTGACTAAAAAAAGCACCCTGTCCGGATAACGGTGCACCAGCCCATGTACGACGGAATTTTTGTCTTCCCCGCAAGGGTCAAGCATTTCTTCGGGACTCGTTTCAAACTCATCCTCCAGCGGCACTGACTGCAGGCGAATGGGGCATGCGGGATCATTAGGATCAATCAAAGAAGCAAAATAAGGCGGAATGGACATGGTCAATTTGTCCCCCATGCCTTTAATCCCGCGCACTTCACGTTCGGTCAATGTCATCAGCCTGGAGATTTGATCCAACGTGCGCAGGCGGTTTCTCATCTGCCAGCGCCAGTCTTCCCAATCAGCTAAGGTAGCCCCGGGGAAAAGCCGCATCACGCGCTTTTCTTGGGGTGACAACGGTATATGAGGAGTCCCTGATGAAACTGTATCTTCTTGGGCCAGAGCGGTATCAGAGATCATTTCTTGTAAACCTCGTCTCCAAGCCCCACACGTATCAGGGCTTCATCCACTATTTTGTTAATGATCTGATTATACGACATGCCTTTGACTTTAGCAAAAAGTACAAACACATCGTCCGGGCTTAGACTCGGCAGAGGATTGATTTCCAACACATACGGCTTGCCCGCTTCATCCACACGAAAATCCACCCGCCCGAAATCACGGCAATCCACTGAATTGTAAACTCTCAGCGCTAAGTCCTGTAGACGGCGTGCTAATTTCCCGTCAATGGGTGCCGGACAAATATATTCCACCGACTTTTCAACCACGTGGCGATAGGAATAAAATTCATTGCCTAAGAGAGTCTTCCCGCCAATGGCGTATTGGACAACCGGCATGGGCTCAGGCGGATTATTGCCGATAACACCTACCGTAAACTCGGTGCCTTTAATAAACTCCTCGACCAAAGCCGGCTGTTTATAATTCTGATAGATGTGGTCCACCTGGGTTTTGAGCTGCTCAAAATTCTTCACCATTGAATTTTGCGTAATCCCCTTGGACGTGCCCTCATGCAGGGTCTTAACGAATAAAGGGAAACCGATGGTATTCAATTCAAACAGATCATCCGCGCCGGTGGCTTTAAAATAACGGGGTGTCGGAATCCCGTCAGCGATAAAACACTTTTTGGCCATCACTTTATCCAAGGTGACCCCCAAAGTCAGCGCATCAGCACCGACAAAAGGGATATTGTACAAATCCAAAATGGCCGGCACCTGAGACTCGCGGTTGCGGCCTCTAAAGCCTTCGGAAATATTTAAAACAAGGTCCACCTTCAAATCATCGCTCGTCACGCGACGAATCAGCTGGCGCGCCCCGCCTATCAGCACGACCTTGTGTCCCGCTGATTCCAAAGCCACTTTAAGGCATTCCACTGTTTTATGCCCGTCGAGCTCAGCGGCCGCATCAATGGGGTCATCCGGCGTTTTCTGCCAATCGCTTTTTAAATCGTAGGTAAGCCCTATTATTTTACTCATATCATGTTCAATTTATCAAAAATACGCCGAAATGCTATAAAAATCTTAACGACTTATACCAACGTTCACCCGTTGACAAATCCCCTTGACAGGACAGACGGAACACTTAGGTGAAATAGGTTTGCACACATTCTGCCCCCACATGACTAATAAAGCATTATACGCGATCCAATAGTGCGTAGGCAGTTTCTTTCTTAACGCAAATTCCGTCTCTGCAGGCGTCCGGGTTTTGATATACCCCAGACGATTCGAGATGCGGTGCACATGGGTATCCACGCATATGCCTAATTGACCAAACCCTTCGGTCAAAACCAGGTTCGCGGTTTTGCGTCCGACCCCTTTGAGCGTCAACAGTGCATCTAAATCTGGGGGCACCTCGCCTTTGAAGCGTATCAATAAATCGTCGCAAATCTCATGAATGCGCACAGCCTTGGTTTTATAGAACCCCACAGGATAAATCAACTTTTCAATCTCCGCAACAGGAATCTTAAGCATCCCTTGGATCGTATCGGCCCTGGCAAAGAGACGTTCGCTCGCGGGCAAGGTGGTTTCATCACGGGTGCGCAGGCTCAATAGACAAGAAATAAGGACCAAAAACGGACTTTTAAATTTCTTGCCGACCAAGGTCACTGAAGGATCAGGCCAATCGCGCATGGCGAGGTTAAGGCGTTTGATCACTTGGGCGATTTGTTTATTGTCTAAAAGTTTAGTCACCTTTGTCTTCCCTTCGCAAGCACGCCCATCGAGATGAAAGCTATTGCCTGTGTCTATTCGGCCATTGTATTTCCTTCTCAGGCACGCTCGCCTCGTCCAGCGACTCGGCTTCGCTAGTCTCCAGGCTGATTTGCCACCGTCATCTAGGCGAAGGTGGACCATGCCAAATCAGCCTTCTACTACCTTCGAAGAAAACACAATGGCCGAATAGACAGACACATTAATGTGCCTCACACATAATAGCTTTTCATTTCTAGACGCGTGCATCATTGTAAGTGATAAATTTGTTCTTTTTGCGACTGTAGTTTTTAGCCAAAAAACTTATGCTGGTGAGGGTATTTAAGACTTCAGTCTTAAATGGTCAAACTTGTTTGAGCCTTACAGTTCTAGAGAGCTTTAAGGCGAGTTGTTTGACCACCGAACCAGCATAAGAATTTTTGGCGTTAAAAAAACGATTCCAGGAGCAAAAAGAATAAATTTATCACTTACAATGCGTGCGTGTTTAAAGATCGCTAAAGATGTAGCCCATGTCCTCGAGCATGCCGTAATCCTCTCTCCAACGCGAAGAGGTCTTCACAAATAGCTCAAGGAACACCTTGCTGTCCACTAACTCTTCCAAGTCCTTACGGGCTTCGCTGCCCACCTGCTTTAAAATAGCCCCGGATTTGCCGATGACAATTTCCTTCTGGGATTCGCGCTCGACGAGAATCACGGCCCTGATATGCAGAATTTTGCCGCGTTGAGGCCGCACACTTTCAATAATAACGGCAATCGAATGCGGCACTTCTTCACGCATCAGGTTAAACAATTTCTCCCGGATCAAATCCGCCATGGCCATGCGTTTAGGCAAATCCGTAATCGCATCCTCAGGATATAACAACGGCCCCTGCGGCATTTGCTCAAATAAAAGGTCAAGCAGCTTTTTGACATTAGTCCCTTTAAGCGCGGACAGTGGCAATAGAATCAAGTCCCTCATCTCTTGTATAGGGACCCCGCGCGTCTGTTCCCAAAGTTGAATATATTCCGGCACAAACTTGCCCTTGGTGATGTCAATCTTGTTCAACGCCACAATAATGGGCTTGCCGCATTTATTCAAACGTCCCATCACATGTTGTTCTTCCGCTCCGGTTTTCTCACTGGCATCCACCATATGAATAACGGCATCGACGGAGTCGATGGGGCCCATGGACGCACGGTTCATATACTTATCAAGGGCGTCACGGCCTGTGTGTATGCCCGGCGTATCGATAAAAATGATCTGCCCCCGCTCGTCGGTATAAATCCCTCTGATCTGCTGGCGCGTGGTTTGCGGCACATTGGAAACAATGGACACTTTTTCACCCAGAATAGCATTCAGCAAAGTGGACTTCCCCACATTGGGCCGGCCTACGATGGCCACCATCCCGCATTTTTGTTTTTTATCCATATTATTTGCGATACTTCAAAACAGCGACAACGACCCCGGTAAATAAAACCAAATTCACTATGTTAAAACACCGCCAGACCATGTCCTTGGAGATAAAACCTGCCGGGGCCATCAAAATTGAGCATACCCAGACACCCCATAACCAGCTCATGGATATGTCCTGTGCTGATCGGCGCCGGACAATTTTAACAATCAAAGGAATATTCCACAAAGGCATCATAATCGACGCCACCAGACCAATGCGTTCTATCATAAGCATAGACATCCTTTATGTTATTGTAAAACTACGATCCCAACAGCTGTTGACATCGTGAGGGCCTATGTCGCGGCAAAAAACTTGACGAATGTTTTCATGCGCTCATCGACTTCACCCATCGAAAGCGACGCTGTCCTGGCCATGCCAAATCCCTGCACATTAAAAGAAGCGACCGTCGTAGCATATAACAACGCCTTGCGCAAACTCTTATCGTCGACTTTGTTGACACGACTTAAATAGCCCATGAGGCCGCCGGCAAAAGTGTCGCCTGCCCCCGTGGGGTCAACCACCTTTTCAACCGGATAAGCCGGAAAGGCAAACGTCATTGTATTACTGTAAAATAATACCCCGTGCTCGCCTTTTTTAATGACAATCATCCGCGGCCCCATGGCCCTGAGACGTTTGGCGGCCATGATCAAATTATTTTCTTCCGAAAGCTCCCTGGCCTCAGTATCATTGGCCACGAACAAATGCACCATCTTCATCAGGCGGCGTAATGATTTGCGCTTATGGGTGATCCATAAATTCATGCTGTCTAGCCCGATTAACTGCGGACTTTTCAGGTGCTTTAAAAGCTGCACCTGCAAATCCGGATCGAAGTTGGCCAGAAAAATATTAGGTAAACGTTTTTGATGCTCCGCCAATTGGGGCGTATACCCCTCTAAAACCCCCAATTGGGTCGCCAGGGTCAAGGCGTTATTTAAATCCCCTTTTTTATACTCCCCCCTCCATCGGAAAGTTTTGCCACAATTGACTTTGAGCGACGAGAGGTCAATACCCTTGCGCTTTAAAAAATCCACATGCTTATGCGGAAAATCCTTCCCCACCACCGCCACCATATGCACATCCGTAAAAAGACGGGCCGACATGGCAAAATGCGCGGCGGAACCGCCCAACATGTCCTTTTTAACGCCTGAGGGGGTTTTGACATGATCCAAAGCAACGGTTCCTAAAACGACCAGACTCATAATAATTCTCCTATGCGGGAGGACACAAGGTCCGCTATACGGGCGGACACAAGGTCCGCCCCTACTACTCCCCAATGATCTTAACTAATACCCGCTTATCCCGACGGCCGTCAAACTCTCCGTAAAAAATCTGCTCCCAAGGCCCAAAATCCAGTTTGCCCCCGGTTATGGCCACCACCACCTGGCGGCCCATCACCTGCCTCTTTAAATGCGCATCCGCATTGTCCTCACCGGTATCGTTATGCCTGTAGCTCGCGGTGGGCTCATGGGGCGCTAATTTTTCGAGCCAGCTATCATAATCATGCAAAAGCCCGCTTTCATCATCGTTAATATACACACTGGCGGTGATATGCATGGCATTCACCAAACATAGCCCTTCTTGAATGCCGCTTGTATCAACAGCCGCCTGCACCTGGCCGGTGATATTAATATACGCCCGACGGGTTTTAGTATGAAACCATAATTCTTGACGATAATGTTTCATCATCTTTACAGGGATTCACTTGAGAGACTTTGAAAGGCGCTTTTTCTTTTTTTCCAGCTGTTTGATGTATTGCTGAAAATGCTCATCTTTAAGTAAATTATCCAAATCCGTATCACCCTTTAAATACTCAAAATCGTCCCACCCAAACTCAATGGCCCGGGTCAATGCTCCCAACGCCGCACGGGTTTGTTTAAGCAAAGCATACGAACAGGCCAGATTATAAAACACCAGCGGATCCTCAGGTCTCAGGCGTGAAAGTTTTAAATCTACCTCCAAACCTTTTTGCCATAGCCCTGCTTTGGTGTATAAATCCCCAAGGACACTCAGGGCTTCAATAAACATCGGTGTATCCTTGAGAATGCTCTCATAAAAAGCGATTTCGAAGTCCGCGTCTTGTTTTTTACGGGTATTTTGGGGGGCCTGCTCTTTGGGCATAAATAATCCTCGTTAGAAAATCAACCTCACTTTTTCTTTAAATATTGTTCCATACGAAGCACCGCTTCTTTAAGGTTGTCAAAACTGGACGCATAGGAAATTCTCACATGGTCACGACAGCATTGGCCGAAAGCCACTCCCGGCACCACAGCCACCTTTTTTTGACGCAATAAATTCCTGGCGAAATCCACAGAACTTTCCCCGGTGGATTTAACCGAGGGGAACACATAGAAAGCCCCTTGCGGCATGTGGCACTTGAGGCCTATATCATTTAAAGCTCGGACGATAAACCGGCGGCGGCGATCATACTCTTTTTTCATGGCTTGCACGTCCGGTAACGGGTTTTTTAAAGCCTCCAGGGCCGCCATCTGTCCGGTAATCGGCGCGCATAACATGGTGTATTGATGGATTTTAGTCATCGCGCCTACTATGTCCGCGGGGCCGCACACATAGCCGATGCGAAAACCTGTCATAGCATACGCTTTGGAAAAACCATTAAGATAAATCACCCGATCTTGCATCCCCTTTAAGACCGCTATCGGCGTATGGTCAAAATCATACGTCAGCTCATCGTAAATCTCGTCGCTGATAACCAGCATATCATGTTTTTTGATGACGCGGCTCAGAGCTTCCAGTTCTTTTCTGGAATACGAGGCCCCTGTCGGGTTGGCCGGGTAATTGAGCAAAATCCCACGCACGCCCTGGGTAAACGCTTCATCAATTTGCTGTGGGGTCACCTTAAAACCATCTTGGAGACGGGTCTTTATATACACCACCTGGCCCCCCGCTAACTCGACCGTGGGACCATACGCCACATAATACGGTTCAGGTATCAAAATTTTATCGCCGGGGTTAAGGATAGCCCTCATCGCTAAATCCAAAGCTTCGCTGACGCCGACGGTAATGAGGATCTCTTCTTGGGGGTCATAGACGAGATCGTATCTTTTTTTTAAAAAAGCGGCAATCGCGCGGCGTAACTGGTCTGTCCCTTTATTGGAAGTATAGGAAGTAAACCCGTCTTCCAGCGATTTGATGGCCTGCTCGCGAATATGCCATGGCGTGACAAAATCCGGCTCTCCGACCCCTAAAGAGATGACGTCTTTCATGCCCAACACTAAATCAAAAAAGGCCCTGATGCCGGAGGGCGCTAATGCATCGACACGTTTAGAAATTCTCATGATAAGCTTTCAATAAGAAATATTCTGCCTGCGCTCACTTTTAGAATACTTAAAGACCTGCCCCTCTTCCTTGTATTTACGCAGTAAAAAATGGGTAGCTGTCTGGCGCACATTAGCCATGGATGAAAGCTTGGCGGCAACGAAATCCGCCACCGTTTGTATGCTTTCCCCCTCGACAATGACCAGCAAATCATATCCCCCTGAAAGTAAATAACAGCTTTTCACCTGAGGGTAGGTATAAATCCGCTCGGCGATGTTGTCAAAACCAAGGTCTTTCTGCGGAGTGATCGACACCTCAATCAGAGCGCGTACCGCTGTTTTAGGATTAATCTTGGGCTTCTTTCACCATAAAACATCTCCTTCCATTTCTTACGTTTTATTTTGACCTTGCATAAAATTGACCCGGCGTTCCAATTTGGCCACCTGATCTTTTAAAATATCAACGTCTTCACGCAATATTTTGATCTTCTCGCGCAGTTGATTATTACGGGCATCCTTCTGCACCATTTCGTGGATCAGCTTCTTTTTTTCAACTGCCCAGGATGAAGTCAACCCCGAAGAATATCTCAATTGATCCAGGCGCATTTCATAGGCTCTGATAGCAGCCTCCAACTGGTCCTTGCGCTTTTTAAGTTCATCATACTTGAGCTGCTGGCTTGTGCCCAAAGTTCCCTCTGGGGATTTCTTTGACTTTTGCTCCTGCAAATCCTTTAACTGCAACTGGAGCTGTTTGTTGGCCTCTTCAATGGCATGCACATCCAGATTTTGTGACGGCCCGCCGGACTTCAGCGAGCTTAATTGATCCTCCAGAATCACTTCCTGTTTCTTTTCTTCTTCAAGCTGACGGCGCAAATCCGTCAACTGCCCATCAGGTGCCCCGACGGCTTCAGGCGCCGGGGTTTCCTTTTTTTGGTCCTGCTGATGGCGTTGGATGTCTGCCGCCTTACGCCTCTGGGATTGGATTTCCCGGCCTAAATCCAACTGCTTTTTTTGTAAATTCTCCAAGCGCTCCTGGAATTCTCTGGCCTGCTGCCTTTTCGTTTTAACGGTTTGCTGCAAGTCGTCTAACCGCACCTGCTGGTCTGTACGGCCATGCCGTTGGTTCAACAAAAGGCGTATGGCTTCATTTTTATCCTGCTGGTCCTTAAGGGTTTTCTTTAAGTCTTGCCCCTGCTCTATTAACTTGCGGTATTCCGCCCGTATCTGGTTATTTTTAATCAACAGGGTCTGCGCTTTTGCCTTAATCACATCCAACGTCAACTGCCATTGCTCCGGCATGGATGAAGGCTCTGAGGCAACCTGAGCCCTGGCATCAGCAGAGTACCCTAAAAGGCCGAGTATCATAATAATTTTTAGAAAACTCATGGGAACAATTATAGCGGGTTATTGACGATGGGGCAAGAGAGTAAATAAATTCGATCGGGCTAACCTCAAGGCCTCCTCTTTAGTTTTAATCTTTCCCAACGCCGCGGCTTCCTCAACGCTTAAAAGGATCTTCCCAAACAACGGTGAGGGTTTTAATTTTAAAACTTTGATCAAATCATGTCCCGTTAAGAGCCGCTCTCGGTGCGGCTCGTCTTTGATCTTAAAATAGCGGTCGATAAGCATATGACAAATTTTAGCATGATGCTTGTGCTTGGAGGCCGTGGTCAAAATGCCACAGGTCGCCGCTTGATCTGCCAAACTCAAAACCGCGAGGCCCGGGGCTTGGTCTTTCGTGTCACGCAAATACCGGAATATCGCTTTTTCGCTGGGGCGCTTAAAATTGGACAGATAGCCCGGTCTTAAATGCATCCGCACCGCGTCTTCTAAAAAAAACCGCTCTTTAACGGATAATTTCAAATGTTTGGCCACCAAACGGGTGATGCGCTCTGAGGCATGCTCATGGCCGTGAAAAATCATCCGCGAGGCTTCTTGACGACGAGTTTCGGGCTTGCCTATGTCGTGCAATAAAGCCGCCATTTTCAAAAGGGCAGCGCGTGTGTGCCCCCCGCCTACAGCCTCCTGCAGGTAAGCTTTCATGCGCTCGTTGTCATTCATTTGGACGAGATTCTCTAACTGTCTAACCGTCTCCAAAGAATGATGCCACACGTCCAGATGATGATAGCCGCCTTGGGATATCCCCACCATCACTGATAGCTGCGGCAGAACATAAAATAACAGGCCGATTTTATCCATCTCGGATAATATTGTATACGCACGGGGAGAACCCAGGATTTTAAAAATCTCATCGCGTATTCTTTCCATGGCCACACTCGGTATCAAATGCGCGTCTTTTTTGATTTGGGCCATGGTCTTGCCTTCAATCGTAAAGCCCAGCGTGGCGCGTAAAGTAAACGCGCGCAAAAGTCTCAACGGATCATCCTTAAAAACGCCCCCGTAGACCATCCGCACGCGGCGGGCTTTTAAATCCCGCCGGGCGCCTTGAATTTCGAGGAGGACGCCCCTGGCCCCAAGTTGAGTGATATCCACGGCGAGCGTATTGATGGTGAAATCCCGCAGGCTCAAATCCTTTTTGATGGTCCCGGCGCGCCAATCGGTCAAATCAAAAGTCCAAACCTCCCCTTGCATTTTTTTGACCACCCGGGCGCTATTATGCTCTCGGTCAAGTACGACAAATGTGCCTTTGATAGACCGGGCCAGATGGCGCGCCAGCACCATCGCTCCCCGGTCAACGGCAAAATCAAAATCACGACACGCGCGATTCAGATAATAATCGCGCAGAGCGCCGCCGACTAAAAACACCCGGCAACGGCGGTTTTTGAACGCCTCTTTGATGGGGGACAATTGAGGATAATACTCCACTATCTCTTGTGTGATCACGGTTGAGCCAGGGATGATTTTTGGAAGACATCATCCGCCACAAAAATCGGCGCTTTGAGGCGCACCGCCATGGCGATGCTGTCGGAAGGACGGGCATCAATGGTCTTGATAGCTCCGTCCTTGGATTTGATTTCGAGCTTAGCATAAAAAGTATTGTTAACGAGCTTGTCGATAACGACGCGCGAAAGACTCGCCTCCAACACTTCCATCACGTTGACTAAAAGGTCATGCGTCATGGGGCGCGGCACATCTACCCCGGAGATCTTGATCTTGATGCTGGAGGCCTCCATAAAACCGATGACAATAGGAATTTGGCGATCCCCCTCTTTTTCCTTAAGAACGATCACCTGATCCTGACGTTTTTCATCAATGATAATTCTGGACAATTCGACCTGGACCATATATTCAACCTTATAACTGGGTATAAATCGGAAATTGCTGCGCTAAATGCTCTACATCCCGACGGATTTTATCTAATTCCGCTTCATCATCACGGTTTTGCACGGCGCGGTCAATCAAATCCGCGATATGAGACATCTCGGGCTCTTTCATGCCGCGGGTCGTTACCGCCGGGGTGCCGATACGAATACCGCTGGCAACCGTCGGCGGTGCGGGGTCAAAAGGCACCAAATTCTTATTGACCGTAATCTGTACGCGATCCAATAACCCTGCCGCCTCTTTACCTGTAATGCTTTTCGGACGTAAATCCACCATGAACAGATGATTGTCCGTGCCTCCGGCAACAATCCGAAAACCCTTAGCACTCAGGGCTGCGGCAAACGCTTGGGCATTGGCCAGTACCTGTTGCTGATATTGCTTGAACTGCGGCGCTAAGGCTTCTTTAAAAGCCACGGCTTTGGCCGCGATAATATGCATCAAAGGCCCGCCCTGAATACCCGGAAAAATAGCACTGTCAATTTTCTTGGCAAACTGACTTTGGCATATAATCATGCCTCCCCGAGGCCCCCTTAACGTCTTATGGGTCGTACTCGTCACAAAATGGGCATACGGCACGGGGTTGGGATACAAACCCGCCGCAACAAGGCCCGCGAAATGAGCCATATCCACAAATAAATACGCACCGACTTTGTCCGCGATAGCACGGAAACGCGCAAAATCCAAAACTCTCGAATACGCCGAATAACCGGCCACGATCATCTTGGGCTTATGTTCCATGGCCAGGCGCTCCACTTCATCCATATCAATGATCTCGGTTTTAGCATCGACCTTATACGAAACGAAATGATACAAGCGCCCGGAAATATTGAACTTGAGCCCATGGGTCAAATGCCCGCCGCAGGCCAAATCCATCCCCATGACCACATCCCCGCAATTTAACACCGCCATGTACACCGCCGTGTTGGCCTGTGAACCCGCATGCGGCTGCACGTTGACATGATCCCCCCCAAAAAGCTCTTTGGCGCGCGCGATGGCCAGACTTTCAACCTCGTCGATAAATTCACAGCCGTTGTACCAGCGTGCGCCGGGATAGCCTTCGGCATATTTATTGGTCAGCACGCTCCCGGCCGCTTCCAATACCGCGGGGGAAACAATATTTTCAGACGCAATCAATTCAAGGTTGTTTTGCTGACGCTTGAGCTCATGCCGGATCGCCTGATCAATCTGAGGGTCAACGGTCTTAAGGGACCTCATTGTGAAAACGCCTTCCTCCTTTTCTATATCTTGAATTTGCTCTTTGCGGCGCAAATGCCGTCCGCCTTCAAACTCGGTTGACAACCAAACCTTAATAATCTCTCGGGCCGTATGACCATTCACAAATTTGGAACCTAAAACCAACACATTGCTGTCATTGTGCTGACGGGAAAGAATCGCCGCCTCCGGGGTATACACCAACGCCGCGTACACGCCCAGCACTTTATTAGCAGCAATGGAATGCCCCAGGCCTGTCATACATAAAAGGATCCCCCGGCTGCCGGGATTGCCTACCACTGCCAGCCCCACATCATGTGAAATTTGCGGATAATCACAGATCTCTCCTTCGACATGCGTGCCCATATCCACAACCTCGTGACCCCAGTCCGTAAGCCATGCCACCACTTGTCTTTTTAATGGAAAACCACGGTGATCCGCACCAACAAATATTTTCATCAAATTAGCTCCACAATTTTTTCGATAGCTTCATCAATCGTCAACAAGCACTCCTGATAGGCCTCGTGCGGTTGGCCGATGGGGTCTGGCACATCCAGATCCGCCTCGAAACCGCGATGCGTATTAGCAAATTCCTTCAAGAGATATACCCTTTTCTCTACCGACGGCACGCGCTCTAAAATCTGCATACGGTGCGCACGTGTCATGGCAAAAATCAAATCCGATTTTTTAAGCATAATGGTCCCCAAAGACTGTGCGGTATGCCCCGCGGCATTGATCCCGCGTTGCCTCAAAACAGCAAGGGTGTCCTGACTGGCCGCGGATTTAAAATACACACTGGTGCCCGCCGAATGGACCTCTACATCTTCACGCGCTGTCAATTTACTTTTAAGCAAATATTCCGCCATTACCGAACGGCAACTGTTACCCGTGCACACAAATAAAACACACTTCTTGTTGACGGTCCTATCCACATCCGACTGGGTGATGACCCCATCGCGCGTGACGGTAGGGCGCTCTTGTGTAAAATCCACGATCGTCGAAGAAATCCCAAAATCAACCGCGCCGCCGTCCAAGGCCAAATCAACCGCGCCATCCAAATCTTCCAAAGCTTCCTGGCAATTGGTGGGAGGTTTTTTGCCTTCCAAATTAGCCGATGGCGCCGCGATCGTGCATCCGCTTTCTTCGACCAAACGCAAAGCCACCGTATGGTCCGGTATGCGTATGCCGATAGTTTCGCCTGCATGCAGGGAAGGCACGATCACCGTCAAAGGCCCGGGCCAGTACTTATCAATGAGCTTATATAAATTCGGATGCGTATAGCTCGAATAATTATCAATGATCTCCCGCTGGGCCACCAAAATGGAAAACAATTTCCCATCCACACGGTGCTTGACCGCGCGCAGCCGGGACATGGCCTTGGGACAATTGGAATCTGCCGCAATGCCGTAAACAGTTTCCGTCGGGAAAATCACCAAACCGCCCTGGCGCACAATGCGCGCCGCTTCGGCAATTTTTTCCGGCTCCGGTAAAGCTGAATTGACCTTTAAAACCTTAGTGGCGCCCATAAAGAAGTTTTATTAGGGACAGCGCCCTATTTACCTGCGATATCCCGGCGAAAAAACATACGGTCAAAATGAATTTTACCTACCGCATTATACGCTTTGCAACCAGCCACTTCAAGATTTCTACCAAGCCCCGTCACTCCCAGCACCCTGCCGCCACTGGTGACCAAACGCCCTCCGTCATTTTTAGTGCCGGCATGAAAAACAACGGTGTCTTCATCCTTGATTTCATCCAGTCCGCTGATGGCGCAACCGCTTTGATATTGACCGGGATAGCCCCCGGAGGCAACGACCACACATACGCAGGCACGCTCATCCCATTGGACTTTACGCTCATGGAGCATCCCGTCACAAGCCGCCAAAAAGATATCCACGATATCGCTTTGAAGGCGCGGCAAAATGCATTGAGTTTCCGGATCTCCGAAACGTACGTTAAACTCCAGCGTCTTAGGGCCCTCCGCTGTCAGCATCAATCCCGCGTAAAGCACGCCTTTAAAGGGATTGCCCTCCTGATACATACCGCGCATGGCCGGTTCAATGATACCGGTAATAATCTTGTCCAACACTTCCGCCGTCACCAAGGAGTTAGGAGAAAAGGCCCCCATCCCGCCGGTATTAGGCCCACGATCATCATCAAAAATACGCTTATGGTCCTGGGCGGTCGGTAAAACCAAAAAATGTTTACCGTCGCAGATAGCCAAAACCGATGCCTCAGGCCCCTGCAGGCATTCTTCAATAATGACCCTGTCCCCTGCTTTTTTAAAAATCTTTTGGACCATGATCTCGTCTATCGCGGCCTTGCCCTCTTTAAGGTCCGCGCATATATAAACGCCTTTGCCGGCGGCAATACCGTCGGCCTTGACGACCAAGGGAAACCGGGCTTGTTGTAAAAAAGTTAGGGCCAACGCCGGGGCATTAAAAACCTTATACCCTGCAGTCGGAATATGGCGCCGCTGCATGAATTCCTTGGCAAAGACCTTGCTGCCCTCTAATTGCGCAGCCGCTTGCGAAGGTCCAAAGATTTTCAACCCTTTTTGCGCAAAAGCGTCTACGACACCGCCCACCAAAGACACTTCCGGACCGACAACGGTCAAATCAATTTTTTTCTGCAAAGCAAAGGTCAACAGCCCGTCTATATCCTCAACGCCGATGGCGACACATTCGGCCATCTGCGCGATACCGCCGTTACCCGGCGCGCAATAAAGTCTTTTGACTTTAGCCGACTGTTTGATTTTCCAGCACAGCGCATGTTCCCGCCCGCCGGAGCCTATCACTAAAATATTCATTAACACCCCTATGCACTTGTCTATATTGTAAGTAATAAATTTGTTCTTTTTGCTCCTGGAATCGTTTTTTTAACGCCAAAAATTCTTATGCTGGTTCGGTGGTCAAACAACTCGCTCTTTATTTCTCTAGAAATAAAGAGCTCAAACAAGTTTGACCATTTAAGACTGAAGTCTTAAATACCCTCACCATCATAAGTTTTTTGGCTAAAAACTACAGTCGCAAAAAGAACAAATTTATCCCTTACATATGCATGCGTCTAGAGCTGAAAACAACTTTGCGCTTTGAGTCCTGTACCACTCTACCGATAACAAACGACTCTACTTTTTGAGTGCGTAAAAAGGCCTGCACGCCTACGACATCTTTGACAGAGACCACAAGGGCAAAGCCAATGCCCATATTAAACGTGCGGTACATCTCTTGATCGGGCACACGGCCTTTGTCCTGAATCAGAGCGAATATCCTGGGGACCGGCCAACTGCCTTTGTGTACGGCAAAACATAGGCCTTGCGGCAGGACCTTGGTCAACTTTTCATACCATGCCCCGCCGGTCATATGCGCCATGCCCTTGACGGCAAATTTTGCCAATAGCGCCAATACCGGTTTAACATAAATGCAGGTGGGCTTAAGCAAAATCTGCGCATACTGCTTTTGCTCTTTAAGGCTTAAGGCCTTGCGGGCCAGCGCATACCCATTGGAATGTAACCCCGAAGAAGGAAGGCCCAGCAGCACATCATCGGATTTGATCCCACTCCCATCAATGATCCCGTTCCTCTCTACCACTCCGACGGTAAATCCCGCCAAATCATAATCCTCACCTGTGTACATGTCCGGCATTTCCGCGGTTTCCCCTCCGATTAAGGCACAACCGGCCAGCCGGCATCCATTGATAATCCCTTTCATCACCTCTTGCATGACGGTTGCATTCAGTTTGCCGACGGCCATGTAATCCAGAAAAAACAACGGCTTAGCCCCGGTGCACAGGATATCGTTGACGTTCATGGCGACTAAATCAATACCCACCGTGTCATGCTTGCCCACCAGATTGGCTATTAATAATTTTGTCCCAACTCCGTCGGTAGAAGAAACTAAAACCGGATTTTTATATTTCAAAGAACTCAAATCAAACAAAGCCCCAAAAGACCCCGGACGATTAATAACGTTCGCGGACAAAGTCGAGTGTGCCATCCGTTTGATGACATCCACAAACCGGTTGGCCGCCTCAATATCCACACCTGCTTTTTTATAAGTCAATTTTTGAGCCATACATGTCCCCGTGTGCTCATTCCTCTTAATTTCCAGTGTCATTCCCGCGAAAGCGGGAATCCAAAATAACTTAACTTCACCAAATCTAAAAATAAATCCTCCCATTCAGGATTCATCTGCTCAATCAATTCAACCTTCCATTCCCTACGCCATTTCTTCATTTGTTTCTCTCTGGTAATAGCACTCCTTATACCGCCTGTTTGCTCAAAATAAACCAATTGATGGACTCCATATTTCTTTGTAAAACCATCTACTAAATCATTTTTGTGTTCATAGGCCCTCTTGATCAAATCATTCGTTACGCCTATATACAATGTTCCATTTTTCTTGCTGGCTAATATGTATACATAATATTCCATTTATGGATTCCCGCTTTCGCGGAAATGACACTGTTCAGCATAGTAAACCATTAGAAGGCTGATGCCGATATGTTTTCCTGCGTATAAAAATCTGCACCGTTGCCTTCGGCTAAATCTTCTCGCGTGACCAATTCTTTGGCACCAACGTTTCCAGCGTGAACGGCAGCATTTTAGCAGGAAAATATATCGGTGTCAGCCGTCCATGCTACATATCCTGGATTCCCGCTTTCGCGGGAATGACAACGGGCTATTTACTTAATAAATTTTCCTTCACATAATTAACGCCGTTCTCAAATATTTTCGCACCGTCGCCGAATTCACTCTTTTTTAACAGGCGCGTCCAGAACGGATGCTGCTCAAACAAAAAATGGCGCTCCGGATGCGGCATCAAGCCCAAAACCCGTCCGGTGGTATCACAAATGCCCGCAATATCATCGACAGACCCGTTAGGGTTGGCCGGATACGCAGGCTTACCCCCACCGGGCGCGCTATAACGAAACACGACCTGCCCACGGGCCATGAGCGCTTCCAGCACCTTGGCGTCCTTCGGGATAAACTTTCCCTCGGCATGGGCCACCGGCAGATAAATTTCCTTCGCAATGCCCTTGGTCCACACACAGCGGCCTGCCCCGCCAACAGCGGGACCTTCGGCTTTCAAATGCACCCAACGGGCCTCGAATTTAGCCGAATCATTATAAAACAAGGTCGCTTCCTGTCCGATATTCCATCCCAACCCCGGTAAAATGCCGGCCTTGGCCAAAACCTGAAACCCGTTACATATGCCGATGATTAATTTACCCTCATGGATAAATTGCTTAATGTCTTCTCCTAATTTTAAACGCAATTCATTAGCCAGAATGCGGCCGGAAGCAATGTCATCCCCGTAGCTAAACCCGCCGGGCAAAGCCATAATATGATAATCCCTTAATTTTTTAACGCCAGACACCAAAGCATTCACATGGACCTGCTCCACTTGGGCGCCGCAACGGCTGAAGGCAAACGCCGTTTCCTCGTTGCAGTTGGTGCCCGCTGTGCGAAGGACTATGACTTTAACATGTGTAGACATTTATTTCTTTTTCTTGGCGTAAAATTTCTTAATAATCCCAACAACATCTTCCGGCTTGTCGGCCAATTGGATAATATCCAAATCATTGGGCTCAATGCAGCCTTCCTCTAATATAGTCCCCTTGAGCCACTCCAAGAGCCCTTTCCAGTATTGGCTTCCAAAAAGGACAACCGGGAATTTATCCATACGCCTGGTCTGAATCAACGTAATGCTTTCGGATAATTCATCCAGCGTGCCGTAACCGCCGGGGAAAATCACGAAAGCTTTGGCGTATTTGACAAAACACACCTTGCGGCAAAAAAAGTAATGAAAACTAATCAAATGATTGATATACGGATTGGGCTTCTGCTCAAAAGGTAAATCAATATTTAACCCGATGGACTTGCCCCCGGCCGCGGCAGCCCCTTTATTGCTCGCTTCCATGATGCTAGGGCCTCCGCCCGTGATGATCGCGTAACCGGCTTTAGCCAATAATGCCGCGGTCTTTTCCGCGGCTTTATAATAGGGATGTCCGGGTTTAATGCGCGAAGAGCCAAATACCGTCACCGCCGGACCTATATCTTTGAGTTCTTCAAATCCATCAACAAATTCCGCCATAATGCGGAAGATGCGCCATGGATCTTCCATCATCTCCAGATCAGGAGCCTGCGTATACTTTTTTATTTTGGACATAAATTACCTCTCTTGAGATCCTTATTTTAACGGTGCTTGCCAGATTTCTTTAAGTCCACCTGCTCGGGCATTGACGACCGGCCGGTCTTTAAGGCCATAGATAACAATTTCCTCTGTGGCTTCCACTGTGCCAATTTTCGCGTAAGCAATGCCTTTGAGAATTTTGGCCAGCGCCTTCTCTTGAGAAGCCGACACCTCGACAATGAAGCGCGAATTGCTCTCGGAAAAAAGCAAAACATCATTGCGCTTCCGGGCCCCTTTAAAAGGCATATCTTTTAATAAAACCGTTGCCCCCAAACCGCCGGCCATAGCCATTTCCGCCAGGGCGACCCCCAATCCGCCTTCAGAGCAATCATGCATCGCAGCGATTAATCCCGACTGGACTGCACGTTGGAGAGCACGGTAAGTTTTGAGAGCTGTTTTAAAATTAACCTGCGGCACACGGCTGCCTAACTGCCCTAAATTTTCCAGATAAATCGATCCGCCCATTTCATCCAGCGTCGTGCCAATCACATAAATACTATGGCCCGGTTTTTTAAAATCCATGGTCACGCAACGCCGAACATCATCGATGATACCGATAGCGGAAATTAAAATAGTGCCCGGAATACTTAAGCTCTTGCCCTTGTGCGTATATTCATTGTATAAACTGTCCTTACCCGAAATAAACGGCGTGCCAAAGGCCGTGGCCGCCTTATAACAACCACGGGCGCAACGCACCAAAGAACCCAGACGATCGGCCTTATCCGGGTTGCCCCAGCAAAAATTATCCAGCAAAGCTATACGGTCGAGAGATCCACCCACAGCGATGATTTGGCGGATGGCCTCATCAATGCAGGAGGCCGCCATCCAAAAAGGATCAATCATGCCATAACGCACATTGATGCCGTTGGCCACGGCAATACCGCGATCGGAATCAAGCCGGCCTCGAATGACCGCCGCATCCGACGGCCCGTCACAAGCTTGTCCCACCAAAGGCTTAACCACACTACATCCCTGCACCTCATGGTCATAAACACGGATAACACTTTCTTTGGAGGCGACATTATAATGGCTTAACGCTTGACACAAACTTTCAGTCAAATCACCCCCGCCTCCACCAGGCAATTTTTCTTGAAGCTTAACAGGTTTGTGATAAACCGCCTCTTTGGTTATTTGAGGCAACCCGTTATGGACAAAAGACATAGCCAAATCAGCCACCTGACGGCCGTGAAAAAACAATCGCAGCCGGCCCGAGCCGTCAAACTCACCTAGTACGGTTGCTTCCACATTCTCATCCGCAAAAATCTTTAAAAGAGCCTCGATATTTTGACGAGGCACCGACAGAACCATGCGTTCCTGGGACTCTGAAATCCAAATCTCGTGATATTTAAGGCCTTGATATTTGAGAGGCGAGCGGTCTAAATCAACACGGGCCCCTGTCTTCTCCCCCATCTCTCCGATGGCCGAAGAAAATCCTCCGGCCCCGCAATCGGTAATGGCCGAATACAAATTAGCCTCGCGCGCACACAGTAAAGCATCCAGTATTTTCTTTTCCTCAATGGGGTTGCCTATCTGCACGGCCCCGGAAGAGGTGGTCTCGGATTCGCTGGTGAGCTCCCCAGAAGAAAACGTGGCGCCATGAATACCGTCGCGCCCGGTACGCCCGCCGACAGCAACAATCAAGTCCCCTGTGTTGACACGCTTGGTCTCTTTACCCTTGGGGATGAGCCCTATATTGCCGCAAAAAACCAGCGGGTTGCCTACAAAATCCTTATCAAAAACAATGGCCCCATTGACCGTGGGGATGCCCATCTTATTGCCATAATCACGCACCCCGGAGACGACACCCTTCATCACGCGTTTAGGATGCAATGCTCCTGAAGGCAGGCTGCCCGAGGGCGTATCCGGTGGGCCAAAACAAAACACATCCGTGTTACACAAAGGTTTGGCCCCAAGCCCCGTGCCTAACGTGTCCCGGATAACACCGCCTACTCCGGTATTGGCTCCGCCAAAAGGCTCAAGCGCGGAAGGGTGATTGTGGGTCTCGACTTTAAAAGAGACACAATAATCCTCATCAAAAGCAATGACCCCGGCATTGTCATGAAAAACCGAAACACACCATTTTTTCTTCAACTTTTTTGTCGCCGCGGCAATGGTGGTCTTAAAAAGGCTGCGGATGATTTGCGCTTGTCCCTGCTTTCCCTCGCGGTAGCGAATAATCCCACGAAAAGTTTTATGCCCGCAATGCTCGCTCCAGGTCTGTGCGATGGTTTCTAATTCCACGTCCGTGGGGTTGCGGGATTCTCTGCGAAAATAATCTTGGATCGCTTTCATCTCATTGAGATTTAAATACAATTGGCCTTTGCGGGAAATTTCTGCCAGCGTCTTGTCCTTGGCAAACAACAAATCTATGGTCCTCACATCAAATTTAGACGCTGATGGCCCCGCAGGTTGTAATGTCACCGGCACATGCGCAGGGTCTGCCACGACATGCTGGATCAGTTTATTCATCAGCACACGGCGGGTGAAGCCTCCCAACTGTTGGGCTGTAAGCTCACCGTAAATATGATACTGTTTGGCTGTGCGTACATTCACAATGCCCTCAACACCTAAATCGCGGATGCCTTTGATGGTAGAGGCTTCCACAGGGTCCATGACTCCCGGATTATACGCAATTTCAACGACGTGGTGTGTAGAGGATTGCAGGGGAAGATTAAGATCAAAACTGTATTGCTCAACCAGTGGGTCCACCAGAAGCTCATCGCAGATACGCTTGACTTCCTGACGGCTGATGTTCCTTCCAAAAGATAAACGGATACGGCCCTCACCTGCGCCACACGACCGGGAAACCCCGCATCGGCTATGTCACGGGCAATGGATCCGCCGACGGAATCCAAGATCCCGTCTTTTTGTCTGACTTCAACGCGCCATATCATTGGGTGACTCTGCGTAGTACTTCCTGATAAGCCTGTTCCACATGACCCAGATCTCGACGGAAACGGTCTTTATCCAGCTTATTGCCCGTTCCGACTTCCCATAACCGGCAGGTGTCAGGAGAAATTTCATCAGCCAGGATAATACGCTCCTGGATGCGTCCGAATTCTAACTTGAAATCAATTAATTCAATATTTAAATTTAAAAAGAACTTTTTTAGGGCTTCATTAATTTTAAAAGCCATGGCCGTAATGTGCTTGACTTCCTCATCGGACGCCCACTTCAGGGCACGGATATGGTATTCATTGACCTGCGGGTCACCCAAAGCATCATCCTTGTAACAAAATTCCAGCGTCGGGCAGGCTAAAGCCGCCCCTTCCGCCAACCCCAGCAGGCGGCACAAAGACCCTGCCGCGCGGTTGCGGACAATGACCTCCAGGGGCACAATGTGTACGCGCCTGACTAACATCTCGCGGTCACTCAAACTTTGGACGAAATGGGTCTCTACCCCTTGGGTTTGCAAGTATTCAAAAATCTTGGTGGCGATGCGGTTATTCATAATGCCTTTTTCGGCAATGGTGCCCCTCTTCTGGGCATTGAACGCCGTGGCATCATCTTTGAAATATTGGATTATCAAACCCGGATCCTGGGTGGTATAGAGGATTTTGGCTTTGCCTTCGTATATTTTTTCGAGTTTTTTCATGCCTCCCTCAATGTTATTTTATCCCGGCTTGTTTAAAAATCTTATCCCGATGACGAATGTAATATTTGATGTCAAAGCAGGCATTGATCTCATTTTGAGACAAATACTTGCGCACCCTGCGGTCACGAAAGAGCACATCCTTAAACTCTGTGCTTTCCTGCCAGACCTGCATGGCGCACGCTTGGATGATTTCATACGCCGTATCGCGGGGGAGACCTTTTTTCATCAATTCCAACAAGATACGCTGCGAATAAATAAGCCCGCGGGTCTTGGAAAGGTTGGCAATCATATTTTTGGGATAGACCAAAAGCCCCTCGATGATCGGAATGAATTTATTCAGCATATAATTAAGGGCCAGGGTGGAATCCGGCAGAATGATGCGCTCCGCCGAGGAATGGCTGATATCGCGCTCATGCCAAAGATTGATATTTTCCATGGCGACGATGGAATTGGCGCGTAAAATACGCGACAGTCCACAAATGCGCTCACAGGTCACGGGATTACGTTTATGCGGCATGGCGGAAGAACCGATTTGCCCCTTAAAAAAAGGCTCTTCAACTTCCAGCAATTCAGTTTTTTGCAAAGCCCGTATTTCCGTGGCCATTTTTTCCAGAGAACACCCGATAATCGCCAAGACCATGACAAAATGCGCATGGGGATCGCGCTGAATGACTTGGGTCGCCACATTCGCCGGCTTTAAACTCAATTGCTGGCAGACATATTCCTCCACAGCCGGGTCAATGTTGGCGTAGGTGCCTACCGCGCCGGAGAGTTTGCCGTAACGCATGCCCTCGCGGGCCGCCTGCAGGCGCTCTAAATTCCGGTTCATTTCGTCATACCAGATGGCCACCTTCAAACCGAAAGTCGTAGGCTCCGCATGCACCCCATGGGTACGCGCGATGCACACCGCGTCTTTGTATTTTTTGGCTTTTTCTTTAAGCACCACCAAAAGCTTTTTAACATCAGAAACTAAAATATCCCCGGCTTCCACGCATTGTAAGGACAAAGACGTATCTAACAAATCCGAAGAGGTCATGCCCATGTGTAAATACTGGGCTTCGGGCCCCAGACTTTGGCCGACATTTTGAATAAAAGCCACCACATCATGTTTCGTGCGCTCCTCAAGACGACGGACTTCTTCCAAATCGAATTTGGCGTTCTTGCGTATTTTTTCCATGGCGGCTTTGGGAATAGCCCCCAGCTTGGTCATAGCCTCACAAGATAACACTTCGATTTTAAGCATAATTTCCATCTTATGCTCATCAGACCAAATGCGGCTCATTTTAGAAAGGGAATAGCGGTCAATCATGAACTCTCTCCTTCTGAATCCCCTCTTAAGACTTAAGCGGGGTTAAAAACTTGGGTCAAGGTGGGTTTCCAAAGCGGAAATACTATAGCAGAGAAGTATTAGACGGTCAACTTAAAAAAAATTAAGAAGAGCGTAACCTATTGATATGTATTAAGTTAGGAAGATATTATTATTTCCCCGATTTGGCTTCGGGGAACTTTTCTTCCATATACCTAACAGACTCCTGCACGCTTTCCTTCATCAGCACAGGAATGGTGGCTATTAATTTATGCCCTTGAGGGGACTGATAAAAATCAATAAACGCTTTCAAATCCTCTGCCGTAAAATTGCGGTCATAAATAGGGATCAGCCGATCAATGATTTCATCGACCTTGACCCGATCGCGGATTTTCTGGGCTTCATCCGGCTTCTCTTTAGCTATTTGCCTGAGCATCAATTCAAAATTATTGGACAATGCCTGGCGGGTACCAAAGACATCGATAAATTTCAGGATCAATGCTTTCTTTTCCGGGTCGACTGTTGGCGCTTCAACAGGGCTGGGGGCAACGGCCGGCTGTGGCGCAGCAACGGCCTGGGGTGCGGCAACGGGAGCGCCTTGGGGGGCCGCTTGTGGTTGTACGGCGCCAAAGGGCTTGCCGTCCACATCCTTAATCTCATCTGCGTAATACGTCATGGACACTCCGTCTACGCTGATCTGCAGACTCTTAGCGTCTTGTTGAAGTATTTTTCCCTCCACCGAACGGCCATCCGTCAAATTAACAACCTCTGCACGGGCCCATCCGGTTGCCAAAAACATCATGACGAACATCATTGTCCCAATACGCATATGATCCTCTTTCTGATATATTTTATGGATTTGACGACACTGTGAGAACATTTTATCAATCTTCCCAATAATTACAATGATATTCTGCTTATCGGACAAAGCCCTTAAAAGGAATATTTGAGATATATCCGCTGGTATGCTAAACTACCACACCATGATCGAACAAATCCGCAAAAATATCGACAAAAGCCTCGCTGCCTTTTTGGAAACCGTCAAAAAAGATTACAGGTTGCATTTAGTCTCCCCTCTGCTGTTTGAAAGCATCCGGGAATTCACCCTGCGGGAGGGCAAACGCATCCGGCCTTTGCTTTTAATCCTCAGTTATAAAGCTTACGCGCCTTTATCCAAAAAAATTTCGCGCAAACTCTACAATGCCTCCACCTGCATGGAATTTTTACATAATTTCATGCTGATCCATGATGATATTATCGACCGTTCAAATTTGCGCCGCGGCAAACTAACCATGCATAAAATTTTAGCGCACACCGTTGCCACCCAAAACCCCGCTAAATTAGGCATTGATTTGAGCATTATCGCCGGGGATATTGTTTACGCGCTGGCTATTGACGCTTTTTTATCCATCGATGCGCCAGCCGAACGTAAAGAACGCGCCCTCAAATATTTCATCCAGACCGCGGCCTTTACGGCCATGGGGGAATTCATCGACACCGTCAGCGGCGTCAAACCCGTTGCCGACGTGGATGAAAAGGACGTTTTTCTCAATTACACCCTTAAAACCGCGCGCTACACGTTCGACTGCCCCATGGTCACCGGAGCCATTTTGGCGGGTGCGGCTCCTGACGAAATCAAAAAAATTTCCCGCTTCGGCATTCTCATCGGCCAGGCGTTTCAAATTCAGGATGATATCATCGGCATTTTTGAGACGGAAGCTAATATCGGAAAGCCTATCCTCAGCGACCTTCAAGAAGGGAAAAAAACCATTCTCGTCACCCATGCCTTCAGGAGTCTGAGCGGCCGCCGGCGGACGGAATTTGTAAAAATATTCGCCAAAAAAACTAAAACCCTCAAAGATTTAGAAGCCGTCAAAAAAATCTTTATTAAGACCAAAAGCCTTGACTATGCGCTTGAAGCCATCCAGGCGCGTCTGAAAGAAGCGCAGAAAATCCTGCAGGGTTTACGCATGAACGAGGAGTACCGTAATCTCATCGGCAGTTGTCTGATAAAACTTTTCGGCCACTCGCAAAAAATCGCACTCTCATACCGAGTACTCCCGTAGGTCGCACTCTCATACCAGGCGGCTGGATAATTCATCTAAAACCAATCGGCCCTTCTGAGTGGTTTTTACAAAGCCACCTTCCAAAACCAAAAACCCATCTTCTATCAAGGATTGAATAACTTTATGTTTAGAAACCACCACCTGGTCCCAAGAAAGTCCTTTATTCATTCTTAAACCAAATAATAATTTCTCCGTGGCTCTGGTGTCAGCATTTAAATCTTCATACCCCTCAATGGCCGTCTTGCCCTCTTTCGCCTTTTGCAAATATTGCTGTAAATTGGACGTGTTCCAATAGCGCCTGTTCCCCAAGAATCCATGGGCCCCAACGCCTAAACCGATATAAGACCCGCACTGCCAGTAGTTGATATTATGCGTCGACTCAAATCCGGAACGGGCAAAATTGCTCACCTCATATTGCTTAAAACCATATTCATCCAAAATCCGCGCGATCAAAATATAATGATCAGCTAATTTTTCATCATCATCTAATTTCATCTGTGTGACATAAAAACGGCTACGGGGTTCAATAGTTAACGTGTACAAAGACACGTGCTCGCTTTTCTGACGGGCGAGATTGCGCACATCATCTTCTAATTCTTGTTGTGTCTGACCCGGAAACGCGTACATTAAATCCAGATTGATATTAGTAAACCCCGCTTCGCGGCAAACAGCGTAAGCCTCCAGGGCACGATGAGCACTATGCGCCCGTCCTAAAAATTTTAAATAACGGTCATTGGTCGATTGCACCCCCAGGCTGATACGGTTAAATCCGACGCTGTGGTAAAAAACGGCCTTGGATAAATCAATGTTTTCGGGATTAACTTCTAGGGTGATCTCGGCATCGGCCTCAAGCAAAAAATTCTTTCTTATTTGCTCCATAAGAATCCCCAGTTGGTTGTCGCTCAGCATGCTTGGTGTCCCGCCTCCTAAATAAACGGTATTCACGCGTTGTCCCTGATAATTTTTCATTTCACCAACAAGGGCTGTCACATAACGATCGCGCAGGTGCTCCTGGCCGACGGATATGACGAAAGAACAAAACAAACATTTGCGGGGGCAAAAGGGGATGTGTATGTACAATGATGGCGTATTCATGCGGCAATTATTTTTAAATAGGCGATTATTGGATATTTTTTTTCATCAAAAAATGTTTTCTATTCTTCCGTCGACAAAAATTCCTAGAAAAAATAAATTTCCCAAAAATTATAAAAATATTTTTTGCATAACAACAATCGTGTGTTAATATTTAAGTAACAAAACAATCGTTAAGAAAGGAGCTATTCAATGGCTACCAAAAAGAAGAAAAAGAAAACAGCAAAAAAGAAATAGTGACTGTTTTCCTGCATTTTCATAAAACCCTTTGATAAGTACTCAAAGGGTTTTATGTTTGTAGTTTCTGTTTAGATCGCCAATTTACCCGGAAGAAATCCCTGCAGTGCCCGGGGCCATTAATTCTGCCAGTATGCCCGTTGAAGTAGCGGGCCTGATATCAAGGATCACCGGGATCAGGCCATCAATATGGATATTTTCCAGGTTCTGCTGACTGATAGGTAACGGCACGCCATAGCCGTCACGTTTTATTTGCAAATTCAAATTAGCCGCATTCATGTCAATACCACCGGGTTCAACCATAGCTTGCTCCTTGAGGCCCCCTGTTACCAATCTCTCTACTCTTTCCCCTGCGGCGTCAAATAATTCTTTTGCAGTTGGCATCCTATCCACATACTCTTTTATATAACGACCGAAAATCACTAGTAACTGCGCTACTGACCCATCCGTAAGTAACGATCCACCAATACTGACAACATTAAAAACCGCGTTAAAATCTGGATTACTTGGGTTGATTTGATCGAGGGCATTGTGTACTCCTAATCGATATGCCTCAAAAACAGCCGGCCCAAGTAGGGCCACTCCCAACACGGTCCCAGCCCCAGCCACTCCCAATTCTGTTATTCGCATTCTCGCCATCATCGCCTCGTCGGTCGTAACTGTAATTGGTGTTTTGCCTGTATTCTCAACCGTAAGATCGCCACCTTTTAAAGAAATTGCGACCTCAAAATTTCCAGGCAATGCCATGCCCTCCAAGCGAACAGAATTCTTCCCCCCCGGCTCATAGGAAGCATAAATACCATCATCTTGGCGATGTAACGTAATAATAGACCCCTTTCTCCCGCCTCCTCTTTTAATCTGTACTACACGGTCTTCTATCTTTATCCGCAATTTTCCATTTTGATTGATCCTAATTGGCGGCGTCACCATCGCTTTGGAGACAAGCGCTTCATCTAATATTTCCAGACCCAATGCCCTGTATTCTGCAGGAATTGTAGCAAGACCTTTAGGCCCTAAATTTTCTCTAAGAGAATCAACAGTCCCTGTAGGTAAATCTCCCAGATTATGCACAATTGCTTTTCCATCGCTTATTTCATTTACCATAACAGTCCGGTCAACCAGATCTATCGCCAAACGCCAATGCTTCTTAGTTACCCCTACCAAACGACCGCTTATCAAGCGGTCATTTTTTATATCTATGTTAAAATCTTCCATGTGAAGAGGCGCAGTGTTAAATTCCTTACCTGGCTGATTATTATTCAAAGCATATACCCCAGGCTTCACCGGCTTATTTTTGGCGGCTTCTGCGACATTAGAATTAACCCCTAAAGCAGCAACGCCCACCGCGCCGGCTAATGCTAATTTTGGCAACACCCTCATCGCCTGATCTATCTTAACAATTGTATTTTTTGTTTTCTGCCCATTATATATAGTAAAATTATCCCCATTATGCCTTTCAATTATAACCTTACTATTTGGCGGTGTAAAAGATTCCCCATCAATTAAGGCTTTCACATACTTCCCTCCAAAACCATAGGCAGCTAAATAAGTACCGTCTGCAAAACGAGTTATCACAATACTAAACCTACTGCCTTCTTGAGTTATAGTCACTGCCTTGGTATTTGGTCCAAACGACACTTCGCCATTAGTATCTGGCGAGATTTCCTGTGTAGTCATGGCCTGGCTGGCCGCTTGTGCCTCTGTTTCAGTTAAATTTAATTTTAAAAGATCAAGGCTGTCCTGAGTACTACCTACTTGGTTGGCAGCCTGCAGTGCCCTAGGATCATTTTCACCAAAAGGATGAAGAGCCTTAGTCAATACTTCTGCATCAACACCAACTCCACCAGAAAAATATTTCCTTGGAATAGTCTCATGAGTGTATTTATCTACA
This sequence comes from Candidatus Omnitrophota bacterium, assembly GCA_963828495.1. Lineage (GTDB taxonomy): Bacteria > Omnitrophota > Gorgyraeia > Zapsychrales > Fredricksoniimonadaceae > JABDGZ01. Next base: position 184,443 of record CAWHFJ010000009.1, read on the forward strand.
TCTTCTTTAATAAAATTAAACACGCCTTTTTTATACGCTTTTAAATATTGCTGATAAATCTGTTCATTGGTTTGAGGGTCTTGGTCTACTCCCTTGACCTTGGCTTTATCCGCATAAATTTTGGAAAGTAACGATTCCTTTAACGCTCGCTTGTACCAGGCAGCTAACACCATCCCACTAAATGCCTGTCTTAAATTAGCAAAATTCTTTCCCTCATTGACTTCCCTTTCTAACTCCGGCAGAACGATTTCCTTAACAATCTTGGATGCAATGGTATGGGTTTTCTTGTCCATGGGAGCATTTTGGATACCAGAATGCTTTTTTAAGGACAAATAATCCTCTTCCATCATGACCTTTAAATGACTTTTAAACACGTACGCCGTATTGCCCTTTTCATAAATTTCTGCATCATCCGGAAGGATCCATACCTTATTAAAGGTGTTCACGGGAATACTGGTTGTCCCGTATTGCGCTTGGGCCTGGGTGTAAACCTTGTCCCAAAATTTCTTGCCTAAATTGCTTTCCGGATATATTAGAGAAGCGGTGATTTGCTTGAGCATGTAATCCTGGGCTAAAAGGTCACGGCCCATTTCGGTCTTGCCAAAATCATCCTTGATGATACGGTCTTTCTCATAAGGGGAGAGATTCACCCATTGATCATCATCGGGTATCGCCAGTGAGGCTAAGAAATATTTAGTTAGTTTAAGATATTCGTCCTTCTTTTCTGCATCCGTCAACTCTTTGTCGCCTTTATAAATAATAAAGTCAAATTTAAGCGCGTTTTCAGGATGGATCACTATGCCTTTTAAATAAGCCGGCGTGTATTCAGGGCTTAAATGCACCATAATGCCGGGTTGGGGCATAAAAGGCATCGGGTCTACTGCTGCCACTTGGGCATAGGCCGGAGATTTTACGGTGGTAGATATAAACGCTACCAAAATGATTATGGCAATAGCTTTGCGTATTTGTTTGAACATGGATTTATTAATATTAAGGGAATATGGGGACATATCTCTCCCTCCTTGTTAGTGGCTAAGGTAAGTATGCCATACATTAGGGGAAGAAACAAGGGCTGGAGGCTGTTTTTGAGGAAGCGTTTCCCGAAGTGATTAAAAATTTATTCCGATAATCGGATGATAATGCCTTTTTTTCGGGCCCTGGTATACGCTCGACCCAAAAAATGTAAGGAAAGCATTATATAAAGTAAAGTTAGGGCTATGCCGGAAAAAAACGGATACGGGGTATGGGCCTTAAAGCCGTAAGACTGGCGGAAGAATTCCAGAAAATGTGTAATCGGCACCATCAAGGCTATGTATTGAAAGAATTTCGGCAAGATGTCAACCGGATAATAAATGCCGCAAATAATCATAAATAATTGAGCAAACATCCATGCCGTGATCTCTACTTTTTGACCGAAGGACAAAATCAGGATATTCACCAAAATGCCCAAGATAAAAGCACAGGCAAAAAGCCCAAATAAAAATCCTGCCGTGGTCAGAAGCCCCGGGAGATGAAAACCAAACCCCCATGACGCGGCACAGGTCAAAAACACAAAAGCTATAAATCCTCGCACCATGCCGACAACCCAAGTTCCCACAACCCCTTCAGCAACACCGACGGGCGTTAGTAACGTGTGCTTTAAACTCTTTGACCATAATTCATAAAGCACGGTATACCCGACATCAAGCTGAACGATCTGCAAAACACCTGCGGCCAGAGTCCCTGTCATCACAAAGCCCAGAGTTTGAGCTCCCAATTTAATAAATTGGGCCATAAGCCCGATGGAAACCAAAGAAACTATCGGCCAAAAAAATACATCCGTCATCACAAATAAATTACGCACGGCAAAAATGGCACTGCGCATCGTGAAAGCCAACGCCCGATTCATCCAGGCCTGCCATCCGCCGCTTTGAGGTAGTGGCAGAATTATCGATGTGTTTGGCCCCCCCACGACCGACGATAGTCCCCGGTATGAGGGGACAGAAGCATGCGGGGATGACGGAAATTTTTCCTCTTTTTGATGCGCCAATTGGATAAATATTTCTTCCAAATCATCGGTATGATGCAGACGTTTGAGTTCGTCGACACCGGCTAATTTAATGATGCGCCCTTTTTGGATAAACGCCACCCTTTCACACATGATTTCCACTTCATCCATGTTGTGGCTGGTTAAAAGCACCGTCATCCGGCGTTGGCGCAAAATGTCCAGGATAATCTGACGGGTTTTTAAAGACACGTCCGGGTCAAGACCGATGGTGGGTTCGTCCAAAAATAAAATCTTGGGGTCATTCAACAGTGATTTGGCCAATGACAGCCGCTGCTTGGTCCCTGAAGATAATTCATCAAAACGGCGATTGGCATAGGCGGACAAATCAAACAGGCTCGTGACTTCATCCACCTTGCGCTGCAAAAGCTCCCCTCTTAATCCATAAAGACGTGCGTAAAACTTAAGATTTTCTTCGACTGTCAGAGAAAAAGCATAGTTAGGATACCCTGAGGACATATTAATCCAACTGCGTACGGCATCAAAATTGCGCGGCAGAGACTGCAAGCCAAAAATTTCAATTTCTCCGGCATCCGGTAATAATAAAGTCGCCAAGGCATTTAAACAAGTGGTTTTACCGGCGCCATTGGGCCCTAAAATCCCTAAAATCTCACCTTCACGCACGGTCAGATCCAAATGATCAAGGGCTTTGACTACCCCGCCACTTTGAGTGTCGGGATAGCTCTTGCATAAACCGCGCGCGGCTAGAACAATTTCAAAAGATTTTTTCGTATCGCTCATAACTTACTATTAAATATAGAGTTATACAAAATCCGTAAATTTGCATTTTCAAGCTATTAGTAGTATACTTCAAGAGTACTAACGGAGGGTCTCGAGGATAGCGAAAGCAAGTCTAAGGCCTATCCCCTTACAAAACCTACGGCATACCTACCGTAGGTTTTGCCTTTTTAGCGCTTGCCCAGCAGTGCAAACATCTTCTTCTTATACGCTTCCACACCTGGTTGGTCAAAAGGATTCACTCCCAGGATATACCCGGAAACCCCGCAAGCTTTCTCAAAAAAATAATACAACTGCCCCAGATGGTTGGCATCAGCCTTGGATAACGTAATGGTCATGTTCGGGACCCCGCCTTCAAAATGCGCCGAAGCTGTTGCTTCATAAGCTTTTTTATTTACAAAATCAAAACCTTGTCCTGCAACATAATTAAAGCCGTCCGCATCTTGCGGGTCTTTAGGGATAATGACATCATGCTGCGGTTTATCGATTTGCAGAAAAGTCTCAAATACCGTGCGCTCGGCCTCCTGCATCCATTGCCCCATGGAATGAAGATCTGTGGACATGATAAGCGAGGCCGGAAAAATACCTTTGCCTTGCTTACCTTCGCTTTCGCCAAAAAGCTGCTTAAACCATTCCGCCACATAAAAAACATTGGGATAAAACGAGGAGAGCACTTCGATTTTTTTGCCCCTAGCATAAAGGATATTACGCAACGCTGCATAACGGTAGCAGATGTTGCGATCCAAATCGCAAATTTTATATTCCGCTTCGGCCTGGCGCGCGCCTTCCACCAAACTTTGGATATCCACGCCTGAAGCGGCCAAAGGAACCAATCCGACCGACGTCAATATCGAAAAGCGGCCGCCCACATCATCGGGAATGATAAAACAACGGTACCCTTCCTTGTCTGCAATTTTACGTAAGGCCCCTTTTTTCTCGTCGGTCACGCAAATAATGCGCTTTTTTAACTCTTCGCCCTGGTAGTGACTTTCCAGCAGTTTCTTAATCACCCTGAAGGCAAGGGCAGGTTCAGTGGTTGTCCCGGATTTTGAAATAACAACCACCGTGACGCGTTTGTCTTTGAGATTCGCTAAAAGCTGATGCAGATAATCACTGCTGATGGTGTGCCCCGCATAATAAACCGGCAGTTTCGCTGTACCTAAAAAATCGACGGTGGCGCGTATGCCCAAATACGAGCCGCCGATACCTATGGAAACAAGACAATCGGAATTTTGTCGGACTTTGTACGCCAAAGCATTGATATCTTTAATTAACGCATCCGGGATACGGGAGGGCAAATCCAGCCAGCCGGTATATTCGGCGCCTGGGCCTTTGTGGTTATGCAAATTTTCGTGGGCATGACGCACCGACGGAAGAATAACATTAAAATCCTCGGCCGACACGAAGCCTTTAAGATAATCTGTGTTAAGGGAGATCATAATTTAGTCGGCATGTCTGCGGGCGCAGGCGCATTATTAGGCGTGGGGGCCGCAGCATTACTGGCAGAGTCGTTCTTGGAGACATAGGTCGATTTATCGCCGTATTCATTATGGCTGACTAACGTCCCGTGGATATAATGTTCATCCACCAATATCTGGCCGTTTTCTGCATACGTCGAAACAGCGCCATCCAGTACCCCATTTTGATAATACATCGACTGCCTTAAAATTCCGCTCTTATAAAGGATGGTCTTTTCTCCGTCTAATTTCCCCCCGGCGTAATGCTCCCGGCTTTTAACTTCACCGGTATCATAATAATGCACGCGAGGGCCCTGAAGATCATTGTTCACATAGGTGCCTTCGCTTTCCAGGCCGCCACCTTCAAAATAATTCTTGTCATTGCCTTCACGCAAACCGTCGGAATAATGTAATAATTCTTTGAGGTTGCCGGAAGGATAAAAAATCTTCATCTCACCGTCGAGCCTGTAATTATGGTAATTTTCTTCCCTTAATAACTTCCCGTTGCGGTCATACACGTGCCATACCCCTTCCACAGGAGGCTGCGTGCCCCTTTGCTGTTCATACAGGCGGGCGGGATTAATGTTCTGCTGGGCAAAGCCCATTGACGCCGTCATCGTCAAGAACATCAGCAGGCTAAGATAAATTTTCATATAGGGATTCTCCTTCAATTTAGGGAATGGCTGTATCAATAACAGCCCCTCCTAAAACCACATCACCGTCGTAAAAAACCACCGACTGGCCCGGGGTGACGGACTTCTGCGGCACCATAAATTCCACGCGCAGCGTATTTTTATTGACAAGTGTCACATACGCCTTGACTTCAGGAGAATTATAGCGGATTCTAGCATTAACTTCTATGGTTTCTTGAGGAATTTCCATGCTCACCCAATTGAGCCCTGAGGCCATCAGACCGCTGGCATATAACCGGTCCAAGTGACCGACATGCACCGTATTGGTTATAGGATCGATTTTATAGACATACACAGGAAATCCCAGGGCCAATCCCAATTGATCGCGCTGACCGATGGTGTAGTTGGCCAAGCCTTTATGCCGGCCTATAACTTTGCCTGTTTCATCTACAAAATCCCCCGGCCTCATCACTTCAGGGCCCATCCGCTCCTCGATAAATTTTTTATACCCGCCGGCCGGCACAAAGCAGATGTCCTGACTTTCGGGTTTCTGGGCAGTGTTAAGTGCGAATTGATGCGCCAGCTTGCGCACTTGGGATTTTTTCAAACCGCCCAAAGGAAACAACACCGAGGGTAAAGTCTCTTTTTTCATGCTGTATAAAAAATAGGACTGGTCTTTGGCGGCATCCGCGGCCTTCTTTAATTCATAGCCGCCCCGCATGGCGTTAAATTCGATCTTGCCATAATGGCCCGTGGCTAAATAATCTGCTCCCAGGGACTTGACTTTCTCAAAAAGCGTACCGAATTTCAAGTAGTGGTTGCAGCGCACACAGGGATTGGGCGTGCGCCCTTGTAAATACTCCTCGGTGAAATTATCAATGATGTGCTCATCGATATCATGGGCAAAATCGAGCACACAATGCGGTATATGAAGTATGTCGGCGGCACTCATCGCATCCGCGATACCGTCAATACCGCAACAGGACGCTTTACAGTCATCACGCATAATATTAAAATTCATCGTCACGCCGATAGTATTATACCCGGCCTCTTTGATAAGGGCGGCCGCCACCGAAGAGTCCACGCCTCCGCTCATAGCGACATAAACTGTGATGTCTTTATTTTTCTTCATATTGTGTATTGTATTGGACCGTTTCCACCGGGGCCTTAGAGCCTCATCAGGTTACAGCGGAACTGTCCCCCATCCATTTTATCAATCACGGGGACACTTCCATCATAAGTGGCTGGCATATAAGAGGATGTTTGGAAACGGTCCAAGTTTCTCAAGTTCCTGTTTCTTCTATCGCTCTATATGTTGCCATCAACAGGAAATCTAACTCCTCGATAGATATGCTTAAAGGGGGCATCAGCACGATGACATTGCCCAACGGCCTCAAAATAACCCCGTATTTGCGCACGGCCTGACAGACTTTTGTGCCCACGCGGTCTTCCCAAACGCCTTTAAGCTCAATCCCCGCCATAAAACCCCTCTGGCGTACATCGACGACAGAAGACAAATTATAAAATATTTTAAGTTTTTTAGCTAAGAATTTTATCTTGGGACCAAGTTTGATCAACGTGCGCTCTTTTTGAAAAACATCAAGATTGGCCAACGCCGCGGCACAGCTCAGCGGATTGCCGGTATAGGTGTGCCCATGAAAAAAAGTTTTTTGACACGTGTAATCAAACACAAAACCATCATAGACCTTCTGGGTAGTCAATGTGGCCGCCAGAGGTAAATACCCACCGGTGATGCCTTTGGCTAAACACAAAAAATCCGGCCTTACCCCTTCATGCTGACAGGCAAACATTTTGCCGGTACGCCCGAAACCCGTAGCTACTTCATCGACGATAAGAAATACTTTGTACTTTTGAGTTAACCGGCGCATCTTTTTAAGCGCGCCCTCGGGCCACATCAACATGCCTGCGGCTCCCTGCACTAACGGCTCCACCACTAAAGCGGCGATATTTTTGCCTTGTGTTTTAAGCAGCTTCTCCAAATCTTCAACCGCTCTGCCCCCATGACCTTTGAGAGTCACCGTCTTAAAAATCAGGCCGCGATAAACTTTGTGAAACAAATCAATGCCGCCGATACTGACTGAACCCAGGGTGTCCCCATGGTAAGAATCGCTCAAATGGACAAGCCCTGTTTTTTGGCTTTGCCCGGTGTTTTGCCAGTATTGATAGGCCATCTTGATGGCAATCTCGACCGCTGTAGACCCATTATCGGAATAAAATACTTTTTTCAAGCCCTGGGGTGCGATATCCACCAAACGTCTGGCCAATGCCACCGCCGGGGTATTAGATAAGCCTAACAAAGTTGAGTGGCTGACCTTATCGATTTGCTTCTTGATGGCCTTATCGATGGCCGGATGGCGATGGCCATGGACATTGACCCATAAAGAGGAAACACCATCCATGTAGATGGCCCCGTCGATATCTTTGAGATAAATACCGTCGGCTGAGTCAATGATCAAAGGCTCATCCTTCAGCCAATCCTTCATCTGGGTAAAAGGATGCCAGATATATTTTTTATCCCATTGTTTTAAATGTCTGTTAAGGATTCCCGCTTGCGCGGGAATGACAGGGAATTTATGAGATTTTGACATTGGCGTAAAATATTCTTTCGATTTAATGCTTTTAAATACGGAATAATGCCAAGCACCCTCACCCCGGATAATTTTTCTATTTCCTGAGGATTCGTGCGCTGGGGCAAATTTTTAATTCCAGGCTTAGTCTGACAAAATATCAAGCCCTTGATCACCAATCCCCGCCTTTGGACCTCATTAATCGTCAACAAGGCATGATTAATCGTACCTAAACCCAATCGGGCAACGATAATCACCTGGGCTTTCAAATCAGCGATTAAATCCGCATTATAATAACGGTTTGTCAGCGGCACCATGACGCCGCCGGCACCTTCTATTAAAACAATATCGTGACGCGCGCAGAGCTTTTTCAAACAATCTTGCAGGCGCCTTTTATCAAACTTAATCCCGGCACGACGAAAAGCCAGATGGGGCGATAGTGGCTCTGGGGCATAAAAAGGATTGATCCATTTTAAATCATCTTTAATCCCTAAAGCCTTTTTAAGAAATAGCGCATCCCTCCCGGCGCATTGGACAGGTTTCATGATCCCAACATCATAGCCTCGGGCTTGAAGTATAGTCGCCAAACACAAGGTGGCCACCGTCTTGCCTACACCTGTATCCGTCGCTGTAATGAAAATGACTTTACTTTTTGGCATAAACCCCAATCACCTCAAAAGTGGCCCCAATCCCCTGAAGATAAGGAAATTTCTCACGATAAATTAAGGCCGCCCTGGATATAACATCTGCGCCCAGGTAACCTTCACGCGGAAGATGCGGAGCGCCGATAGCCTTAAACCAGGTTATCAATGCATGCATGTCTTTAAACTCCATTTTAATCTGCCGGCCATCAACTATGAAATTTTTAAATCCGCTACTGATAAGTGCTTCACGAACTTTGAGTTGATCAGGCAGTCGAACAAATTGGAACGCTTCTCCTCTCGCCTCATCTAGGGATTGAAATAATTCCTGGCAAGTAGCATAACCAAAAAGCGTACACGCCAACATACCGTCGGGCCTTAAAACCCTCCTAACTTCAAAAAAAGTATGCGCTAGATCTTCAGCCCATTGATAAGCTAAATTGGAAGTTGTCAGGTCAAAACACCCGCTAGAAAACGGCAGTTGATTACCATCCGCCAGGATCCAGTGAATAGCCTCATGCCTCAAGCGAGCGACCTCAAGCATCCCCTGAGCAAAATCAAGGCCGATGACCTTGCACTTGGGCCAATGTCCTTTGAGTTTGCCCGTCAAATAACCCGTACCGCAACCCACATCTAACAGCGCTGACGGAGGAGAGCCTTTGATCACTTGGGCCAAAAGCCTATCGGCTATTTTCCTGTGCAGGCCGGAGAAAAGATCATACTGCCCGGCTGATTCGCTAAATCCTCGTTGTATTTTATTTAATGTCTGTTGCATACAAGAAATCTGCTAATAATCGGTTATACTCTTGAGCCTTAACTAAAAACGGCAAATGCCCGCATCCGTCGATAAAATCAAATCCGGCATGAGGCGTATGTGCCGCCACCCAATCCATGACCCTACGCGGACAAATATAATCCTCTGATCCCGTAATAAACTGCAGCGGACAGACAACCGTACTCAGACAATCGCGCAGATCCGCCTTTCCCAAAATATCTAAAAAATGCTTCAGCGCCTCGCGCTGCGGATACGGCTCCGTCTGCCGCAAATCCTTAATCCATCGGAAACGATCGCTTTGACGTTCTTGTGTAGTAAACAAAGAACGGAAAAAAATATCCAGGATGGAGGCACAATTTCCGTCGAATTGACCGCTAAGAGTCCGAATGGCGTCCATATCCAAACCCGCCGGATAATTGTCTGTGCGGGCAAATTTGGGTATGGAGCCCACCAACGACATGCGCCTAATAGCCTCAGGTATCGTGCGGTAAAGCTCAAGTGCCACCAAGCCGCCCAGGGAAGAGGCCACGACGGTAACTTGAGAAAGCCCAAGGCTGTTTAAAATTTGACGGATATCATCTGCCATTTCCGTCAATGTCAACGGCATCCAGGAGCTTTGTCCATGCCCGGGCAAATCCAGTACGAGTACCTGATAATCCGTATGTAAAAAATCTTTTTGGGCCTGCCACCAGCAGCCAGATGCGCCAAATCCGTGGATCAATACCACCGCCTCACCCGTCCCAAAGATTTCCCCCTGCCAGTTTACCCCCCGATGTGTCTTAAAAAAAGGCATCCTTATATTGTCCTTAACGCCTGAAGTAATCGATCACAATCGCTTCTAGTATGCGCTGCCGTCACAGTCAGGCGCAACCTCGCGGTATTGACCGGCACCGTCGGAGGACGAATGGCCTGTACAAAAATGCCCTGCTTTAATAAATGCTGGGAAAAGGCGAGGGCCCTAACCGGATCTTTGACTAAAATGGGTATAATGGGCGTCGTTGAATTCATCGTGTCAAACCCCATGGCTTTGAGCTCTCGATGCAGATAATTCGCATTGTCCTTTAATTGACGGCGCAATTGATTGTCCTGACGGATAATTTGCAAAGCCACACAAGCGACCTGGGCCAACGCCGGCGGCATGGCTGTGGTGTAAATAAACGCGCGGCTTTTATTAATCAAATACTCCCGTAAAATTTTTGTGCCGCACACATAAGCCCCAAAACATCCCGCCGCCTTTGATAAAGTCCCCATCTGAATATCCACTTGGTCCTGTAACCCCAGCTCTTCGACCAACCCTCCCCCCTGAGCCCCCAGAACGCCCATGGCATGCGCCTCATCAACCATCACCATGGCCTCATAACAACGGGCTAAATCCACGATTTCTTTAAGCGGCGCTTTGTCGCCGTCCATGCTAAAAACCGTATCCGTCACGATTAATTTGCGCTTAGACGGATTTAAATGCTTTAAAATTTCTTCCAACGCCTGAATATCCGCATGGCGGATAACGCTGCAGTTTGGCACGACTTAAAATGATCCCGTCGATAATAGACGCATGGTTTAATTTGTCACTCAAGACAATATCATCGCGCCCCATTAAAGCTGAAATAATGCCTGTATTGGCCATGTATCCGCTCGAGAATACTAATGCGCTTTCAGTATTCTTAAAAATAGCTAACTCTGCCTCCAGTTTTTCGTGTGGAGCCATATTGCCGCAAATTAACCTTGACGCTCCTGCCCCTAACCCATACCGTTGGATCGCCTCCAGTGCGGCACTCCTGATACGCGGATCGTTGGCCAAACCCAAATAATCATTCGAAGAAAAATTCAACACCCTTTGACCATTAAGCACAATTTCCCGACCCTGAGGAGAATCCACCCTTTTAAGAGAACGCCTTAATCCCATCTTCTGCATGTGTGCCAAATCTTTTTCTAAAAAAGAGGTGTTCATCGCAATAAAAGAATATCCCCGGCCGTTTTTTTGATAATGACCCCGTTATCTTTGCGGATCAAAAGCGCCCCGTCTTCGTCCAAATCAACAGCTTCCCCCTCAATAGTGCCGGTAGGGTCTGTTAATCTCAAGCGCTTGTTAAGGGTGGATGAACGTTCTTTCCATGCGTCCGTAATCTCGGCAAGATCATGATGTAAAAGTTTGATATACCACTTCTCCAGAGAGCGCAAGATGGCCTGAAAAACTTCACTACGGTCAAAACTGCGGCCCGCGGCCATTTTCAAAGAACTTGCCCCTTCAACTAACTGGTGCGCCGATGCATTGATATTAAGGCCTATGCCGACGACCACAAATTTAACCTGATCAGATTCCGCGCGTAACTCCGTCAAAATACCCGCCAGCTTACGCCCTTCCCAAAAGAGGTCATTCGGCCATTTAATCGAAAGCTTTAAGTCACTAACACTTTCAACCGCTTCTGCCAAAGCTACTGCTGACATTAATGTCAATAGGGCCAGTTGATTAAGCGGCAGGTTAGGACGCAAAACACAAGAAAAATATAATCCTTTAGCTTTGGGCGAAATCCAGACACGCCCCAGGCGTCCGCGGCCTTTGGACTGGGTTTCCGCGCAAACCACCGCCCCCTCACAACAGCCCTCCACGCCTAAACGAAAGGCTTCGTCCATGGTGGATGCCACCGTATCCATAACAATAATATTTTTACCGATAATTTTTGTGTTAAGACCCAATTGAATTTCAAAAGCACGAAGTTTATCGGGGCTTGCGACCAACCGATAGCCTAAATGAGGGACCGCGGTGATTTCATAGCCTTGGCTGCGTAACTCCTGCATATGCTTCCAGATGGCCGCCCGGGAAATATTAAGCCGCTGGCTGATTTCCTCACCGGAAATATACCCGTTGCTTTCTTTCAAAAATTGAATGATGCGTTCTTGCATATAAGCAGATTATAAACCAACGCTGGAAGGATTGTCAACTACGATGGTAATTGAAGTTTACAATAAAATACCAATGAAAAATGCCAAGGGAGGGAGTTGAACCCTCACGGCCGTGAGACCACTGGTTTTTGAGACCAGCGCGTATACCAGTTCCGCCACCTTGGCAAAAAAATCAAAAGTGGAGCTGAGGGGTATCGAACCCCTGACCTCTTCAATGCCATTGAAGCGCTCTCCCAAACTGAGCTACAGCCCCAGATTACCACAGACTTGTCAAAATTATACCCCAGAAAAATCCGGGTGCTTGTGCAAATTACCTTAATTTTTTCCAGAAGAATTTGCCAGCACCCTAGCAATGTTTCTAAAGAGAAGCCAATATATCATCCCCACCCATTTTTGTCAAAAAATGAATCATCACCTTGCCAAGCATCACATTAAATGTTAAACTTTCAGCATGAACAAAATTTGCGTTGTCTTTATCGCTTTATGCCTGTGGACCGCTACATTGAGTTTTGCCGATCAAGCCGAGCAAGTGATCACGCTCAAGGACGGCTCGCAAATCAGAGGTCAACTCTCAGGAATCGAAAACGGCGTGTATACCGTCAAAACGCCGATTATCGGGGACGTCCATGTAGCTGCCAGCGATGTCGCCAGTATCACCAATGGCGGCGCCACACCTGCTACCGGCATAGCTCAAAACAACGCCGGCAATGCTGCTGCCCTGCCTCAAACCGGCACCACTATTCCCATCACAGACCAACAAATCATGACCCAGCAACAAAATTTGATGGCTAATCCTCAAGCCGTGACTGTCCTGCAACAAATGGCCCAAGATCCTGAAATCATGCAAATCCTCTCTGATCCCGCTTTGATGCAGGCTGTCGCTGCCCACGATTATCAAGCCCTGCAAACCAACCCAAAGCTCCAGGAACTGATGAACAACCCCAAAATGCAGGCATTGTTACAAAAAATGGCAGCCGCCCAACAGCAGCAACAACAAAACACCTCTTCTCAATAATATATTCTTCAGCTCAACAGGGAAAGATGCCTTAACTGTCCGCAAGCTGCACCCACATCCTTGCCCCTCGGTGTACGGATAGTGGCATGAATACCGCCTGCCTCAAGGCTATTTCTAAACTTAATCATTTCTTGACGGTCAGGGGTCTTGGTAGTCAAATTCTGAAACGGGATTATAAGGAATAAGGTTCATCTTACAAATAATCCCTTTAAAGGCTTTTCTAAGGCTTGCCACGGCATTTAGGGTGCACGTGACATCCTTAATGAGAATGTATTCAAAGGTGATCTGACGATGGGTTTTACGGACATATTCACGGCAGGCCGCGATTAATTCATCAAACGGGTATTTCTTATTCACCGGCATTAATACATTCCTCGACGGATTATCATACCCGTGCAAGGAAACAGCTAATTCCACCTGAAGCCCCTCTTGGGCCAATTCTTTAATTTTAGGCACAACTCCGACGGTAGAAATCGTCATGTGTCTGGCTCCGATATTCATCCCTTTATGGGAATTGATAATGCGAACGGCTTTCATCAAATGGACAAAGTTATCCAGAGGTTCTCCTGTTCCCATAAAAACAATATTAGTCAACGGCCTTTTATGTTTCAACGCTTCTTCCTTAATATGTAAAACCTGGGTGACAATTTCCGCACAGGTTAAATTTCTACTCCAGCCGCCGATACCGCTGGCGCAGAATTTACAGCCAAACTTGCAACCCGCCTGGGTTGAAATACAAGCGGTCGTGCGGGTTTCAGTCGGAATTAACACCGCTCTCGATCTTTTCATGATCCTGCAAATCAAAAAGGAATTTAGTGGTACCGTCCTCGGAGATGGCCTTTTGAGCAATCTCATTGGGTTTAAGAGAAAAACTTTCTTCAGGCGGTCCCTTAACTCTTGAGAGACATTGGTCATCGCATCAAAATCCCAAGCCCCTCTTTTGTAAATCCACTGAAAAATCTGACCGGCACGAAAAGGCTCTGCGGCGATGGATTTCAAATAAGCTTCCAGTTCTTCTAAGGATAGATCACGAATATCCGGCTGGAGGGATCATTGCTTTTCTCATGAATTCACCTATGTCGCGGTATTTCTTGTAACGGGCTTCCAAAAGTTCCTGTGAGCTTAACGCAGATGTTTTCTTAATAAATTTAATCAGCGCCGTCTTCAGGCGAGCGGCCACGTCCGGGGGGTCCCGATGGGCACCGCCCAAAGGTTCGGGGATAATTTCATCGACGATGCCGAATTTCTCCAAATGCTCGCCATGCAGCTTCAGGGCGTCTGACGCCTGCGGCGCCTTTAAAGAATTGCGCCAGAGGATCGAAGCGCAGCCCTCAGGGGAGATAACGGAATAATACGCATGCTGCAAAATAAAAACACGGTCAGCCACCCCAATGCCCAAAGCCCCGCCGCTGCCGCCCTCGCCGATGATCACCGCCGCGATAGGGGTCTTGATGGCCGCCATATCGCGTAAATTCTCGGCGATGGCCAAAGCCTGTCCGCGCTCTTCTGCCTGGATCCCCGGATAAGCCCCGGGTGTATCAATGAGACATATGACCGGTGCGTGAAATTTGGCCGCCAAACGCATCAGGCGCATGGCCTTGCGATAGCCTTCAGGATGGGCACAGCCGAAATTACGCAAAAGATTTTCTTTAACGTCCCGTCCTTTTTGATGCCCTAAGATCATCACTTTCTGTCCATCGATCCTGGCAAAACCGCCGACCATGGCTTTATCGTCGGAAAAAAGCCTGTCCCCGGATAATTCTAAAAATTCATCCGTCATCATACGGATGTAATCCAGCGTAAAGGGGCGTTTAGGATGCCGGGCAATTTGCACGCGCTGCCAGGACGTCATATTGCTATAAATATCATTTTTAAGTTTTTCGAGTTTGCTTTCCAACCGTTTGATTTCAGGCTCGAGAGTAACCGCTTTTCGACCCCATTTGGCGCAGATCATTGATCTTATGTTCAAGTTCGAGAATCGGCTTTTCAAAATCTAGCGTTGCCATAAATATGTATACCTTTAATTCTGGATAACGACCTGGGTCCCCACAGGCAGGATGTCAAAAAGCTCTTCGACATCCTGATTTTTCAAACGCACACAGCCGGCCGTCACCTGATGGCCGATGGTCTCGGGATGAAGGGTGCCGTGAATGCCGTAATGCGGGTCCGTATCAAACCCCATCCAACGGCTGCCTAATTCATTCTCCGGACTTTCGGAAGGGATCGGTGCCCCACCGGCTTTAAACCATACCGGTTTTTCTATTTTGGTGGCGATCTTAAAAGTCCCCACCGGTGTGATATTATCTTTTCCCGTTGATACATGATAAATTTTAAGCACTTCTTCGCCGGACTTTAAAAAAAGCACATTTTGCGATTTATTGACAAGCACATTAAACGGCGCCGTCCATATACGCAATTTTTCACCCGTGCGTATCACATCGCTTTTTAGCCCATTGGCGATTTTGATGAGTTGGGTGGTGGTATTGTACTTTTTGGACAGTTTACCTAAGGAATCCCCCGGTTTGATTTCATAAAGAACAGTTTGGGGCGGTCTGGGCAGGAGAAAGAATAATAGCGATATTTAGTTCCCCTAACTTCTGCTGGATCTCTTCTATTTTTTCATAATCCGGATAGTCGCTGACAATCTTGGCATAGGCTTCTTTGGCCTTAAGCTTATCCCCTTGGGTCTCATAAACAGCGGCTTCCTGCAAAAGCTGATTAACGGGGACCGATGTCTGCGCTGAATCTTCTGAAGTGGCAGATGCTTTATGATGATGGACCACGACGAGGGTCCACCCCGGCCAATACGATGACAACTAAAACTCCGATCAAAATCTTCTGATTCATGACTACACACCTCTCTAATATAAAACCATCGCACAGATGACGCCAAAAAGAAATCCTGCCAGTACCTGAACAGGCGTATGCCCCACTAATTCCTTAAGCCGCTTTTCTTCAATCTGGCCTTTCCAATAAATATCATCCATCATTTTATTCAGGATCGAGGCCTGACTGCCGGTGGCGCGTCTAACCCCCTGGGCATCAAACATAGTCACCATGGCAAAAGTAGCCGCCACGGCAAACAAAGGGCTGTTAAAGCCATATTCCAATCCCACAGACGTGGCCAGTGCCGCTGCTCCGGCCGCGTGGCTCGAAGGCATGCCGCCCGTACCGATAAACCATCGGAAATTAAACCGTTTTTCTTTAAATATCCCCAAAATGACTTTGATGGTTTGGGCTAAAAACCAAACCGTCAAAGTAATCAAAAAAATCCGGTTTTGAAAGATTTCCGGAAAAAACGAATGTGGGTATGGACCTAGCATGAGAAATGTTGACGGATAATCACCTTTATGTTAGCATATCATTATATTCTTGCTCCCCAAAAAAGCAAGAGAAGCTTTCCAGCTTTCTTCCCCAGAAAGCCGCATTTTGATTATTAACTCCCCCTATCAAGTCTGGATCAAATATGTTAGCCCGAATCTCTTCGTTTGGTCTTTGCGGCCTGGAAGCTTATCCTGTTGTCATTGAAACAGATATAAGTCCCGGACTACCCCTTATTACCGTAGTCGGTCTGCCTGATAATGCCGTCAAAGAAAGCCGTGAACGCATACGCGCGGCCATCAAAAACAGCGGTTTTGAATTTCCCCCGCAAAGGATTACCATCAATTTAGCCCCGGCAGACACCAAAAAACAAGGGCCCTGTTACGATTTAGCTATTGCCTTAAGCGTGTTGGCGGCCCAAGGACAAATACCCACAAACGCGTTGGATCGCTACTCTTTTCTGGGGGAACTTTCTTTAGACGGACGGATACAGCCGGTGCAGGGGGCTTTACCCATTGCCATGGCTGCGGCTAACAGCCCCTGTCAAGGCCTTATTGTGCCTTTCGAAAATGCCAAAGAAGCCGCTTTAGCCGGCTGTTCGGTTTATCCTGCCCGGCATTTAAACGAAGTCGTGGCGTTCCTGACCGACCCCTCGTCACTAAACGCGGTCAAAATAAATGTTGATCATCTCTTCAAAGACAGTCGCCGTCGCGGGGATTTTAGCGAAGTCAAAGGCCAGCACTATATTAAACGCGGTCTGGAGGTGGCTGCGGCTGGAGGGCATAATGTGCTTCTGATAGGTGCGCCCGGCAGCGGAAAAACCATGCTGGCCAAACGTCTGACGACGATTTTACCGGATATGACACTGGCAGAAGTGTTACAAACGACCCAAATCCATTCCGTGGCCGGACGGCTAAAATATGCCCAAGGCATTATTACCTGCCGGCCTTTCCGTGCGCCTCATCACACGGCGTCTGATATCGCCATTATCGGCGGAGGCAGCGTGCCACGGCCCGGAGAGGTGACTCTGGCGCATAACGGTGTTTTATTTCTGGATGAATTCCTGGAATTCAACCGCCATGTGCTGGAAGTCTTGCGCCAGCCTTTAGAAGACGGTTTCGTCAGCATCGCCCGGTCCAAAAATTGTTTACGTTTTCCGGCCCGGTTTATGCTCATTGCCGCCATGAATCCATGTCCGTGCGGCTGGAGGGATGTCCCGGGAAAAATCTGCCGCTGTTCCGGTCTGCAAGTTGAAAAATACCGGCAAAAAATTTCCGGGCCGCTGCTTGACCGCATTGACATCCACCTGCACGCGCTACCCTTAAAAAGTAGCGAATTAATCGATGCGCCCGCAGAAGAATGTTCCGCGACCATCAAAGAACGCGCATCCATGGCACGGCGTGTGCAATGGCAAAGATTTCAAGGCCTTCCCGTCTTGTGCAACGCCCATATGGAGAGCGCGCACCTGCACAATTTCTGTGCTTTATCACGGGAAGCCAAAGGAGTCCTGATTGCGGCCATGGAAGAATTAAAATTCTCCGCCCGCGCGCACGATAAAATTCTCAAAGTCGCCCGCACCATAAGCGACCTCGCTGGTAGTGAATCTATTGAAGCGGAACATATTGCCGAAGCGGTGGGTTACAGGTCATTAGATCGGATGGGATGATACATATTCATCGCGCACCCAGAAACTCTTCTCAAGAATTTATCTTTTAATTTGTTTTTCATTAAATTTATACCATAATAAATTCAATGCGTTCTCTATCAACCTTTTATATCGCGACTCTATTGCTGTTCTCCTGCGCTGTTATTGCTCAAGCTGCCGGAGAACGCGATTTAATCATTCAAAAAGAACTGGATTGCGTTGAGCAACGCGCCCATCAAACCAGTTCGATCGACTGGAATGATGTTTGTGATACATCTGACCAACAAATGCAGGAGGATGCGCAAGAAAATGATTTAAGGGTCAAAAAACAAATGGATCAGCTGCAAAAGGATGCGGAAGAATATGATTTAAAATCCCGGAAAGAAATAGCTGCTATGCAGAAAGATACGCCGCCGCAGAGCCCTTTCGATGAATCTCGTGTAACCGGCCACACATTTGATATTGCTCCTGAAGTTTCCTATATCAAATATGTTGAAACGAACAATAACACCACTTTTATGAAAGACACCGGGGTCATGTATGGCCTTAATGCCAGTTACACAACACATATTGAAGGCACTGACAATATATATACAAAGCTTATTAGCTTGGGCCGTCTTGAGGGCCTGTTTAGTTACGGCAAAATGACTTACTATGGCGCTGAAACGGTGACTACTGTTAATCCCGACGGGTCAATAACGCGTGCTACCCTACCCGAAACTCATAAAAATATTGATGATTATCTTTTGGAATTAAGGGGCCTTATCGGAAAAGATTTTTATTTTAATGATCAATGGGCGCGTTTGACTCCCTATACAGGGTTTGGATACCGCTCTTTATTTGACTCTGCCGAAGAGCTTGGATCAGGTGGTTACAATCGCTGGATCTCTTATGCGTATATTCCGACCGGTTTAGAAGGGATGCTGCAATTAAATGGTGGCTGGGCCATTGGCGCTGACGCTGAATATGATATTTTTGTTTATGGTTTTGTGAAGAATTATGATTACCCTTTCGTAACGCCTGACGGCAGTTTTGTAAAGTATGATGTGTATGCCTCACAAAATCGCGGTTTTGGTTTGAGAGGTTCTCTAAAGCTTGTGAAAAAATGTTCTCGTTTTAATTTTATGGTAGAGCCCTATGTCCGTTATTGGCACATTCAAAACTCCAATGGCGGGAAGACAAATGAAATAGAATACAACGGACAAGAAGGGCAATGGGTCAATGTAGGTATAGAGCCCAATAACACATCCCTGGAAATGGGCGGAAAATTAAGCGTCCAATTCTAATCAACTTGCCTAATCCCCTGCTATTAGACCCTCTCCCCACCTCGTTTGTGTCAGCTTTCTTGGCCCACCGGAACATTAACACTTTTTTATTTCTATTTTCTCTACATTATTGTATATAATATGTTGACCTTGGTAAATCTCCCATTCAAATTGTTCACGGGCCCAAAAATAAAATTTTAAAAAGGGTACGATCTTTATGTGTGGAATATGCGGGTATCGTTCAGCGTATCCTGTGCCATTGGAAAAGATGAGTTTTGTTTTGGCCCATCGCGGTCCGGATGACGCCGGTGTTTACCGGTCACGCGATGTTGCCCTTGCGCACAGGCGGCTGTCAATTATTGATCTTAAAGACGGGCATCAACCGATGTTAAGTGCTGATGGGCAAATTGTTCTTATTTTTAATGGTGAAATTTACAATTTCTTAGAACTTAAAAAAGTCCTTCAGGCACAGGGGCATGTCTTTAAAACCTCATCGGACACAGAAGTATTATTGTGTATGTATGAACATTACGGGACGGATTGTCTGGCACATTTGAACGGAGAATTTGCGTTTGTTTTATACGATCGGCGTAAGGATATTCTTTTTGGCGCGCGTGACAGGCTTGGTATTAAGCCTTTATATTATACTCAAAATGACAAGGGGTTTTTCTTTGCTTCAGAGATCAAGGCGTTATTTGAATCAACGCATGTTCATCGACGGGTGAATCCGGTTGCGGTTGATCTTTATTTGACTTTCCGGTATGTCCCTGGCAGGGACACGATCTACAAAGATATTTATAAGATACTTCCCGGTCATGCCTTTGTTCAGTCCGGTAATAATGTCCCAAGATTTTGGCAGTATTGGGACCTACCTGACCATGAAGAGGCAATGACCTTTGATGAAGCCTATCAACGATTTGACGAATTATTGACGGATTCTGTGAGATATCGCCTCATCAGTGATGTGCCCTTGGGGGTCTATTTGTCCGGTGGCATTGACTCAACGAGTCTGGTGGCGGTGATGTCTAGTTTAAAGCATACCCCGATCCGTTCGTATACGGTAGGATTTGACATGGCGCTAGATGAATCAGCTCAGGCCCAAGAAACTGCCAAGCGTTTCTCCGCCGAACATCTTGCTGTGACAGTCACTCCGGAGTCTATGGATCTTTTGCCCGAGATCATCTGGCATATGGATGAACCATTCGGTGATGCAATCCTTGTTCCAAGTTTCTGTTTGAGTCGGGAAGCAGCCCGTCATGTAAAAGCCGTCCTTACCGGTGAAGGCGCGGATGAAGGACAACTAGGTTATGTGCATCATGAAGCGCTCGAAAAAGGATTTTCTCTCACACGGAAAGTTTCTAGCAGACTACTGCAGGCGTTAGGCCTTGTCCTCCCGAAGGTACCTGTGGCATTTTTAGACCAATTTTTTAACTACCCGCTTTCTATGGGAATGGCCGGTCGAGAGCGTCTCGCGCAATTAGTGAGCCTGCTGCCCCATCCGGGCCAAGCCTACCAGCATTTTTGTTCGCTGTTCACTGAGGAGGAACGGGCACGTTTGTATGGCCCGGATCTTAAACATTGCCTAAAAGAGGCCAAAGCAGCGTATCATGATCCATTGGTCAGTCGGCTGGACGCCGCAAAGGACCCCTTGCGCGACATCTATATCCACGACATCAAGCATTGGCTGCCGGATAATATTTTAAATAAGCAAGACCGGATGACAATGGCCCATTCGCTTGAAGGTCGTGTTCCCTATTTGGATCATCGTTTAATCGAGTTTGAGACCAAACTGCCCCGCGCATTAAAATTAAAGAACAGCCGGGGTAAATATCTGCTCAGGTGTTATTATGAGCGAAAGATTGCGATCCGTAATCAGGTTGGCAAAAAAAAGAAAGCGTTCATCATGCCCATGCAAGGGGTGTATCATGCTAAATACCTAACCTTGGTAGATCGGTATTTGAATGATGCGATCATTGACACAGGTCTGTGGAATAAGCAAGAGATCCGGTCGATTATTCAGAATGCAGACCGCTCGCCACTGTTGGGCCACAAAAAAGTGATCGCTTTGGTAATGCTGCAGATATGGCAAGACGTGTTTAAACCGGAATGGAAATAAACATTTATGGATGAGTTCAAAAGAATCGTGCTTTATATGGCCCCGCGTATCTTAGGATTAATGGACAGGATCCCGGGGTCATCGACTTTTGGGTGTTGTGACCGGTATTATTGGCAGTATAAGCTTCATGATGTCAGCAACGCCCGGCTCCAGGAAGCCTGCCTGTTTTTGGCGCTTCTTTACAAACATGATTTTGAAGGGAATATGTATTACGGCAATCCCGTTGTGAAACAGTGGGCGCTGGCATCAGTAAAATTCTGGGAGAAACTTGTTTCTAGCCATGGGGGAGTTGCGGAAGTGTACCCTTTTGAGCGCAGTTATTGCGCCACATCGTTCTCAACATTCGCGGCCTTGGAGACCTTGATCCATTTATCCCAGACCGATCAGGGGAACAACTTTCAGCAAAAGATAACAAAAATTGGTTATTGGCTTATGGCGCACCCCAATACGGGCGTAACAAATCAAATGGCTAGCGCGGCCTTAGCGCTGCATACTATCGCACAGTGTACTCAAAAGGATGTTTTTCGTGCGGCCTCAGATGAGCTCATCGACAAAATCATCAGCCGCTACAAAGAAGATGGCTGTTTTGTTGAATACGGCGGTTTTGATACAGGTTATACCAGCATCACCAATAGCCTTCTGGGGTGGCATGGTGAGCATGTGCATTATCGCCCGGGTTTGAGAGAGTGCATGCTCCACAGCCAGGCGCGGATTGATAGCCAAACAGGGCCTGAAGGCGATTATCCGTTTGCTGATAAAAGCCGCAGGACCCAGTTCCTTTATCCTTACGGTTTTTTTGTTATGCAAAGCCCCGTGTTCGGAAAAATACTAAAAGGGGTGGCGGCCAACGCTATCATCACACCGTTATGGATGGATGACCGTTACTGCATTCCCTTGTCGACGGACTATCTGATGACCCTTGATGCTGCCGCGCCGACAAAGGAGGCGAAGACATGACATCTTGGCAGTGGATCTTTTTAAGGCTATATATGATAACGCTGGGACGTATGGCGTTGTTTGCTGAATTATTGAGAAAATTTCTGGTTTTTCGGTTGATCCATGCAAAAAAGGCCTCTGCCTATCATGCCGCCTCAAGATTTTTTTGTATAAAAGATCTCCTGGCGATCGCGGAAAAAGAACAAACGACAAAAGAAGGAAAGTGACGGCGTGGACAAGACAATTGACGACGTTCGGTTATTTTGGGATGCTAATCCCCTTTTGACAGGCGAACTGGATGCTGACGCGGGTAGCGAACAGTGGTTTAGATGTTTTGATAATATAAAAACCCATGAAGCCTATGCAGGCAATTTGTTCGAATGGATCCCTTCTGCTATTGAGGGCAAACGCATTTTGGATGTCGGATGCGGGCCGGGATACTGGAACCGTATTTTGGGGAAGATGAATGTGGAATATCATGGTATTGATATCTCCCCGAGGACGATAGAAATGGCAAAAAAATCAAAAGAACTGTTCGGTTTGCAAGGCCTATTGAATGTCGGCAATGCCGAACATCTCGATTTCCCTGACGAATACTTTGACTTCGTCATCTCTGAAGGCGTAATTCACCATACGCCCAACACGCAGGGATGTGTCAATGAAATTTACCGTGTTTTAAAAAAGAATGGTGAAGCGCGCGTAGGCCTTTACTACAAAAATGTGTTACTGCGTTCACGCGTCATGTTCACATTGGCGCTTGCCCTCATGCGAGTCTTGAATGTTTCCCTCAAAGGCAGAGGAAGGAACACGATGAGTAGCGTATCAACTCCCGAAGAACTTGTGAGGATGTATGACGGAAAGGATAACCCTATCGGAAAAGCCTACACAAAGGGTGAGTTGACTCAAATGTTCAGCAAGTTTGGCCAGATTAAATTTTCGCGGTATTACTTTCCAACTAGGGCCCTGAGAATGCGTTTGCCGCGGTACGTGCAACATTGGTTTAACTCAATGCTTGGGCTCATGGTGTTAGTCAAAGTGAAAAAATGATGCGCAGAAGCATAGATATGGATTCACCGCAGGCATTAGAGAAAGAGCGTCTTCTCCTTTCCAAAAAGGTCCTTTTAAGAAAACTTTATAAAGATTTTTATCAGGAAATGTTTGTGCGCCTTTCTTCTTCTGCTAAAAGCGTGGTTGTTGAGATCGGGAGCGGAGGAGGCATTATTAAAGAAGTTATCCCTTTTGCCATCACTTCTGATGTAAGAAGCGGTGAGGGCATTGACATGGTTTTTAATGCGGGTGAAATGCCTTTCCCTAACGAAAGTATAGATGCCCTGCTGATGATTAATGTTTTCCATCATTTGCAGAATGTAGAGGGATGTTTAAAATCTTTTAATAGAGTTTTGCGCCCGGGAGGGAAGATTATTATGGTTGAACCGACCAACACCCCTTGGCGCCGATGGACTGACCGAAGGTTTCATCATGAAATCTTCGACCCCCTCGCCTCTTGGGATATTGGTCCAGGAGGACCGCTGTCAGCAGCCAACGGGGCTTTACCATGGATTGTTTTTATTAGGGATCGTAAGCTCTTTGAGGAGAAATTTCCGCCATTACGCGTCAGTTATATTAGAGAACATACCCCCTTTCGGTATTTTATCAGTGGCGGGTTTTCCTACCCACAACTGTTACCTAGCTTCACCTATGAGTTTGTAAAAAAAATGGAAAATGCCTTGAATCCATTTATGCAATGGATAGGTATTTTTCAAACGATAGAAATCGAAAAAATTAAGGCAAATACATGACGTGGCAAAAGCTGGTTTCTTTGTTGCAGTGTGTGGGGTGTGGGCATGACACTTTAATGTTGCATCCTCCGGGTGGGTTGTCATGTTCAAATTGTGGTCAGCAATACCCCATCGACAATGACATCCCTGATCTTAGATCAAAAGAGCCCCTACGTAGTCCCAAATTGTTTGATGATCCGGATTATCTGCAATGGCTAGAGCTTCTCGCATCCGCACAAGATTATTTTTATGAGTCAAAAGGGATAGTCTCTTTCGTTCAGAATGCGGGGCATAAGGCTATAGCGAAACTTATGGGGGAAAAAATAAATCCGATTGTTGTTGATCTGGGCTGTGGTGACGGGGCGCATTATCCGTACATCAAGCATCCCGAGGGCTATGTGGGGGTTGATATTGATCAGGCTTCTCTAAAGAAATTCAAGCATAAGCAACCGGATTGCTGTGTGTTGCGCGCAGATGGGTATGATCTTCCGTTCAAAGACGCAAGCATCGATTGTCTAATGAACATTTATAATCTTGAGCATATGATTTATCTTGATCTTGCTTTGGAAGAAATGACCAGGATTTTAAAGCCGCAGGGAGAAATATATATAAGCGTTCCCAATGAAGGAGGATTGTTGTGGCAATTAGGGAGGTCTTTAACAAGTGTCAAACATTTCAAGAATATTAATTACCCCAGGATCGTTTCTATAGAACATATTAATTGTATATGGCAATTGGAAAAGGCCTTTAAACGCCATTTAAAAATCAAGTATCGGGAGTGTTTCCCATTTGGCCTTCCCGGATTCCATGCTAACCTAATAACGACGTATTATTGTGTCAAAGGTTAGGAAAGAAGATCATGAAAGTTCTTGTTTTAAACCCCATGACCCAAAAGACAAAAAATGTTATCCGTGATGTCGTTTATGGGTGCTGGTGCAATGGTAAGCGTATTGGTGGAGCGAGTGTCCCTCCCTTTATCCTTATCACAATCGCTGCCTTGTTGCGACGGGAAGGGATTAATGCGGATTTTCTTGATGCTCAGGCCGAACAGATCCCTCCGGATAGAATGTCGGAACGTATCAGCGCGTATGATGTAGTGGTTATGTCGATCTCGACAATGAGTTTCCAGGAAGATGCCAATTATCTGTTGGGATTAAAACAATCCCGTCCGGGGTTGACGACAGTCATTTTTGGGTCACATCCGACCTTCATGCCGCGCTACTGCCTGGCTCATACGGGTGTGGATATTATTGTTAAGCATGACCCTGAATGGATCATCAAGGAACTTATGCTGTTGCTGGCACAGGGAAAAGACTATCACCAGCTAAAAGGTATCGGTTATAAAAGTAGAGAAGATGTTGTGATCAATGAGGACCATCCGGATACGGATGATCTAAACCAGCTCCCTTTTCCTGACGTGGATCTTTTGCCCAAGGGCATTGATTATTTCAACCCCATCGTCAAACGCACACCCTATATGACTACAACGACGAGCCGAGGGTGTCCGGCCAAGTGTACTTTCTGTACTGCGCCGACGTTCCATGGAACTGTCGTGAAGTTCCAATCTGCCGAGCGTGTTATCCAGGAGATCGAATATTTTATCAAAAAAGGTATCAAGGAAATTTATTTCCGCGACGACACGTTTTTTATCAATAAAAAGCGCGACATGGCTATTTTTGAACATATTATTGAAAATAAGCTGGACGTGACTTGGCTTGCCAATGCGCGTGTTAGTCTGATCGATGAAAATACAATGAAATTTGCCAAAATGGCGGGCTGTCATACTATTAAATTCGGGATCGAATCCGGCGTGCAGGAAATTCTTGATGGGATAAAAAAAGGTTACCAGTTGGAACAAGCCCAAGAAGTATTTGGATGGGCCCGCCGGTATGGCATCAAGACTCATGCGCACGTCATGTTGGGTAACCCCGGAGATACGCAGGAAACCATTAAAAAAACGATCAGGTTTGTATTACGCCTGGACCCTACCACAGCGACCTTTGGCATATGCACGCCATATCCCGGCACGCCGCTGTTTACGATGGTGCAAGAAAAATACCCCCAGATCGGTGATGGCAGCAGCTCGGACCTTTCCCATCTACACGTGAAGGGGCTTTTTAATGAACACTTCACAAGCCTGAAGAAAGAAGAGTTGCGAGACCTCGTTTTCTATGCGTATAGGAGATTTTATTTTAGGCCCACGTACTGGCTGAAATCCTTGTCCTGGCAAATCACGGGCATGGATGATGTGAAACGTGTATCGATCGCGGCAACCAACATATTAAACTTTATTGTTAGCGGAGAAAATTAATGAATATTTATACCAATGTTTCTATCGTGATCCCGGTTTACAATGAAGAAAAGACCATGGAAGAGCTCCTGGGCCGCATATTCAAGGTGTCGCAGGATTTTGAGGTGATTGTCTGCTCCGACGGTTCAACGGACAAGACGGCCCTATTAGCTAAAAAGGCAGGAGCGATCGTCGTGGAGCATCCTTACAATATTGGCAAT
Organism: Candidatus Omnitrophota bacterium; assembly: GCA_963828495.1. Classification (GTDB taxonomy): domain Bacteria; phylum Omnitrophota; class Gorgyraeia; order Zapsychrales; family Fredricksoniimonadaceae; genus JABDGZ01. Next base: position 210,806 of record CAWHFJ010000009.1, read on the forward strand.
GGGGCTGCCGTCAAAAGCGGGGTTTTGCGCGCCACGCGGGAATGGGTCGTATGCATGGATGGAGACCTGCAGCATCAACCCGAAGATATCCCAAAACTTTTAGAGTTTCTTCCGCAATATGATATGGTCGTCGGCGCGCGTACGCCCCAAAGTGCTACGACCATCCACAGAAATATCGGGAACTTCCTCCTTAATCATTTTGCTGAAAATATCATAGGCAATAAGATCGACGATTTGACATCCGGTTTCAGGGCCGTAAAACGGCATATTTTTTTAAAATTTATTCATCTTTACCCTTTACGTTATTCGTATCCCTCGACCAGTACTCTGGCGTTTTTCTGTTCGGGATATTTTGTAAAATATGTCCCTTTGCCGGCCATTACAGTCCGCAACCAAGGCAAGAGCAATCTTAACCCCTGGCGTGATGGCGTACGGTTTTTGCATATCATTTTGCGTATTGTTATGACTTTTAACCCGCAAAAAATATTCAATCCTATCGCGGGACTGCTTTTTCTAGGGGGGGTCGGCATTTCGTTTTATCAGCTCATCATGGGCGGGGCCATCAGAAGTTTGGGCATCATCCTATTGATTTCATCATTGGTTATCTTTTTAAACGGCGTGCTGGCAGAGCAACTGGCACAGTTACGCAGGGACCTGAATAAGTAATAACGGCGAAGGTTTAAGCCAAGTATGCACGAATTATTTTTTAAATAAAGAAGACCGCCGCCACCAAGACCAAGCCGGCCAAAAAGCAAAAGATATATTTCAGAATAACAACCTGAGGCTGAGTATAAAAAAATCTAACAACGTTCTTCCCGGGATCAATGCGGACAGCCCGATAAGCTAAAAAAGCGCGTTCTACTTTTGTCTGCTTTCCGTTGACTTGGGCTTTCCATTGTGGATGCCAATTCTGCGCCACATAAAGCCAAGCTGACGCAGACAAAGGATTATCCACCTCAAGCACCAATTCATTGGGAGTAAATTTCTGAACTTTAACCGGCACTTCTTCATAATTATTTAATCGAACATCTTCAGCCTTTGATATGTCCCCTTGAGTCCCGCTTAACAACAACATATCAGGTTTAAAATTTTCTTTCACTATAAGCTTCTTTATTTGCGCATCCGCTAAAACGACCGCATTTCTAAAAAGCTGGATCTGTGGCCTAGTGACACCGGACATTTTCCATAAAGGATCCCTGTCTTTGCGATCATTGCCCGCGTCGTAATAGTCGTGAAGAAATCGGGATATCCCATTGAAAACAAAAGCGTCATAAGATTCACATTGGGTTACATTATTAAATATCGCATAAACCCCTCCCCTCAACAATTGCTGACTAGAAAAAAACACTTTCGTGTTATCACATTCCAGAGGAGTAAGTTTTCTGAACAAAGATAAATGCAACGGCTGATAACGAAAAAGTTCCATAAAAGGCACCGGCGCCGTAGAAGTTTTTAACTTCATTTGCTCTGCCCGATAGAAGAAAACATCAACCAACTGTACGCATACAGCGGCTACAACCAGAATGCTTACCCATTGCTTATCTGACAAGGTATAGATTAAAACAAAAAGGAGGATCAATTCCAAAACAATAGCCATTAAAATATTGGGATGAAAAAATAGTGTCCATGTCTCAAAAGGAGCTTTGGGAAATGGCGTACTATAATGCACGAGATTGAGCAGCCAAAAATTCATCTTTTGTGAAAATACGCACGCGCCTAAAACAGCGCCTATAGATCCCAAAACAAAAAGACCGACTATAAATGGCCGTCTTATCTGAAAATGTGATTCTTTGCTTAGACAATTGCCAAAGAAGGCCTTGAAGCCAAAACCAGATAAGAAACATAGGAATAATTTCATAATCGGCGTTAAAAGCCCCAGATGACGAAAATAACTCATAAAAGGGACAGTATAGAAAACCAAAACTGCCAATGGGGACGCGCTGCTGACTAGGCCTAACAAGACGATAGTCCCCAGCAGGGTCTTTTGCCTGCGGCCTTTCAAACAAAAAGCACCGATTATCGCGCAGCACAAACCTAAAATACCAAAGTATAAATTTAAATCCAGGGCCGGAGAAACCCCTAAGAATGTTTCATTCCACTTGAAAAAATTATTTTCCCCCCCATAGGACAAATATTGCACCAAATCAACATTCCAAGTATTTAAACGGATATCCGCATACTGGACAATGAACGGATCTTTGCCAACCCAAAACGACCATCCCAGAACCCCCAAAACCCCAATGATCAAAACAATAGGCACAACCCATTTCTTAAAATCTTTACATATAACAACGGGTTTGCCAACACCAGGTGAAAAAAAGAAAAACATGCCAAAATAAAAAACTAGCGTAAGAATTAAAATAGCCAAGTAACACGCATGAGAAGCTGAAACTTGAATTACCGCAAAAAGGACACCCAACAGCAGCCATCGTGGTTGAAAAGTTTTAAAGAAAATATGTAAAAAATAAATCACATACGGCAGACAAAAAAATTGATAAAACCCGGATATCGGCTGAGCATAAAGTATGGTGGTAAGACAAGCCGTCATAGCAACAAAAAAGCATGTCAGTGTGTCACGAAAATAGAACCTGGATAAAAGCCAAACCCCTACCAGGAAAAATACGCGCTCGACAAAAAGTCCTATTTGAAAGAATACAAAAAAAGGCACCCCTTTGATCAGCCCCGCTAATACCGGCACTAATTTAAAGAATAACCCGTCGCTATCTTCAATAAAATACTGCCAAGCCATCGGTTTCCCATAATTCATAAAAGGTGCCCATAGAGGGAGAGAACCCTCAACGACAAAGCCCCGCACATAAAAATAGACATTACAAAAAAAATGCGCCATGTCATGAAACCCCACACGGCGCATATAAATTTCATACAATAAAAAAAGAAATTCAATAATAACAATCCCTATTAAGAATTTATTACCCCTAGGTCTTGCCCTACGCATACACTCTCCCTTACTTTAGCAACAATCGCGGGCTGTAAAAGATTATAGCATTGTCAAACTCCCTTTGTACAAACTATCAACAATTTATTCTTCAAATTCTCAAAGTCGCCCGCACCATCGCAGATTTAGCAGCCAGCGAATCTATTGAAGCGGCTCCTATGGCCGAGGCGGTGGGGGGGTTATAGGTCTTTGATGGGGTGGGACAGGATGGGATGATAACATCCCCGTAGGGGCATCAGATTGGGACCTGCCTCTACTTGCCGGAATTCTGATCCCCAGACAACGCCGCCGTTTGCTGTTGCTGGGCCTGGGCGTCCTCTAATTTTTGGCTTAATACGTTAATCATCCGGGCTTGTTCTTGAATTTTATCCAAAGCTTGTGTTAATTTTGCGCGGACGGCATCATCGCTTTGGGGTTGTCCCTTCAGTCCCTTCAGTCCCTTCAATTTCTTGATCTGGTCCTGAAGGTCCTTGACCCACTGGACAGAAATCTTTAATTGAGCCTTCAAGGCCTCCACTTGACTGTCATGGGTTTTACTCTGAAGTTCTCTCTGGGCAGCGTCAAGTCTTTGCGTTAAGGCACTGACTTGCTTGCGCCAATCCTGCTGGGCCATCTTGGCAAGATATTTCAACCGTAAGATTTCCTTGGTCTTGTCCTCTTGGGTATCCTGACTCTTGGATAATTCCTGTTGAACGCCTGCCAACTGCTCTTTGAGGCTTTGCAATGCCTTCGTCTGGAGGGCGGCTTTCTTCACTCCGTTTTTCAAAAAGTCAAGCTCGTCGCTATTCGGCATCCCCTGCAACTTTTGCTGGGCCAAAGCCAATTCCTGGCGCAAGGTCTTGATATCTTCAGCTTTCTCATCCATCCTTTGCTGCACCATAGAAAGGCTTAACTCCTTGGCTTGAATGGCCTCATCCCTGTCCATGACATGATTGCGTAATGCGCGCATATCTTCTGTGAGTTTGACGACCTGTCGCAACTGATCGTTGTAATCATTGTTCTTGGATTCTAATTTTTTCTGATAAATATCCACCATCGCCGTCAATTTATCGGATTCAGCGATCTTATTGGCCAATTCTGTTTTTAATAAAGCCACTTTATCCTGTTGGGCGGCCAACTGCTCCTTGAGAGAAGGCATTTCTGCCCTGATCTGGATGGTGTCTTGATGAATTTGCGCTTTCAGTTTGGTGATTTGATTTTGCCCTTCCTGTGACTGTGTCCTTAAATCCTGTGTCTGGGCTTCCAACTGGTCCTGATTTTTCTCATTAATAATTCTTTCTTTAAGTTGTGCTTTCAACGCATCCATCTCTTGCTGTTTCTGACTTAACTCATTCTTTAATGTGGCCACCTTGTCTTGCCAATCCATGAACTGCATGCGATGCCCGGCCAACAAAACTTTCACTCTGTCCTCAAGCGCGGCAAAGTGCCTATCGAAAAGCGCATACGCCTGCTGCATAAGCCTGCTTTTCTCTACTAATAAACCCTCTTCCTGTTGCTGCAAATTGATTAACTGCCGCGCCAATGCCCAACGATCCTCCGACGGGAAGGCTCCCTGTTGCTGTTTCTGGGCTAATTGCCGCCTTAATTGACGCACCTGGTTCTTTAAAGAAATAATACTACTCTGATAGCGATTAAAATCTTGGAGACGCAGGGCAAAATCGTCCTTGACCTTCCGGACTTGTTCTTGAAGCCCTTGCAGGGACCCATTAGGCTGTGGGGACGCTAATTGTAAATATTCGACTTTACTCTTGGTTGCGGCCAAAGTCATCTTTAACCACCGAATGGCATCATCCTTGGCTTGCAATGCCTCAGCTTGCTGTTGTATCAGTTGCTGTTGTATGAGGCTTTTTCCCATCATTTGCCCATGATTAGCTTGAACAATAATGGGAGAAATTTGTGTGACCTCAGAGGTTTTAGTATAGGCCACGGGATTCTGTTGGTAGGACAATTCCCTGATGATGGCATCTTTGGAAGAAACTTCACTTTGGGCCCTGCTCAAATCGTGTCTTAATTGCGTGATTTCCCAGTCTTTTTGGGCTAAAATCTCATCGAAATGGGCGATCTTTTGGTCCATTTCACTCAATCTGGCAACAAGTATTTGAATTTTATCCTGTTGCTGTTGTGCTATCTTTCTAAACCCTTCAATGATCACGTCTCTGGGCTGACCGCCTTGGGCTCTAAGCTTTTCATTCAAAGCCTCCATCTGGTCTTTAAGATCATTCAGTATTTGATATTTCTCTTCGATCAAATTCCTCTTGCTTGCCAAATCCCGATGAATGTCTTTCATGTCATCTACAGCCACGGTCAAGTCAATCAAATCACCGTAACGGGAAGACCACCTTTCACCATTGGCCACAATGCGGCCCTGGTCACGGGATAAAAGCGCGTCACGGTAACTAAGCATCACCCGATCCATCTTGCGTAGTCCTTCATCCTGCTGGCTGGCTAAGGTGGATTGAATAAGCTTATCGTTTTCCTCAATAAGCTGTTTAATCGTAATCTCTTCATCCCGATTTTGCCGGTCGCGCTCAAGCATTTGCTGGTTCAATGCCTGCGCATCATAAGGTTGAACAACAACAGGCGAAATGGCTACAACATCATTAGCCCAACCTAGCTTGATATTAGAGAAGCCGAAACAAACAATCAACATAACAATCCAAGGATTTTTATTCATAAATTCCTTTAATTTCATTTTTTTCTAAGGATTGGGCAGCGATATCGGCCCTCATCCTCATTATTTGATCCTGTAATGTCTTTATGGTCTGTGTCTCGGCCTCAATGGCCCTTTTCAATGCTCTAGTATCAGAAATATCCGCTTTATTCCCTATCTTCTTAATGTAGGCTAAAGCCTGGGGTTGATGGCTGTCATAGGCCAATATGTGCTTGAAAACAGCGGAAGCCTCGTTATAATCCCCGCGATCATAGAGCTTCTGACCATAATCCATCAAGGCATCTATGGTCAAAAATCTCATAGCTTCCATGTTATTTTGGGCAAAAGCCGCCCCTGCAGTTATAGTGCAAAAAATAAGGGTTAAAATAAGCTTTTTCATAATATTATAACCTATTACATTTCAATGTGTTAGGAGAGGTTTTCTCAAGAAATGCCCGTTTCCCCCTCCTAACGGCACATCGAGGGGAAGTATAACATCCAAAAGGTGGCGTTGTCAAGGTGACCACTTTTGCGGAAATCAAATGAATAGGTATGAGAAAGCCGGAGAATTGCGGATAATAGGCAGGTTTTAGATCATACGCCCCGCGTGGTTCGGGTCATTTTGTAAGCATAAACATAATGCGGCTTATCTCCACCGCCAGATCCGCCTTTACAGCCTTTCTTAAGAAAAACAGCTTCAATACTTTTAGCCATGATTTCGGAACCGGCATCCCGGTATATCCATGCCCCGTCCCCTTGGCTGACATTATGGGCTTCGAATAACCGTTGATTGGGATTGGCGGCAATCCCTACATACCATTCGCGATACCCTTTGCCACATTTATGAATGCGGTTATCAATTTCTGATTCAATACCCATAACATGACCCTTCCCTAAAAATTAAAAAATCGACTTGCTGGTGACTGGCGGCAGATGAACAAAGGAGTGTCTTTTGTGATGTGATCAGTTCAGATATATTATATAAATACATTATACTTGAGGGCGGGCGATCCGTCAATCTATTTGAATCCCTCTATTGCCTATACATCACCTTTTATTCTTATTTTCCACATAAAACGACACCAACACATTAATGCGTTTTAAAAGGTCCTTAATGAGGACATCCCCGGGACGGCTGTTGATGTCCTTTTGGGAACGGCCGGCAATAATTTCATCCAACTCGTGGGTAATGCGCCCAAAGGCGCCCACCATATTGAGTGAAATAACATACGCTCCTATCATGGATAAACCGAGGACTAAACACATCAAAAAACCTATCAACCATGGGAACCGGAAAATAAGCCTTTCCATGGCGACAAAGGACCTGTGAAATAAGGCATCGGAAATGCCCGGATTAGCAATAAAAACGATGCAGAGAAATAATAAAAACATCAAGATGGAAGGAAGAAATGTCAGAAGGATTATTGTGGCCTGATATTTATTGGCTATTGAAAAAATATCCCTTGATTTATTTCCAGAAGCAGCTTTTAGCATAGAGCTCCCCCCTTTTGGGTTTTATACCTTCCCTCATATTATAAGGCCAATAGGAAAAATTTTGCAAATAATCACAAATTTACTACGGGTTATCCGCCAAACCCAAAAACTGCCTCAAGTCTGTCATCGGCCGGATATTAATAATCACCGGCACAAAGCCTGTGGCATTTTGTAACTGCCTTAGCACGGCAGGGTCAAGATGAAATTTGATCCCTTCAGCGGTGTTGCGGCCACTTAGATCGATCTTACTAGAAGTAAAGTCAATACCCCCTGCTTGGTGAATACGGGATGTCATGGCCATACTTTTCTCTGAAACAACATCCGGCCCCTGGTGGCTCCTGCGGTCTTTTTCCTGTTTAGCCCAGGAAAAAATGAGCGACTCGGCACTTTGAGGCCCTGCCTTGAAATATGGATGATGAAAAATATCAAGGCTATCAAGCCAATGGGCAATATAAGGCGATTGTTCGACCCAATGTTCTAAGTATCCTAAATCCAAATGGGAAAAATATTCTTTGAACAATATCTCCAGACCTTCCATAGGATCAGGCAGTAATGCATCCTTGACATTTTTACCCATTATTTCATCAAATAGATCGAGCATATCTTCAAGACCATCTACGTTAATCCCCTCTTTTAAAAAAACCACATCTCTTGCATCCTGCTTGGGAAAAAGTTCTACCTGTGCCTTGAGTGCCTGGTGAGAGGTTAAGGTGTCGTAAGACTCTTCTCCGGCCATTGTTATATCCTGTACATGAAATGACCTCTTAGCCCATCCTGTATTTTGTTTTATGGCTTCCGTCTGGCCTCTTTTTTGTAAAATCCAAGAGAACAGGGCACTTATAGTTGAAATATTATTATAAGGAATTAATTTCAAATTATACATGGTCCTTGATAGTCGACGGGCCAATCCATCCGGATCAGCATCAAGCAATTGAGGGATTTTATTTAACCTATGCGGTGAAAGTGTCCGATTATAGATGAATACAAAATTGACCCCGTCACCGCCTGTATCAACGTTCCCCCTCACAGATATCAAATTCCCATGGCCATCAGGAGCAACATATATTCTTCTATAACCTAAAAATTGAATAAAGCTGCCTAGGCCATTAGCCCTATTGCCTGTGGCGATACCTGCCCTTTGGGCCTCCCCCTCTGTGACTAATCCATATCCAAAAACTAACTCCCCCTCGGTATTTAACCTTATTTGAAACGGAGGACTATTATCGGAAGCAAATTGTCCTGAACCTTTTATGCCTAACCACGTCCCATCCGGAAGGGGAAAGTAACATTGCCTGCCATTGGCCACCCTGCCATGAAATCCTATGGTCTTAGGACTGTATTTATCCGTAACACCGACAACTATTTTCGTTTTCCCTTGTCGCGTTAAAGTGTTGGCCAATCCGGCATCCCCCGTCAAAAAACTACTATATGATCTTATATAGTCGATCAACGTTTTTCCTCCTATGGCGGTTTCAACCAATTTTTTATTGTAGTACGGCACCATAATAGGCCCCATTTTATTTCCAGGCAATACCTGAAGAAATACCGGTCTTAATGCTGAATCCTCCAGTAAGGCCCTCCTGATGGCTGGGGTAAATAATGGCATTAATTCAGGATAGGCCGTTAATTTTTCTCTGATGACATAGGCTGCCCATTTTTGTTCCAACGTCCTGTCATCGACATCATCACTATGGGCGGCCTGTTTCCCTGTGGCCTTCATCGCCAGATCCTCTAAACCCTTTATCAGAGCGTCCGCTTCTTGAGAAACATCCTGTCCTCTGGCTTCCAAAACATCCAAAACCCCGGCCAACAGGCCGGTGTACTGAACTTGACGGGCCGTCATTAAAACTTCTCCTTCAAACGGCTGTTCCCTGGGGGGGAGTTCAACGGCCTGAACTTTGTTATCTCTTAATTTATAGGCACCTTGAACGCTTTCGGTCTTAAAAAAATTATCAATAAACAACCAAGAAAACCCTTCAGGCATGGGTAAAGGATCTTTATAGCCGGATATGTTAACTCTGCCGGGACGAAGTTTTTGTCTTTTAATGAGCTTTGCTGTATCATCGGACATTACCGGATAAAACATATAATACAATGCCGTGTTGATCGATCCTGGGCCGTCATTAAATTTCGGCAGATTAAGGCCAAACTTTGCGTTGACCCGATCTATCAATGCGTCGTTGAACAGGGTCTTGATAAAAATGGCTTCTGTTCCCGGTTTATTGGCAATGCCTGTATCGGTATCCACGATCAATAGATTTTTGGTGTCCGGCGTTAAGATATCTTGATCATAAAGATATTTCACAAATAATTCCGCCTGCTGAGGGTCCCTGCCGATAGCATTATAATTGCGCATCGTTGCCCAAATACTGTGGATGTTTTCCGGCGGGAAGATCCCTGTCACCTGCGCCATAAGGCGGGCCGCTTCAAAAAGCGGTTCAGCTCCCGCTTTTAAGAATACGATTTTGGTGGAGGATTTACCATTGGGATACCGCAATGCTTTATCAAAAATGCTATCTAAATACGCCCGATACATTCCTGTCTTTAACAGGACTTGACCGACATTTTTAGCTTTTTGATATATATCGGATAACGCCGGCCCTTCTGTAAATCTTCCGGTTTCTTGTATTCGATTGATTATGGAAAAAATACGTTCCTGCCTTAGCGCAGCCCCCCTGCCTACCATGGCCTGATTTTTGGGTAATAGGCCGCTCTCTACGGGGTTTACCGTTATGCTAATAATGTTTTCATGGCCACGGTCATCTTGTGGCAACATAGCTAAATCCGTAGTCGTACGGTAAGCCGCAGCCATGGCCTTATTACCAAAATTCGTTCCTCCTGAAAAATATTTCCTTGGCATTGTCTCTTTGGTTATAGGATCAATGCCCTCCTTAATATAGTTATAAACCCCCTTCTTAAAGGCTTGCAGGTAGCGTTGGTAGATGGCTTCGACGTCGTTAGGCTCGTTGCTCTGGGGCTCTTTCACATTCAGGCCTTGAATTTTATTTTTATCGTTATACACTTGCGCCAGGATACTATCCTTGATCTTCTTTTTATACCATGTGGCCAAAATAAGGCTGTTGTACACTTGTCGCAATCGGGCAAAATTTTTGCCCTCGTTGACTTCGCGGGTGAGTTCGGGAATGACTATCTCGCGGACGATGTCGGATCCTAGCTTATTAATGTCGGAGACCCCTCCATACACATGCTTGGACATTGACAGATAATCCTGCTCAAGCATGACTTTGAGCTTAGCTTCAACCACATACGCCGTCCCTGCTTGCGCATTCTCATACACCACGGCTTTCTCAGGGACTATCCAAACCTTATTAAATGTGTTTACGGGAATATTCGTCGTTCCCCATTTCTTCACCGCTGCTTCATACATACGCTCCCAAAATTTCTTTCCTATTTTATCCTCAGGATAAATTAAACTAGCCGTTATCTGCTTAAGCATATAATCTTCCGCCAGCAGGTCGCGCCCCATTGCCGTTTGTCCAAAGGACTCCGGGACAATGCGGTCCTTTTCATAAGGCGAGAGATTAACCCATAAATCCTTTTCCGGAACAGTCAAACTGGCTAGAAAATATTTAACCAGTTTACCGGATTCGTCTTTAAGGGCGTCGTTAGATAACGGGCTGTCGCTACGATCTAAAATAAAATCAAAACGGAAAGGATTATCCGGATGGACTTTGATGCCTTTTAAAATCGGAGGGTTAAATTCAGGGCTTAAATGGACCATTACCCCGGGCGCAGGTAAACGAAAAACCTCTTGGGCTAAACCCGGGCAAAGGCCCAAAATATTAGCCCCAAAGGCCACAAGTATAGTTATAGATATAGCTTTTCTTAGATTTAAATTCATAGGGATAGTGAAAGTATACCCGATATTTTTATACTTTGCCACCCGATGAAGATTTTGGGAGAACAATAAAAATCATTACAGTGAATAAAGAAACCCCGGTTGCTTTAAAACATGGGGAGGCAGGTATTCTTTTAATTTTCGGCGGATAAGTCTGTTTAAAGATGTCGTGCTTCCGGGAGCACCCTGATGAGTCCCCTCAAATTGAAGATACGCCATATTAAGACCTACCATACTGTACAACCATTCTTTCTTTTTTTGCCCGACAACGTTATACTCCCTGGCTATCTCCGTGTAAGTCTTCGCCATGGCTTCCCTTATTATCAAGTTGATCTGGGGATAACGCGTCTTTTCTAATGCATCAATCGTCTGTTGCAATGATTGAGTATCGATACCGTAAAGAAGCTGTTTTACGGCTTTAACGCGCTCGATCTCTTGGGCTGTCAAATGCCTGCTTACGGGGCTTTTATGCTCAACGTAGACTTCATACCTTTCTTCGGCATGAGCGCATACGGTTAAAAATAAGCCTATGATCAAAAAAATAAATCGCTCGCTTTTTTTCATATATCCACAATGGGCAAATTTCAATCACCCCTTATTTTAAATATGTTTTCAATTCTTCCCAAGTCTTTTTACCTAAAATCCTATCGGCTTTAAGGCCGGAGAGTGCGTGAGACGTCCTGCGAGAAGCCGGGCAATGACAGACCATTTGTCGAATACGAGATAATAGGCCCCGATGGGAGAATCAGGGCTCGTCAAGAGAGCGTCTTCGTTGGTCCTGTTCTCGCGCCTCTTCAGTCCCAAAAATTCCATCTGGCGCAAGAAATCCCAGGTCCAATCCCGGAGCTCATTTTGATCGTCACCGATAAAAACAATGGCATCAACGCCTTCAAGAACAGCTACGCAAGCGCCAATGGTCTTAATAAGCTGATAAGAAAAAATGTCCTGGGCCAATGCCGCCTGGGGACCACCTAAAGCCTTAAACCCGCTTTCCTGTGATAGTACCTGATAAATATTCTCTACAGAATATCCTGCACAGAAAAGTTGAAAAACAATCGAGGTGTCGATCGGACCGCATCCGGTTTGTGAGATGATGCCGTCAAAGTCTGAAAAACCCTGACTGGTCATAACCGGCCTGCCCCCTTTAAGCGCGACCACGTCCGCGCCGTCGTTAAGAAACACCGTGATGATTTTCCGTCTCTTGGGGGCTTTAACAGCGGCCAGCTTCTTGACCGCCCACTCATGAACAATGCCGTTGCGAGGGTATCTTACAAGACCGCCTTCAGTATATTCATACACAATAGCATACGACTCTGGCATATTGAGGCATATTTAAAAAAAATGCCGAATCACACACAACGAAATGACGGCAGCTCTCAAAGCGTTCGGAGCAGAAATTAAAAAGCTCTTTGATCAACATATCATTGCCGGGACCAAAACACGGGGATTCTCCGATATGTGCCGCCAGCGATGGGGATAGTTCCATAACAGATCGGTCGATCGATTGTCCGGCGTTTTGCACTCGATATCCAACCGCCTTGATCTCATGGTCTTTATTGAATCGGCACAATTTTTCCTTTAATAGACCGGTTTCCTGTTCTTTCCCCTGCTCAATTGTCCGGTCATTGTCCTTAAGACAATAATGCACAGCCTCTTTATCTGCATCCAACAACAAAATCATCTCGATCCTCCCAAAATCCGTCCCCCCTCAAGGCAAATCATCAGCTCTTCATCGGTCGGAATGCTCACAATGGCGACCTTCGAGTAAAAAGATTGAATAAAAGATGCTTCATCTCTCTTGGCCTGATTATTTTTATCTTTATTGATCTTTATGCCTGCCCAAACCAGGGCCTCACACACTTTTTGGCGGATAAGCGGATTACCGACACCGATATCATCCGTAAACACGAGCGCGTTCAGGCGGCCTTCCAGCGCAAAAACATAACTGCCGATGTAACTTTTCAGACGGTGAATATACATGTCAAAAGCAAGATTGGCCTTTCCCTTAACCTGCTCATCTTTCATGTGACTGATAATGTCCGTAATATCACTCGAAAACCCACAGATCCCGCGTAAACCACTCTCATTATTCAGCATGGCCTCCATCCGGGCAGGCGCCATCTCTTTGTTTTTGGCCAGATAGAGCAGGAGTGCCGGGTCAATGTCACCGGAACGGGTGCTCATGATAAGACCGGAATTGGGCGAAAAGCCCATGGAGGTGTCAATGGAAACACCGTTTTTGACCGCCATGACACTGGCCCCTCCTGTCCCCAAGTGGCAGACGATCATGTTCAAGCTCTCCGACGGCACATTGAGAAGTTTAGGCATTCGGCTCGCATATATACGAATACGATATCCCATGGAACCCGAACCGCCGGAATTTGAAACGCTCAATGATCTTGTCAGGCAACGGATAATGATAGGCCTTAGGCGGCATTGTCGAATGAAACGCGGAATCGATCACTACATAATGCGGAATGTCGGCAAACACCTGCATGGCTTCCTGAATGACGCTAAACGAAATGGGATTATGCAGCGGCGCCAAAGGCAGACACTCTTTGATGTGGCTCAAATTTTCAAGGTCAAGGACCGCGGATTGTTTAAAATACTCGCCGCCATGGACAAAGCGATGACCGACAGCGTCTACGTGAATCCCTGTGTTGATGACATGCCTCGCTGCCAGACGGGCCGCTGTTTTATGATCGGGAATATCGACAATATCCTTGACTGTCTGCCCGTCCCAATTGTTTTCGATATAGGAGCGCTCTGTCCCTTTGACCCCAACCCGATAGGCCTTGCCTTTGAAAACAAGGTCGACCTTCAGGTTTTCGTGATAATCAAAAACCTTGTAACTTAACGAAGAACTCCCGGCATTAAAGATCAGTATATGCATAATGTTTATCAAAATTTATGGATAAATTGCCCGGATCCAGATTTCTTTTCTGCGCACGGACCACGGTCAAAGCCGTACAATCAACAATATCCTCGATAGAACAGCCGCGGGAAAGGTCGCTGCAGGGCTGATGCGTTCCTAAAATAATAGGGCCGATGGCACGGGCATGGGCCAGCCTCTCGGTTAGCTTATAGCCGATGTTGCCTGCATCAAGGTTCGGGAATATCAAGACATTCGCACGGCCGGCCACATCGCTTGTCCTTACCTTAAATGCCGCGACCTCAGGCACCAGCGCGCTGTCAAGCTGAAGCTCTCCGTCGATAAAAAAGTCTTTCTTAAGGTCCTTGGCCAGCTCAACCGATTCACGGACCTTGTCCACACAAGCCCCCTCGGCACTGCCCTTAGTCGAAAAACTCAGCATCGCCACCCGGGCCGGTTTATCCATGACGTCCTGAAAAAACTGCGCCGCTGAGACGGCTATTTTTGCCAATTCTGCGCTAGTCGGGTCCGGGATGACCCCGCAATCCGCAAAGCATATAATACCATTCTCTCCATAGGTACAGTTCGGAATAGCCATGAGAAAGGCACTGGTCACGATCCCAATCCGATCATTGATATCAAGGCAGTAAATAGCCGCGCGCATAACGGCCGCCGTAGGATGGACGGCACCGCTCACCATCCCGTCAGCAAAACCGCAACGCAACATCATGGCCGCGTAAAAATGCTGGTCCTCCATAAGCTCCTGGGCTTTTTGTTGAGTCATCCCCTTATTTTTACGGGATTCGTAAAGCAAATAGGCGAACTTTTCCTTCTGAAACGATTCCATATCCTCCTTAGCGAATAGTAGAGGTTGGGCAATCCCTTCACGACGAATGATTTCGACGGCTTTCAGCACCCGCAGGTCCTCGGTCTCAGGGAAAATAATTATCCTGGGATCCTGCATGGCCTTTTGCCGAATGCGATTAATAACATCCTTATACATAAACACTCCTTTATTTATATTTCACCTATGGTCTTAGCCATAAAGACAGGCTTCGTTCTTGCCGTTTACCTTGGCCATATACAGACCTACATTGGCCTGCAGAAAAAACTCCTGCGCGGTCATGCCGAGAATAAAGCGGGACATCCCCATGCTGCAGGTGATGTTTTTGTCCTTTAGGGCAACCTGAATAGCGTCCTTGACTTTCTTGGACAGGTCCAAAGCCTCGTCCTTCTTAGTCTCCAGAAGGATAGCTAAAAATTGGTCCTGGGCCTGACGGCAAAGAATATCCGTCGTACGTAAATTCTCCTTTAATAAACCCGCAACGGTCTTTAATAGTTCATCGCCTTTGGGGCGTCCATTTTTCTGGTTATAATCAGAGAAATTATCCACATCGATCATCATCATGCAGGTCGGATGAAAAAGACGCTCGACGCGCCTGATCTCTGCATTCAAACAAATCATAAAATACTGATAGTTATAAAGACCGGTAAGCTGGTCTTTCATCAGGCCATCGAAATTACCTTCAACATGCTCATCGATGGGGACCAAATCCGGGACCGGACGCTCTTTGGATTTCGTTACGGGCTTCTCTTGAGGGACCTCCTCGAGAATCCCTTCTACACCGATCGGCTCTCCCTTCTCGTCACACAACAGTGTGCTGTGGGCAGAAAGGACTATCCGGGTGCCATCCTTGCAAAGCATATTGACCGGGTAACCTTCCACCTGGCCTTCTGCCATCAATTTCTTCAAGAACTCCCTGCGATCTAGTTTATTTTCATACAACTTCTCCGCCATATTGAGTCCCAGAACCTCTTTCTTACTGGGATAGCGAAGGATCGTGACTAGAGAATTACTAACAATAGAGATATTACCGTCCTTGTCTGCCACATAAAACCCGGCATTAAGATTGTCCATGGTTTTCTTGCCCGGGCGATTACGGCTCGCCTCTACCGCTCTTTTTAATCTAGTGCCTATGGCGTCTTTCATGATCCACTCTCCTTATAGATATTAAGTGCTGATTAACTATATTAAGCCTGCATTAACAACAGGGCCAAAAAAAATCTTTAAAAACTGGGCGGCGTCACAACCCACAGCGCCTGCGTCTCTCCTTTAAACAAATTCTTAAAAGAATGCGGCGTGCTGGAATTAAAATAGATGCTGTCCCCTTTCTTGATTTTATAACTTTTATCTCCCAGCACGATCTCCAAAGAACCCTTCAAAACCAAAACAAACTCCTGACCGTAATGCGAATACGTGGATTCGCCTGAAGCGGCGCTTGCCCCCATCTTAAAAAGAAAAGGCTGCATCTGTTTATGCGGGCTTGACTCCGATAATAAGTACATCTGAATGCCGCTTCCTGACTGCTTAAAAGCCTTGCGCTGCCTTTCCGTGGTCACCAGCCGGTCCCCGGGCTGGGTCCCATCATCGTCGATCAGACGGCCGACCGTGGTCTGCAATTGGTCCGCGATGGACTTAAGAGTGGCCAAAGATGGCGAGGCCTTGCCCCCTTCCACCTGAGACAAGAAGCTCGGACTGACACCGACATCCTTGGCCAATTCACGAAGGGTCATGTCCTGCTCTTCTCTTAAACGCTTGATGCTGACACCGATTAGTTTCATAATTCTCCTACTTGAGTGGGAGTATACACGACATCTGGGCTCTTGTCAAGTACCAGTTAACAAAATGTTTATTTGTTAACCTGTAGTTAACAAAAATGCTCCTTTTTTAAATAAATTTACCACGCCGCTTCTTTACGGTCCTGAAAGATTTTACCGGTAGGTCCGCCATCGGGTAAGGTTGCCAGCCACACGGCCGTATCCGCGCCCTCTGCCACAGAGCGCGTGGCGCCGGGGCCGCCCATACGGGTCTTGACCCATCCGGGACACATGCTATTGACTAAAATATTAGTCCCGGCAAGTTCCGCCGCTAAGACTCTCGTTATGACATTGATCGCTGTCTTTGACATTCGATAAGCCGTATAGCTGCCGCCCATATCGCTTAATTGGCCCAGACCGCTTGAGATATTGACAATGCGGCCATAATTGTTCTTTTTCATCAGCGGCACCAAGGCCTGACAAAGCAAATAGGGCCCATAAACATTTGTTTCCATAGTTTTGCGCACAGTGGCCACATCCGTATTAAGGAAATTACTGTCCTGATGATCAAGAAAGATGCCCGCATTATTGACTAAACAATCACAGCGGCCGAATTCTTGGGTTAAAAAATCCTTTAACTTTAGGATTTGCGAAGGATTGGTCACATCCAATTGGTGGAAACGCACCGGCAATTCACGTTTATTAAAATTGGCCACTGCTTCCAATCCATCTTTTTCATTCCGGGAAGTCAGGACTACGATAAAATCCAACCGCGCCAGCTGATGGCAAATTTCATGCCCTATCCCACGATTACCTCCGGTAACAACAACGACCCGTTCTTTCATAAATCTCTCCTATTTCTCATCATTGATTAAACCGACTTATCTCGTCCAGCGACTTCCTTGTCTTGGCTCTTGCTTCGTCGTCTGCCGGATAACCAACGCTAAGCATCATATCAATTTACGGTTTTGGGGAATCCTCAGCACCCGTTTAACCGCTCCTTCATCAAACCACCCTATCCAACAGGTACCCACCCTCTTCGGCCGCCTGAAGTACAAAATGTTCGATGGCAATGCCGATATCCACAAGACTATATTTTACATCCCGCACTTGGCCGCCAAGCCGCGCCAGCAAAACTGACTTATCCCGCTCAATAACAGCCAACACCGGCGCCGCTTTGGCAAAGGCGTTCATAGAATAGATCCCTGAAAATGCCACGTCGGCCACCTTTTCGCCGCAACTGGGGATCATCCACCACGAAAAAATACCACGGCTGGGAATTACAGGCCGAAGGTGCCACACGCGCAGCCTCGAGGCATCGGCTAAGAACATCTCGCGGGACAGGGCGGTCTGCATACGCCCTTGTGCTACACCTTTTATTCACCAGTTCGAGAAAAGACATCCGTCCTCACACTTCTCCTAATCCCGCTGCCCATAAATCCCCTGTTATTTCTTACAGCACATCACACAAAATTTGTTATGCAGGCATTTAAAAAGAGTTTGAACAAATCCATTGATGATGATCAAAAGAACTATCTCTACAAATAACTTTTTTCCCATTTTATCCTCCTAGTTTACAAATTAAAGGGACACCATACTTAATTACGGCTTATTTTACTCTACAAAAACCCCCTACAATTTATTTAACCACAAGGCTTAAATAAACGAGGGTTTTACTAACCAAAACGCCATGAAACAAATTTATGTCTATCCCTTCAAAAGTTTTAATTTTTCATGAATTTTCTTACTTGGTATAAAACAGTGTGCCTTACCTGACTTCATTTTATCTAAAAATCCTTTTTCTTCTAATTTCATTAAATCTTTTCGTGCTGTTTCATAAACGATCCCATACGTATTCTTATAATATTCTATAGGATATGTTGCATCAGGATGAGAAATAGCATGATTCAAAAGCTCATATTGTCTGTGATTTAACCCAGGGTATTGTCTCAATAGTTTTTCACCTTCTTTTAATTCCTTTTGCTTCTTTTTTAAATAAACATGCAAAGCCTCTACTGCTAAACTTATTGCCTTCAAATTATAGATAACAAAATATGTCAAGTCTTGATCATCAAGCTCTGAATATAAATAAGCATTTGCATACTGGGCAGGTGCTTTTAAAATAATTCTAGAAATTGCCAAAAACTCAAATAACCAATACCCTTCTTTCAATACATACCAATAGAATAATGCTCTTGCAGTTCTTCCGTTCCCATCAATAAAAGGATGAATATAGGCAAGCCAAAAGTGAAGAATTATTCCTTTAATTATTGGATGAACAAATTCTGCACTGTTTTCTTCATTAGCATATTGACATAATTCATTTATTCTTTCATCTATTTCCTGCGAAAGACATGGAGTATGCAGAGTATGCCCTTCTCTATCAGTGACATGATAATCATCTTCTTCATTATTTCTAAATCTTCCAGATCCACCCGGATTCTCTAGTGTGCCTTTCGTTATTGTTGCTTGCAGACGTTTTAAGAGATTTGGTGTTAAAGGTTCCTTTAATAAATTTTTAATCTCATTAATTACTATATAGTTATTAACGATCATTTGTTCTGGGGTCGTTTTGGGTGGCCTACCGGATCGCAATAGCTCTTTAGCTTTTTTCCTTGTAGTAGCTGCCCCCTCCAGTTGACTTGATGCTATTGCCTCCTCCATAAGCGAGCTTATTACGTATTTATCTTTATCTTGTTCAATATTTGGATTATCAACCAGCGCGCTTCCACATGATTTATCAATAAAATGTAAATATTTTAATATAATATTAGGTAACCAATACTTAAAATTTCGACCATTGTTATCTCTTACTGCTATGGCCTTCAACTGAAAACTTCTATTAAGCTTTAAGTATGCCCATGCCAACTCTAATGAAATATCCTCCGGCATGGTTAGATATTTAAAATCATCCCAATATAAGTATTTCTGATTTGCTTTTTGGGCAATTTCTAATAATCTTGGATAATTCTTCGCATTAAACATTTTATCGGATTCATTTTTAAGAATTGCATCATAATCGGGCGCTTTTTCGGGGATTTTCATATAACCCTTTCTCGTCAAAATGTTTTTTATCCTAAATACTAATCAATAATATATTAGTAATTGTTTATTGTCAAGCCAATTACTAATTTAGTAGATATTAGTAGGTATTAGTAGTTGCTAAAGATGCCCGTGAAATTTTATTACAAATTTAGCATCGAAATACTAATTTAGTAGATATTAGTAGGTATTAGTAGGTGTTAGTAGTTGCTAGGAATGGCTGTGAAATTTTACTAGAGCCTTAAAAATAGGGAGCAGCGCCCTATTTTTTATCCTTGCTACTTCGCCAACTTATTGTAAAGCCAAGCAAAAATAGCGCACCCAATACCGGCATCCACAAAAGCCCAGACCGCGCCAATAATACTGCCGAGAACACTCGCGGAGTAACCGAGATAGAAATTCCCGATCCATGCCACAAACTTACCGCAATAGCCGCAAGTCATCGCCGAAAGACCCATGATGAATACCCCGATGCTCCAAAGGATTCCGCCTGCCAAACTAAAAGCTTTTATGTCGAGTTTTAACATACCTGTCCCCCTTTTATCATAACCCCCGACTATCGATGGCTGATAGTCTTCGGCCATTTATATTGTTGGCTCTTTAATTTGTCAGGATAGGCCCTCTTCTTTTCTCGAAGCAGCCTTGATATATCCTTCTGCCGCCTTGCGCCAGCCTGCTTTCCCATTCAATGCCCCCTGATCAAGTAAACGTTATTGATTAAACCGACTCATCTCGTCGAGCGACTTCCTTGTCTTGGCTTTTGCTTTGTCATCTGCCGGATAACCAACGCTAAGCATCATATCAATCTTACGGTTTTGGGGAATCCCCAGCGCCCGTTTAACCGCTCCTTAAAAATAGGGAGCAACGCCCTATTTTTTATTTGAATCGTAACCCTTTAACTCCTCCTCGAGAGGGTAACGCCTGTTCCAGAAAACCGGCCTTCTCTTGCGGATCTTTTTGCCTTTCTTTTTATAATCAGCCAGCGCTTCGATGTAATACCAAAATTCCTCTGAGGTCAGGTCAAGCTTCATAACGCTTAACAAGGCGAATGTGATGACGATTTTGCTTCCCCCGGGTCTCCAATGATTGATGACGCAATACCACGGGCTAGTGGGATCTTTCATATCAAGGCGCATCTTGGTGTAAAAGCAAAAATAGCCGATCTGGCGGATATAGTTGATGACATCTGCCACAGCCTGAGGTGAAAATGGCCCGCCATCACTCTTGAGACGACGGGCCATTCTTGCGCATACAGGGCAGTAGGTGAACATCTTGCTTCGAAGACGCTTGCCGCACATGTCGCATATCCCTGTCCCGCGCGTTGGACAAACTCGGGGTTCTAAGGCTGTCTCCGGTTCTGTGAAAGCGTAATGATGGTCCCAATAACGAAGCTTCCTTTTTCTCACCGGTATATGATTCCGCTTAAAGCTGGCCAGGGCGTTGATGATCCACCAAAACTCTTCTTCAGCAAGGTCTGTTTTCATGCCATTGATTAACGCAGACGTGATCACGACCTTGCGTGGATCATGCGGCGCCCAATGGTCAAAAACGCAAAACCACGGGCTATGAGGATCTTCCCTATCAAGCGCCATCCCCGTGTAATAACAGACATACCCGTACTTTTTTACATATTCCCAAATTTCTTTAACGACCTTGGGAGGATATTGCCTTGTTTTCATACGAAAGGCGAATCTGGAGCATATGGGGCAATATATTGAAAACTTGGTAGGAACAGGCTTGCCGCAGATGTAGCATTTCTTATGGCGTTTGCGGGGAGTTTTAAGCATTTATAAATGATAACCCGACGAATCGGGTACGATGTTTATTGTTTAGGAACATCCAATTTAAAAAGTTTATTAATTTCAGATAACAATTTTTCTGCTTTAAATGGTTTCGCTATGGCCGTATAAAATTTCCCATTAATAGTTGCTTGTCGTGTTTCTTCATTTTCAGGCACATTAACCATCGCGCCAGAAATAAAAATAATAGGGATATTTTCTGTTTTCACATCAGCCTGTAAAAGCCTAACAGCATCCGTTCCATCCATATCAGGCATTATAATATCCATAACAATCAGATCCGGTTTTTGTAATTGGGCTTCTCTTATTCCTTCTTTGCCATTAACCGCGGATATGGCCTCATACCCATTACGTTTTAACTTTGCTAAGATAATTCTCACAAAGTCGGGCTCATCATCCACCACTAATATCTTCTTAGACATACAATCCCCCTTACTTATCATAATCTCCGTTTATCTATAACTACTCGTCTTCGGCCATTTATTTTGCTGACTCTTCAATTTGTCCGGATACGCCTTTCGCTTGTCCCGAAGGAGCCTTGATATGTCCTTCTGTCGTCTAGTATTAGTTTGCTTAGCCATCAGTTGTCCCCTGCCTACTTATCATAACCCCTGTTGCCCAATCACATAATAGATTGGTATCCAAACTCTATTCTTTCGACAATTTAAACTACTTTGATTATTTTGTAATTCTACTCCAAATAAAAACCCCCTGCAATTTATTAAAATCACAGGAGGCAAAATAAAAGGCAACCATAAATGGAAGCCATCGAGTGAACGCGCCTAAAGGCCCGGCTTCAAATCGGAAGGAAACAACCAAAAATGTTACCCATGATACCCCTGTAAATGTATTATTTTATGCCAACATATTTCTCATACTTCTTTATTAGTCCATAGGCTCGGGCACGGTTGGATTCATTTAATACTTCAAGCCAGCCATCCTTAACCCAACCAGCCACCAGAACCCTTGCCATCCTATTGGAAAGACCAAGGCTTGCTGCAATATCTTTGACAGATATGCTGTCCTTCTTAACAAAGAGAGCCATAACGGTTCTGGCTCTATGGTCAAGTTGTCTCAACTCCTTTGGCTCAATCAACACCATATCGCTGCCAGCTTTCAATGCTTCATCCTTAGCTTGTTGAAATACCTTAGCCAAAATCTTTACAAAATACTCCACC
The DNA here is from genome assembly GCA_963828495.1 of Candidatus Omnitrophota bacterium. GTDB lineage: Bacteria > Omnitrophota > Gorgyraeia > Zapsychrales > Fredricksoniimonadaceae > JABDGZ01. The sequence continues at coordinate 233,254 of CAWHFJ010000009.1, forward strand.
CATGATGTTAGGTCAGACTCGGCTCGTCCTTGATAATAATTATGATGCTTATGAACAGTCAACGCCTCGTAATACCCCGCAAGGTCACGAGCATGATGTTCTTCCAAAGAGAAAAATCCATTCAAACCATAGCCATCACGTTGAAGGATAAATGTTGCAAGCAATCGAGCTGTACGACCATTCCCGTCATAAAAAGGGTGTACGGTCACAAATTGATAATGCAATAGTGCCGCAATCACTGGCGGAGGAATTCCTTCCTTCTGAGCGTGTTTGACCCAACGGACCATGGCTGCCATCAGTGAAGCAACATCCTTTGCCTCAGGGGGCAGGTAAACAATCCCGCCAGAAGCAGCATCACGGATGACATTTTGACCGTCACGGTATGGTGTCGGCTTTGCTCGTTTCCCCTTTTCAACAAAGGCATGAAGACGACAGATAAGCTCTTCACTTATCTCAACCTTCTTTGCCGCCCAGTCCTCAACTTTCAACAATGCATCCCAATAATTACGGACTTCATTGACATCCCGTTCACGACCATGAAAGTTAGCCTTCTCTTCGGCTATGACCTTCTCTGCTTCCTTGAGTGTCAAACGGTTACCTTCAATGCGAGTGGAATAATGCGTGGATCGAACCCGAGCCTTGTAACGAAGCTCGGCTTGAGCAGCAGGTGATAACGGAGTTTTCTCTATGACCGTCTTGATAGCCTCAATATCCATCAAGGCACGGACAATAGTGGAATTAAGCTGGTACAGTGGCTTCCAAATCATAAAATGTCCCTCGAAAAAATTCAGCGACCTGTTTCAATTATACCTCTATTGCCGATAAAATGCCAATAAATTGCCGATAAAATGCCGGTAAACTTTGATGGGGAAAAATAAAAATTTGACTCGACGTAAAAATATAGGCAGTATCAAAGAAATGCTCTGGTAGCCCTAGACGGATTTGAACCGGTGTTTTCTGCCTGAGAAGCAGACGAAATGTCTATTTGAATATAAAACAGGCCAAAGCGTGACTCATTTGGCACTCATTTTTTCATATCCCCGTCCCCAGCCCCCGGTCCTAATCCCCAAATTTCAAATCAGTAATATTTATCTACTTTTAAAAATATTTATTATAGATATATTATTTTCTTGACATATCCCAACTGTATCTGCTATTATCTCTCTGTCTATATAGATACAAGGGTGTTAAAATGACATATCAAGAATATTTAGCTCAAAAAAACCAAATACAAGAGGAGCTCTCTGAGCTACGAAACAAGCTTGTTACTCTTGAAAAATACTATCATTACTTTCAAGAAAAAGATGGAAAAAAGGAAGGACAGTCCATATTTCAGATTGCTCTTTCCGACCTATCCGCGTCTCGCCCTAGTGATCCAGGCCGTACTGAAAAAGTTCGTCGTTTTATACACTCTTCGACGGATTGGTTCCGCAATCATGATGTTTTAAATTACATTAACATAAATTTTCCTAATCATGGTTTAGGCACTACCAGGATTTCAACTATTTTAGCCCACCTGTGTAAAATGGGCGAGCTGGAAAGAATGGAAAGCCAAAACCGTAGAGAAGGACATACGTATAGACTGAAAAGCCGCGTTCAAAAGGAAGAAGAATTTGAATTATAGTAAGCAGGAACGGCCGGAATAGCATAAGCTGGATAATGCACTCCTCTGTCGAAGGGTGGGATGTGAGTCCAACTCTCACTAGGGCCACAACACAACTATATTCTGATTAAGTTGTACCATTTTTCAAGATAAAAGTCAATTATTTCATTAGGGAGCTAATCCTTCCCTCTCTACCATAAGAGATATTGCTTGAAAAATTGTGTGTTACTTTTAAATTTTTATTTCGTATAGAATAGGAGAAAAAATGAAACGTCTAGCGATTTTTATTGATGGAAGCAATCTCCATGGTGGGTTAGGAAGAATGACTGACCTTCACAGAAGTTTATCAAAACTTAAAGCAACCCAACACTATTTCATTGATTTTAAAAAACTGCGTGACTCCTTCCATAAACCAACAGATGAGGAACTAGTCAAAGTTTATTACGCTAGGTCAGAAACAGATGCGGAATTAAATACACGTAAAGATTTTTATAGAACGCTTAATACATTAGGCTATAAACTCGATATTAAAGAACGAAAAAACCAAGCAAAAGAAAAAGGCGTTGACATGGCTATAGCGATGGAAATGCTAATATTGGCCTTTTATAATGTATATGATGAAGCAATTTTAGTGGCTGGAGATGCTGATTATTGCCAATTAGTCAGAGAAGTTCAGCGTTTTGGGAAACGAGTTGGCATTGCGGCATTTGCTGAAGACCCGGGACTTAGTAATAAACTTCTTAACGAATCTGATTTCTTCACCAATCTAACCATACAGGACATTTTGATTATAAAATGAAAGGGAGCCAGCTTTCGCCAGCTCCCTCTTATTTTCTTTCCCGATGCTAGTTAGGCTAAGCGACCCCATCGGGTAGGCACTTCTTAGCCCTTGTTGTATCTACTAAAAGTATACCCTTTACATATAAGCCCTGTCAAGCCCTCTCAAAAGTACATAAAAAACTAAATGTTTAATTTGTCGACGGGTAGAGTTATCGGAATTTTTGAAAAATATCAAAAAATCGCTATTTTGTTAATTAAATCATCCCTTTCCTAATTCATGTCAAAACAATCTTAATAAGCTTTATACCCCAAACCCACATATTTTTTCCCTTTACATCTCCTCATAAAAACATTCTACGGGAAGCCCAAAATGAATCAATTGAACCAAGGTATAAAATAGGGAGCAGCTCCCTATTCTTTATTACAGAAGGTTACGCGAGCACTAGCCCCAACCGGAAAAGGCTTCAGTGGTTACACCCTTGCTTCTCGTTACCTTGTTGCTTTCCAACGGATTTCTTTGAAGAGAGATTCGAACACGAAGGTAACAATTAAATTTGAAAGGGCAAAAGCCCTTTCAAATTTAATTGCCCCAACCGGATTGCGTAAGCCGCTGTTATTTCCGCCGGCTTACGGCTCGATGACTTACTAAAAACATTCAGGGAAGTCATCGAGTGAACGGGCCTAAAGGCCCAGCTTCAAATCGGAAGGGAACATACCAATAAAAAGAGGAGGCTTCAGCCTCCTCTTTTTATTGGTAGCCCCAACCGGATTTGAACCGGTGTTTTCTGCCTGAGAAGCAGACGTCCTAGACCAGGCTAGACGATGGGGCCTAAATTATAAATATCATTGACACTTATCGTCTTGAATTTATAATCAAAGACAAAATAGCATAAGGAGCTTCGATTGTCTACCACTATCGGCGTTGGATTTAGCAAAATCCCGGATCCTAAAACAGCCACCACACAGGCTTGCACACAACTCAAAACCCTCCTCAAAACATCTGAAACAGATTTAGTAATCGTCTTCGTCTCCCCTGAATATGCGTCCCAAGAAATTCTGGAAATTATCACCCAGGCCCTCAAGCCTAAACGTTTGGTCGGTTCTTCCACCGGCGTCGTCATTTTACCCGACGGCGCAGCCCCTCACGGGATCGCACTGGTAGGTATTAATTCCGACGAAATGAAGTTCGGCATCTCTGCCGTCATGGACATCAACAACCTGGACATGCGCCACACCGGATTTGAACTTGCCAAAAAAGCCGGCGGTGACCTTCAAACGTCCACCGCGGGATATCTTCATCACTTTTTCAGCAGGCATTGAAAAAGATACTACCCAGTTTATCCGTGGGGTCAGGGAAATGCTCGGCGGAGGGTTTCCTGTCATCGGGGCCATTTCCAGTGACCATTTCAAATATAAAGAACTCAACCAATTCTTTCAGGACCAAATATTACAAAATTCCACAGTCGGTGTCTTATTAGGAGGCACGTTTGCTATCGCCTTAGGCTCTAAACACGGCTTTAAACCGCTGGGTAAACCGCGCACCGTCACTCAAGTCGACGGTCCCCTGATCCGCATGATCGATCATCAACCGGCCGTCGATATTTATAGACATTTCCTTGGCCCCAAAGCCGATCAATTAAAAAATATGGGTTTGAATTCCCCTGCGGCTAGGTATCCGCTGGGTGTTTACTTGGAAGAAGACCGGCAATATTTGTTGCGTAACATCATTGACATCCTGGAAGACGGTAGTATCGTATGTCAGGAGGGCATCCCGCGGGGGGCTGAAGTGCATTTGATGATCAGCAATAAAGATTCTTGCCACAAATCCGCCGTTGGTGCGGCGGAAATAGTCAAAACCACCCTGGGAGGCAAACAAGCTAAACTCATACTTGTCTTTGAGTCCTTGGCCCGCCATAAAATATTGGGGCGATCTGTCGCCGGTGAAATTCAGGCCGTCAGAGAAATCTTGGGGGCCACAACACCGATCGTAGGCATGTGTGCCTACGGTGAAATAGCCCCTTTTGGGTCACTCAACAATATTAAGAATATTTATTTACATAATGAAAGCATCCTTATCGTGGCCATCGCATAAGATCAACCTATGAACTCTTTGGGCGCTGCCAATCCTCAAGTTCTATGGACACTCGGTATTTGCGTCTTTGTACTGCTGTGTGCAACGGCCTACCTTTTCTTTGCCTTTCTCAGCAAGCAGGAAACCATCCGGCAAATGAACGAGGCGCATAATAAACTGATGCGTTCCTTTAACGACCTCGACGAACAAGCAAAGTTGATCGTGCGCACAGACCTGGAACTTAATCGTGCCCAGGAGGAATTGGATAAACGTCTCAACGCCCTTAACGCTTTGCAAAGGACATCCCATCAAATCAGCCAGGCGCTTAACGAATCCGAGATTTTTCAGAAGCTCTCTTTGTCTCTCTTTGAAAATCTGGGATTTGCCCGGGCCTTGATCGCCACCATCGATGATAGCCGCCATTTACGCGTCCGTCTTAACAGCGGATTTAAAGAACCCCGTGCGATCGCCCTATTAAAAGAATTCGAAGAGGATGCCTACCTGAAGGAGCTCCTCAAAGACCCCAAAACTCTTTCATCCATTAACTGCCCGCACAAAACAAAAGAAAAACTGCTGCAGGCATTTGACTCCGAGCATTTTATCTTTTCGTCTATTTTGTCGCAAAACGGCAGCGTCGGTTTCGTATTCGCCGGCAACCGTTATACGGCGCCCAGCGTTGTCCAAAGCGATGAGGAGTTGATCTCCATTCTCGCCGCACAAATAGGCCAATCGATCGAAAATGCGCAGTTATTTGAAAAAGTGTTCCGGTCAAGCCAGGAATTGGAAATAAAAGTCAGGGAACGTACCAAGCAGCTGGCCAGCGCTCTGGAAAAAGTGGAAGACATCAGTAAGAAAAAAACTGAATTTATCTCCGCTGTTTCGCATGAACTGCGGACCCCTTTGACTTCCATCAAAGGCTATGCCGTCCTGTTAATGGCCGGGAAAATCGGCGAGGTCCCCCCGGCGGTCAAAGAACGTCTGGCTAAAATCAATGCCCATTCCGATAATTTGGTCAGCCTGATCAACAACCTTTTGGACATCGCCCGCATCGAATCCGGACGCCAAGAGATGAAATTCGGTATGTGCAAAATCAAAAGTATTATCGATAATGTGGCTGATATCCTACAGCCGCAAATAACCGCCAAAAGTATTAAATTGCAATTGATTGTCCCTGAAGAGACCGGCGAAGTTTACACGGACACTTCCCAGATTGAACGTGTCTTTATCAATCTGTTGAGTAACGCTATCAAATTTACACCCCCCAACGGGACCATCACGGTGAAAGGGGCCCCCGGACTGGATAAAGGATATGTCGTCTTTAGCGTATCTGACACCGGTATCGGCATCCCCGCCTCCGACATACAAAAGCTATTCAGTGAATTTTTCCGGGTGGACAATGAAATCAACCAGAATGTCAAAGGCACAGGGCTTGGACTGGTCCTGGCTAAAAATATTGTCCAAGCGCACCGGGGCAAAATTTGGGTGCAGAGCACGGCCGGCATGGGGACCACTTTTTATTTTACGCTGCCTGCCTCCCAAGAGACATTTGAAGACAACAAACCCTTAACAGCCGTACCTTGATCGCTTATGCGTAAAGAACGAATTCTTATCATTGATGATGACCCTGATATTCGCGACGTCCTTGAACTTAGCCTGTCGGAATATTATGCCATTTCTGCCGCCACCAACGGTCAAGAAGGCCTGGAGATGGTCAAAACTAAAAACCCGGATTTAATCATCACCGACTATAATATGCCGGTCATGAACGGCCCTGAGTTCTGCCGTAATCTGCGCCGTGACATTCTGCTGCGCCATCTGCCTGTCATCATGCTCACCGGTAAAGGAGAAACCAAGGACATGGTCACCGGCATAGAATCCGGAGCTGATGATTACTTGGTCAAGCCCTTTGAGCCTGAAAGCCTGCTGGCACGTATTCGCATGATTTTAAAGAGGACCGTCCGTTCGCTGGACGCCAACCCCCTCACCCATCTGCCGGGGAATTCCTCTATTATGGAAGAATTCCAAAGCCATATCGACGCCGGAAAGCCCTTCGCGGTGGGCTATGCGGACTTAGACAAATTTAAGATCTATAACGATAAATACGGTTTTGAATGCGGGGATGAGATCATCCGCGCGCTGGCCCGTATCCTCATCGATGCCACTCAACAGTTTTGCGGAGAAGACGCTTTTGTCGGTCATATCGGAGGGGATGACTTTATATTTATCTGCGCCGATGATAAAGCCGATGCCATCAGCCAAAAAATCATTAATGACTTTGATAAACTCTCCCCCAGCTTCTACAACGATGAAGACCGCCGGGCAGGTTTTATCATGGGTGTTGACCGCCAGGGCAATACCATCAAAGCCGGATTAGTCTCTATTTCCATCGGCATTGTCAGCAATACCAACCAAAAAATAACCCACGTGGCCCAAATCGGAGAAATTGGTGCGGAGTTAAAGAAATACGCCAAGGCTATCGATAAAAGTAATTTCCAACGGGACCAAAGAAAACAACTATAGCTCTTCTGTCCTCCTGAGGCTAATCCGAAAAATCTCTGCTTATGGGCAATTGTTCACGCAAGAGATCTCGACAAAGCCGCCCGACGGACAAGAGTATGAACCTATACTACCGCCGCACGACCTGCCGACATTCTGTGATTGATCAGTGCCTGACGGAAAAGATCCTCCGGTCATCCAGCCGCACTGACATGCAGGACATCCAAAAGCAGGAACACACGGAGTTACTGTACACGTATATTTTGATGCGACTGACCCTCCACATGTCCCGCAAACATCCCTCGTTTGACAAGTATCACCGGTACAACCGCAACCGCTAGCGCAAGATGAGCCGGCTGTTCCGCCGCATACGCCGCAAACATCCTTCGTTTCACAAGTATCACCGGTACAACCGCAGCCGCCAGCGCAGGATGAGCCCGCTGTTCCGCCGCATACGCCGCAAACATCCTTCGTTTGACAAGTATCACCGGTACAACCGCAGCCGCCAGCGCAGGATGAGCCCGCTGTTCCGCCGCATACGCCGCAAACATCCTTCGTTTCACAAGTATCACCGGTACAACCGCAGCCGCCAGCGCAGGATGAGCCCGCTGTTCCGCCGCATACCCCGCAAACATCCTTCGTTTCACAAGTATCCCCAGTACAACCGCAGCCGCCAGCGCAAGATGAGCCCGCTGTTCCGCCGCATACGCCGCAAACATCCCTTGTTTTACAAGTATCACCACTACAACCGCAGCCGCCAGCGCAGGATGAGCCCGCTGTTCCGCCGCATACGCCGCAAACATCCTTCGTTTCACAAGTATCACCGGTACAACCGCAGCCGCTAGCGCAGGATGAGCCCGCTGTTCCGCCGCATACGCCGCAGGCATCAAGAATTGAACAAGTATCACTAGAGCTACAACAAGCCCCTGTACCCGTACATGCCGTGCAATGTCCGGAAACTCCGCAAGAGGCTGTTGTCCCTGCACAGCTGCCTACACACACATTGCCAACACAGTTCGGAGTACTACCGCTACATGACGTACAATTTCCAGGTGTTCCGCAAGAGGCTGATGTCCCGGCACAGCTGGCCACACACACATTGCCAACACAGTTCGGAGTACTACCGCTACATGACGTACAATTTCCAGGTGTTCCGCAAGAGGCTGATGTCCCTGCACAGTCGGCCACACACACATTGCCAACACAGTTCGGGGTGCTACCGCTACATGTCGTGCAATGTCCGGAAACTCCGCAAGAGGCTGATGTCCCTGCACAGTTGGCTACACACACATTGCCGACACAGTTCGGGGTGCTACCACTACATGCCGTACAATTGCCGGAAACTCCGCAAGAGGCTGCTGTCCCTGCACAGTTGGCTACACACACATTACCGACACAGTTCGGGGTGCTACCGCTACATGCCGTACAATTCCCCGCTATTCCGCAAGAGGCTGCTGTCCCTGCACAGCCGGCCACACACACATTGCCGACACAGTCCGGAGTGCTACCGCTACATGCCGTACAATTGCCGGAAACCCCGCAAGAGGCTGCTGTCCCTGCACAGTTGGCTACACACACATTGCCGACACAGTTCGGGGTGCTACCGCTACATGCCGTACAATTCCCCGCTGTTCCGCAAGAGGCTGCTGTCCCTGCACAGTTGGCTGAACATGCTCCCGCTACACAGGAGCCACTGGAACAAACATTACCGCAGCTACCACAATTATTTTTATCTGTTGTCGTATTAACACACGTGCCATTACATAACGTCTCATTTCCCGCGCAGCCGCACATGCCGGGTGTACCGGCGGTGCTGCTACTGCAAACCTGCCCATTAGGACATCCTCCTTGATGGCTCCCGCAAACATTGCCGCAACTGTCGGTCCCGCAATTATTATTCCCGCAAGGCGTTATGGATACGCAGGCGTTACCGTTCCAAATCTGACAGAGGGATCCTGAGGGGCCAACAGCAGTACAAATCGATTGGCAAACGCCAACCCCATTACTATAATTGCCACATTGCTGGCCTGAGGGACATCCACCATTATTGGCCCCGCACTTGACGGTACAACTGTCCGTACCGCAATTATATGGAGGCGAACCTGACCCACAAGTAGTCTTGGGAGTGCAGCAATTGCTGTTCGGACATTGAATACATCCAGGCCCACTGGGATTTGGTTCATACCCTTGAATGCATTGACAAGAATTCGCCGCCCCTCCCCAAGAGGTCGGCACTCCGGTACAGTACATGCCTGTCGGGCAATTATAAGACACACAGCTAGAAGGGCCTCCCGTCGTTGAACATGGTGTGCCGCTAGAAGGCTTAGTACATGTGTATGAGCCATCCGAATTTAATATGGCCTGACATGGTTCACAGGCATTGTTTTGCGAGCTCCAAATAGCATATGAATCACATTGACATTCTACGCTGGTCGGACATGCAGGATTACACCATGCATTCGCACCGCAAGTGACCGGCACGCATGAACTTGAACTCGCACTCCAAGTAGTACATGGCTGTGTACAGGTTTGACCGCATGAGTTATTTAGGCTGTCATACGTAGTCCCTGCCGGACAGATGCATTGGGTGCAATCGGTACTAGGAATAGAGCCGCAGGGCGGCCCAGGACTGGGGCACGGGCCCTGAGCAGAAGGACAAGTCAAAGTATTTGAACAACCGCAATGGCCATCAGGGGGAAGGCAAATTTGGCCGGTTGGGCATGAGCAAGCAGTGACCCCCGTACATGTCACCTTCCCAGACCCTGAACAATAGCTCCCTCCAAAAGTCGGCTCCGGACATGCGCAGGTCTCATACATGACGGGCGTACCATAGCTTCCCGGAGGCGGACAAATAACCGGACACCAGCCACCATTGATGGCCTGAGGATTTTCTCCCAAGATGACACGAGTAATTGAGTTATAATAGCCCTGGGCCGAGTTGTGCACCTGGGACATCAGCGCCCCTTGCCTGAAACTGGCGATGACCACCACCGCAACCACCGCTAATAGCAAAAGATACTCTAATGACGTTTGGCCGCGGCAAGGCTTGTGGGAACAGGACATCTTCATAGATAATACAAATATACCATATAAATTAACACTTGGCAAAAGCAGGAAACATAAATCAAGCAAGACTTTTAAGACGCCTGACTACATCGCTGATATCGGCAGCGCCGAAAAGGAAGCTCGCGGTAATCAAGACATGCGCTCCGGCTTTCACGGCCAAAGGGGCAGTTTGAGCATTAATGCCTCCGTCTATCTCGATATCACCTTTAAAAATTTCCTTTAGACGCTGGAGCTTAGGCAAGACTGCCGGCATAAATTTTTGACCGGCAAAACCGGGATTGACCGACATGATTAAAACGCCATCGCAGTCATTTAAAACTTCTTCGCATAAGGGTGTGCCCGGATTGACGACGACAAAAGCTTTTTTACCAAAGTTGCGGATCTTTTTTAAATCCGCCCGCAGATTATCAACATCCACCTTATCGATTTCTTTGGGCCATTGATTCCATTGCCGGCATGAAGCCCTGCGGGTCCCATAGCACTCCAGCTGAAGCTGAATAACATCCGCCCCGGCCTTGGCATAACTTTCGATATACTCTCCCGGATGCTCAACCATCAAATGGGCTTCAAGGCAAAGTCGGGTATGCTTGCGCATGGCCTCGACGACCACGGGACCTATAGTCAGGTTAGGGACAAAATGCCCATCCATGCAATCGATGTGAAAACGCGTCACCCCGGCGTCTTGACAACGCTTCATATCGCGCTCGAGTGCACCAAAATCCGCGGCTAAAATGCTGGCTGAAATTTCGATGGGTTTAGTCATATCATTGGTGCGTGGGGAGGGGGTCGAACCCTCACGCCTTACGGCACACGCCCCTCAAACGTGCGCGTATACCAGTTCCGCCACCCACGCAAATATTTATTTGCCGTGATTGAGGGCCGCCGCGATAAAGCCTCTGAACAACGGGTGGGCCACATCCGGCTTGGACTTGAATTCCGGATGAAATTGGCAGCCGACAAACCACGGATGGTCTTTGATCTCGATGATTTCCACCAAATCCCGCTCGGGATTACGCCCCGCGATGACCAATCCCTTGTCCATAAACTGTTGGCGAAAAGTATTATTGAATTCATACCGATGGCGGTGACGCTCGGAAATTTTCTCGGACTTATAGGCCTCAAAACTGCGGGTCATCTTTTCCAACAGACAAGCGTACGCCCCCAGACGCATGGAAGCCCCCATGTCCTTGACTTGCTTTTGCTCCTCGATCAAACTGATGACAGGATGTGCCGTTTCATTATCAAATTCCGTCGAGTTGGCCCCTTTAAGAAGGGCGACATTACGGGCGAATTCAATGGTGGCAATCTGCATGCCTAAACAAATGCCCAAATAAGGAAGATTGTTCTCGCGCGCATATTTGACCGCCGCAATTTTCCCTTCGATGCCGCGGGAGCCAAAACCGCCGGGAATTAAAATACCCTGCGCGTCTTTTAAATATTTCTTAAGGCCATGTTTTTCCACGTCTTCCGAATCGATCTTCACAATGTTGACCCGCGCATTATTGGCAATGCCTCCGTGCACCAAAGCTTCATAAATAGATTTATACGCATCCTGCAGCGTGATGTATTTACCCACTACCGCAATGGTCACTTCCCTCGCCGGAGAACGCAGGCGCTTTAAAACCCCCTCTTCCCAATTTTTAATGCCCCGGTCCGGCAGCTTGATGTTGAGCTTTTTTAAAATCAATTCATCCAATCCTTCTTTTTTAAAAACCGCAGGGCATTCGTAGATGTGTTTAACATCCGGAGCTTCAATGACGGCTTCTATGTCCACATTGCAAAACAAAGCGATTTTCTCGCGCTGTTCCTGAGACATGGGCCGCTCTGTGCGGCACATCAGGATCTGCGGAATGATCCCTATTTCCCGCAGGCGCCCCACACTATGCTGAGTGGGCTTGGTCTTCTGCTCACCGGCAGATTTGATATACGGCAGCAGGGTCACATGGATATTCAAGGCATAATGCTCCCCTAATTCCCAACGCAACTGGCGTATGGCCTCCAAAAACGGCAGGCTTTCGATGTCGCCTACCGTGCCGCCGATCTCCACGATCGTCACATCCACGTCATTGGATTTGGACACCTTCATGATGCGCTCTTTTATCTCGTCGGTAATATGCGGAATGATCTGCACGGTCTTGCCCAGATAATCCCCATGGCGCTCCTTGGTGATCACGGAAAAATACACCTTGCCCGCGGTAATGCTGCTGTCTTGGGAGAGCTTAGCATTGGTGAAACGCTCATAATGCCCCAGATCCAGGTCCGTTTCCGCGCCGTCGTCGGTCACATACACCTCCCCATGCTGGTAGGGATTCATGGTGCCGGGATCAACATTTAAATACGGATCGCATTTGATGATGGCTGTTTTAAGCCCGCGGGCTTCCAGCAATTTACCTATAGAAGCAGCCGCGATGCCCTTACCTAAACTAGAAACTACTCCTCCTGTCACAAAAATGTATTTGCTCATATTTCCAACTTTAGTTTATCCGTATTTTTAGGGATCTGTGTCGGGTATTTGCCGGTAAAACAGGCTGAACAAAAACTGCCCTTATTTTTCATCACCGATAACATACCCTCCAGGCTCAAGAACCCTAAGGAGTCGACTTTAATAAAATCTGCGATCTCCTTGACCGTTTTGTTATGCGCAATCAACTCGCCCGTCGATGGAAAATCGATCCCGTAAAAACAAGGGGAAACGATCGGCGGACAAGAAATGCGCATATGTATTTCTTTGGCGCCTGCCTCGCGGATCTCATCAATACGGCTGCGGGAAGTGGTCCCCCGCACAATGGAATCCTCGATGACCACAACCGACTTGCCGCGAATCACGTCCCGGATGGGATTAAGTTTAACACGCACACGGAACTCCCGCAAAAATTGGGTAGGCTGAATAAAGGTGCGGCCGATATAATGGTTGCGGACAATCCCCATTTCACAAGGTAACCCCAACTGTTCAGAATACCCTAAGGCCGCATAAAGGCCGGAGTCAGGTATCCCCATTACAAAATCGGCTTTCGCCGGATGCTCAATGGCCAACTGTGCCCCCAGCCGTTTTCTAACCTGATAAATATTATCACCAAAAATACGGCTGTCAGGTCTGGCAAAATAAATATTTTCAAAAATACAAAAAGCGTGGGATGCGGCGGGCTGGGTTTCGGGTAAATACACAGACTCCAGCTGATTGCCTTTGATGATCACAATCTCACCCGGGTTTATTTCGCGCACAAACTCTGCTTTCATCAAATCAAAGGCACAGCTCTCGGATGCCAAAATATACCCATCCCCTAATTTGCCCAAACACAAAGGCCTAAACCCATGCGGATCACGGGCCCCGATGAGATAATCTTTGAGCAAAAGCACCACGTGAATAAGCGCCTTTGACCTGGGAAAAAACTTTAAGCAACCATTCGGCCATGTCCCCATTGGGGGTCTTGGCCAACAGATGCACAAAAATCTCGGAGTCCATCGACGTCTGAAAAATAGACCCCTCATTTTCCAGTTTAGCGTAAAGCTCATCGGTGTTGGTCAGATTGCCATTGTGGGCAACGGCGATATGTTTTTTGCGATGGGTCACTAAAATGGGCTGGATGTTTTTGATATTGGGGCTGCCGGTGGTTGAATACCGCGTATGGGCAATGGCCATATGGCCGGTGAGTCTGCGGATATTCTCCTCATCGAAATTATCGACCGCGAGACCTATCTTTTTAAGGACATGGGTGTCAGTCCCGTCGTAAGAAACGATGCCCGCGGCCTCTTCCCCCCGGTGCTGCAGGGCATAAAGGCCTAAGAAGGCCATTTTACTTGCTTCCTTATGATGGCTGACACCGACGATCCCGCACATCTATTGGAGCCTCTCCTATTCATCTTGTACAACACCTGCAAAGATTCCACGGTAAATGCTTCCTTCAGGCTGGCCTCTATCCCGTTGACCGCGGCCCATGCCCCCTGCAAAGTGGTAATACAAGGAATATTGTGTAAAATAGCCGCCGCCCGGATGACCCTCATATCGGACTGGCTTTTTTTGCCTGACGGCGTATTGATAATTAGATTTATCTCACCTTTTTTGACTAATGTCAACGCGTTTTCTTCCCTTCATGATGTTTATCCACGATGGCCACATTAATGCCCGCCAAACGCATGGCCTGGGCCGTGCCTTTAGTCGCTATCAGCTTGAATTTTAAATCCGCCAGCTTCTTGGCAATAGCCGCCACATCACGCTTGTCGTGGTCATTGACAGAAATAAAAACCGTTCCCGTTTGGGGCAAGGCTTGGTTGGCCGCCATTTGTGATTTGGCAAAAGCCGCGCCAAAGTTCGAAGCGATCCCCATGACCTCGCCGGTTGATTTCATTTCCGGACTTAAAATAATGTCTACTCCCGAAAAACGGCTGAAAGGCAAGACCGCTTCTTTGACACAAATATATTTTAATTCCTCGTGATCGACTAATTGGAAATCCGTTAATTTGCGGCCCGCCATGATCTGGGCCGCGATTTTAGCCAGCGGCATGCCGGTGGCTTTGCTGACAAAAGGCACTGTCCTGGAGGCCCGCGGATTGACTTCCAACACATACACCTGGCGGCCTTTAACGGCGAATTGAATGTTCAAAAGCCCCACGACTCTCAACGCATGGGCCAAACGCGTCGTATGGCTTTTAATCTCTTTGATGACCGCTTGGCTTAAGGTATGCGGCGGTAAAACGCAGGCCGAGTCGCCCGAATGGATCCCGGCATTTTCAATATGCTCCATGACTCCGGCGATAAACACCTGGGTGCCGTCACAAATAGCATCCACATCAACCTCCTGGGCATCTTCCAGGAACTTGTCGATCAAGACCGGATGCCCGCGCGAGACGCTATGCACCTCATCCATAAAAGATTTTAAAGATTCCTCGTCATACACAATGCGCATGGCCCGTCCGCCCAGCACGAACGAGGGCCTCACCAAAACCGGATAACCATCTTTTGCGCCGCGGCCAGGGTTTCTTCTTTGGTGATCGCGGAGGCATTGGCCGGCTGCTTGATGCCCATTTGATCGATCAACTTGGAAAAATGTTCGCGGTTTTCCGCCAAATCGATAGAGTCCACCGACGTGCCGATGATCGGGACGCCGGCCTGCGAAAGCCTGCGGGCCAAATTAAGCGGCGTCTGCCCGCCGAATTGCACGATCACGCCATCAGGCTTCTCCACTTCAAAAATATTCATCACGTCTTCAAAGGTCAAAGGCTCGAAATACAGCCGGTCCGATGTGTCATAGTCGGTGGAAACCGTTTCGGGGTTGGAGTTGACCATGATGGTTTCAAAACCCATTTCATGAAGAGCAAACGCCGCATGGCAGCAGCAATAATCAAATTCAATCCCCTGGCCGATGCGGTTGGGGCCTCCCCCTAAAATCATGATCTTTTTTTCTTGGATTTACGCTTTTGGTTATTGATCAAGGCTTCGTCTTGGGTTTCATAGGTTGAATAATAATACGGGGTATAGGCTTCAAATTCCGCGGCACAAGTATCCACCAATTTAAATGTCGCCACAATGCCCAAATCACGGCGCCATGCCCGTACGTCTTTTTCGCTTTTATCGAGGATTTCTGCTAACTGCCCGTCAGAAAAACCATATTCTTTGGCCTGGCGCAAAAGTTGAGGGCCCAACGTTTTAGTGGCAAGCACCGTGGATTTCAAATGATTCTCCAACTCTAAAATTTGGGCGATCTGGTCAATGAACCAAACGTCGATCTTAGAAATTTTGCTAACTTCCTCGATCGTCATCCCTTTTTGTAAAGCATATTTCAGATAGAAAATACGCGAAGCATTCGGCTCAATCAGGCGCAGGCGGATTTTTTCATCCTCGATATAACGGTAATCCTGCTTATTATCCAGCCCTGCATGGTCGATTTCCAAACCCCGCAGCCCCTTTTGCAAAGCCTCCTTAAAATTGCGGCCGATCGCCATGGTTTCGCCTACACTTTTCATCTGTACCCCTAAAATATCTTTAGCTTCGGGGAACTTCTCAAAAGTAAACCGCGGGATTTTGACCACCACATAATCGATCGTGGGTTCAAAGCACGCGGGTGTTTCTTGGGTAATATCATTTTGAATTTCATCCAACGCATAGCCTACCGCTAATTTGGCCGCAAATTTAGCAATAGGAAATCCCGTGGCCTTGGAAGCCAGCGCCGAGGAACGTGAAACACGGGGATTCATTTCAATGACCACCATGCGCCCGTTTTGGGGATTAAGCGCAAACTGTATGTTCGACCCCCCGGTTTCAACCCCGATTTCCCGGATCAAACGTATGGCGCAGTCACGCATATGCTGATATTCCACATCACTCAATGTTTGCGCCGGTGCGACCGTAATGCTATCCCCCGTATGCACTCCCATGGCGTCAAAATTTTCAATCGAACAGACAATGACCACATTATCGCGATTGTCCCGCATGACCTCCAGCTCATATTCCTTCCAGCCTTCAATCGATTCTTCGATCAGAATTTCATGGATCATGGAGCTTTCAATCCCCAGCGCCGCGGCGCGTTCGAATTCTTCCGCGTTGCGTGCGATCCCGCCGCCGGTACCGCCTAATGTAAAGGACGCACGGATAATGCAGGGAAATCCGATGTCTGTCACACACCGCTTGGCTTCTTCTAAACTATAAGCAAATACGCTTTTAGGTACATCCAATCCGATTTTGATGGCCGCGGCTTTAAATTCGCTGCGGTCTTCGGCTTTTTTGATGACCTCATATTTGGCGCCCAGCATCTCGACGCCGTATTTGGCTAAAATACCCCGCTCGTGCAATTGCATGGCCAAATTAAGGCCGGTTTGGCCCCCTAAGGTCGGCAAAATAGCGTCGGGTTTTTCTTTTTTAATAATGTATTCCAGGAATTCAACACTCAAAGGCTCAATATAGGTAGCATCAGCGATGCCCGGATCGGTCATGATGGTTGCCGGATTGGAGTTGACCAACACCACCTTGAAGCCCTCTTCCTTCAGGGCCTTGCAGGCTTGAGAACCGGAATAATCAAATTCGCAGGCCTGGCCTATAACAATGGGCCCGGCGCCTATAATCAGAATTCTCTTAATGTCCGTGCGTTTAGGCATTTTTATAAGTATCGATCATTTCAAGAAACTGGTTGAATAAATATTTTGCGTCATGCGGGCCGGGAGAGGCTTCCGGATGGTACTGTATAGAAAAAGCGGGAAACACTTTGTGCCGTATGCCTTCCACACTCCGGTCATTTAAGTTCAGATGAATGACCTCGACCTCATTTGGATTGAGACTTTTCATATCCACACAGAACCCATGGTTCTGGCTGGTGACAGAGATCCGGTTGCCTTGAAAATCCTTGACCGGATGATTGGCCCCGTGATGGCCGAATTTCAACTTATACGTCACCCCCCCCAAAGCCAATCCCAAAATCTGATTGCCTAAGCAAATGCCGAAGATCGGAAGCTTGCCCAAAAGCTCTTTGACGGTGGCAATCACATAGGTGACCACGGCAGGGTCTCCCGGCCCGTTGGAAAGAAAAAGCCCGTCAGGTTTAATGCTCATAATGTCCTTGACCGTCGCACGGGCGGGATAGACGTGCACCTCGCAGCCAAGCCCTGCTAAAATGCGCAAAATATTAAATTTAATCCCGCAATCAATGGCCGCAATCTTATAGCGCCTCGGGCCTTTGGATTTCCACACATATTTTTTAAGAGTGCTGACATCCTTGACAAAATCCATGCCTTCCATGGAAGGCATCTGGTCTATTTTTTTTTGCAGGCTTTGGGGGTCAAAATCTTCGGTGGAGATCAGCGCTTTCATGGCCCCTGACAGGCGCAAATGGCGGGTCAAAGCCCTGGTATCGACCCCTTCCACAGCGATGATTTTATGCTCATTTAAATAATCGATCAGGCTTTGTTGGGCGCGCCAATTAGAATGCCGGCGACAAAATTCTTTGACGACAAAACCTTTCACATGGATACGATCGGATTCAACATCACTATCATTGACGCCGTAATTGCCGATCAAAGGATACGTCATGACTACGATTTGGCCGGTATAGGAGGGGTCGGTGAGAATTTCTTGATAACCGGTCATGGCGGTATTAAAGACAGCTTCGCCTGAGGTTTCCCCTGACTCTTTTAAAGTACGGCCGCGGAAGCTCGTACCGTCTTGAAGATATAGTATTGCCTCTTTCATGTACTGCTTTTTTTGCTAAAAATATCGCGAAATTATAATGGAATTCCCTCAGTCCTTCAACCTAAATCTTCAGAATAGATCTAACCGAAGTAAGGAGTTCTTCCGAAGGCATTGTTTTTTGAATATAATCCTGAGCTCCGTAAGAAGTATAATCAATCAAGTGTTTGGGTGTATCAATGGACGTATAAAAAATAATGGGTGTCTGCTGGGTGGCTTCATTTTTCTTAAAGTATTTACACAGCTCGATCCCTGAAATACCCGGCAGCAGAATGTCTAAAATGATCAAATCCGGCTCTTTTTCCTTGGCCAGGCGCTGGCCTACCTTGCCGTCCTCAGCTACAAAAACATCAAAACCGGATTTTTTCAAAAGCCGGCTGATTAATGTCCTGTCCACCGGATTATCGTCAATAAACAGGATTATTTTTTTCTTCGCCATGATTTTTTATTATACTACAAAATCAACCTTTTCCAAAGCTAAACTAATAGCTTTGTTAATAGGCAAAAGTTTCCCCCCTGTGACAGGGTCAATATCCGCTACGCGCAAAGCATGGAGACTTAATAAAGGCGCTGAAAGCCCTTGATGCAATTGTTCTTGGACCCGGCTGCAGACTTCCTCTTGAGCTGCTTTAATAATTTTACAGGTGATTAACGCCGCTCGTCCGTATTTGTCCCGGCGTGCGGAAAATCCGAACAAACGGCACAGCCCTGGGCGATAGGCATACATACGACAACCCCCTGGGGCTCCTGCCGCACGATGGGGCTGATAAAAAACACAAACCCCTCTATAGTCTTTCGATTGAATAGTCTCCAGATAACTTTGAGCTTGCCCCTCTGACCACAGCCGTACCGCCGCAGGTAAAACCTCGGCAACCGTCGTTTCAATATCGGGATTTTCACAACACTGGGAGCATTGGGCTTGACAACGTAGTCCGGTTTGAAGGGCAAAGCTTGATGTTTGACGGTCAATGTCTTCATATAAAAGCATAATGTCCGCGACGATCTTTTTGTCTTCAGGTGTCATACGCCCGCTCTCCTAAATATACGCCACCACTTCAATTTCTACCAAGGAGTCCTTGGGGATGCGGGCGACTTGGATGGTGGTGCGTGCCGGAGCGGTTTCGTTCTTGAAATATTTACCGTAGACCTCATTCATCCCTGCAAAATCATTCAGGTCTTTGAGAAAAACCGTGGCTTTGACCACACGCTCTAAAGATGATCCGCCGTCACTTAAAACCGCCATAAGATTTTGGATGACCTGCTCGGTCTGTTCTTTAATGCCGCCGGACACCATGTGACCTTGCCTGTCCAATGGGATTTGGCCTGCCGTGAAAATTAAATTGCCTATGGATACGGCTTGATTATAGGGCCCCACCGGTCGTGAAGCTTTGTCGGTTTTAATGATTGTCTTGTTCATGCGAGGTCTCCTTCTGGACCCCGCCGCTTGTCGCTAACGACAGGCGGGGCTTTGTTTGATCAACGCCTCTCCCACCACATGACCGCTGGCCCAGGCCCATTGAAAATTAAAACCACCGATGCGGCCGTCCACATCGAGGATTTCTCCGGCAAAAAATAGACCGGATACGCGTTTAGATTCTAACGTTTGTGGATTAATTTCCGCCAAATCAACGCCCCCGGCAGTGACTTCTGCTTTACTATAACCCAAGGCCCCTGTGACATCAAGCGGATATTGTAAACAGTTGTCCGTCAAACGCCGACGAGCTTGGGCTTGTAATTGATTGATACGCTCTGCTCCTTGAATACCTGACTTTTTTAAAATAACCTCACCCAAACGTTCGGGCATTAAATCACCCAACACGTTTTTGATGGTCTTGCTCCCGGATTTTTCACGGGTTTGACCTAAATACGCGCGCAAAGAATTTTCATCATGATCTGGAATAAAATTAACGACCACCTGCTTGCGGCCTTGGGCTCGAAGATAATGGCGGCTGATGTCTAAAACAACCGGACCGGAAAAACCAAAATGCGTAAAAAGAAAACTGTCACGGCCCCCCAAAAGCCGTTTCCCTTCAGTTAAAAGCGTCAGCCGGACTTCAAGGGTGATTCCTGATAAAGATTTAAAATCCTTGTCCTTGCTCGTCAAAGGTGTCAGCGCAGGAGATGTTTCAATCATAGAATGCCCAAAAGATTGCGCCAGCCTGTAGCCTATCCCGTCACTGCCGGTGGCAGGATAGGATAAGCCACCTGTGGTCAAGACCACCTTCTTGGCCTGATAACGAAAATGGTCCCCTTGGAGGATGAACTCATTCTTGTCAATCCTGGCAGCCTTAACTTTATGCCCGCATAAAAGTGTAATATTCGGCTGCGTATTAATCTTACGCAAAAATGCCTCAAGAATGGTTTTCCCGGAATGAGTGGAAGGGAAATATTTGCCCGTGGCCTCAAGGACCAACTCAACGCCTAAATCTTGAAAAAACCGTATGGTGTCTGCCTGGCCAAAAGAGCGCAAAATATGACGCACATCAATGATCCGCTCGCTGTTAAAATCCTTTTCGCTGACAGCTTTGTTGGTGACGTTGCAACGGGTCCCTCCGGACATTAAAATTTTTGCACCCACTTGTGGTTGACCTTCTAACACAAGAACGGACAAACCGCTCTTAGCGGCACTAATCGCCGTCATGAGACCTGCAGCCCCGGCACCGACTATGATGACGTCATAAATCATGACCAATTTCCTTAACATTCACTTCTCTCAACTGCCCCGGCGTCGAGTGTCCCCAGTGTTAACTTTCCAAAAGCCATGCGTTTAAGGGCCGTCACCTCGGAGCCCAGCGCTTCAAACATGCGGCGGATTTCGCGGTTTTTCCCTTCGCAAAGTTCTATGATCAAATGCGATTCTTTATGGCTGACTTTACGCAACGTGATCTTGGACGCTTTGAGCTTCTCTCCTTTATCTTCGATCCCTTCTGATAAACGCCGGATATGTTCATCCGTGATTTTGCCTTGCACCGTCACGGTATAGGTGCGGGGAATTTTATTATCCGGACAGGTTAAAAAATGTAGACAGCTGCGTGTCTGTCGTCATTAATAATAAGCCTGTGGTGGCCATATCTAAACGTCCGACGGGGTGAAGATGGCGCAAGTGCTCCGGCAATAAATCATACACGCTCTTGCGGCCTTTCTCATCGGATTTGGTGGTCACAACCCCGCGGGGCTTATACAGCATAATGGTACAAAAAGCCGCCCTGGCCACACTTTTTCCGTCGACGGTAATACGGACTTTTTCCGGGACCACCCTAAATGCAGGGTCACGAATGACCTGGCCATTGACCGTGATACGGCCCGCTTCGACTAACCGTTTGGTCTGCGCACGGGACACTATGCCTAATTTGGATAACGCGCGCTCTAAAGGAACTTGACCCATAATCCCACCAGGAAACTCTCCTTAAAACTATTACTGCCACAAAAATCCTCATCTTGACCTAGCCGTTCAATACGCCCCACCCGTCGTCCGTTAAGATTACGGGCTAACATGTCCTCCAAATCCGCGTAGCTGATTTCACTATAATTAGTGCTTATCAACAACTTCCCGCCGGGATTTAAAACCGCCACGGCCATCGCTATTAATGGCGGCAAGTTGCGCCTAACCTGAAACACTTGGGTGCCATGACGCGCAAAGGAAGGAGGGTCGAGAATGATCACATCAAAGCTATGGCCCTTTTTTAACGCCCGCTTAAGATAGAACGTTGAATCCGCCTTAACTAATTCTCGCTCAGCGAGTGAAAAATCATTGAGAGCATAATTGTCTCTGCCGCGTTCCAGGACTTTTCGGCTGATATCCGTATTGACGACCTCGCCGGCACCCCCAGCGCGGGCATAAACGCCAAAAGAACAGGTATAGGCAAAACAATTCAGCACTTTTTTTCCCTTACAAGCCTCTTGGACCATAGTACGATTGTGCCGCATGTCTAAAAACAACCCGCAATTAAGCCCTTCATCCAGATTGACTTTAAAGTTAAGATTGTGCTCTCGTACAATTGTTTCAGGATTAGTCCCTATCAAAGTTTCCGCTTGTAGGTGAAGACCCCGACGGGTCTTGACGATCAAATAATCCACCGGCATAGCGGAGGTTAAAATGCGCTGGATTTCATCTTGATGGCGTAGCCAACGCTCATTGAGCATCTGGATCTGAATATGCCTATCGTAGCGGTCAATCAACAACCCGTCTAAGTTGTCCCCCCTGCCGTTGACCAAACGCAGGGCATTGGTAACTTTCAACATTTTCTCACGGCGGGCAATCGCCTTGTTAAGGGAATTCTGTAAAGGAATCATGGATGATCTTTTAGAATTTCTGCGATTCTCTTGCGGCAGGTGCCCTCAGGACAATCCAAAAACGACAAACCCAGCCTGCGCTCTACAATATCTTCCATATTTTGCGCCATCTCGACATCCCGCGCGTAAACGACCTGCGCGGCAATGGTCGGCGAACAGGAACAAATCTTCTCCTTCAGCCGTTTGTTCTCCCGGGTGAGGTTGAGCACATCGATAAAACGGCCGCCGTAAACGTCCTGCAGAAAACGCAGCAGATCAATAGAAACCTCAAAACGCTGGCTTAAAATCTTAAGTTCTTCATTCACCCCTAAGCTGCCGTAAAGAGTAAACTCTCCGGCATACGGCATTTTGGATGCAAAAGAAGGCAACGCTTTAGCTACCGCCTCCTCGGCAATGGCGCGATACGTGGTGTATTTGCCGCCCATCACAAAATAAATACCGGAAGAATGACATTCTAGGGCATGTTTGCGGGAAATGCGCGACGGGTGTCCCGCATCCGCCACCAAAGGCCTTAATCCTGCAAAAGTCGTAATGATTTTGGAGCGGTCAAAATTAATATGCGGAAAAACTCTGGACGCTTCCTGCAATAAATACTGGATATCTTTCTCTTCGACCTGAACGCTGTCAGCACTCTGGTCATAATCCGTATCTGTCGTACCTATCAAAGAGTTGCCTTTAAAAGGGATCACGAAAAAAACACGCCTGTCCTGGCGGCTTTGCACTAAAAAAGCGCTGGGAGAAATTTGTCCGCGATAAACAATATGCACACCCTTGGTCGGCCGCAGACGCCTGACAGAGCGCGGTACATCTTTTTGAATCAAGGCATCCGCCCACGGTCCCGCCGCCACAATAATTTTGGGGGCCAAAATATCCATCTGTGTCCCCGTCAACACGTCCCGCGCCTTAACACCGACGGCGCGATTGTGTGTCTTGATAAAGCTCTCCACTTCTATATAGTTCGCGACCGTCGCCCCCTGTTTATCCGCCATCAGGACATTTTCCAGAACAAGCCTTGCATCGTCCATTTGCGTGTCAAAGTATTCCACGGCGCCCACTAACCCGTCCGTATTAATCCCCGGGGCCAGAGCTGTGACATCGCCGGGCGATAAAAACCGATAATGGCCGATGCTGTATTTGCCGCTTAAAAGATCAGTAAAGCCAAACGCCCACTTGCATCATCCACAAAGGCCTCGCGTCTTTTTTATACACCGGAATGACAAACGGCAGGAGTTTAACTAAATGAGGTGCGGTCTGCCACTGGATATAACGTTCTTTTAAAGATTCATGGACCAAGTCGAATTCAAAATGCTCCAAATAGCGGATACCCCCATGCAGGAGTTTGGTGGATTTGCTGGATGTGCCGCTGGCGAAATCCTTTTTTTCCAACAAGGCGACCGTAGCGCCGCAGGCCGCAGCCAAATTAGCAATGGCCGCCCCATTAATGCCGCCGCCCACCACAATCAAATCGTATTGTCTTTTAGAAAAAAGTGACGTATCCCGAATCATTGAGTCTCCCCCCTGCCTTAGTGTGTCAAAACCTGCCGTACGGCGTGGCACCAGCCTTGATATTTAGATTGCGCCGCGGAGCGTGACATGCGAGGCTTAAAGGTCCGCTCGATCGTTTTAAGTTTAAGGACATCCTGCGGTGTCCACAAACCAATAGAGACGCCTGCCAAATACGCGGCCCCGGCCACGGTTGAGTCGACCATGGCAGGCCTGACAATAGGAATACCCAGCATATCCGCCTGAAACTGCATAAGAAAATTATTGCGGCTGGCCCCTCCGTCCACACTCAAAGATTTAATGTTAAGCCCTGATTCCCGATGCATAAGGTCAAACACGTCCTTGGTCTGATAGGCCATGGATTCCAAGGCCGCGCGCACCATATGCCGTGCATTCGTCCCGCGAGACAAGCCCGTGATGATGCCTCTCGCATCCGCCTTCCAATAGGGCGCCCCCAAACCTACCAAAGCCGGCACCAGATAGACCCCTCCTGTATCTTCAAGGCCATGGATCATTTTTTCCGTCGAAGATGAATCTTTAATGATCTTTAATTCATCCCGTAACCATTGGATGATGGCCCCGGCAATAAATATGGACCCCTCCAAAACATAAACCGGAGCGCCTAAACTATCGCAGCCTAAGGTCGTCAAAAGACCACCTTTAGAATACACCCATCGAGTCCCCGTATTGAGCAACATAAAACAGCCTGTCCCATAGGTATTCTTGATCGTCCCCGGCGCAAAACATCCCTGCCCATAAAGGGACGCCTGCTGGTCTCCCATCACAGCGCTGATGGGAATGCCTGCCGGCAAACCGGCGATACTTAGCCGTAAAGCCAAATACCGACGAAGAAGGCAGGACCCGAGGTAAAATATTTTCCGGAATATGTAATAATTTTAATAACGGCTGGCTCCAGGTTTTAGTCTTGATATTAAAAATCAGCGTTCGACTGGCATTGGTCATGTCTGTGACGTGAGACGCCCCGCCGGTCAATCGGTAAATAAGCCAGGAGTCTATGGTGCCAAAGGCGACTTGCCCGCCGGCGGCTTTGCGCCGCAGGCCGAGGTGATCTAATAACCATTGAATTTTAGTGCCTGAGAAATACGCATCCACGACTAAACCCGTTGTCCTGCGAAATAAACGCTCATGGCGTTTTAGCCGGGCACAGGCCTGTGCCGTACGCCGGCATTGCCAGACAATGGCATGATAAAAAGGTTTGCCCGTCTTGCGGTCCCAAAGTACCGTGGTCTCGCGCTGATTAGTAATGCCGATCGCGGCAATGGACTTGGGATCAATGCGGGCATGCGCCAGTGCCAAACGGATCACCTTGTCAACAGAGGCCCATATTTCACACGCATCATGCTCAACCCAGCCGGGCTTGGGATAATACTGCTTGAATTCCTGATAGGCGCTGGCAACCACACGGCCCTGAGAGTCAAAAATAAACGCCCTCGAACCCGTCGTGCCCTGATCAATGGCAAGGATATGTTTTTTCATATGTTCTCGCTACTGACTTAGCCTTTTTTTATTAGCCTCAAATCCCGCTGGACCCAAAACATGTTTGGCCAGCAGGTCTTTGTCCATGCCATTGTCAAAATCATAATCCATAATAGCCACCATTTGTAACAATTCCCAAAAAGGCCGGTACAGCATGTCCGGATTTTGCGTGGCCATCTGATCGATCATCTGCACATAATACACCGGCTCTTTATTAATCTTGACGCCCTGCTTATGGAAACGGTCAATGTATTCGGAGACTGTCAAAACTTTGGCCTGATTGTCCACCAACAACGTCCACACCGTTGCTCTCTTGTCCAACTTTTTCCAAACTTCGGCAAGGTCCACCACGTCTTGGGTCTCTGTCTTGGGCGCGGCTGTAGGCGTGACGGATGTGGGCTGGGTTGGCGCCTCCAGAGAAACAGCGCTATGATGGGCGTCGGCAATCGCCCGAGTAAGCGCCTGATTACGCTCTTCAACCTGCTGCTGATACGTGGGTGGCGCAGGCGCCTGCTGCTGTTGTTTTTGCTGTGCTAAAAGAGCCTGCTGATATTGCAAATAGGCTTGTTCTTCTCTCATGGCCTCCATTTGCATTTGCTGTTGCTTCATGGCTTTCATTTGTTGCTGGCGTACGATAAGACCCGCGGCATAGGACAACGGCGATGAAAGGAAGAAAATAAAAAAGAAAAGAATTAAAGCCCGCCATTGGTTCATCGAATCATTATATCAAAAATTCCAAACCCTTCGCGGCCTAATTTAAGATTCACGTCCTGGTGAATATGTCCATCCGGATCCACGGCAAAACTCAACCCCGTATTGGCCGCGCGTATGACCCACATTCTGTTTTCCACCGCGCGCATCACCGCCGCCTGCGCATGAAGCATATAGGACGCCCTGTCTGTAAACCATCCGTCGTTAGAGATCTCCACCAAGAACTGCGCTCCTGCCTGACGCAGTTGACGCACCATAGCAGGATGCGCGGATTCGGAACAAATCACCACCCCGAAACGCAAAAGGTTGCCGCTCAGCCTCATCACTGAGGGCTTATTCCCGGCACTCAAATGATATCCCCTGCCCCAATCCATACCCCATGCAGACAACGGCGTATATTCAGCAAAAGGCACCAAAGCTTGTTTATGATACAAGCCTTTGATTTGGCCATTGGCCCCAATAAGCAAGGCACTGTTATACTCTTTACCGTCGATAATAGGCGCTATCCCGACTAAAAGATCTGCGTGTCTGTCGATCGCTTCTTGAAAAATAATCGGACGCCATTGGGCGCTTGTCAAAAGATCGTCCGGAAATGCGGTTTCCGGCCAGATGACTAAATCCGGATGAGCGCGCAGAAAAGATTGTTCCGTCAGACGCAAATGGATCTCGGCATTGCGGTCAAACAGATTTGAATCCATTTTTTCCAAGGGAGAAATATTCGCCTGTATAACGCCCACGCGCACCACGGTCGCCTCCGACACAGGCGTGTCTTGTTTAAGGCGTCCCGCCAAAGGTAGGCTCAAAAAAATAATCCCGGCGGCCAATCCATAATAAAAACGATGCCGAGCCCGAAGGGTCCCCAAATAAATCAATGTGTTGACCAAAAAAATGATCCCACTCATGCCCAAGCACCCCACCGTGCCGTACAATTGCAGCATCAGCGGGCAAAAAGCCTGGGCATGACTGATGGTAAAACTAAACCCTCCTAATAAAATGTTACGCAGCCACTCGCTGACAGACCAAAGCAACGGGTAATAAACAATGTCCCCCCCGATATGCCCCGTGGATCTAAAAAAACAGGCGAACACCCATGCCTGCACGCTCAAGCCTAAAACAAAAATAAAAAAGCCCATGGGAGAAATAGCATACACGCCCTGCGCCATAAGCCCGTAGGCGCCTAAACCAAAAAGAACTCCTAACCCTAACCGTTTCTTCAAGGGCTTCTCGTGCAAAGCCAACAGCAGCGGCACGGCAAAAAACCAGATGCACGGCCATAAGCCGTAAATAAAAAATCGATTGGGAAAAGCAAGGTAAAAAATAAAGGCGGATAAGAGAGTGAGCAGCATGTAGCGCGTGTGAAGATTCTTTACATTAGTATGGAGGAGTAGCTATTAGGTATTCGGCACATTAAAGAATTTTTCGCCAAATGTCTGCGAGGCTTTATGGCAAAAATGTTCCAAATATACTAAGGATGCTTTAGAACATTGTTGCCATAAACCGAAGCAGACGGCGAAAATATTCCGTGCCGAATACCTAATAGCTACTCCTCCATCATTAACGAATAGCTTCAAGCTTTACTTCGCTTGTCCGGCGCTCTTGCCCTGAACATTCCCTGCGGCCGGCGGAACTTCGCCCTTTTTGGCCGGGGTAAATTGCTCATCCGGGATATCAATAAGCTCGTGCAACAACGCTGCTGATTTAAGCATATTGGCACTGTCCTGCTGGGCCTGGAAAATTTCCACACTATGACGAGCCGCCAAAACCGCGGGTAATTTCTTACCGGCCATTTTATTGGCAATGCTCAACATATAAAACATCGTCCCGTTGTCCGGGAAAGCCCTGGCCGCCTGATCAAGAAAATCTGCGGCATGGTCATACTCTTCGATCTTCAACAGGATTTGCCCGAGAAGCAAATACGCTTCCGGCTCTGAAGGATTGATCTTCATGGATGTTTGAAGGTCAATGATAGCGGATTTTAAATCTTTATTTTGCAAATCCGCAAAACTTTTCAAAATCAATTTGTGCCCGACATCTTTTTTCTGATCAATTTCCGCCTGTTGCGAGGCTTGTTGCTGACAGCCGGCCAAACTTAAAAAGGCTATTAAAATAAAAACGGTTTTTTTCATAATTTCTCCTATGGTTTTTGTATAGCTTTTTTTGTTAAATAACTATGCACACCTTCAGCCGCGGCCCGGCCCTCATAAATCGCCCATACCACCAAAGACTGGCCACGGGTCATGTCCCCAGCTGTAAATACACCCTCTACCGACGTCATTTTATGGCTGTCCGCCGTCACATTGCCTCTCGCATCCAAGGCGACACCCAGTTCTTCCAACATGCCACCCTTAAGAGGCCCTAGGAACCCCATCGCTAAAAGTACTAAGTCACACGCCACCTCAAAATCCGAGCCCGGGATTTCACTCATCTTCATCTGACCGCTGGCAGGGTCCTTAGACCACTGCAAGCGCACGGCATGCAATTTTTTCAACTTCCCGTTTTCTCCGCTGAAACGTTTCGTCATAATACTGTAGTCCCGGACACAACCTTCTTCATGGGAACTGGACGTGCGTAAAATAAACGCCCAATTAGGCCAGGGATTATCCGCTGTGCGTTCTTGCGGAGGCTTAGGCATCAGTTCAAATTGATGCACGCTTAAGGCTTTCTGACGAATGGCGGTGCCTACACAATCCGAACCCGTGTCCCCTCCGCCTAAAACAATGACCCGTTTACCTTGCGCCGACACGGCTTGCAAAGATGACAATTTCACCTGGGCCATGCTTTGCGCATATTGGGCCCTGAATTTATCCGCGCTATAATTGTTATTCATTAAATTCTGTTGCGGTAAATAATACATCGCCTGATAAACACCCTCTAATTCTCTGCCCGGCACAGCCAGCTCGCGCGCCCCCTCAGCCCCGCCGCATAAAACAATGGCATCAAATTTTTCCCGTAATTTCTGCGCGGGCATATCCACCCCGACGTGTACCCCTGTCTCAAAGACAACCCCCTCGGCGCGCATGCGCTCCACCCGACGCGCAACCACGCTTTTTTCCAATTTAAAATCCGGTATCCCAAGGCTCAGAAGCCCGCCGATCAATTCATTCTTTTCATAGACCGTCACTTTATGCCCCTTGTGATTCAACTGGTCCGCGCAGGCGAGTCCCGCGGGGCCGGAACCGACCACCGCAACCTTCATCCCGCTGCGGTGGACGGGAGGGGAAGCCTTCACCCACCCTTGGCCGTAGGCGTGTTCAATAATGGCAAGCTCGATATTTTTAATCGTCACCGCCGGAGCATTAATGCTCAGCACGCAAGAATTTTCGCAAGGGGCCGGACAAACACGTCCGGTAAATTCCGGAAAATTATTGGTCTTATGCAAACGCTCAAGGGCTTCCTGCCAGCGGTCACGGTAAACTAAATCATTCCAATCCGGGATGATGTTGCCGATAGGACAACCCGATTGGCAAAACGGGACCCCGCAATCCATACAGCGAGCGCCCTGGACTTTCAAGTCTTTCTCGGCAGGCAGATGAGTGAACTCTTTATAATTTTTAACTCGCTCGGCAACAGGCTCTCTCGTGTACTCCTGCCGGTCATACTTCATGAATCCCTTAACGTCGCCCATATATTCTTCCTTCGCGTGTCATTGCGAGCGAAGCGAAGCAATCTTTTAAGAGATTACTTCGTCGCTACGCTCCTCGTAATGACACATTATTCGTATTTTTGATGCTTTCCGCTTCTTCTAAAACCCTGCGATAGTCCCGCGGATAGACTTTGATAAATTTCCCCAAAATATGGTCCCAATCTTTTAAAATACCCTCAGCCACGGTTGATTGCGTATAGCGGAAATGTTTCTCAATCAATGTTTTTAATTCCAGAATATCTTGGGGTTGCGTGACCGCAAATAAATCCACCATGCCCGGATTACAATTTTTCTTGAAATTCCCGTCAGTGTCCAGCACATACGCAATCCCCCCGGACATCCCTGCCGCGAAATTGCGCCCCGTGGGTCCTATCACCGCCACGCGCCCGCCGGTCATGTACTCGCAGCCGTGATCTCCTATCCCCTCAACGACCGCATACGCTCCGGAATTGCGCACGGCGAAACGCTCGCCGGCAATCCCTCTAAAAAACGCCTCCCCGCCAATAGCCCCGTACAAAACCACATTGCCGACAATAATATTCTCTTCCGGACGATAGCGCGCTTTTTTAGAGGGAAAAATAACAATGCGCCCGCCGGAAAGCCCCTTACCCACATAATCATTGGCCTCACCCTCAAGGCTAAAGCTGATGCCGTGCGCCAAAAATGCGCCGAAGCTTTGGCCTGCCGCACCCTTAAATTGTATTTGGATGGTGTCTTCAGGCAAACCTGATAACCCATACTTTAAAGCCACTTGACTTGAAAGCATGGTGCCCACCGTGCGGTTGATATTCCGGATATTCGATGTTAATTGTACCGGCGTTTGATTCTCAATGGCCGGCTTGGCTTTAGCCATCAATACATTATCCAACGCCTTCTCAAGACCGTGGTCCTGGGTACTCGTGTGCCGTATCGCCACCCCTTTAGGCACGTCGGGCCGGTGCAAAATATTCGTGAGATCAATGCCCTTGGCTTTCCAATGGTCAAGTGTGTCCTTGGTATCCAGCATGTCCACGCGGCCGATTAAATCCTCGAATTTGGCGATACCCAATTCCGCCATAATCAAACGCACTTCTTCGGCTATAAAGGTGAAAAAATTGACCACATGCTCGGGCCTGCCTGTAAATTTTTTACGCAGCTCTTTGTCTTGGGTCGCCACCCCCACGGAACATGTGTTCAAATGACATTTACGCAGTAAAATACACCCTATAGTGACCAGGGCGGTGGTGGAAAAGCCGAATTCATCCGCGCCTAACATGGCGGCTATGACCACATCCCTCCCGGTCTTGAGTTGTCCGTCGGTCTGTACCCGTATGCGCCCGCGCAAATCATTCATCACCAAAACCTGCTGGGTTTCGGCAAGGCCCAATTCCATCGGCAACCCCGCATGTTTAATCGACGTCTGCGGCGAGGCGCCGGTCCCGCCTTCAAACCCGGAAATTAACACATGGTCCGCCTTGCCCTTGGAAACGCCGGCGGCCACTGTCCCTACCCCGATTTCAGAAACTAATTTGACCGAAATCATCGCTTTGGAGTTAGCATTTTTTAAATCATGAATGAGCTGAGCCAAGTCCTCAATCGAATAAATATCGTGGTGCGGAGGCGGAGAAATCAAAATGACGCCCGGCGTAGTGTGCCGAGTCCATGCAATTTCCTTGGACACTTTATGTCCGGGAAGCTGGCCGCCTTCGCCGGGCTTGGCCCCCTGGGCCATTTTAATTTGAAGCTGGTCGGCATTGACCAGATATTCAATGGTCACCCCAAAGCGGCCTTGCGCGACCTGCTTGATGCGGCTTCTGCGCCAATCACCGTTGGGGTCTTTTTTAAAACGCTCGGCATCCTCCCCGCCTTCACCGGTATTTGAAAAACCGCCTAAACGGTTCATCGCAATGGCCAAGGTCTCATGCGCTTCCTTGGAAATGGAACCATAGCTCATAGCGCCGGTCGCAAAACGCTTGACAATAGACGAGGCCGGCTCCACCCCCTCAAGGGGGATCGCATGGCCGGCTTTAAATTTTAAAAGACCGCGGATATTGGCAATCTGCCGGCTATTCTCATTGACCGCCTTGGCATATTGCTGATACACTTTGAAATTGCCCGAACTCGTCGCGTACTGCAACAAAGCGATCGTTGTGGGATTTAATTGATGAAATTCTGCTTCCTTGCGCCAAGCATATTCCCCGCCTTCATCCAGCATGGCATCTTGTGTGGGCAGCGACGGATAGCCTGCCTCATGACGCTTAAGCGCTTCCTGGGCCACGATAGCAATATCAATGCCGCCGATACGCGAAGGGGTTGCGGTAAAATAGGTATCAATCAATGCCTGTCCTAAACCCACTGCCTCGAAGATCTGCGCCCCGCAATATGACTGAATGGTGGAAATGCCCATTTTGGAAATAATTTTGTATAACCCCTTATGGCAGGCTTTAAGAAAATTCTTCTGGGCATCTGGGAAAGTGATCGGTTCCTCGAATAGCCGGTCTTTAATCATGGCTTCAATCGTCTCAAAAACCAGATACGGATTAATCGCTTGGGCCCCATAGCCGATTAAAACCGCAAAATGATGCAATTCGCGCGCCTCGCCGGTTTCAACAACTATGCTGACTTTCGTGCGCGTCCCTTGACGGATTAAATGATGGTGCAACCCGGCGCACGCCAACAACGACGGCATAGGGACCTTCTTCGCGGCAATGTCCCTGTCCGAAAGAATCAAAATACTCCTCCCTTGCCTAATGGCCTCATCGGCACCGGCACACAACGCCTCAAAGGCCTTCTCGATGCCTACAGGCCCGGCGTCTTTGTCAAATACGCAAGGCAGCCTTACCGCTTTTAATGCCCCCTGATTAATATGCACTATTTTCTCTAATTCTTCATTCGTCAGCATCGGGCGCTGGATCCATAAACGGTGGCAATGCTGGGGCGATTCTTCCAGCAAATTGCTCTCAGGGCCCAACATCATGTCCTCACCCATAATGATCTCCTCGCGGATAGCATCAATGGGAGGATTGGTCACCTGGGCAAAAAGTTGTTTGAAATACTCATAAAGGGGTTTAGGCCTATCGGACAATACCGCCAAGGGCGTATCGGCGCCCATGGAGCCGGTCGCTTCCTCACCCAAAACCATGGGCTTTAATAGTACTTTAAGATTTTCAAGCGTATAGCCAAACGCGCGTTGACGCTCCAGCAGGGTCTTTTCATCAAGGCCATGGACACCCTTAGGTTCGGGTAACTGGCGCAAATCGACGACGTTGTCCCTCAGCCACTGTGCATACGGCTGACGACCCGCATAAAATTTCTTCAGTTCTTCATCATCAATGATGCGTTTTTCCTCGGTATCCACCAAAAACATTTTCCCCGGCTGCAAGCGGCCCTTGAAGATGACCTTCTCTTCCGCTGTGGGCAACACCCCTGCCTCTGAGGCCATGATGACAATATCATCACTGGTGACCAGATAGCGCGAAGGCCTAAGCCCATTGCGATCAAGCAGTGCCCCCACATAACGTCCGTCGGAAAAAGCGATCGATGCCGGTCCGTCCCAGGGTTCCATTAAACAGGAATGATATTCATAAAAAGCGCGCTTGGCAGCGTCCATTTCCTGATGATTGCTCCAGGCCTCGGGGATCATCATCATCATCACGTGCGGCAGAGAACGCCCGGAAAGGATTAACATTTCCAAAACATTATCAAAGGTGGCGGTGTCCGAACCTTGCGGGACAACGGTAGGCAATACTTTCTTTAAATCCTCGCCAAAAACTTTGGCAACAAACTGTTTCTCGCGTGTGCGTATCCAGTTGATATTACCGCGCAACGTATTGATTTCCCCGTTATGCGCGATATAGCGATACGGATGGGCCAACGCCCAGCTGGGGAAAGTGTTCGTGGAATACCGCGAATGGACCAACGCAATGGCCGATACCATGGCCGCGTCGCTCAAGTCAGGGAAAAAAAGATTCAGTTGCTCGCTCATCAGCTGACCTTTGTAAATTAACGTCCGGCCCGACAGCGAGCAAAAATAATAAAAATTCTTCTGCGGATAAAGTGGAATTAACCACCTTGTTCCACAGGCG
This sequence comes from Candidatus Omnitrophota bacterium, assembly GCA_963828495.1. Lineage (GTDB taxonomy): Bacteria > Omnitrophota > Gorgyraeia > Zapsychrales > Fredricksoniimonadaceae > JABDGZ01. The sequence continues at coordinate 267,154 of CAWHFJ010000009.1, forward strand.
CTTGCGGATCACATAAAGCTTGCGTTCAAAATCTTCACGAGGGGTATTAGGACCGCGGGCGATAAAAAGCTGTTTGAAGGCCGGCATACCTGAGCGTGCCACCCTGCCCACTTGAGTCGGTTCATGGGGCACTTCCCTCCAGCCGATGAATTTTTGGCCTTCTTCATGAATAATGTGTTCCGTCCACTCCTCGATGATATTCCGGTCATCTAAAGAGGTGGGCAAAAAAACCAGGCCGGCGCCATAATCACCCGCGGCAGGCAAGGCGATATCCACCTTCGCCAATTCCTTACGGAAAAATGCGTCCGGCATCTGAATGAGTATGCCTGCGCCGTCACCGGTTTTAGGATCGCAGCCGCAAGCCCCGCGGTGGGCCAGATTTTCTAAGATCTCCACCCCATGGCGAATAATCTCATGGGACTTCTGCCCCTTAATATGCGCGATAAAACCTACCCCGCAGGAAGCATGCTCAAAGCGCGGGTCATATAACCCTTGTTTTTGTATATAACTCATATTTTTATCCATTATTTATCTTAAGGAAGCCTTAAACCGAGATTAAATAGTATTATACCTGAGCTGGGTATTCTATTATTTTTCGTCGATTAATGCAAATATAATTATGGGCTTTAAAATAACCTGACGGGTATCCGCTCTTGTAATAAAAGGTATAGCTTGTCGTCCTGCGATTGCTTTTGCAAGGCTTGTTTGCGGAGCTCTTCCCAAAGGTCCTGGTGCCAAGGATGCCCGCCAGAGGCCACCGACTGGACAATTTGCAGGACCTGACCATACGCTCCGGCCTTCAGGTAACACGCGGCCAACATAAGTGCGGCATCTTGTACTCCCTGGTTGAGATTGCCTTCCAGCACTTGTGGAGGATTGGCTAAATTACGCCAAATCTGTCGGTAAAATGGATTTTGAAACAGTATTGTCAAAGCCACTTTTTTCAAAGCAAGAGCTTGAGTCAATACCATGGCGCTTTTTAAAAAATCCCCCTGCTGAAAATAAATGACCCCTAAATTATAATACGACCAAAAAAAATAGGGATTGACTGCCACCGATGCCTCATACTGCGTGCGGGCCAAGTCCGGACTCCCCAGATAATACTCGCAAAACCCCAATAAAAAATGCGCGGCATCACTATCAGGCAGTAACTGGGCCGCCTTTTGATAATACTGATGGAAAATATACGGTTTGCCGAAATAATAACCCTGCATCCATTCTTTCTTCGGTGGCTGGGCCCCGGAAACAATGTCGGCAAAATACCCGAAGGCAGGATAATAATAACTGATGGTGACTAACTTGCTTTTTTGTTCAACCAAATCGTGCTCTTTGATGATTTCAGTGACCAAAGGATTGTGCCTCCACAAAGCACAACCAACGGCCAAAACCACCAGCCCCGCCAGCCAAGGATCTTTTTTCAACCAGGAAAACACGGCCTTCATTTGACAAAAAACCTCACTATTTTATGCGCCATGAATGCGAGCAGCACCAAAAACAAGGAAACCAAAGGAAACGCATAACGGTCGATCACAAAAAACACCGAATACATGGCCGCAAACCAAAAAATAAAATTCAATACCCAAAATAAGACCCACACCTGGGAATGACTTTGCCGCCAATATGCTCGTCGATAAACACACAAATAACAAAAAGAAAACACGCAGGCACCCCAGGAAAAGAACGCCAAAACAATCTTGAGACTATTCATCAACCCCGGTGCATAGAAAATCCCTTCCAGCCAATCCGGATAAGCCACAAAAGCAACGGAAGATTCCCAAAAAAATATTTTATGGGCTTCAACGCCCCACAACATAACCGCCTGCAGAGGATTGGCCAAAACCATTCTGATCGAATCGTATATATAATATCGGGAAAGCTCTGCCTCTGTGGCGCCTTTGGCCTTAAGCTCCTCTCTCTTGGCTTGCGCCACATCCTCCGCATGCCTGTCAGACCAAAAGTCACAATCATCCGTGCCAAATATCGACGGACAAACACTTAAGCCCGGCACATACGCCACGGCTGCCCCCAAACGCCTGAGGGTCAACGGCTGCATGCGACATGCCGTATTGCCGTATAAAAACCAATCGCCCCTCGGTGTAAAAACAAAATGGCCGTTGGCCTGATAATTCTCCCATTTATAGATATTGACCGCGCCTTCAAAAACAAGAAGGGCCGCCAGACAAAACATAATCACATGCTTGGCTTTAAGCAAGTGCCCTCTCCTCCAGCTGGCAACAATGAGCCCATAAAACGGCCATAAATAAAATAATAAAACCCCTTCAGCAACCGCTTTGACGGACATGATCAGCAAAAACATCAACCCCACCATTGTACCGTGTCCGATGGCCTTGAGCATGCCTCGACGGTCATCGGATAGATTATCCATGACCCTCCAGGATTTAATGGTCCATAGCACCGCTAGCACCACCCACGGATACGCGGCGAATTCCGACCATAAACGCATGCTGGAGTTCGTCATGACCGGTGAGATGCCTAAATAAAAAACAGCCAAACACGCCATAATTCTGGGTATGGACAGCATCCTCATCAAACGGTAAGAAAAAACCATGGTCAACAGCAAAAATAACGTGCCTATCATTTTCAAAGGATAGTAATAGGAAATCCCCCACCATTCTCCCAGCTGCATCGACCATGCCACCATGGCCGGAAACAACGGCTCCCGGTTAGGACCTGTACGGAAAAATTCACCCCATCCCTGGTGAACGATCATTTTGCCTAAATCTTCATAACTGGCGGCATCAAACACGACCACGATCTGGGTGGTAAAAAATAAATAGATCCACCACAAGAAGGGAATAATAAACGCCCATTTGACGTACGTGTTTTTCATAAAATTTTAGAACTTTCTGACAAAAATAGTGATCTTATCGTCTACCGCCGGGGATTGCCACGCCGGAACATAAATACCGCGGCCTACCAAAAGATAGGGTTGTAGTTCTGTGCCTGAAACAACCAGCGCGCAGGGTTGAAAATCACCTAATGGATATTTCAGGGACCCTGACTGATTAGCCACCTGCACATGCTCAATACGCAAGCCTTTCCCCCGCAAAAATTGCCACCAGGGATATTCCCATTCTCCGCCTGTTAAAAGCCCCACTTCTCGGCACGCAATAGATTTTAGATACTTCGTGCCGTAGAAATACGGCAAAATCAAATACGGACGCTTATAAAAATATTGGGTGACCTTCGGCTGGCGCCATATACCGCCGTCTCCCATCCACGGATGCTGTTGATTGTAAAACATCCACGGTATGGCTGTTAAAAATAACAGGATGACCACCACCACACTTTTTTTATTTAAGAAATGCTCCAGGATGACTCCCGCCACAGGACAAAATAAAATAAAGACAGGTAAATGAAAGCGGCTGTTCCATGGTTGGTAACGGACCACCCAACAAAACAACAAAGAAGCCAAAGCCACCGTCAACATATAAAAACCGGCCTTCTGCCTCAGGGAGCGGGAAAACCAGAATAATAAAAACACACCCCCAAAAAGCAGCAAGTGCAAAAAATTGCCGGTATAATCTTCATCGAAATTCAGACTGCGGATAGCAAAACTACCGCCAAAAGTCGCGCGCGGATCATCAATGTCCGCGCCCAAAAACCGGGCCGCCCTCCTCAGCGTCTGTACCGTATGCGCATTAACATCCATCCAGGGCATGGCTAAATGTACCCCCGTATTGCGCAATATATTCACCCATAAAACCTTCGGGCTCAAAGAGGCGTTGGTCAACGGAACACTTGTCCACGTCGGAGATCCAAATGTCTGGCTATTGCGTGCATATTGCCCCACATTCACAAACACGGCGCAGGCGACGATCAGCAACACACCCGCGACAGACCTCCTCCAGTGCCTTTTTAAAGTCGTTCCCATAAACCAAATTAAAAAAGGCGCTGCGAAAATATAACTATTGCCTTTGGTTAACAACGCCAGCCCCAGGCTTAATCCGGCCGCCATGGTATAAATAAAACGTGGGGAACGTTGGGTTTCTATAAGAAAAACCACGAATGCTATCAACCAAAAAGCGCCCACATAATCGGTTTGGGTGCTGACCGACTGTAAAATACCCATCGGCAAGGTTGCGGCCAAGGCCGCGGCCATCAGTTGCCCTAGACGGCCGGCGCCTAATTGCCGCGCCAGTAACGACACCCCTATTAAACTGCCGACCATCGCGAGCCATTGGACCCCATTCGCACTTGATTCCCCGCCGCCCAAGATACGCACATGGGCAATGGCAAACTCAGCCCACGGTGTAATATATAATTGGCGGATATCATTGGTCGGATAAAAGGCAACTGTTTTGTCTTGTATCCAATGCTCCACACGAGGCAGATGATAGGTCATCGCATCCCATGTGTTGGGCACTCCGACCATGGCTGTAACCGCACTCACTGCGCCAATAAAAAGAATGATGCCTAAAAATATTTTCTCGCTTAAAAAGTAGTTTTTGCAGCGGCTTAGGTCTAGCCGTGCTGTCTTAGGCCACCCCCTAACCGCCCCGAGGCCGCTCGATATGGTCAACAACGACCAGCAGATCACTACAGGATAAAAACTTAAAACTCGTATAAGACTTAATCCTTCTGTTATCCCTGTCAATGCGCTCCCGCTCACAATCGCCGCGCATAGTATGGCCGAGCGCCAACCGTTAAGATAACGGTATAGGATGAGTGCACAAAAAACTAGAAAAAATATGGGAAGAAAAAGAAACATAGCTATTTAAAGACGCTCTGCAACCATGATCAACGATTGTCCCACCGGCGGATTGCCCAAAGATTCCACCGCTCTCAAGCATGGCACTATTCTGTCGAGCATATGGCAAGCCTCTTTATGGAACTCTTTTTGTCTTAATACCCGTCCGGCAAAAAACCAGGTCAATATGCCGAACATATTCATGTAATAGGCCTCTCTCACACGAAAACCCGCCTGCTGTGCAGCGGCGCGCAAAGTTTTTTTAGTATAGCGACGGTGATGGTCAACGCTCCTGTCTAAAGTGCCGTAAATCGCCGGCAAAGCAGGAACAAAAATAACCACCTTCCCCCCTTTTTTTAAAAGATGCCTCATATGCTTTAAAGCCGCCACGTCCTTGTCAATGTGTTCCAATACATTAATGCAGGTGATGGTGTCCGCAATCGCTTCGGGATACTTAACGATCACTTGCGGATCGGCAATATCCAAAGACAGAACGCGGTAATTTTTCAAAGGAAGGAAGGTGTGTCTTAAGGTGTTGACCATCCGCGAATCATAATCTGAAAGGATGACCTCTTCAATGCCGGGTTCATCAAACTGCCCGGAGATATCTCCCAAGCCGCTGCCGATGTCCCAAACAACGCCTCGCAGATGCCGTCTAATACGGCTGTAAAGCCAGGCATTATACCTAAGCGACCCGCGGATGACGCTGAGTATTTTAAACATATCCGAAGACATGTCATCTCCTGAAAAAACCTGCTTTATCGGCCACGGCTTTTAGCTATGAGCTCGTCCATCTGGGCCATAAAATCACGCGCCACCGGCAAGCCTAATTCTTTGGAGCGCCCCCCCAGCATATAGGCCGCCTGTGGCTGTCCCTGCACCAAAGCCATTTGTGCCATATAAAACAATTGAAACGCTTGTTTGTCATTAGCTTCAAGCACTCCGTAGAGTGCCGCATCGCCTCTTTGGGCCACGAGTTTGACTTTAAACAACGGGCTAAAAAAAGCCTCCCCCATCGGGGAACCGTATAAAAACACCTGACGGCCGCCGGCGATGGCATCTTCAATAAAAGCGTCCTGAGGATTATTGATTTTAAATTGCAGGATGTCCATCACATAATCCGTCGGGTACAATTTTTGGATCAAATCCTTGTAGGCGCCCAGCCCATAACAATCATCCCCAAACGCTAAAGAATAAGATACAGACGAACAACGGTAATACCCGCAAATAATGACCCCCTTATGCCTATACACCTCTTTAGAAAAAGTTTGGGCCACGCTCGATGCCCTATACGCGCCGCCTATTTCAATAAAACAAAGCATCAGGCTGATAGCAGTAAAAAGAAGAGCTGCCCCCCGCCAGACCCAAGGCTTTCCGCTCCCGCTGCGGTACATGAATGCCCACAAAAATCCAAACAATCCCATCGCCGGGACCATATAATGATACGCTGTTTCTTTAGCGACCATTAAAAACTGTACAATGATAGTTATGCCTATCCATGCCGCCCAATAGTACGCTTTATTCAATTTGTTCCAGGCGCCAGAGACGATACGATGGTAAAGGACAATCCCTAAAATACAAAAAGCACTGCTCATTAATAACCATTGCTGGACGAAAGTGATTATTAATCCATTACGGAAACTCCCCCACGCTATCAATCCCTGATGGCCGTAGCCCCGGAATTCCGTATGCGTTAACATCTGATAAAGATTGTTCCACATCAAAAGATAATGTGAGGAGACCGGCCAAGTGGCTAAAATAAAAGTCACCCCCGCAAGCACACAAAAAAGCAGTCTTGCTCTCAACGCAGGTAATACGGCTAATGGGACGACCACCAACGAAAGACAGGTGAATTTGGTGGCGACCATCAACCCATACACCGCGCCCCACCCCAGCGCCGTTCCTAATGAAGATTTTTTGTCGTCTATAAAAAAAGCCCTCAATAAACATAGTCCATAGAGGTTAAGCATCCCCATCATCAAGGTCTCCGGACACACATTAGCCACTGCCAGCAGAAACCCTGATTCCTTGCACATTGTTAGATATAAAAAAGCCGGGGTCTGGACTAGAAACGCGAAGAGCCAATCACCGCTGCGTCGGTAGGCATAAAAGCTCAAGGCCATCAGGGTCGCGCTAGTAAAAATGATCAGCACGGCGTACATGGCATGCAGATAAAATTCAGGCGCCCTAAACACATTCTCAACCATCTGGCTATCGGAGATGAAAAAATTAAACGACTTAATGATGACCCCGCCCAGCCACTGTACCGTCGTGCCGGGATGCTGAAAATATAAAGGCACCCTGTGATCTGCCAAATACACCGCGTTCATCAAATACTGATACGCCGGGTCACTGTTGGCCCCCAGCCAAAAAGGTCCGCTGGCGAAACGCCAGGCTAAAGACAAAATCAACATCAACAAAGGCATCCCGGCTATGATCACATACGCCATCATGGCTCTCTTATCCTCTCACAAAACGGTATTTAATAATCGGCCAGTACATTTCCAAAGCTGTGGTCCATTTGATTTTTTTGCCGGCCTTAAAAGAGCGGGCGGTATAATCAATGGCAACTTCCTTGATGGTGAATCCTCGACGTAAAAGCTTCACCGTAAATTCAGTCTCAAAAGCAAAATTCCGGGACTCGATCGTGATGCCTTCCCATGCCCGACGGACAAAAACCTTATAACAGGTGTTGATATCGGTCAACCCAACGCCATACAAGAGCTTGAATGTCCGATTGGAGATATTATTGGCCCAGCGATTGACCGGCTCCATGCCTTGGATGGACCCCAAAAATCTGGAGCCGTATACGACCAAGGCGGTGCCGTCCAAAATAGGCTGCAAAAGTTTGGGATATTGATTGGGGTCATACTCTAAATCCGCATCTTGGACCAGCAAAATGTCTCCGGTGGCATTTTTAAATCCGGTTAAAAGGGCGGCTGTCTTGCCTTGATTGGTTTGATGAATGACGACCAGCCCCGGCTGGCTAGCCAAACTCTTTAAAATCTCCCCGGTTTTATCCTGCGAGCCATCATTGACAACCACGATTTCACGCTCCAGGCCGGCGGGCAGGATCACCTCCCGGACTTTTGAGATGATGGCCTCAATGGTCGACTCTTCATTATAGGCAGGAATAATAACGGATAATTTCATTCTTTGTACTTATTGGTAATCGGCAGGCGCCAGTCTTTGCCGAAAGCGCACGGGGTGATTTTGACGCCGGGCGGGGCCTGACGTCGTTTATATTCATTGGCATCTACCAAACGAATGGTCCTGGACACGAGTTGAGGGGACATGCCCCCGGCCACGATGTCCTGATAAGAGGCATGGCCTTCGATATATGCCATTAAAATTTTATCTAAATCCCGGTAGGCGCCCAGCGTCTGTTCATCGGTCTGATTCTTACGCAGTTCCGCCGACGGGGCTCGCCGCAAAATACTTTCGGGAATAAGTAGCGCCTTCGCCATGCTGTTACGATACCTGGCCAATTCATAAACCTTGGTCTTAAAAACATCCTTGATGACCGCGTATCCGCCGGACATGTCCCCGTAGAGCGTGCAATAACCCACTGCCATTTCGCTTTTATTGCCCGTGGTCAAAATCAATCCGCCAAACTTATTGGCAAAACCCATCAAAATATTACCGCGGATGCGTGCCTGAATATTTTCCTCAGTAGCATCAGCGGAGCGTCCGGTAAAATAAGGCGCTAAGGTTTTCACATAGTCCGCAAAAATCTTTTTGATCGGGATTTCTTTAAATTCAATGCCTAAATTCTTCGCCACTTGCCTGGCATCCAGACGGGTGGCTTTGCTGTTAAAGGCACTCGGCATAGAAATAGCCATGACATTGTGCGGCCCAAACGCGTCGCAGGCAATACAGGCGACCAAAGCTGAATCCACGCCACCGCTTAAACCTAAGGCCACTTTTTTAAAACCATTTTTGGTCGCGTAATCACGCGTGCCCAACACCAGGGCTTTATAAATTTCTTCTGAATCATTCAAAAGCGGGGCTATCAAAGGCCCCCCTGTGTCATTGCGAGGAGCGTTTTTCGCGACGAAGCAATCTCTTCTTTTCAAGATTGATACTATAAGTAACTGCTCTTCAAATTGTACGGCCCGCGCCAACACCTGCCCTTTAGGAGATATCACCAGGCTTCCCCCGTCGAAAACCAGCTCATCCTGACCGCCGACAGCATTGACATACACCAAATATGTCTGTGTGGCACGGGCACGGGCCATCAAAAGGTCCTGGCGGATTTTCAACTTCCCTGCATGATAGGGAGAGGAAGAAATATTGATCAAAATTTTAGCACCTGCCTTGGCTTGGGCTTGGTCCACAGCCCCCTCGACCCAAATATCTTCGCAAATATTGATCGCGACCGGCACGCCTTTGATGGTTAAAACGCCCAGGTGCTCCCCGCGCGTAAAATATCTTTTCTCATCAAAAACGCCGTAATTGGGCAGTTCCTGCTTATGATATACATGTTGGACGCCTCCGTCGGCAATCACCGCAGCGGCATTATAAATCTTTCCCTGCCGGTCGCTGTCCACAAAACCCGTAATGACTACAATCCCATGGATTTTCCCGGCCAAAGCCTGCAACGATTTACTGTTATCCGCCACAAAATGTTTCTTAAGCAGCAGGTCCTCCGGGGGATAGCCGCAAAGGGCCAGTTCCGGAAAAATCACAAGGTCTGCACCCCTTTTTTGGGCTTGCAGGGCATAGGCCAAAATTTTACGCGTATTGCCGGTTAAATCTCCGACGGTCGGATTAATTTGGGCCAGGGCTATTTTTAACATGGATTATTTTCCAAAAATTTTGATACAACCTTTGGGCTTGTTTCTCAAAAACCGGTTTTACCTTCCCATACTCTTCTATCATGGACCGGGCATGATCTAAACGGCCATATTCATCACACCATGCCTTGATGCTTTTGTCGGTAACTTCGATGTGAAATTGTAAACCGTACGCATTCAAACCGACTTTGAAGGCCTGATGAGGACAACCTGTGTTCGTCGCTAATAGCAACCCGCCGCGGGGAATTTGAAACATGTCCTCGTGCCACTGATAAACGGGATCTTGAGCGCGAAACCCCTTAAATAACGGGTCTTTCTTCCCTTCCTGAGTCAGCGTTATATGATACCAGCCGATTTCTTTAGCCGGAGATTGCCCCACAGGGGCGCCGGCGGCCTTGGCCAACAGCTGTGCCCCCAAACAAATCCCTAAATAAGGAACGCCTGTTTTTAAAACTTTCCCAATAAACTCATTTTCCGGTTTAAGAAACGGGTAGCTGGCCTCTTGGTCTACATTCATCGGCCCGCCCAAAACCACCACCGCTTTAAAAAGCGTCGGGTCAGCCGGGAGCTCCTCGCCGGCGCCAAGCTCCACAATACGAAAAGCCTCTCCCTTGGCTTTAAGAAAATCCCCCAATGTCCCGGGGCCTTCGATAGCAATATGTTTAACGATTAAAATCACAAAGACCTGACACTATACAATGCCGGTGGATAACTTCACGATTATACAATCCTGTAAAAGAAAAAGCAAGGTAAGCGGCTGTTAGAATAATTATTCCTAAATTTTAACTAAAATGATATACTTTCACCCAAGATGATTGCCCCTCATTCACGTTATTTAAAAAATGCCGCCTTTTTTATCATTCTTGCGACCATCCTTATTGTTAATCTGCTGCGTTTCTGGAATTTAGAAAACGCCCCTAAGGGATTCTACATCGACGAAATTACAAGCGCGGTGAACGCTCATTGCATGGCCACAGACGGCACCGATTACTCCGGGAAAAAATGGCCTCTGTTTGGCTTTGGGTTTGGTTCTCCCAAGCCGCCGACACAGCTGTATCCCTTAGGGTTTTGGGTCAAAATCTTTGGCATATCTATCGGCAGCGTTCGGGCTTTTTCGGCGTTCGCCTATACCTTGGGTCTCATCGGACTTTTTCTTCTGGCACGGCTTCTGGGAGGCCCTACATGCGCTTGGGCCACCCTTCTGGTATCCAGTATCTCGCCCTGGGGATGGATGTTATCCAGACTCGCTTTTGAGTCCATTTTGGGGCCCATATTCCTGATCTGGGGCGTCTTCTGTTTTCTGCGAAACCCTCGATGGGGAAATATGGTCCTTGCCGGATTTTTTATGGCCTGTGCCATGTATTCTTATCCGCCGACACGCCTGCAGGCCCCTCTCGTCATTCTTCTTCTGGTCGGCTACCAAATAAAACAAAAACATGTGGCGTTAAAATCTCTGGGAATTTTCTTTATCGTACTGGCTGTGTGTTGTGTTCCGCTCCTCCGGGGGACTCTCCAAGGTCCCTTGCTGGACCGTTTTAATTCGATAAGCATCCTCTCAACAACATCCTCTGCAACAGATTTTCTCATGACCTTTACCAAAAATTATTTTTCCCATCTGAGCCCCCAATACCTATTCCTGACAGGTGATAATAATTATCGCCACTCCACAAGACATTTCGGAGAATTAAGCTGGCTTGATATGCTTGGCCTGGGGGCAGGAGTGTGGCTTTTCATCCTCTTACTTAAAAAAAAGAAAAGACCTTCTCCTCTTGTCATTTTTCTTTTAATGGCTGCCGCTAGCGGCATCGTCCCTGCGGCACTGACTTGGGAAAGCCTGCCCAATGCCCTGCGTTCATTCGGGGCACAACCTTTCACAGAACTACTGCTCGGCTATTCTCTGGCCCAAGCGATCGACCGCTGGCCTAATATCCTGATCGTGGGTTCTGTCACCGGAGCTATCTTTGCGGCTAGTTTCCTGAGCGTGTATTTCACCACCTATCCCGCCGATAGCGCAGAGGCCTTCCAATCCGATCTCAGACTTGAGGCTGAGCACTGCAAAACAGATCAAGACTGGGTCAAATTTTTCTTACATTACGCCAACGACAGGATCATATTCCAGTATTACCTAATGCGTAACTACCAGAAGCCCTATTCTACTTGGTTCTTTTAAATAGCCCCAAGTCCCACATAATAGCTATCAGTCCTAACACGCTGACCCACAAGCCTAAAATAAAATTAAACGGCAGATACTGAAAAACAATTGTTGAATCCTCCGGCGTCACTTCAACGCCCAGAACGCCGTTGACATTCACCAGCGGCTTAGGCGGGTTCGTCCTCCATCCCCGATCAAAATTCTGATTCACCACCAGGATGTCCCTATGGGGGACGCGGACCTTCACATCCCATCGATTCGGAGACCACCCCGCCACCTCCACTTGTCCCGGGCCGTTCTGAAGGTAGAATTCGCCTCTATACATCGGGGAATTTTTAGCATGCACATGGGGTGCAATCGGCAGGGCCTCATAGCCGTTGGCCGTTCCGGTATTGCGCAACAAAAGGTCCATCATGAAACTGTTCCCAAAACGAAATTCCTGTTTTTGCGTGACATCCAGCTGGCTAAAAGGCATCGACGGCTGGAAATCTTCATAGGGCCGCGCATTCGTTACAGTAAACTTACGCGTCACTGACAGGACGGCAAAAAGATTAACCATCACAAAAATAACAGCTACGCATGAAAGCAAAACAACCAGGGGGTATTTATCACGCCACCGTGAAACCAAATAAGATAACGAAACCCCGCCGGTGAAAGCGACAAAGAACACGGAAATCAAAAAGGAACGCGTTGAAAAATGGAAATAACCTAATCCCAACGCGGAGTTGCCCAAAGCCATGACTAAAGAAAAAAGAAGGACGCATAAATACGGCCAAAATTTCTTCCAGTGAAAAAACAAAACCACCGTCAACGCACACGGGATAAGACCGACGTAGGCGGAAAATTCCGTCACTGTCAGACCGGGCAGGTGCTCATGGATCTGGTCTGGACAAAGAAACGCATAGTAAAACACACTCCAGGGCACGTCAGGTGAATCATTTAATGTTACGCGCGGGAATCGATACAGAGTCTCCATGACCATCAACAGCCTTGGCGCGCAGAACACCACAAAAGCGGCCATCATCTCGGCCAAACGCAGCAAATACCCTGCCCTTTTATCGCGCCAAGCCAAAAACACCGTCAACAACACAAAGACCCATATCACAAATGCAAAAGGATACGTTCCGCCGCCCCAAAATTGTAAACTCAGCATAAGCGCGGCCGGATACATCCATAACCGCACCTCCAATCCTTTAAGAAAAAACAGCATCATCCATGGCCAATACATCGCCATCATCCACATAAAATTGCCTTGCGCAACGTGATAGGCCACTGTTCCGTTGAATGCTAAAACAACAGCTGCCAAAATGCGCGCTATCCATAGGGTGTTAAAATATCCCATCAGCACATACATCCCTGTCATGCCCACCACCGCATTTAAAATATTGCCCAGCTTAACGCCTGCTATGGGGCCCGCAAGCAGCGATAATAAAAATGTTAAAGATAACGGAGAAGGATTTTGAGGATTACCGATTAAACTACAACCGCCCCGCACATACGGGTTCCACAGAGGGAATTCGTGGAAGTATTTAATACTCCAGGCAGGCACGGCGTGCATAAAATTGGAGTAATCCCAATCCGCCGTTCCATAGGCTTGCCAATCCCCATCCACAGGGCCATAAAAAAGCACGGCCAATAACACAAAAAGGCCCAACGCCGCGATAAAAAAAGCGCGGCGGTTTTCTGTCTTTTCCGGCAACTCACAAAATACGTGCATGAACTTCGGCATTCAGATTTTCTCCCTGGTATTCCTGCTCTATTGCCGGATTAAGGTGGCCGCTGTGCGCCAAAGACTCCAGCAGAAGAATATACGCATCATGGTAGGACTGACGTAAACTCACAATAATATCAAGGCTGTCATCCCTCGAGGCCAAAATCTGCCGATAAACAGTCGAACTCATCATCCGCTTCAACGTTTCCTGCGGCGGTATTGTCAGGGCTTTTTGCAAAAGCTCTGCACTGTGCCCATAATCCCCCTGCTTAAATAAAAGACGTGCTAAATTAAATTCTATGAAGAAAAACTGCGGGTCGAGGCGATGCGCGGCTTTTAAAAAAACTCTGGCCCGGGGGGTACGGCCTGTGATTTCATAGAGATACCCCAGCATTAACATCCCGTCACTATTGTCAGGCATGGCCTGGGTCACCAGATAAAAATAATCAAAATATTCTTTCAAGGTGTTCTTGGAAAGTCCATGAGACCTGTGCTTTTCGATATGAAGAAAGTTGTGAAAATCAGGACGGGTCCTGTTGAGGATGATGATTTGCCGGTCTGATTTAAAATGGCCGCTCGTGTAATGCAGTGACACGATGATTCCTGCTGCGACTACAAGAAATAAAATGACCCGTGCCGGCCAATTGTTCATTAAAGCCCCCCTTCTTTTTGGTTTAGTATATCAAAAAACAGGGACGTCTCCCATTTATTAAATAGGAAACGTCCCTGTTTTTTTAATCGACTAAAACACTTAGAACTAGTTACGCATTCATCAATAACATTTCCGCGTAACTGGGTAATGGCCATAAGTTGGCCGGAACAAAACCTTCCAGCTCATCAATGGTCTCGCGCAAACTGGCCATGCCGGCAAAAATCTTCGCCGCGTCATGTTTAACCAAAGCCGCCTCCAAGGCGTCCGTCTCGCTCAATGCCTGATCGATCAGTCCCGAAATTTGCTTTAACAGTTTCTTTTGACCCGTCATTTTTCCGGAACCCCCACAGACTTGATCGTCTCCGCCACCTGCTTTTGATACTCAATAGCCGCAGGGATCAACTGTGTGCGGGCCATGGTCACTGCGCAATCACCTTCTAAGACCAAAACTGTATGATAGGCGTGTTTGTTGATCTCATAGCGAGAGGCGATTTCCACCTCAGTCAAAACGCCATGCTTCACCAAAACTTGGATATTCTTCTTGGTCTTGAGGACTTCTATGGACTCCGGCGTATTTTTTAAATTCGGCAAACCGCGCTTTTTGGCCTCAACAGTCCATTCCGGGACATAATTGTCCCCATTGTAAACCACTCTCTTGTGTTTCTTAATGATCTCTTGCAGGACTTTTTGCAGGCTGGTATTAAAATTCTTGCCTGCTTTCTTGTCCGCTTCCAATTGGTCACAGATATCAGAAACAGCCTCAGCCACAATGGTGTTGAGAATCATGTTAGCGGCTGAAGGGTTCATATTAGAACCCACTGCGCGGAATTCGAACTTGGCTCCGGTAAAGGCAAAAGTCGAAGAACGGTTGCGGTCAGTTGTGTCCTTGGCCAATTGCGGCAAAGAATCAACGCCCACTTGCAATACCCCGCCCTGTTTGGAAGTTTTGGCTCCGCCCTTTTCAATTTGTTCAATGATATCGGTCAGCTGATCGCCTAAAAAGATAGACACGATCGCCGGAGGCGCTTCATTAGCACCCAGACGATGATCATTGCCGGCCGTGGCGACACTGACGCGTAAAAGATCCGCATAGGTATCAACCCCTTTGATAACCGCGCACAACAAAGCTAAAAACTTCGCATTATCATGCGGGGTCTTGCCGGGATACAGCCAATTCTTACCATCCGGCCCTACCACCGACCAGTTATTGTGCTTGCCCGAACCATTGATCCCTGCAAAAGGTTTTTCATGCAATAGGCAAACTAACCCATGCTTATCAGCGACCTGACGCATCACTTCCATGGCCACCATGTTATGATCAACGCCGATATTCAGCTCTTCATAAATCGGCGCCATTTCATATTGGGCCGGGGCCACTTCATTGTGACGGGTCTTCGACGGCATCCCCAACCCCCACAACGTGCGGTCCAAATCTTCCATAAAGCCCATAATACGCGGCTTGATCGCCCCAAAATAATGGTCTTCCTGCTGTTGATGTTTGGCCGGTTTTCTGCCGAAGAGCGTGCGTCCGGTTTCGACCAGATCCAACCGTGCCTCATAATGGGCTTTGTCGATGAGAAAATATTCCTGTTCAGGCCCTAACGTGCAGTAGGCGCGCTTACCTTTGGTATCAATGCCAAAAAGATTAGCTAAACGGCAAACCTGACGACTTAAAGCCACCATGGAACGCAACAACGGCGTCTTTTTATCCAACGCCTCGCCATGATAACCAATATAAAATGTCGGGATGCACAAGGTGGTTGCTTCAGGCCCTTCTTTAATGAACGCCGGCGACGTCGGGTCCCAACCTGTATAGCCGCGGGCTTCAAAAGTCGCGCGCAATCCGCCGGAAGGAAAAGAAGACGCATCCGGCTCGCCTTGAATAAGCTCTTTACCGGAAAAATTTAAAACAACCCCTCCTGTAGCGTCCCACGCGATAAACGAATCATGTTTTTCAGCAGTAACGCCGGTCAACGGCTGAAACCAATGCGTAAAATGCGTGGCCCCTTTAGCAATGGCCCATTTTTTCATGGCCTCGGCCACTTCATCGGCAATAGAGACATCCAGCTTGCCGCCTTCTTTTATAGTTTTCTCAATAGAAGCATAGGCTTTGGGAGAAAGGCATTCTTTCATCACCTTGAGACTAAATACGTTTTCGCCGAAATGTTCAGGTAAATATTCACTAAGACCTTGACTCATGTATCCCTCCAATTTGGCCCCGCCGCTTGGTTGCTAACAACCAGGCGGGGCTGATGTTAATAGTAATAAAAGAATTTCACGCAGACTGCTTGCCAGCAGTCTACGTGAAATTCAGATTGGCTTTATTGGGTGATGTTAGAAACTCTGTAGATTAAATATCAAAATACAGATAGAACTCATGCGGATGAGGCCTCAAACGCATTGGATCAATCTCGCATTCATGTTTGTATTCAATCCAGGTATCAATCACATCCGGTGTAAATACCCCTCCTTCCAATAAAAACGCGCGGTCTTTGTCTAACGCATCTAAAGCCTGGTCCAAAGAACGCGGAACTTGTTTAATCTTTTTGGCTTCTGCCTCTGTCAAGGCATAGATATTCTTGTCCAGCGGTTCGCCGGGATCAATCTTATTCTTAATGCCGTCTAATCCGGCCATGAGCATGGCGGCAAAGGCCAAATACGGGTTGGCGGCAGGGTCCGGCGGACGAAACTCGAGCCTCTTGGTTTTCGGGCTCTTAGAATACATCGGAATACGTACAGCCGCGGAACGGTTGCGCTGGGAATACACCAGGTTGACCGGTGCTTCATATCCCGGGACCAAACGTTTATAGGAATTGGTCGTCGGCGCCGCAAAGGCCAAAATGGCATGCGAGTGTTTCAAAAGACCGCCGATATAATACATGGCCTCTTGGCTTAATAACGCATACCCATCCTTATCGAAAAAGGCATTCTTACCATTTTTCCAAAGGCTTTGGTGGACGTGCATGCCGGAACCGTTGTCTTTAAAAAGAGGCTTGGGCATAAACGTCGCGGTCATATTATGCTTGCGGGCAGTGTTCTTGATAACATACTTGTAATACATCAAATTATCCGCCATCTTAACAAGACTGCCGTAGCGGATATCGATCTCGCATTGACCGGCAGTCGCCACTTCATGATGATGCACCTCAATGGGCACGCCGATTTTCCTAAGCGTCAGCATGATCTCGGAACGGATGTCCTGGAGCGTATCATGCGGCGGCACCGGGAAATACCCTTCCTTATACCGTGGTTTATACCCTAAATTGGGTTGCTCGTCGCGGCCGGAGTTCCAGTCACCCTCATTCGAATCAATGAAATAATAACCGGCATTCTCCGTCTGGTCAAAACGGATGTCATTAAACAAGAAAAACTCGGCTTCCGGCCCCCAGTAACTGGTGTCGGCGATACCGGTTTTCTTCAAATATTCTTCTGCCTTCTTGGCAATATACCGCGGGTCTCTCGAGTAGGCCTTGCGCGTAACCGGGTCAAAAACATCGCAGATAATGCTTAACGTCGGGACTTGGCAGACCGGATCAACAACCGCACTGGACGCATCCGGCATCAAGATCATATCGCTTTCATGGATCTTTTGGAAACCGCGGATACTGGAACCGTCAAAACCGATGCCGTCGGTCCAAATACTCGTCGGACTTTCAACGTCCATAATATCGGCCGCCGGGATTGAAAAATGCTGCCAGAGGCCCGGCAAATCATTAAACTTAAGGTCAATGATCTCGATCTTATGCTTCTCGATGAGTTTGACCACATCTTTCGGGTCTTTCGGCAGACCGTTGCCTTCCATCTTCGTCACTAATGTTGACATTTTATTTGCTCCTCTCTAAGTGAAAATGCTCTTTTCAAGGTGATTGGGCATGATAATATATCTACCTAAAACTGTCAAGATTTTCATCTCTCCTCAGCCTACCCGATGGCCTTGGAGCCTTCTTCACCGGTGCGGATGCGTATACATCGGGGCAAATCCAAAACGAAAATTTTGCCGTCCCCGATTTTTCCGATGCGAGCCCCCTTAATAATGGCCTTGATGGTCGGTTCAACAAAATCCTCGTTCACGGCGATCTCCAGCTTAATTTTGCGCAGCAAATTGCCGGTTTCCTTGACCCCGCGATAGAATTCGGTGACCCCCACCTGACGGCCATGGCCCAAAACCTCGGACACCGTGATCAAGTTGACATCCACGGCATACAGCTCCTTCTTGACATCATCGAGCTTGTAGGGCTGAATAAATGCAATGACTAATTTCATATCAGAATCCTCCTTAATCTAAAATAGTATACGCGCGCTCGTGATGTTGGCTTATATCCAGGCCAAGTATTTCATCTTCGGATGTGGTGCGCATGCCCACAGTTTTATCTATCACAAGGCAGATAAGCCATGTGACGGTCCCGCAATAAACAATGGTCAACAAACAGGCTTTGGCCTGAATCAGAAGCTGACCGGGATTGCCGTCGAAAAGTCCGGAGCCGGCGGCATTAATCGCTTTGACGGCAAAAAGTCCGGTGGCTAAAGCGCCCCACGTCCCTCCGATAAAATGCACCCCGAAAGCATCCAGTGTGTCATCATAACGGAATTTCGGTTTGACAAAAGAAACCATGGAATAACAAAACACGCTGACCAAAAAACCAATCGCCAAGGCACCGCCGACATTCACGAAACCTGAAGCCGGTGTAATGGCCACTAAACCAGCCACAGCACCGGACGCGGCCCCCACCATGGTGGGCTTGCCGGTAAAGATCCACTCACACGCCGCCCAGCTAATAGCTGCGGCAGCTGTTGCCGTATTGGTCACCACAAAAGCGCTGGTTGCCAACGCGCCTGCTGAAACAGCGGAACCGGCGTTGAAACCAAACCAGCCAAACCATAATAGGGAAGCGCCGATCATCACATACGGCACATTATGCATGCCGGGTTTATCTGTGCCAATGCGCTTGCCTAAAAATAAAGCGGTGACCAAGCCCGCCAAACCGGCATTCATATGCACGACTGTACCGCCGGCAAAATCCAATGCCCCCCAAGTATGCCCGGCCAAACCATCAGACGACCAGACCATGTGGCAAATGGGACAATACACAAAGGTCAGCCATAAAACGGTAAACCAGACAAACGCGGAGAATTTTACCCGTTCGGCGAAAGAACCGATCACTAATGCCGGTGTAATCACCGCAAACATCATCTGGAAAATCATGTAAGCTTGATGCGGAATAGTCGGCGCATAATCCGGATTGGGAGTATTGATATCCACACCCTTTAACATAAACCATTGCAATCCGCCTATAAAAGGTTCTAGAATGCCTGACCCTTTACCAAAGGCCAAACTATACCCATAAACTACCCATAAGACACTGACAATAGCCAAACACATAAAGCATTGCATCAAAACACTTAAGATGTTTTTACGTCTGACCATCCCCCCGTAAAATAGGGCCAATCCCGGTGCCGTCATCAGCAAAACTAAAGCGGATGAGACCAGGACCCATGCCGTATCCCCGGAATTAATAGGATTTACTGGTGGTGTTGTTCCCATACGTGTCGCCTCCTTTGAGTTTTAGAAAATAAAAAATCCGGTTTGCTGTGCTCCAAAGCACATAAAACCGGACGTCAATGCCCTTAAAAATAGAAAATCCCCTTAGGGTTGTACTTGTTTCCCTAAGAGGACTTATCTTTGCCCCTTGTATCTGCCCGGAACATCTTTGCCCCGGACTTTTCTCAAATTCAAACTACACGACAACTATACTCGGATAAAAAATGGTTGTCAATAAAATTTTAAGCGCCCTTAAGAATTCTTTCAGCCTGTTTCCAATCCTCTTCGGCACTGCCAGGGCCGCCGTTACGCTTAAGATAAAGTTCATAAGCTTTCTCTTGAATTCTCTGAAGAGAAACTTCCTTAGTGGCAGCCTTTGGTGCTGTGGGCGTTTCTACCCTGTTTTTAGGTGTCTGAGAAGTAAATACTGTCCTTTTAATTGTGCTGGCTTGAGCCATAAAACCCTCCCTGCCCCATCTGCCCCACTTAAAAAGAGCGGCAACAAACGGCGGCTTGTTAGATAAAAATCCTCTCATAAAATTCTCAGAGAAGATGCCCATGCAACGTAACTACCTGAAGGCAATAAATATACACCTGCCTACTTAATTTTGTCAACAAAAATTTTTCCCTATTTTTGTAACTCGGCCATCAAAATAATGGACTCGGCGATGTCTTTCATACAACGACAGGTATCCATGCTTTTCTTATGGATCAAACGATGCGCAGCATCCTCGGACAGATTGTTCATTTTCATCAAAATACCTTTGGCCCGCTCAATGAGCTTGCGGGTTTCCAGAGCTTCCTTGGCGTTTAAAGCTTCTTCCATCAATTTGGTGTTCTCTACGGCCACCGCAGCTTGGTTGGCCACCATTTGCAGGACATTGATTTCTTCTTCCGTAAAATGATGCGGCTCTTTGGTATACACATTGACTAGCCCAATGGCCTTGGTCTTAACAATCATCGGCACCACCAGCATGGACGTCAGTCCTTCTTTCAGGGCCAAGTCGCGGTAAAAATATTTTTCATCCTTACTCACGTCATAGACAACAGCGGGCTTTTTGGATTTGATAACGCTGCCGCTTAAGCTGTTCTCTACCTTAATATTAGGCTTCTGTTTGTAGTCCTGGCTTAAGGACTGTGTCGCCTTAATGGCAAGCTCTTGGGCCTTATCGTCCAAAATCATAATCGAACAAATTTTCGAATTCAGCATCTCCGCCGTGACAACCACAATCAGATTAAGGATTTCATCTAAATAGTGCTCGCTGGTAATCGAATGGCTGACCTTGACCAAAGAATCAAACTGCAGCGCTTTTTTCTTGGCTTCTTCAAAAAGTCTGGCATGATCAATAATACCGCCGACCTGTTTGGCGATCATTTCAATGAGATTGACTGCACCCCCAGAATAATCCTGCGGGCTTTGATGCTGGACATTAACGACGCCGATCGCCTTGCCCTTATAAATAATCGGTACGGACAAAAACGCCTCATAACGGTCTTCGGGGAGCACGTCGAAACTTTT
Organism: Candidatus Omnitrophota bacterium; assembly: GCA_963828495.1. GTDB lineage: Bacteria > Omnitrophota > Gorgyraeia > Zapsychrales > Fredricksoniimonadaceae > JABDGZ01. Next base: position 288,234 of record CAWHFJ010000009.1, read on the forward strand.
AAAGCGCGCATCGCTATAGGCACGGGATTTGATGGCTACTGTCTTGTTTTCACGGGCCACCCAGCCGGTAATGCCTTCGCCGACTTTAAGCACCACATTGCCCAATTCTTTTTTATGGGCGGTTTTGGAGGCCATCAACACGAGATTCTGTTTACTCTCATCAAAAAGATAAATAAAAACAGAATCCGCGTCCGTCATCTCTGTGACGATTTTAACGATTAACTGCAAGGTCAAATTTAAATCAAGCTCGGAGGAGGCAATATCAACGACATTGCGTAAAATCTGCAGCTCTTTGGCGCTGGTAATGCTTAATTTTTTATTTTTCGTTCGGCCCACCATGATGAATAAACATAACACAAGAACTTTCTACTAACAAGCACTTTGATGAGGCATAATTTTCCCCTATTAACAAGCCGCCGTTTGTTACCGCTCTTTTTAAGCTGTACCTAAAATCACAGCTGAATCATTTACAAAAAGGCCTCCACTGTCACCTGCATTGTTTGAATTATAAATGACAGACTACTCATAATTAAGTTCACAATCAAATTAAATATCCGTACCATAAAAAATCTGCCCCTGCTGGGTCTGGAAATCATACCAGGCATCGCCGTCACCGTTGCCGCCGTAATAATAAGTGGGCGGCGAGGCTTCTATGATTTGTAAAATGTTGCCCGCGTCATAACCATAAGCAGCGCCGGTATCCAGCATCAATTGCCCGATCCCGGCAGAATTAAAATTCGCGAAATTTAACCCGCTAATCAAAATATAGTCCCCGTCATTAAAATTGGTCGTCACCGTAAGGACAAGCGTAGTATTTGAATTAGCATAACTGACCGTTGCCGAGACCTTGCCGGAAGCGCCGCCGCTGATTGTCGCTGTGGTGATCAAGGGATCCCAGGCCATCTTCAGCCCTGAGGGAATGTCTACTTTAATGCCGCTGGAAGTGGTGATTCCGGTCCCCGAGCCGGCGGTGTCCTGCATGACTTCAATTGTCCCGGCTGAGGCCGATGCGCCGTTGTTGACGAAAGCCTGCTCGGTGAAGGCCAGCAGGGCCGGCGGATACCGGCCGTACGAGTCCCCGCTGCCGTTGCCGCCGTAATAATAAGTGGGCGGCGAGGCTTCTATAATTTGTAAAGCGTTGTCCGCGTCATAACCATAAGCAGCACCGGTATCCAGCATCAATTGCCCGGTCCCGACAGAATTGAAATTCTTGAAATTTAACCCGCTGATCAAAATATAGTCCCCGTCATTAAAATTGGTCGTCACCGTAAGGACAAGCGTAGTATTTGAATTAGCATAACTGACCGTTGCCGAAACCTTGCCGGAAGCGCTGCCGCTGATTGTCGCTGTGGTGATCGAAGGGGCCCAGGTCATATTCAGCCCTGAGGGAATGTCTACTTTAATGCCGCTGGAAGTGGTGATTCCGGTCCCCGAGCCGGCGGTGTCCTGCATGACCTCGATTGTCCCGGCTGAGGCCGATGCGCCGCTGTTGACGAAAGCCTGCCCGGTGGAGGCAAGCAGGGCCGGCGGATACCGACCGTAGGAGTCCCCGCTCCCGTTACCACCCAGATATGGTGGCGGACAACCGGCTCTGATTGTCCAGTTACTGCCGTTGTCGCTGACGCTGGAACTGCCATACGCCGTGATCACGGCTGACCCGCCCTGGTCTTTTACAGTCACATCCGTTATCAAGAAGCCCCCTCTGCCGCTCCAGGATCGCTGTATACCGGAAGAGCTTGAAGTGATGGCAATCGATTGAGTACTGCCGCAAATCAAATCCGATCCGTCAAACTCGATGATGCCGAAATTAGACACGCCACCGCTTCCCACAATCAGGCCTCCGGTCCCATTGTTGGTCATCGTTGCGCCGGAGCTGATGGTCAGGGCGCCGGTGCCGGTCGTTAAATTATACGACGCGCTCTGGTCAAAGGTCCCGGAAGACACAGTCACAGTCCCTGTGACAGTTGTATTTCCGTCTAAAGCGGCGGTATAACCGGTGTCGGCAAGGGTCAGATTAGTGTAAGTGCCGTACGCTGACTGTCTGGTTGGCGGCTGTTGAATCATAATAAACCGTACCTCCCCAGGTTTTGCCTGTTGATAATGGAGGGTTGGCCGTGCATTCTGTTTGGACGGTGCCTGAATCATTGACAGTTGTCACTGTCAATGCGTATGTTGACATGTCCAGGGTGCCGCCGGAACTTGTGGTTAAAGTACCGGTAACGACGACAGCGGCACCGGCTGTGTCAGTGCCACTCGTATTGCTCAAAGTCAGGTTGTCATAAGTAGTTCCCAGCACTGTTTGTCCTCCAGTGGCAGCGGTGTAATCAACAGTACCGTACGTTAAAGTTGTAGTGCTTGTGCCCGTGCCGCTTAAAACCCAAGGCGACGCGGCAGATAAATCCAGTGTTCCGGTTTCTGCGCCGGTAGCCATGGTAATTAACGCCGTGTTGGTTGCATTAGCCAGAGAAGTCGTAATACTGGCAGCGCTTAAGGTACCTGCTTGTATTTCCAATTCCGGATTATTATATCTGGCACCGGTTCCTTTATAGCCGTTCATGGTTACACCACTGCTGAGGGTAAAAGTGGTAATTGTTGAAACTAAGTCAGTAGTAAATGTATTAGTAGAAGTAGGATTAACGCCTGAACCTATTACAACAGAAGCGGCGGAAATAATTCCCGTACCAGCCAAAGTAGCTGTCAGACTGGCACCGGCCAGATTATTAACCGTTATTGCTCCGGATAAGGTTAATGAGCCGGTAGAGGTGATGGTGATACGGCCACCGCTGGCGGTAAAAGTCAAGCTGGTTGCCGCGTCAGATTCCCCGGTTGGAATGGTCATCTGAAAATTACCAATGCTAACAGTATCAGCGCTGTGAGGGTAGGTACTGCCGCAGCCGGTCCAATAGGTAGTGCTAGGCGTTGCCTCCCAAGCGCCTGAAGCAGCGGCAACACAAGCATTCCCTGCATGGGCGTTAACGGAAAACCCCAATAAAAAAATGGCCAGGCAAAAAAATGTGATCAACTGTTTGTACATAAGCGTCAATAACATATTTAGTTAAACCCAAAGATCAAAAACAACTATGGGGAGGTCCTGACCAACCGCCCGCCGTCACCACTGTTATTGTAGAAGGGGTTACCGGCGTTAGAGGCGTTAGAGCGGTCAGAGATGGCAGCGTACGTCGCTACATCGATCCAATCGCCGCCGATATACCCGGCACCGTCCGCGGTTGACACATCCCCAAAAGTCCCATTATAGTAGTAGCCGGGCCAGTCTGAATTAGTCGCCAACCCATATGTGTCCAATCCTCCGCTCCCATGCGTCCCTGTAAATCCCCGTCCTGTGCTATTGCCCACCGTCACATCACGCTTCCATAAATTCCCTGATAACTCCATGGCCCCGTAGTAACCCGCCCCTGCAGCCTGACGGGTTGAGCTTGAGGTCGCGTAGGAACCGGCACGGACAGGCCCACTAAAAGTACCGCTGTAGTTACAATTCCCGGCGGTCGGCACCTCGGAGGCCTGACAAACATTGTTTACCGCCGGGGTTTGGGCGATGACCGTTGTGCCCCAGGAGTATTCTCCGGCCACCGCCGCATTGGGGCCCCGCGATGCTTTCTCAATCTCAAATTCCGTTGCCGGCCTTAAAGCCCGACCACGCCGCATAGGCGGCCACATCCGGCCAGGCAAGCCAGTTTCTCCCCTCCATCCTCCACCCGTGCTGGAATTCATCAGGGAATAGTCTGGCTGAACCGTCAGGACCGGCAGCATCAGAGCAATCCACGCCGAAGAGGCTGTTGGATGCTTGTTTAATAAAGTAGTGCCGTTGCCAAAATTTCCGGTGGCCCAACATATTGCTGTTGGACCGGCGTCAGGGTGTTGAGAAACTCCGCGTACTGGCGCTGGGTGATATCATATTTCATGATGTAATAGGCGTTATAGCCTTTAGGGAAAGCCGCGGGGATGGGGCCACCCTGGTCGTCGCCGCAATAACCGTCATACCACAGGTCCCCGCTGGACTGGGCCACGGTGATGGCTGATTCGCCGGTGATCTGATAAGCGTTGGCGCTGTTGCCGCCGTCATAAAAAGGGCAGTACAGCGAGTCACCGGGATCTCCCACATAAAATGAAAAACCGGATTCAGATAAAGAGGCATCGTAACCAGGGACATAGACCATCTCAATGCCAAAAACCCTGATCTCCACTTTATCGGTATTGCCCACCCCATCTGTGCCATACTTCCACTGGACCTGGTTGCCGGTATAGGAAACACTGCCTGTCTCGACGCCGGAGGCGTAAATAAAAACACCTTTATAACTGGTTATGCCGGCTGTATCAGGGGTGCCGGAACCGGTTTCCTCATAAGGATACCCGCCAAAGGCCATGTGGGAGCCGGTGGCGACCGTATTGCCGCTGTTGTTAAGCGTGCAATGCGCCCAACTGGTCCAGGCTCCTGAGGTATAATGCCGGAATTTGACAAACACCCACACCGCGTCCCAATTGGCCGTGGAAGACGGCGCTCCTGTAATAAACCATGAATTGTTCCAGCTCATATCAAACTTGATTTGATACGTCTGGGCGCCCGTATTCTGGCTTGCCAGGGTCACATTGGTTAGGGCAAGGTTGTTGGCCCTGGCCTGGGGGGCAAAAACACCGGCAGAGATAACTGCAAGAATAACCAAGGATAAATTGCGCATAAATTTCCTCATGAGCTTGTACCTGAGCGGGAGCTTATGCAATCCAGCCTTTCCTGGCGCATTTTCTGGATAAAAACCATCCTGTCGTTCATCTGTTTTTTCCCAAAATCTGCCAATGCCTTCTGTGCCGCGGCCCGGGCTTGCAACTGGGTTTTACTTAAAAGTGTTGCCTTGGTTTGCCCGTTCTGGATTGGCGAAAGGGCCGGATTGGCTTTCATAAAAGCATCCCTGTCCTGGGCTTGCTTCTGGAAAAAAACTTTTGCCGGCGCATTGACCTTTTGATCGCACTCTGCCAGCTTGGCTTTTGTCAGGGAGGGACTTGCCCCGCTGGAAGGCTGGTCCGCCCCGAAAGACACTTGAGACAGCAAGCCCGCCATAAAGATTGACAATAAAAAAATATTTTTCATCATGTAACAGCTCCTTTCTTGGCCTAGCCGAAGTTCAACGCCGCGGAACAATAATAATTCGTCCCGTTGTAATAACAGCTGACAACATCAATCCCGTTTGCTGTTGTCGTCAATACCGGTCCCACCTTACCCGGCCAGTACACCCCCGCAGGCCAGGTCACTGTACGTGAACCTGTTCCATCTTGGATCAAATCAAAAGTCAAATGAGTGGGGCCGCCTGGAACCGTGAAAGTGAAGGTACAATTACCCGTCAAGGTGATTTTCTGGTTATTACCGTTGTTCCAATTAATCGTGATAGAAGTACCGGAATTTCCATTATTGTATTCACTAAAATAAGTGATTGAATTATTGACCTGTAAAGCCGAGCCCGGTACCCATGTCCCTATCCCCACATTCCCGTTGGTCACCACAAACCTACCTTGCGGGGTGGTGGTGCCGATGCCGACGTTACCTCCGGATACCATTCTCATGGCCTCCACATTGGCGGTATTGCTCCCATTACCTACAATGAAATTGATATAATCCGATGTTCCGTAATTACTAAATGGAGCAGATGCAACTGACTGAATTGTTACAAATGAATTAGTGCCTCCGCCACCCTCGAGCTCGGTATAAGTTCCGTTACCGTTATTGTTATACAATTGAAACATTGCCTCCTGATTCCCTTGAATATTGCCTGTAACATAAAGGGTATTACCATTTAACAGGGTACTACCATTATCCACTTCCAACCCATATCTCGGGGCCCACGTGCCGATGCCCACATTGCCGTTCATAACAACCAATCCTGCTCCAACTCCTGAAGTCGTCCCTATGCCTACGGTGTTGGTCGTACTTATTCCGACGTTGCCTGTGCCGCCGGCTAACGACCAATAGTTACTAGCACTAGCCCATGATGTTTTACAACTACTGCCAAAACAAATTGTGCCTGTCGGACTCACGTCCAGGGAACCAGCCGGAGTTACGGAGCCGATCCCCACGTTACCAACCACATTCAAAGCCGATCCCGGCGCCCATGTCCCTATCCCCACATTGCCATTAGTCACCACCAATGCTCCTTGATTGGTCGTCGTGGTTCCTATCCCTACATTACCATTGTGATACGTGTCCCCAATGACGCTTAACGGTTTCGCCGGCGCCCATGTCCCAATCCCCACATTCCCGTTCATCACAACCAACCCTGCCCCAACCCCTGAAGTCGTCCCTATCCCTACGGTGTTCGTGGTATTTATCCCGACGTTGCCGGTGCCGCCGGCTAACGACCAATAGTTACTAGCGCTAGCCCATGATGTTTTACAACTACTGCCAAAACAAATTGTGCCTGTCGGGCTTACGTCCAAAGAACCAGCCGGAGCTGTAGAGCCGATCCCCACATTACCAACCACATTCAAAGCTGAGTTCGCTATCCATGTGCCGATGCCCACATTACCGCCAACAACACTAAGCAATGTCTGCGGAGTCGTCGTGCCAATGCCGACGTTCCCATTCATGCGTCAGCTGTTGCCCCGTGAGAGAGGCCAATGAACCCGAGAATTTACCATATAACAATGAATAGGCTTTATCGTTGGCAAGACTTGTCTCCTGGACATTATTCACATAAAAAGAGTTTGAAGCAGTTTCATTATAGCCGGCATCGGAACCGATAAAAATATCCCCTACTCCTGTGCTATTGGTATACCCTGCTTGATATCCAAGAGCGGCGTTGTTAGATCCTGTGGTGTTATTAAGGAGCGCCTGAAATCCATTTGCGGTGTTGTTAGTGCCTGTGGTGTTAACATGAGCGCCCCATATCCATTTGCGGTGTTGCTAGTGCCTGTGGTGTTGGACGTGAGCGCCGCATTTCCATTTGCGGTATTCCAAGTACCTGTGGTGTTAGTATAGAGCGCCAAACTTCCATTTGCGGTGTTGGAATAACCTGTAGTGTTAGCCCTAGAGCGCCGCATTTCCATACGCGGTGTTCGCCAAATTTCCTGCTGTCGTTACAGCTCCGGCTTGATAACCCGCATAAATACTTGAAGTATCTGTTCGCAAAGTTAAAATAGTATTGCCTGAAGTGCCTGCCATAATACTAAACGCCGTACCGATGCCGATGTTACCATTATGATATGAGTCCCCTGTCACGCTAAACGGCAGAGCCGGCACCCATGTCCCTATCCCCACATTGCCATTCATAACAACTAGCCCTGCTCCAATCCCTGAAGTCGTTCCTATCCCCACGGTGTTGGTCGTACTTATCCCGACGTTGCCGGTGCCGCCTGCTAACGACCAATAATTACTAATACCAGCCCATGATGTTTTACAACTACTGCCAAAACAAATCGTGCCTGTCGGGCTCACGTCCAGGGAACCGGCCGGAGCTACGGAACCGATCCCCACATTGCCAACCCGCACGATTAAACTCCCTCCGAAAGTGGTCCATGTGCCTATCCCGACATTACCATTAGTCACAACTAAACCGCCTACCGGAGTCGACGTGCCGATGCCGACATTACCGGAAGCATTAACAACGTCCAACGTATTTCCGTTTACTAGCCACTGCTCTAAGTTTCCCGTCTGCCCGGTTATTCCTTCAATACTAAGTCCAATAGTAACAGTATTCGTGTTCTCTATTCTCGTGTTATACGCGGAGCCATTCCCGGTGGCAAAGGCAGGGAAGGTTGATGTAGCGCGTCCCCCCATAAGAACTAATTCATGCCACGCCCCTATCTGATTAGCTACTCCACCCGCAGCTTGCCAAAAGTAATCTCCCAAGGCAGACTGGATACGCATCGCTCCGCCGGTGCCTGGATACGTGCCTCCTCCTACATTTGTAAATGTTATCTGTCGGACAGCGCCTGTTACTGCATTTAATTCCAAGTCTCCTCCCGCAAGGGATATCCTATTTGCCGGCACCCATGTCCCTATCCCTATATTCCCATTCATAACGGTCAATGCGGAAGTCGTCGTTAATGTTGTCCCAATGCCGATATTGCCATTATGATAAGTGTCCCCTGTCACGCTCAATGGTTTCGCCGGCACCCATGTCCCTATCCCCACATTGCCGCTCATGACGCTCAAAACGGCAGTCGATGTCTTAATCGTGCCAATGCCTACATTGCCGTTACTGTCAACCGCAAAAGGATCGAAACCATTGCTGACCTGAAACATCACCGCCGGCGCCCATGTGCCGATACCCACATTGCCATTCATGACAACCAACCCTGCTCCAACTCCTGATGTTGTTCCTATGCCTACGGTGTTGGTCGTACTTATCCCGACGTTGCCGGTGCCGCCGGCTAACGACCAATAGTTACTACTACTACCCCATGATGTTTTACAACTACTGCCAAAACAAATCGTCCCTGTCGGGCTTACATCCAGGGAACCCGCCGGAGCCACGGAACCGATGCCCACATTGCCCACCACATTCAAAGCCGAGCCCGGCACCCATGTGCCGATGCCTACATTACCATTCATCACCGTCAATGCACCAAGTGGTGTGCTCGTCCCGATGCCGATGTTCATATTAACGTTGGTATTGAAAGGCATATATGAGGCCATCGCCGGCAAGGAATAAGCCATGCCAAGAAAGCCAAAGATAATAAAAATTATCCTTTGGCCCCAACGGCTACTCTTCCTGATTGTTATTTGTATCTTAGTTTTTCTTCCCATCGCTTAAAAATTCATCCTGCTTTTAATAAAAGCTTCTAAATCTTGGGGATTGATACGCCATTGCCCAATTTTAACCGCTCTCAACTCTTTGGCTTTAATTAAATCGCGGACAGACTCTTCACTGATGTCGAGTTTCTGTGAGGTTTCACGAATAGTTAAAAAGCTGCTTATGCCATCCATCTTATACCCCGTTTACTCCCTATTACTCCTTATTACTCCCTATTTTGATATTTTTTTATTGTTATGCAAGAACTATTTCTAATCATTTGGAAAAGCAGGGGAGGGCTCTTAATCCCTAAACATTACTATCCTCTTGACAATATCCGGTTTATTTCTATGATAAAAACATGCACGCCTTTTTCTTTTACTTTTTTGCGGCTATCTTGGTTCTCGCGAGTCTCGCTGTCATCCTTGCGCGCAATCCTCTCTACAATGTTTTAGCCTTAGTGGTCGCTATCTTCTCTCTGTCCGGTCTCTTTGTGCTGTTGGAAGCTTTTTTTGTCGGGATTATCCTTTTGTTAATCTACGCCGGAGCCGTGCTGGTCTTTTGCCTTTTTGTCGTCATGTGTTTGGATCTTAAATCCATCCCCCTTGCATCTGTCCAAGGAAACCGCCTGCGATGGTTGGGCGCGCTGGCCGGGGTGCTCTTCGCCTTTTCCTTCTTTTTAGCGACCCAAAGTTTCATCAAAGCCTATACACTGGGGGAGTCTTCGATTCGCGGCACGATTGAAACTCTGGGCAAAATTCTCTTTACGGATTATCTGCTGCCTTTTGAATTAACGTCATTCCTGTTATTAATTGCGATTTTCGGCATTGTTGCACTAGCTCAAGGCGCATTAAATACAGGGAAGGACATCAAAAACTCATGATTACGCTGGGGTCCTATTTAGCCTTAAGCGGCATTATTTTCTCGATCGGCATCGTGGGTGTTATCACCGGCCGCACCGTGATCAAGGTGCTTTTATCTCTTGAGCTTCTTTTGATGGCTTCCAACCTGTCTTTTGTCGCCTTCTCGAAATTTAATGGGGATTACGCGGGCCAATTGATCGTATTTTTTGTCATTCTCGTCGCCGCCACAGAGGTGGCTGTGGGGCTTGCCATTGTTGTTTTGATGTACCGACGGCTGTCGACTATTCAGGCGGATGAGTTAAGGACAATGAAATGGTAGACCCTCTTTTAGTTTGGATAGCTTTTGGGGCGCCGCTGGTCGCTTGCGTCGTTATTACGCTTTTTTTCCTGAACTCTAAATCTTTCAGTTCCTTATTGGCCATTGCCGGCATCCTAACCTCTTTTGTTTGTACAAGTTTAGCCGCTGTGCAAATATTTCACACGCAGCCTCCTGTGGAATTTCAACAATCTTTTACCTGGATACAATTTGATACGCTGACCATTAACTTTGGATTTCTGGTCAATCCTTTGAGCATCATGATGCTGTTAATGGTCACGGGTGTTGGCAGCGCCATTTTTATCTACTCGAAAGGGTACATGGCCAAAGATCCCGGTCTGCCGCGATTTTTCGCGTTTTTAAGCTTGTTCGCCTTCTCTATGATAGGCATTGTGCTGGCGAATAATCTCATTGAGCTCTTCATCTGTTGGGAATTAGTCGGTTTAAGCTCCTATCTTGTTATTGGTTTCTGGTATGAAAAGCCTTCTGCGGCAGACGCTGGGGTCAAAGCATTTATGGTCAATCGCTTGGCTGATTTTGGATTGCTGTGCGGGATCCTTTTGTTATGGAGCCTTTCGGATGTGGGTGGCGGCAAAAGTTTTGAGCTGACCCAAATGGCCGCGGTCATCCCTCATTTAAATCCCCAAGTGGGGGAGTGGGTGGCCCTATTATTTTTCTGCGGGGTCATTGGTAAATCCGCCCAAGTTCCCTTACATGTTTGGCTGCCCGATGCGATGGAAGGCCCGACACCGGTCAGCGCGCTCATTCACGCAGCCACCATGGTGGCCGCGGGCGTCTATTTGCTGGCCCGACTATTTTTTATTTTTGAACCGGCCACAGGCACCCTCGCGATGATTGCCGGTGTGGGCGCCCTCACCGCACTTTTGACCGCCACGCTCGCCGTGGTTGAGAATGATATCAAACGGATCCTGGCCTATTCCACCATCAGCCAATTAGGTTTAATGGTGATGGCTTTAGGGTTAGGCGGGCCTATGCAAGGGATGTATCATTTAATCACCCATGCCTTTTTTAAGGCCCTGCTATTCTTGGCCGCAGGCAGCGTGATCTATGCCCTTCATCACGAACAAAATATCTGGAACATGAAGGGTCTTTTAAAAAAAATGCCCATCACCGGCGTCACCTTCCTTATAGGAGCGCTGGCCCTTTGCGGGATTTTCCCGCTCAGCGGTTTTTGGAGTAAGGATGAAGTTTGGTCTCTGGCCTGGGAGCACAACACCGTGCTTTATGTGATCGCCGCTTTAGCGAGCGGCTTAACATCTTTTTATATGGGACGCTTATTCTGGGTTGCGTTTTGGGGAAAGCCCTACTCTGCGGATGCCTCCAACGAATCTCCGGCTGTCATGACTATCCCCTTGATCGTCTTAGCCATCTTTTCTGCTTGCGCAGGGTTCATAGGCATTCCTCATTGGCTCTACCCGCAAATACCTTATCAACCGCTGAATATAAAAATCGCTTGTATGTCTTCTTTGCTGGCCGTCTTAGGGTTAGGGGCTTCCTACCTGATCTACCGCAAGCGTCCTGCCGTCGACCCGATAGAAAAAACACTCAACGGATTTTACGTTATTTTAAAAAATAAATACTACTTTGATAGTATTTACAACTGGTATGTCGAGTGCGTCCAGCAAAAATCAGCCCTATTATTATCCCAATGCGAAAAAATATACATTGATCGTCTGTGTGTCGGCGGCCTTAAAAACACAGCCAAAACCTCGGCCCGTGTCTTTCGCCATTTACAAAACGGCTTAGTGGGGTTCTACGCCTTAATTTTTGTTTTAGGGGCCGTCTTTCTCTTTTTGATACTGGCTAAAAATCTATGATCATGCCAACTCTTTCATGGATCCTTTTATTACCGACGATGGGCTTAGGACTGCTTGCCTTGGTCCCGTCTCATAATATCTCTTGGCTGCGCAGGATTTCTACTTTTGGCCTCTTGCTGCCTTTGGTTTTGTCTGTCTGGTTTTTTATCGCGTACGAGCATACGGCGGGCGGTTTTCAATTTATTGAAAAAATTCCCTGGGTTGTCCCCTTTGGGATTGCCTATCATTTAGGCGTGGACGGAATTAATTCCCTGCTTTTGGTTCTTGTAGGGATTGTTTCCCTCTGTGCTGTTTTAATCTCGGCGCCGGTCAAAGAACGGGTCAAAGAGTATTACATCCTTTTGCTGCTGACAACAATCGGTGCCTACGGCGCTTTTCTTTCTTTGGATATTTTCTTTTTCTATTTCTTCCATGAAATTGTGACCATCCCGGTCTTTTTGATGATTGCGATCTGGGGGTCTGACCGCAAAGAACATGCCGCCATGAAATTGACCCTCTATTTAACCGCCGGCGCGGCTCCTATCTCTCATTGGATTGATAGCCCTGTATCATGCGGTAGGCTTAAACACCTTTGATTTCATTCAAATCCAACAGTATTTAGCGCTTCATCCTTTGCCGACAGCCCTTGCGATTTGGATCTTTCCGCTTATCGTTCTCGGTTTCGGCATTACGCTCACCCTCTGGCCTTTTTATACCTGGGCGCCCGAAGGATACGCGGCCGCACCCACGTCCGTCAGTATGTTGCATGCCGGTGTCCTCAAAAAAATGGGGGCTTATGCCATTATCCGTTTCGCCATCCAATTAATGCCTCAGGCCGCGCACATCTGGATGCCTCTCGTCGCTGTTTTAGCGATATTGAATATCCTTTTCTGCGGGCTTGTGGCGCTGACCCACCGTGATTTGAAATATATTTTGGGGTATTCCAGCTGCAGCCACATGGGATACCTTCTGCTGGGGCTCGCGTGCTTGAATATCATCGGCCTTAACGGGGTGGTTTTGTTGATGTTTGCGCACGGCGTTATGGTGGCCCTCGCGTTTGCGTTGGTCGGTTTTGTGGCCCATCAAACCAAAACCCGTAATTTGGATGAATTAGGGGGACTCATCAAATGCATGCCGTTTATCGGCACCTGTTTTATGATGGCGGCCCTCGCCGCCAGCGGTGTCCCCGGATTTGCCAACTTTGTCGCAGAAATCATGGTTCTTTTGGGTTCATGGACCCCCTACCGCGCTCTGAGCGTGTTGGCCGTCTTAGGTGTTGTGCTCACGGCCATCTATTGGCTCAAGGCCATCCGTCTTGGTTTTCAAGGCCCCCTGAAACTCCAATGGGCCCAACTGACGGATGCCCAAACGACACTCGCGAAATTGCCTTATGCTCTATTGGTGGCCGTATTAATCCTCGTCGGATGCTGGCCATCATTCATTGTGAAACACATTGATTCATCAACACGTGTCATTGCGAATTCTTTCGATAGTGTCATTGCGAGGTCTTCGTCCGGTGTCATTGCGAGCGAAGCGAAGCAATCTCCTTAAGGAAAAAATATGTTGCCCCTTATCCACTGGAACTTGATTTCATTAGAAATGCTGATGACCATCACTCTGGCCTTTTTGCTGGTCTTGGATATTATTTTGCCTAAAGACATTCTCAAAGACTGGATTGGCACTTTAAGTTTTATCGCTCTGTTTGGGTTAATTGTTTTTTGGAGCACCCAACAGCATCTATGTGGCGTGACCTTTAGCGGGATGTTCGTCATGGATTCCCTGGCATGGTTTTTCAAAGGGTTTTTCCTGCTGACAATGGTTTTCATTTTTGTCATGACACAGCAATTCTTTAAGGCGTTGGGCGAACGACGCAACGAATTCTATTTATTACTGTGGTTGGCATTAATCGGCATGTGCTTGATTGCCTCCAGCGCTGACTTCCTCTTAATGTTTATCTCTATAGAAATACTCACCCTGTCTTTGTATGTCATGACCGCGTATCTTAAAAGCGACAAACTTTCCATTGAAGCCGGGATGAAGTATCTCATTTTAGGCGCGCTAGCCTCGGGCTTTTTCCTTTACGGTATGAGTCTCTTCTACGGCGCCACCGGCTCCACACGTTTTGAGACAATTCAAGGTTTTGTCGCCACACATGCCATGGCGCCCATGACCCTTTTGGCCTTGGTCCTCATTTTCGCCGCAGTTGCTTTTAAAATCGCGGCTGTGCCCTTTCATATGCGGGTCCCGGATGTGTATCAAGGCGCCCCGACACCTGTCAGCGCGCTACTCTCCGTCGGCTCAAAGGCCGCCGGATTTGTGATCTTAATCCGGCTTTTCTTCGGTGTTTTCGCCGGCTGGCATCCGCAGTGGAGTTTGGTGCTGGTGATTCTTTCCGTGATCACAATGACCTACGGCAATTTGGTGGCGATGTTTCAAACTAATATTAAACGATTGATGGGTTATTCCACCATCGGCCACGCGGGTTATCTGTTGATGGGTGCGGCGGCGGGCTCTTGGCTGGGAGCAGGAGCTATCAACTTTTATCTTTTAGGATATCTGTTTACGAATTTAGCCGCGTTTTTAGTGATTGTCCTGTTTTCTGCGGCGACAAACACTGATGAAATTGACAATTATGCCGGGACTCTTCAGGCGCTCAGGTATTTTAGCCTGTACCATGTTGTTAGCGCTGGTGTCGTTGGCGGGCTTGCCGCCCTTAGCAGGGTTCTTCGGGAAATTTGCTTTACTAATGGCGGTCATCAACCGTGGGCTTATTGGGCTCGCCCTGGTTGCCGGGGTCAATATGGTGATCTCGCTCTATTACTATCTGATGATCGCCAAACGTATGTACGTAGACGCCCCCCCTAATGCTTGCCCTATCCCTGTATCCATGAACATGCGCTTGATCCTTGGCGTGGCTATCATCGGGATCCTCGCTATCGGCATTTTCCAAGGTCGATTCCTGGACGCCGCCTTAAACGCCGTCAAAGGGATGCATCTACTCCAAAGTTAACTCGCCTGTGGGGCTGCGGCTTGCACTATTTGAAACTCCGTCGACGAAAGGTTGCGTCCGTCCACCCCGACCTGCACGCTATCAACCTGCCGATCTTAGGGATTTGAATACCAGCGCCGTTGCCGATCACCATAGATTAAACTCTATATCTCGTGATATTAACTCTGACCGGGATTGAAAAAGGAATTTTAGTTTGAGGAATGACCCTGTTACCGTCCGCATCGATCACATCCAATTCTAATAAATGGGCAACTCCCCACCTCCGTTGACATCAATTCCAGAATAACAACTTCAACCCGAATTGTACTTGTGTGCGGGAATGAGGCCACACTCCACGTATCCACCCCTGCCGCGCAACAAAGAAAATGTCCCGTCCGGATGGGGCGTTGCCGCGCTGCATAACAATATCGATTTGACTTCCATGGGTTTACTCCTTTATCATTTTATTCTTCCATCAACCGCTTTTTATTGTAGATCATGTTTTCGCGGGAATATTCGGCGATATTGAGTTTGCCTGTGTCCATGCGGATGGCATCTTCCGGGCAGACCTCAACGCAAAACCCGCAGTAAACGCATCTGCCCAGATCGAGGATGAATTCAGCGGGGTATTTTTCGATTCTTGGGTCCGGATGTTCTGCGGCTGTAATTTCGATACACCTGGCAGGGCAGACGGTTTCACACATCATGCAAGCCACACAGCGCACAGAACCATCCTCGCGTTGCGTCAGCCGGTGACGGGTCCTTGAGCGAAAAGCTAATGGCCGCGGCTTTTCCGGATATTGGTATGTGGCCGCCGCCGGAATATCCCGGCAAAGCCCCACCGCATGAAGCATGTGCAGAGATAAATTACGGAAGAAATGTTTGGAGGTAATCCAAACACCGCTAAACAGCGAAGGGATATACGTATTTTCCCACCATGTCAACTGGCGGCGATTAGTTTGTTCCCACCCAGGATTTGCCATAAGTTTACTTTACCAGAATAATAATAACTGCCGTGACAGCAATATTGAGTAAAGAGGCTGGCAGCAAAATCTTCCATCCCAAATTCATCAACTGATCATACCGAAATCTCGGGAACGTCCAGCGCACAGCCATTAAAAACCAAATAAAAAAAATGACCTTAATCAAGAATGAGAGTATCCCTAAGAGTGCGACCGATAAATTAGACAGCGCTATATGCCCTCCCCATGGAAAAGAAAATCCGTCCGGATGCAAATACAGCACCTGCCAACCTCCTAAGAATAAAGTCGTCATAAGGCTCGCGACTAACACGGTCTCGATCAAATCGGATAAAAAGAACATCCCGAATTTCATGCCGCTATATTCCACAAAATACCCGATGATTTCGGATTCTCCCTCGGGCAGATCAAAAGGGGTACGCTTTGTTTCAGCAGTGGCCGCAGTTAAAAATAAAATAAACGCCAGCGGCTGAAGGAAAATCCCCCACTTAGGAAGCCAGCCGCCAAAAAGATACGCCCCTTGAGCACGGACCAACATCTGCAAGTCCACTGTATTAAAAACCATGACAACGCCCATAATAGCCGCCCCCATGGTGATTTCATACGCAATCATCTGGGCCGCGGCGCGCATGGCCCCCAAAAAAGCATAATTATTATTGGAAGCAAACCCTCCTAACACTACCCCGTAAACTCCCATGGACATCATGGCAAAAATAAAAATAAGGGCAATGTTTAGGTTCGCCGCCTGAAGCTCGATGACGCGACTGCCTAAAATCAATTGATTGCCAAAAGGAATGGCCGCAAAGGCGACTATGGCAAAGGTGAAAGATACATACGGGGCTAGATAAAATAAGAACTTGTTTGCCCCCTCGGGGATGAATTCCTCTTTGCTAAGCATTTTAAGAAAATCCGCGATCGCGTGAAAAAGCCCGAGCGCCCTAAACCCGAAAATGGTCGCACGGTTGGCCCCTATGCGGTCTTGCATGAGAGCGCTCTGCTTGCGCTCGACCCACGTCAGAAGGCCGGCGATGTTAAACACGACAAATAGCGTGCCGCAGCTCAATAATAATTTGATGGTTATGTCACTCATCGTACGTCATCCCTGAAAAAGAAGCTATGGTTGCTGCTATATCTTTAAATATCGCTTGAGGATCTTTATAGTTAAGCGGGGCGCCTAATTTTTCACTGAGCATGGATAAAATTTCCCAATCCGCACGAGCCTCCCCCAACGGTGGAAAGGCGCTCCAAATCCGCTGGACACGTGACTGACAATTGGTGAATGTTCCGTCTTTTTCTGCATAAACACTGCTGGGTAAATTCAAATGGGCATAACTGCAGGTCTCATTGACATTACTGCCCTGAAAAACAAGAAGTTTGACCTTCCCGGCGATCTGCTCGACGGTCTCCTTCCCCCAAAGTTTGACTAAATCATGAGCAAATACATACAATAGATCGATCTCCCCTTGCTTGGCTTTTGCCACGATCTGTTGGGCATCGCCCTCCGGCGCAAGTATGACCGCGGCCCCCGCCGTATTGGGATTCTTGTCCGCTTTCATGAGAAAATCATCACTGTCCCCCGGCTTTTCAGGCACCCTAAAATCTACCTGTACCCCGCCGAGCACCTGCTTAAATAATTTCCGAATCACAAAAAGGTCTTCATTGGTCAATTGCGCAGAAGCTAAAACGCCGATTCTATTCAGGCGATGGGAATCTCTCAAAGGAGAAATGGCCTGAGTCAAGGTGTCCATGGCTTGGTCCCATGAAATCAATTCATCTTTAAATTGCGCTCGCAGGATCCTGTCCTCATCAATGAAATGGTAATTATACCGGCCCTTGTCGCAGATCCAATAGCTATTGACGTCGGGATTAAGACGCGGCTTAAGACGCATGACCCGCGCTTCCTTATAAGCGTGCGGCCGCGATTTGTCCCATTCGACGGTAATATTGCACCCCATGCTGCAACTGGGACATACCGATGGCGTTTTCTCCAGATACCAAACACGGCACTTGAAACGAAAATCTTTGTCCGTCAAAGCTCCCACAGGACAGATGTCGACGACGTTCCCGGAATAATTATTATCCAGTTGTTGGCCCGGATAAACATCTAATTGGGAATGGTCCCCGCGGTTAAAAATGCCGAGTTCGTGCGTTTGTGTAATATTGTCCGTAAACCGCACACACCGCGTACACAGGATGCATCTCTCCTGGTCGAGCATGACGGTGGGCCCTATCGAAAAAGCCTTCTTTTCCTTTTTAACTTTGACATCGGCCAAACGGCTGTTATACAGACCATGCGCCATGTAATAATCTTGCAGTTTACATTCCCCTGACTGGTCACATACCGGACAATCCAGCGGATGATTGACTAACAAAAATTCCAATACGCTTTTACGGGCTTCCAGGACCTTGGGAGAATGGGTTTTAACAACCATCCCCTCGGCCACCGGCGTATAGCAAGAAATTTGCAGTTTGGGTTGGCGGTCCACCTCGACCAAACAAATACGGCAATTGCCGGCAATGGGCAGGGCCGAATGATAACAGTAGTGGGGAATCGATATCCCCAGTTTTTTCGCTGCCTGGATGATCGTTGTCCCGGCCGGAACTTCTATCTGTTTTCCGTCAATGGTCAAATGAGGCATATTCTATCCCTGATCTTGTTTTCAAATTCACCGCGGAATTTGGCAACATAACTGGCGACACACATGGTGACCGCATCCCCGAAGGCGCAAATCGTATTGCCTCCGATATTATCCACAATCCCCGGAAGATTGTTCAAATCATGGGGACGGGCTGTCCTTTCATAAATCCTTTTAATATTGCGATAGGCCCATCCGCTGCCTTCACGGCAGGGAGAACATTGCCCGCAGGATTCATTGGCAAAAAACCTGGCCGCTACCATCGCCGCGAAAACCATGTCGGTGGTATCATCCATGACAATGATCCCGCCGGAGCCCGCCATCGAGCCGATCGCTTTGAGAGAATCAAAATCCATTTTTACATCAATTTCATCCGCCGTCAGGACCGGCGCTGAAATGCCCCCCGGAATGACCGCCTTAAGTGTGTGTCCATGAGGAATGCCTCCGGCATGTTCATAGATAATTGTACGCAGCGGTGTTCCCATAGGCAGCTCATATAATCCGGGCTTCTGGATATGTCCGCTTACGGAAAAAAGCCGGTTGCCTCCGTTTTTTTCACAGCCTAATTGTGCAAACCACTCGGCGCCTTTATTGATAATAGGCGCTACACACGCGATAGTTTCCACATTATTAACGACCGTAGGGCATCCGAACAACCCTACCACCGCCGGAAACGGCGGTTTAAGGCGCGGGAACCCCTTTTTCCCTTCCAGCGACTCCAAAAGTCCGGTTTCTTCGCCGCAGATATAAGCGCCTGCCCCCTGATGCACGACCACATCGATATCAAAATCCATACCCATAATACCCCGGCCCAAAAATCCGGCCTTGTAAGCCTCATCCACCGCGCCTTGAAATGTCTGCAAAGATTTTTCGTATTCTCCGCGGATATACACATAGGCTTTGTGACTGCCGATGGCAAAGCACGTGATAATAATCCCTTCGAGCACGGCATGGGGATCCTGCTCTAAAATGTACCTATCTTTAAATGTCCCCGGCTCTCCTTCATCGGCATTGACGACTAAATATTTGGGCTTAGGATTGTCCCTCGGAATAAAACTCCATTTCATCCCTGTCGGAAATCCTGCCCCGCCTAGCCCGCGCAAGTTAGACTTCTTGACCTCATCAATGACTTGGGCTGGCGTCATGTGCGTCAAGGCTTTACGGGCAGCCCGATAACCATTATCCTTCACATAATTGATGAAACTCTGTGAACTGTCCTGGCCAAAATGCCGGCTGATAACTTTTTCCATAATTAGCTGTTCTTATCAATTAATTCGTCAATTTTCTTCTTGTTTAAACAACCTGTGTATTCCTTATTAACCTGCATCATCGGCGCTGTTTCACAAGCGCCCAGACACTCCACCACGCTCAAGCTAAATTTGCCGTCAGGCGTTGTTTCTCCGGGGTTAAGGCCTAGTCTTTCTTTCAAATGGGCAAGGATATCTTCGCTCCCGTGTAAAGCGCAAGAAGTGGTTTGGCAAACGGAAAAATGGCATTTGCCTTTTTTGGTCTGATGGAACAAGTGGTAGAAAGAAACCACTTCATGCACACCAACAACCGGAATGCCCAAATACGCCGCCATGTTCTTTTCTGCCAGCGGTGATATCAGGCCTTCTTTGTGTTGGATATACTGCAGCGCCGGCAAAAGCGCCGCCCGCTTGTGCTCATACTTGGCTACAATTTTATCCAACTCTTGTAAATACTCTGCGGTAAAAATAACACCCTCCCCTTAATTGTTATCTGTCCAGCTCCCCGGCAATCATATTCACCGAACCAAACGTCGGGACTAAATCGGCCATCATCCCGCCGACCAAACATTTAGGCAGCGCCGCCATGATCGCAAAACACGGCGGATGAACACGGACACGCCATGGTTTGTCACGGCCATCCGAAACAATGTAAAATCCCAGCTCTCCATTGGCCCCCTCGACGGGAAAATACGCCTCGCCCGCAGGAGGACAAATCCCATGGCCGTACATGACTAACTTAAAGTGGTTCATCAGCCCTTCGATATTGCCATACGTGTCTTCTTTGGCAGGCAACACAACGTCTTTTCTCATCGCGTTAATGGCGCCATAGTATTTCCTGGTACTCCCTTGCAAGGTGGGGTCCGTCGTCACTTCATCTTCAATGAATTCCTGGGTTTGGCCCATCTTGGCCCGATCGACCATTTGGGCCGCCGTAATCACACAGCCCGTCAGATCCCCGGCAATGGGGCCGTCAGGAATTTGCTGCAAGCACTGCTCAACCATCCTTAAGGATTGCTCCATCTCTGCCATGCGAACAAAATAACGGTCGAGATTATCCCCCGTGGTCCCCGTGGGCACATCAAACTCCAGGCGATCATAGATCAGATAGGGGCTCGCTTTGCGCACATCATAGGCGACACCCGTCGACCTTAAAAATGGTCCGGTAATCCCATAAGAAATCGCATCTTTGGAAGAAATCCTGCCCACATCCTTCATCCGGTCGAAAAAAATACGGTTACGGGTCAACAAATCATCCACCTCAATGAGCACTTTGCGGACCTCTGCTATTTTCCGCAAGGCTTTCTGCGCAAACCCTTCGGTTAAATCCGCTTTAACGCCGCCGATACGCACATACGAAACGGTTAACCTGGCGCCTGTGACGTCTTCCACCAACTCATATAAATATTCGCGGGCCTGCATCATATACAAAAACACCGACATCGCGCCCAACTCCATGGCCGTGGCACCTATACACGTCAAATGGTCCGTGACACGCGAAATCTCGCTCATGATGACGCGGATATATTTTGCCCGCAAAGGAATATCAATGCCCAATAATTTTTCAACACTCAACGCAAACCCGACGTTATTGACCAGCGGCGAGACATAGTTAAGACGGTCCGTATACGGGAAGCACTGTGTATACATAACCGTTTCGCACATCTTCTCAAAGGCCCGATGGAGATAGCCGATCTCGACATCGACACCTTGTATTTTCTCCCCATCCAATGCCATAATAAGACGAATAACACCGTGCATCGCCGGATGCGAAGGCCCTACATTTAATAACATGGAGCGCGTCTCGGTCATCAGATTTGTGGTCCGATCAGGGGTTGACGTTTATTAAACGGATAATCCTTACACAACGGATGTCCTTGAAATGCCTCATACATCAAAAGGCGTTTACAATTAGGGTGCCCCTTGAATCGGATGCCAAACATATCCCAAACTTCTCTTTCATACCAGTTGGCAGAAGCCCAAAGGTCACAGAGCGTATCCACCTCGGGATTTTTTTCGTCAAGGGCGACCTTAATGCGGATCCGGTGGTTATGCTTAAGGGAAAAAAAATGATAGACAACTTCAAAGCGCCATTCTTTGGGGATCCGTCCACCGGCATAAAACAAATAATCAACGGCGGTCAGGTCCATTAAAAAGTTGAAATCTAATTCCGGGGTTTCTTTTAAAAATTCGGCAACGGCCCTCAAGGCAGAAGCACGGATCGTGAGCGTTTCATCCCCTCTAAAGGCGTGCGCCTCTAGGATTTCTTGGGCAAATTGTTCTTGGATTCTTTGTGTTGGTGTCATAACGAAGATTCTATATGTTTAATAGGCCCCTCGAAGGTCTGCTGCAACCCGGCAGGACGTCCTGTTTTGCCTCGAGGATCATACAGCGTTCTAGACTGCTCCCCTTTTTGTATTTTTTCCTGGAGCTTGATTAACCCATCGATCACATTTTCAGGACGAGGAGGGCATCCCGGAATATAAATATCCACCGGAATAATGGTGTCAATGCCCATCACGGTGGCATAATTATCGTAAAAGCCTCCGGTACACGTACAGACTCCGAAGGCCACCACCCATTTGGGTTCACACATTTGATCGTAGACGGTCTTTAAGACAGGGGCCATTTTTTGGCTGATTGTGCCCACGACAAAAAGGACATCCGATTGCCTGGGTGAAAAACGCGGGAATCCGGCACCAAAACGGTCCTGGTCGTAATGCGACGCATTGGTCGCCATATACTCCATGCCGCAACAGGCCGTCACAAACGGATATTGGAAAATGGAAAATTTACGCGCCCAGCCTAAAGCGTCTGTTAACTTCGATGTAAAAAAATGCATTTTACTCCCATTCTAAGGCCTTTTTTTTCAAAACATAAAAAAGCCCTAGTGCCACAAATCCTATAAAGACCGCCATCTCAACCAATCCCCATACGCCTAAGCTTCTAAAAACAACGGCCCAAGGAAAAAGGAACATCAACTCGACGTCAAATACAATAAAAAGCATGGCTACTATATAAAAATGCACCGGGGTATTCCCGCCGGGCAAAGAAAAAGGTTTCATGCCGCATTCAAAAGGTCGTGATTTCTCTGCGCTGGGGCATCGGGGAGCCAAAAACTTAGGGATGGCCAACAGGACAATCGCCATGGCTAAGGCGAATAAAAAAGCAAATAGTATCCCTGCGTATTCTACCATTCTTCCCCCTTACAAATTCTCTAAAATCATGTCCACGTCGACAAAATCATTGACCAGGCGCCTGGCCTCAAGGATTTTATCGCGGTCCGTCTTCTGGATTTTGGGCGTCATGTTCTCAATGGCGGCCGCGATGGTATAGGTGTCTTGATCCGAATATAAGACCGGGATATGGCTGTCTTTGAGCAATCCGCCGATTTTAGGGTCAGGGATCAAGCCCCCGGTTAATATAAGGCCGGCGACCTTGACCGCCCGCCCCTGCTGCAATAAATACGAAGAAACTGTGACCAGCATATTGTCCACCCGGTCTCCGGATGTGATGACCAAAGCCCCGTCACGCAAGTGGCTGATCATATTATAGGGCTCCATGGCCGCGACAATGGCATCATACACACGGGTTTGCAAATTTTCCTCACCGGAAAACACTTTTAAATCCAGGAGTTCTTTAATCTGTGCCATCGTAGGCGCGCTCAACCAATCCATTTGAGGAATGACGCCTAAAAGCCTGATCCCTTTGCTCTTAAGCCCACGGCCGACGATATTCTTGATTTTTTCCAGATTTTCCGGAATGACCTTATTGATAATAACGCCCAATACCGGGACCTTGCGCAAATCAAACAGGACTTTATTGAGCATGATTTCGTCAATAGCGCGGCCTATGCCGCCGCCGGATATAATGATGACCTGTGAGCCCAGCAAGGCGGCGACATCCGCGTTAGAGCAATCGATCACGGAACCTACCCCCGCATGGCCGGTGCCTTCAACAATGATGGCGTCCTTGCCCCTGGTAACCGTCTGAAAGGATTTAAAGATCTTGTCCTGCAATTCTTCTCTTTTGGGCTCAAGGATATATTTTTCCGTATAGCCATGACCGATCGTCACCGGGCTCATGTCTTTAATATGCTTCGTACAGTGATACACCTCGCCTATCAAATACGTGTCTTTATCAATGGCCTCTTGGGCATAGGGGACCGTTTCCTGGCCCACGGGTTTCATAAACGCCGTTTTGATCTTGCGCTCCTGAAAACTTTTAAAAAGCCCCAGGGCCAAGGTGGTCTTGCCGGCGTTTTGATTGATGGCCGATATAAAAATGTTTTTAAGATGTCCGGATTTTTTCATCATGGTTGATTAAAACATAATAAATGGCTTTAGCCTTTAAATCAATGGTTTAGATGCTCAAATAAAATATACGGATAAATGCCTGAAGAGTGATTGTCGCTCCAGCTGATGCCGACAGCATAATGACCTAACGGCATAATTTCACGGGGAAAAATATCCGCCGGGATCTTTGTGCTATCAACCAGCCGCTCGCCGGTTGTCTCAGACACGCATCCGGCGCACGGACAATGCGCGCGCAGATCAAAAGCCTTGGCCGACAGCACCCGCCCGTCGCTGAAAGTCAAAACAACCTGCCCATCCCGGAAGGCCGTCTCGGTTAACTGAGATGGGGAGGACTCTCTGTCTTTCAGTGCCTGCAACAATTCATCCCCTGCCTTCTGGATATATACGTCCGGCTGATACTGACTCATCGATCCGGAGAGGGCCTCTAGAATCGGTATCTCGACTAAGGTCTTGACGCCGAATCGTTGGGCTAAGGCCCCTGCTTTGTGTTGGCCGAAAATAGTATATTTTTTGCCTGTATCCGGCGCTATAAAATACGCCATGTTCTCGATGACGCCTAAAATAGGCACTTTGACTTTTTCAAACATCAGTATCCCGCGCGCCGTATCCACCAAAGACAAGGTATGATGTGTGGTGACAATCACGGCCCCTGTTAACTTAATAGACTGAGTAATAGTTAATTGCACATCCCCTGTCCCGGGGGGCAAATCCAAGATTAAATAATCAAGCTCTCCCCAATCGGTTTGAAATAATATTTGCTGGATATAATTCGTCACCATGGGTCCGCGCATCACCGCCGGAGCATCTTGCCATAAAAAGCCGAAAGACATTAGCTTCAGATTATGGCATTCAATGGGGACTACCATTTTAAATTCATTAATGTGAGCTTGAATATTAGGCAGTTGGAACAATGCGGGCAGAGAAGGCCCGAAAATATCCGCATCCAGCAATCCCGTCTTGAATCCCCGATGGGCTAATTCACAGGCTAAAGCCGCGGCTATCGTTGATTTGCCCACCCCTCCTTTGCAGGAAGAAATGGCTATGACATGGCTGACTTTAGATAAAGCGAACGGATTGCTACTCATCGCATAACCCTCCTTTATTTATTATCACAATTTTTCACAAATAGGCTACAAAAATCGCGTTTTGGGATTACAATCGATACTATGAACGATTGGCTAAAAAAACTCTCCGCCCAACGCTGGCTGGGCGTTGTACTGATCGTCCTCGTTGGCGCCATTGCCTATCACAATTGCCTGCCCAACGAAATGTTCTGGGATGACGATGACTTTATCCGCAACAACCGCTTCATCAAAGATTTCCATTATTGGCCTTTATGGTTTTCTCAAAATTTGGTGGCCGGCAGTTACCTTGTCAGCAATTACTGGAGGCCTTTGCTTTTAAGCATTTTTGCTCTGGAATGGCATTGGTGGCAAGGATGGGTTTATGGGTGGCATGCCGTCAGTGTCGGCGTCCATGTATTAGCCGCTGTCACGCTTTATTATTTATTGAACAGGCTTTTCAAGCGGACCTTATTAGCACTCCTGGTTGCCCTGATCTTTGTCGCTCACCCCGTCCACAATGAAGCGGTCGTCTATGTCAACAGCATGGGAGATGCGCTGGCCAGCCTGCTCGTTTTATCCGGCCTGCTGTGCTATGCCCGTTTCCGCCAATCGCAAAAGCCGGCATACATAAGCCGCTCTTATTATGCCTCTCTGCTTTTTTTCCCATTAGCGGTGATGGCCAAAGAAACCGGTTTTGTGTTGGCCGGATTACTCCCCTTAATGGATTTTCTCCTGCTGCAAAATAAAAAATCTTGTCTGGCCCGCGTCCGACAGACCGCAGCGGCCCTCTGGCCGCTGTTGGGGCTTGCGGTGACCTATGTTATTCTGCGCGCCACAGTGCTCAATTTTTCCAACAGTTTTAATTTTTATAATCAGGCAAGCAATGCTTTTACCACCCACCCCAGCATCCGGCTCATGACTTTCTTTAAAGCCATGACGCAGTACACCGGTTTTCTTCTTTTCCCCTATCAATTGAGGGTAGAAAGACAACTGCCCTGGGCCCAATCCCTTGGGGAATGGGATGTGACAACCGGAGGCCTTATCGTTGCGGCTTTGTTGGTTGCGGCATTACGCTATTGGAAAACTAAACCGTGGGTTGCTTTTGGCGTAGGCTGGTTTTTTATCGCTATAGCCCCGGCCTCCAATATTATAGTCCCCATCAATGCCGTCATTTATGAGCATTTCCTTTACATGCCCATGATCGGCATTACTTTAATCTTTGTTCATGCCGTCCTGGATTGGGCGCAAATACACCGGGCCACGGCGACGCTATGTAAAATTATGGGTGTGCTTCTCCTGCTGTTTTGCGCCGTCAATATCCACCGCAATCTGGACTGGCGTACCTCCATCGGTTTCTATGAACAGCTCGTCACCTACAGGCCTGATGATTACCGTGTCATCAATAATTTAGGGATGGAGTACGCCAATAACGGTATTCGCGATAAAGCCGAAGCCACCTATCTTAAGGCCATTGCCTTAGACCCTCAAAACCCCGTGGCCTACCACAATATCGCCGGCACTTACCGCGACACCGGGCGCATAGCTCTGGCGCTAAAGAATTTTCACAAAGCCCTTGAACTTAATCCCGGTTTTATTTTTTCTTACCGCTCTTTGGCTGATCTCTACTGGAAACTCGGGCAATATGATAACTGCAAGGAGAATTTGTTGCAGGTCTTGCGCATAGACCCGAACGATGCCTCTGTCCGTCAGGCCCTGCGCATGGTGGAAGAAAAGCTTACTGAAAAATCTTCTCCAGGGGCTTAGCCTCGATCCTTAAACCCCCGTCATGCTCAATATGGATCGTGTACAAATACCCGGGAATAAACACAACGCCGGGCGCTTCGATTTGCACGCTCTTGATGCCGGCATTTTTCGCTTTTTTCTCATCAAAAGCAAAACGCCAAAAATCTTTCCAGAATCTGTTTTCAAAACCCCCCGCGCGCCCCGGGATTTTATAGCCGTCGGGGATTGTGTCCACCGGGGTGATAGGAAATTCCTGCGTATTTGGGCCGTCGAGAAAAAACGCCTTCCAAAATAAATACACGCTTTTGCCCCTGAAACGGTCCCCGGCGGCCACAAATTTATCTTCAAAACGCACGACCAAGGACTGAAACTGAATCAAATTCCCGCTGAAAGTAAAATATTTGGGCTCCATGGCCCTGCCTTCGGTATCATACTCGACGAATTTGATGGTGGTAAAATCCCGGTGCGCGGTCTCGTCAAAATTGACCTTGGTCACCAGCACCTGGGCGGCACGCGACTCCGCCCCAAGCCGCTGCAACATTTGCTGATACGCATGCTCCTGATTAAACCGGTTGACGAGCCACCAGGCAGCTATCATCAAAAAAAGGATAATAAAAAGTTTTTTCATCGCTGCGGTACCACTCCCGACACTTTCTTGAGCAGATGGTAAAATTGTGGATTGACCGCATAGCCTAATGCTTGCGCTTTGCGTAAATTGACCCAAGCCTTATCGTACTCTTTTAACTGATAAAAAACAACGGCCAGGTTATTATACGTCTGTGCAAAGTGCGGGTCTATGTCAAGGGCCTTGTTGAAATCGTTGATCGCCTGCGCGTACATTTTTTGTTTGACAAAGGCATTACCGCGATTGTTATACCCTTCTACACGGTCCGGGTTTAATAGAATGGCCTTGTTATAATCCGCCACCGCGCCGGCAAAATTGCCCTGTCTGGAAAAAACAGCGCCGCGGTTGACATAGGCATCTGTAAACCCGGAATTGATGTCAATGGCCTGAGTTAAGTCAGCCGCGGCTTGAGTAAGGTTGCCCTGATGATAATACACCATCCCGCGGTTATTATACGCGTCTGCATAGCGTGGATATATGTCAATAGCCCTGTTTAAATGAACCAACGCTTGCGTGTACTGACCTTCTTTATCCAGGGAAAAACCGTAATTGTTGTGCGGCCTGGCTTTATCGGGAGATTTTTGCACGGCATCTTCCCATAAGACAAGATCATTCTTCCAGACTTTATTGCGCTGGAAGGCGGCCATCGCCAATAGCGCGATCATACACCCTACGATCCCCAACACTAGGGTGCGTCTATGGCTTAGCATCGAGACCGCCGCCACCGCCGCCACAAAGAACCCGAATGAAATAAGATACAATTTATGCTCAAAGATCACATTGGCCCGGGGCGCCAAATTGGCAGAAAATGTGATCAGCATCCAGGCCAAACCAAAAGCTATTAAAGGCACACTCCGACGCAGCTTGATGATCAAACCGATCATACTGCCCATCACACATAATCCCACCAAGGTCAATGGCGGAGAAAGGAGTCCTGTGGAGACAGGATAATCATAATCCAAATTCTGATGGATAGGTAACACCAACAGACGCAGAAAGGTCAAAAAGACCCTCATTTGAGTCAACACATAACGTGCCGGAGTCAACATGTCCCCGTCGTGGGATTCGGAAAGTACTGATTGTGAAAAAACACTGAACCCCTGCTGTCCCATTTTGGTAAACAGCCCATACAATAAAACCCCGGCAACCGCTAAAACAATATACAACGTCTTATTGTCCTTTTTAGGAAAGAGTATCCACTCTCCGGCCAGCATCATCGCCGGCACGGTAATGACCACTTCCTTGGTCATAAGGCCAAAAACAGCTAAAAGCCCTGAGAGCCCAAATAATCTGATTTTATTGACCCTGTCCCCCGCCAGACGTGCGCTCAGATAGCAGTACATGGTCCCCAAATAAAACACCGTCGCCATAGATTCGAAACGCTGTGAAATATAACTCACGGCTTGGGTTTGGCAGGGGTGGACTAAAAAAAGGACCGCTATCATAAAGGGGAGTTCTTTGCTGAGGCGGTCTTGTGCGGGAAACCATTTGATTGTTTGAAACAACAGCCCCGCCAAAGCCCACACCAGCCCTGTCGCCGCCAGATGCACGATAAAATTGAAAATGTGATAGCCCTGCGGATGGATTTGATTGAAATAATAATTGAGCGCAAAAGAATACATGCCCATCAAACGGGTCATGGGAAAAAAATGCCAGATGAGCGGAATGCGGCTGAAATCTTTAATGTAGAGATTATTAACAACGAAGGCACTGTCATCAAATACAAAACCAAAGGAAAACGTCTGGCCGTAAATCAAAAGCCCTATCCCAACGAGTATTGCCCATCGCCACACATAATATAGTTTCATTGTATAGATATCTCCCCCCTGCCGCCTGTCCCTGATGCCTTCTTAAGCGCATGAAGAAATTGAGGATTGACCGCGTAGCCTAAGGCTTCTGCCCGACGGAGATTATCCCAAGCCTGAGCGTACTCTTTTAACTGATAAAAAACAACAGCCCGGTTATTATACGTCTGTGCGAAATCCGGCTCTATGTCTATGGCCCTGTTATAATCAGCCATCGCCTGAAGATGCCGGCCTCCTTTAGCATAGGCATTGCCGCGATTATTATACTCCTGGGCGCTATGTGAGTTGATGGCAATGGCCTTGTTATAATCTGACAACGCTTGGAGCCAGTCGCCTTGACGGGAATAAACAGTCCCGCGATTGTTATAGGCATCCGCATAGTCGGGCTTTATGGCAATGGCCTGGCTATAATCAGCTATCGCGCCGGGTAAATTGCCTTGATGGAATAAAGCGGCGCCTCGGTTGTTATAGACTTCTGCCCAGTTAGTGCTTAAGGCAATGGCTTTACTATAATCAGCTATGGCTTGAGCAAACCTGCCTTGGCTGGCATAAACAACCCCTCGATTGTCATAGGCATTGACATATTCAGGATTTATGGCAATGGCCTTGTCGTAATCCGCTATGGCTTGAATAAAGTGGCCTTGCGCGTAATGCCCAAGGCCACGATTATTGTAGGCTCTCGCTTTATGCGGAGACCTGCGCACGACATCTTCCCATAAGACAAGATCATTCTTCCAGACTTTATTGCGCTGGAAGGCGGCCATCGCCAATAGCGCGATCATACACCCTACGATCCCCAACACTAGGGTGCGTCTATGGCTTAGCATCGAGACCGCCGCCACCGCCGCCACAAAGAACCCGAATGAAATAAGATACAATTTATGCTCAAAGATCACATTGGCCCGGGGCGCCAAATTGGCAGAAAATGTGATCAGCATCCAGGCCAAACCAAAAGCTATTAAAGGCACACTCCGACGCAGCTTGATGATCAAACCGATCATACTGCCCATCACACATAATCCCACCAAGGTCAATGGCGGAGAAAGGAGTCCTGTGGAGACAGGATAATCATAATCCAAATTCTGATGGATAGGTAACACCAACAGACGCAGAAAGGTCAAAAAGACCCTCATTTGAGTCAACACATAACGTGCCGGAGTCAACATGTCCCCGTCGTGGGATTCGGAAAGTACTGATTGTGAAAAAACACTGAACCCCTGCTGTCCCATTTTGGTAAACAGCCCATACAATAAAACCCCGGCAACCGCTAAAACAATATACAACGTCTTATTGTCCTTTTTAGGAAAGAGTATCCACTCTCCGGCCAGCATCATCGCCGGCACGGTAATGACCACTTCCTTGGTCATAAGGCCAAAAACAGCTAAAAGCCCTGAGAGCCCAAATAATCTGATTTTATTGACCCTGTCCCCCGCCAGACGTGCGCTCAGATAGCAGTACATGGTCCCCAAATAAAACACCGTCGCCATAGATTCGAAACGCTGTGAAATATAACTCACGGCTTGGGTTTGGCAGGGGTGGACTAAAAAAAGGACCGCTATCATAAAGGGGAGTTCTTTGCTGAGGCGGTCTTGTGCGGGAAACCATTTGATTGTTTGAAACAACAGCCCCGCCAAAGCCCACACCAGCCCTGTCGCCGCCAGATGCACGATAAAATTGAAAATGTGATAGCCCTGCGGATGGATTTGATTGAAATAATAATTGAGCGCAAAAGAATACATGCCCATCAAACGGGTCATGGGAAAAAAATGCCAGATGAGCGGAATGCGGCTGAAATCTTTAATGTAGAGATTATTAACAACGAAGGCACTGTCATCAAATACAAAACCAAAGGAAAACGTCTGGCCGTAAATCAAAAGCCCTATCAGAACAAGTACGGACCATCGCAGAAGATAATATAGAAAACTGGTCACTTGCCTGTCGTTGTCGGTACGGTTGGGACTGTTGGAGGAATCTGCCCGCTCTGCTCCCATTGCTTGCGTGCGGCAAGCAGCTGCGCTCTGATCTGCGCCGCTGTTTGGGTGTCTCCGTTTTTGACTGCGGCACCCAGCGCAAAGAAAAGCGGTAGCTGGCTCTGCCTAAATTGCTCTTCTTGGGCGTGTCGGGCGGCCTGTCCCGGATGTGCCTGCAACCATGCTTGCTTGTTAGCCCTTATTTGAGCAAACCTCTGCTGCGCATTAGCGGCCAATTGACCCTGAAGTTGCTGGGCTGTTTTGGTATCCCCGCGGTCGGTCGCATCTTGTAGTTGAATTTTAAGCTGCATCTGCGCGTTAGCCCACTGGTCATTGGGATTATTCGACGGCGCCGGCGGATGGGCCTTGGCCCAGGCAATCTTTTGGGAGTGGAGCACTGCCATCTCCTGAAGAATCATCGCGTTCTCTTGGGCCTTAAGCTGCTGGGCTAAGGGTTGATTCCCGCTTTGTATGGCCTGCTTGATCTGGTCCCGTAGCTGTTGTAATTGTTGTTTAAATGCCTGCGCGTTAGGTGGAGAGCCTGGTGAAGTCTGGGCCAAAGAGACACTTGTGAAAATCGTCGCTAATCCCACAAGAAATAATATCTTTTTTAATTGCATAGTATTCTCCCTTTGATTATGATATCGCTATTCTACTACTGTTTTAAATGCTGTACAAGTTTCCTTATGGAAATTATTAAAGACTTTATAAATACCTTCCTGCACCTTGACCAGTCTATTTCCATCGTTACTGCCCACTGGGGCGCATGGACTTATGTTCTTGTCTTTGTCATTATTTTCTCTGAAACAGGGCTGGTCGTCACCCCTTTTTTACCGGGGGATTCCCTGCTTTTTGTGTTAGGCGCGTTAGCGGCCGACGGAAATCTCCACTTAATGCTACTGATTCTGGTGTTATCTGCGGCTGCCGTTAGCGGTAACATGGTCAACTACACTATCGGCGGCCTCTTGGCAGAGCGTGTGATCAACCGTCAACATATCCCTTTTGTCAAACAAGTCTATATTCAGCGCACACATACCTTCTTTGAAAAATACGGCGCCAAGACTATTGTCATTACGCGATTTGTTCCCATCATACGCACCTTCGCTCCTTTTTTAGCAGGAGTGGGCAGCATGCCTTACGGAAAATTTACGACTTATAATACTATTGGCGGGGTGCTCTGGGTACTGGTGGGGACTTTAAGCGGGTATTTCTTCGGCAACCTGCCTTTCGTGCGCCAAAACTTCTCTCTGGTCATTTTGGCCATTGTGGTTATTTCTCTGATCCCTGCCGCTTGTGAATTACTTAAACACAAAAACCACCGCTAAAATCATTGCTGCTCTTCGTGCTCTTGGGCGTCGTGGATCTTCTCATGTTCAAGTTTATGTTTATGCATCAAGGCGGTAAACTCTGAAAACTGTTGGGGCGTCAAAATACTCCTGACCGCAAGGACGGAATTAAGCCGGTCATCCGCCATTTGAGATTCCAGCGCTTTAAGTCGGCTATGAAGTTCATGGATTTTATTCATATCCAGCTGCGGCTTCATCAATTCCTGTTGAAAAACTTGTCTATACGCTTTCCCTTGTTCCCGGATAGCTTTCATTCGAGCGCGATGCTGCATTTTATTGTCTTCCAATTGTTTTTTTTGAATTTCTGTCAAATGAAGCTGACTGTAAATTTCCTGAATGCCTCCGCCGCCATGCCTCCATGTGGGAGAGGACACCTCAGCCTCCGGGGAGCCTTCCGCGTGCACCCAAGCCGTCGCGCCAAAAACACAAAGCCATAGGCCGCTGAATAAAACTATTCTTAACTGTGTCATAGAAGACCCTTTCCTTGAAGATTGCCTTTTAAAGACAATAATTTCTCCCTGGCCCTTTTCAACCTTGAACGCACCGTATTGATGTTGATTTTTAAAGCTTGGGCAATTTCCTGATAACTTAACCCCTCGATGTTGCGCAACACGACGCACGCCCTCTGGTCAGGGGAAATTTCTCCTAAAAGATGCTCGACGAGACGGCTTTGGTAGTCCTGATTCATATGCGCCTCAACCTCACTGGGAGCGGGAGAGACACCCTCACCCCAGGCTTCATCAAAGGCCACTGTTTTTGTTCTGGAAGCTTTTTTGGCAAAATTAATCGCATAATTAGCTGTGATCCTGTACACCCAAGTTTTGAAAGAAGATTCAAAACGAAAACTTTTCAGTTTATTGTAAATAATTAAAAAGACCTCTTGGGTCACTTCCCTGGCATCTTCCGTGTTATTGACGACACGTAACGCCACGTTATAAACAAAACTTGAGCTTGCCTTATACACCTCCTCAAAGGCCTGCACATCTCCTTGAGACGCCCTGACTAAAACATCTTCACTGATCTGGTCCATTCGGCTAATCCCCGCCGGTCAAATAACGATTCAAAATTCTACCGTCTTCGGCATCAGCTAATTTTAAAATATTCTCTTCCATCCATTGGACCCATGCAGGCCTAAGGGTCTCTTCAGATAAAAATCTCACTCCGCATCGATAGCACGCTTCCTCTTCCCCCCTCTGTCTGCTAAACCATGTCAAATGACCTTGGGATGGGAAAGAAGGTATCTCGGCAACCCTGAAACATATGACTAGCTTATGTTCAGGAACAAACAATTTATCCGTTGTAAACAACATCCCCTCTAGGCTAATATTAAAAATTCTTCCTTCCCCTCCTGTTTTTTGGTCGGGGATAGACCAGGTCACATCCAATTGTTTGCGCAATCGAAAACTTTGGCGGTGATCAATCATGTGGCCTCCTACAAATAAAAAATTGCCTCGCATGGACTCCGGCCTTCGGCCTAGAACCAGTTGTTCGCCTCACTAAAGTTCGGTCTCACGCCTCAAGGGAAACCTAACGGTTTCCCTTTGACGCTCCTCGCTACGCTTCGTCGCTGTTACCCTTCCCTTAATCCTATCCGCGTAGTTGGGGAAAACAATCTTTTCCCCAAACCCCTTTTTTGGTTCTCGTTCAAGCCGATAAATAATTTTAATTGCCTCGCATGGACTCGAACCATGATACCGAGATCCAGAATCTCGTGTCCTACCATTAGACGACAAGGCAGTATTTATTTAAATGTTTCTCTCAAGCGGCGGATGGTCTTGGGTTGCCCTAAAATGACCATGGTATCAAATAACCCCGGCCCGACGGCACGGCCGGTCAATGCCACCCTCACCGGATGGACTAAAGCCCCTGCCTCAATACCTAATTGGGCAATCACCCCGCGAAAAGCTTCTTCTGCTGTTTTAGTATTAAAATCGGTGACAGTACTTAAAGCTTGCGCCAATAAGTCAAATTCCCTGGACATGTCCTGGGACAAATGTTGGGCTCTGAGGTCTTCTTGAACATGCACCCGCTCGCTAAATATAAAATCCGTCCAATCCAGGAAATCCGCAAGAGTGCTCATGCGTCCCTTGAACAATTGCACCATCTGCTCAAATTCACCTCTAGGCGGCAGAGTGACGTCGGGATATTTGGCCACCACCATCGGAAGAAGGGCATCAGCCAATTTGCGCCGTGTCTGCTTCTTTAATATATTGGCCATTGAGCCACTTGAGCTTATCCAAAGAAAACGCGGCTCCGGCCTTATTTATCTTTTTAATAGAAAACGCCTTAAGGGCCGAAGCCATGGTGATTTTTTCCTGATTATTCCCGGGCGACCAGCCTAAAAGCATCAAATAGTTAACAATAGCCTCCGGTAAAAACCCCTGGGTACGGTATTCTGTGACTGCCGTCGCACCGGCACGCTTGGACATGCGCCCGCCCTCGGGGTCCAATATTAAAGGCAGGTGGGCAAACTTGGGGATCTTAAAACCCAGAGCTTCATAAATCAAAATCTGCTTAGGGGTATTGGAAATATGGTCTTCCCCGCGGATGACACAGGAAATTGCCATCAAAGCATCGTCGACAACACAAGCAAAACTATAGGTCGGTGACCCGTCGGACTTCATCAACACCTGGTCTTTGATTTCTTGGGTATCGACGACGATCTCCCCGCGGATGACGTCATACATTTTGATAGACTTGGGGGGGACTTTCAGGACAATGGCTTCTCCCTCCTTGTAAGCCTTGCCTTCCGTCAACAGTTGGTGGGCATATTGTCGGTACAACTCAAAGCGGTCGCTTTGTTTGTAAAATTCATCCCACGTCAACCCCAGCCACTTCATGCTATCAAGGATTTCCTCAAAATATTCATTCTTGGAACGCACTTGGTCGGTATCTTCAATACGTAAAATGAATTGCCCGCCCTGGGATTTGGCATACATCCAGTTAAAAAGTGCCGTGCGGGCACCCCCTATATGCAAATACCCCGTTGGGGACGGGGCAAAGCGGACACGAACCATTCAGCATTATCCTTTTTTTTCTAAATTGATCAGTTGGGCAATTTTCTTCTCGAGCAAAATATTCTCAGTCTCGCTTAAAGGCTCAAACTGAATGCCTATGTTATACAGCTTGTTGCTCTGCTCTTGGCAGCGCACCACAGACCCTTTACACCTAAACGCCATCGTCCCATCATTAAAATCAATTTCAATATCCACTTTCATCCCGACGCCAACATCCCGATTAAGCTCTACACACAGCCCTCCCTGCCCAATATCTGCGGCAGTGGTGAATACCGTATCGTAGTGGCCTCCCGTCATCCACAGCGTCAACTGACAAGGATAATTCACGCGCGGGAATTTTCGTTGACTAGCGTCGGACATATCTTAAATAAAGGGTTTGGACAGTTCCGTTCCGTTTTTGATCAACTGTTGCAGATTCTTCTGCAAATGATCGTGGTCTGCTTTGGACATCTGTGTAAATTCAATGCCGATACTATAAAACAAGGGCTTGACGGCTTCGTCGAATTTGCGGCGAACATTCCAGACCACCTTGCCTTTGGCATGAATGTGCTCGCTCATGTCTAAAAGATCGACTTCCATGGCCACCGGCGTAAAAAGTTTGATTTCCTTCTTTATAATAATGCAAAGGCCGCCTTGGCCGATGTTTTCCGTATGAGTCAACATCTCTGCCTCTAATTGACCGGCAGATAGTATTTTGACCATACATGGATACATCACTCTGGAGAATTGCCTGCGGTCCGTTCCTTCCCAAGCCATATCATCCCTCCGCCACTTGTATGCGGTTAATGCCCCCCGCACGACCAGTTTTAGGATCTATCTGAACTATGGCGCCCTGTACCGTCGCCCGTGATTGGGCCACCTCAAATTTATGCGGCATGCTGGTCAGGAAGCGATTAATGATTTTTGATTTGTCCTGCCCGATCACTGAGTCATCGGGACCACACATGCCCAAATCCGTAATGTACGCCGTGCCTTTAGACAAAATTTTCTCATCGGCGGTTTGTATGTGCGTATGTGTGCCAAAGACACATGAAACTTTCCCGTCAGCAAAATGGCCCAAGGCCACCTTTTCGCTGGTGGCCTCCGCGTGCATATCCACCATGATCAACGGTGTTTGCCCCTTTATTTGAGCGACGATGCTATCCAAAGCTAGAAACGGACAAAGAACATTATACCTCATAAAGACGCGGCCCAAAAGATTTATTACACCCACTTGTACACCGTTGGCCGCGGTGGCGATGGTCCATCCTGCCCCCGGTACGCCATCGGGAAAATTCGCCGGACGTATGATATTTTGAGAATGCGCCTGCAAAAAGTCAAAAATTTCCGGTCTGTTCCACGCATGGTCCCCCAGCGTGATCACGTCAATCCCAAAGCTTAAAAGTTCCTCGGCATTTTTAGGAATAAGCCCCGAGCCCCCCGAAGCATTCTCGGCATTGGCAATCACAAAATCGATGCTGCGCTCTTTTTTCAATGACGGCAGGACCTTACGCAGGGCCTCTCGTCCCGGACGGCCGACAATATCACCGATGCATAATATGTTCATGCTCTCCTATCATTCTACTTCGCCTATTCGAAAAGGCCCTATTGCTTCGGCTTCGCAAGGTTTGTTACTTTGCGTACTCAATAGCCCGAATCTCGCGGACCACCATGACCTTGATATGCCCGGGATATTCCATCTCTTCTTCGATTTTCTTGCGTATGTCCCGCGCCATCACGACCGCCTCATCATCATTGACCTTCTCCGGCATAACCACCACCCGGATTTCCCTCCCCGCCTGCAGGGCGAAGGATTTCTCAACGCCTTTAAAAGAGTTGGAGATTTTTTCCAAATTCTCCAGACGCTTAATATACGTTTCCATGCTCTCTGCGCGGGCCCCGGGGCGTGCCGCGCTGATGGCATCCGCGGCAGAGACTAAAATCCCATAGACCGTATTCATTTCCACTTCGCCGTGGTGGCTCTCGACGGCATAAGCGACCTCTTCAGATTCGCCGTATTTGCGTGACAGGCGGCCCCCCACAATGGCATGCGTGCCTTCTTCCACGTCCGAAGAAACGACCTTGCCGATATCATGCAACAATCCGGCACGCTTGGCGATTTTTACATCCACCCCCATCTGGTAGGCCATAATCCCCATAAGCTTGGCCACCTCGATGGAATGGTTTAATCCGTTTTGACCAAACGAAGTCCGGTAACGCAAGCGCCCCACCAATTTCACCAGCTCCGGATGCATCCCGTGAATGCCCAGTTCAATGGTCGCGTGCTCACCGTCTTCTTTGATTTTCTTCTCTAAATCGGCTTTTGCTTTTTCCACCACTTCCTCAATACGCCCGGGATGAATACGTCCGTCAACGATAAGCTGCTCCAAAGCCATACGGGCAATTTCCCTGCGCATCATATCAAAACCGGAAATCGTCACGGCTTCCGGGGTATCATCAATGATGATATCCACACCCGTGGCCTGTTCCAAGGTACGTATATTACGCCCTTCGCGTCCTATGATGCGGCCCTTCATTTCATCAGACGGCAGAGGCACCACGGAAATGGTGGTCTCGGCCGTATGGTCTGAAGCGCAGCGCTGAATGGCGATGCTGATTGTCTCCCGCGCTTTTTTCTCGGATGTTTCTTTGATTTCCTCATTCATTTGGCGCAACCTCAAGGCTTTTTCATTAAGGATTTCTTCATCGAGACGCCGCAAAAGAATTTGCTTGGCTTCTTCCGCAGACAAATTGGCAATGCTATACAGGCGCTCTTTTTCCTGGGCTAAAACACGCGTCAGCTCTTCCTCTTTTTGCTTGACGAGGGCCTCACCGCGTATCAAGGCTTCCAGGCGATTGGCCAGATCTTTTTCCTTTTTCTCCAATAAATCAACGCGCTTATCGAGATTTTCTTCCCGCTGCAAAACGCGCTTTTCCATACTGGCCAGTTCATCCCTGCGTTCTTTTGTTTCCCTTTCAAAATCCTGCCGCATTTTTAACAGCAAATCTTTGGCCTGCAGTTCGGCTTCTTTGCGTATCGTTTCGGCTTCGCGCCGGGCCAACTCCCTGATCTCGCCGGCATCCTTATGCGCCTGATCGGCGCGCTGGCGACCTAAAATACGGTTAAGAAAAAACCCGACAATAATACAAACAATGGCACCAAAAATTAAAATAAATACATGGCCCAACATATTGCTTTCCATGGCAACTCTCCTTAAACTAAGCCCGCTTCCCCTGCAGTTTTATGGCAAGGCAGGCAGGGCTTATGTGTATCCCGTCTCACGGGGTTATCTAAAAATTAGGAATCTGTTTCGGAACTACCCTGCGATGATTTGCTGCAAGGGCATATCATGCGCCCCTATGGGAAGGCTTTCGGTGATTTGAAAATCAAAGGCAAGTCCTACGGTTGCAATCGTCTCGGGGAGACTGCTTAAAAAACGGTCATAATAGCCTGCCCCTCGACCTAAACGGTTATTAGACCTGTCAAAAGCCAGGCCCGGAACAACCACCGCATCAATGTCCTTGAGTTTTAAGACTTTTTGCGGATCAAGATAAGGTTGGGCAATGCCGTATGTGCCGTTATGTACATCTTCCATAGACGAAATTATTGCAGGAATCAACTTCCTTTGATTGTGTTCAACAATGGGTAAAGCTACCCGTTTTCCCGATAAAAGAGCCTTTTCAATCATCGCCCAGGTGTCCACTTCCCCTGGTATAGATGCATAAAAGAGGATGGTGCGTGCCTTTTGAATGGCTGGCAATTTCCATAACTGCTCACCAATCAGCCGGCTTTTACGCAACCCCTCTTCTTTCTTCTGCTTTTTAAGAAGCGTAAGATAATGCGTTCTTAAAGAGCCTTTATCCTTCATGTTTTATGTATATTATCATTTTTTCTTAAGTTTGTCCATTCTCTCTTTAATCTTGGCCTCATAGCCCTGCAAAGTCGGCTCATAATAAACAGCTTTATGCGGCATATATTCTTGCTGGACATAATGTTGCGGATAATCATGCGCGTATTTATATCCCCGGCCATGCCCCAATTGACCCGCCCCCGGATAGTGGCTGTCTTTAAGATGAACGGGAACGCCGTGCGTGCGCGCCTCT
This sequence comes from Candidatus Omnitrophota bacterium, assembly GCA_963828495.1. Lineage (GTDB taxonomy): Bacteria > Omnitrophota > Gorgyraeia > Zapsychrales > Fredricksoniimonadaceae > JABDGZ01. Next base: position 327,789 of record CAWHFJ010000009.1, read on the forward strand.
TTGACATCCGCCAGGGCTTTATCAATGGCTAAATAAACCGCGTTGGATTTAGGGGCGCACGCCACATAGACCGCGGCCTGAGCCAAAATAATACGGGCTTCCGGCAACCCGGTAAATTCCGCTGCCTGCAAAGCCGCATTCGCTAAAATCAACGCTTGAGGATCGGCATTGCCGACATCTTCAGACGCGCAGATGACAATGCGTCGCGCAATAAACCGTGGGTCTTCTCCGGCATAAATCATCTTGGCCATCCAATAAAGCGCGGCATCGGCATCAGAGCCGCGCATGGACTTGATAAACGCGGAAGCCGTGTCGTAATGCTGATCTCCGTCGCCGTCATAATTAACCTGTTTTTTTTGTATGGATTCTTCCGCGACAGGCAACGTTATGTGAATCTGCCCGTCCCTGGACTTGGGTGTCGTGAGCGCCGCCACCTCAAGCGCATTAAGCGCTTTGCGGGCATCCCCGTCACTGACCGTGGCCAAAAACTCAAGGGCTTGTGGCTCAACCTCAAGGGGCAAAACCCCTAAGCCCCTGTCTTTGTCCTCGACGGCCCTGCGCATTAAAACCATCAAGTCTTGGGGCGATAAAGGCTGGAGTTCAAAAATCAAAGAACGTGATAATAAAGGACTGACTAAGGCAAAAAAAGGATTAAAAACAGTGGCCCCGATTAAAATGATATTGCCCTCTTCAACATCCGGCATCAAAACGTCTTGTTGGGCTTTATTGAAACGGTGGATTTCATCGATAAAAAGGATCGTCTTACGGGAGCCCGCCATCCGGCGGTTTTGGGCGCCGGCCAAGATCTTACGCATCTCCTCGACATTAGAGGCCACCGCATTGATTCTTTCAAAATGAGATTGGGTACGATGGGCTATGCATAAGGCCAATGTCGTCTTGCCCACCCCCGGAGGGCCATAAAGAATAAGCGAGGATATCCTGTCTGACTCAATGGCGCGGGTCAACAGCTTCCCCTCGCCTAAAATATGTTTTTGCCCCACATATTCATCAAGCCCAAGCGGCCGCATGCGGGCACTCAGAGGAGAATCCGCAGGAACACCTTTTTCATCGGGAGAGAATAGATTAGTAGACATGTAAAAAAGCCCCGCTTCTGCCGTCGGATCTGGTGTAAATGAGAACCATCATTCTCAAGTGGGTGTCAGTGTGAGGCCGCCAAAGGCGCGCCAACAGGTGACCAACGCCCGTAGTATTGTTTTGTGGTTCAATACATCCGAGATCCTTACTCGCACAGCGCAGGGATACAGTAATTATAGCACTAACAAATTTTTATTAAAGTTTTATTCCCAAGGCAGGCAACATGCTGATGATACCTGTAGCAAAAATACAAACAATAAACATCCAATAAATAAATTTATTGAACCCTTTCAAATAATACTCTCCCATCAGTTTCTTGTTTGAGGCCATGAGCCCAAGGATAACCGCAGGCGCTATAAGCACAATGATCTGTACAACCATCAAATTAAGCGCCAGTTTGATAAGATTAAAGGAAAAAAGCGGGACCAACACAGCCGGAATGGATTCAATAAGATAGACCTTAAACCAGTGCTTTCTCCCCCATCCCATGGCCTCTGTCAGGCCCCAGCTGCTGCCAAGGGAAATAACGATCAGCGCAATGAAGGATGCTGTAACAAGACCGATACCAAAAACATACGGCGCAAAATTTCCGGCGACTGTAGCCAGACTCTGTGAGAGGACTTTAGGTGATGTGAAATCCAAAGAATTGACGTTGATGCCGATCGCAGATATGGCAATGGCTACCATGATCAATTCAGAAAATATCGCGCCTACCAAGGTTTCAAATCTTACCCCCCACACGTTGCTTTTGTCCATCCCTTTGTCCGCCGTTGCGGATGTTTGATAAAATAACATAAAGGGCATAATAACGGCCCCGATGTTCGCGGCCAGCATAAAAATAAAATCCGGGGATGTGGAAAAATAAAATGGGACAACTACTATCCCATGCCGCGCCGTCAGGAAAGCCGCCACTATCCATACAAGGGCAAAAAGAATAGAAACGATCAGTAACGGCTTTTCGGCCTCGGCGTATTTCTTGTTATAGACCACCATTAAATGCGCGACAAAGGCCATGGGCACAGAAATCCAGGGAGAGACTCCCATCATCTGAAATCCGACGGCGATCCCGGTGTACTCGACGATATAGCTTAATATATCAACTAAAGCCATCGGGATGGCTGACACCGCGGCCATCCGTCTGCTGTAATTCTCCTTGATTAATTCACCTAAGCCTTTGCCTGTGACGACACCCACACGGCCGGCGACTTCCTGGATGACATATAACGGAATGACCAATGCCATTAAAAACCAGATAAGTTTTGTGCCGTACTGCGCTCCGCTGTCAGCGGCCGTTATGGCGCTGGCCGCATCAACATCCGCTATCATGACGAGCCACGCAGGCCCCCATGTTTTAACGATCGCTCCTACTTTAGCTTGGAATTTGTTCACATCAATCCCTTCATTTAAAATACGTCAAATAATGGCTTATATGGCTTCTCAGCTTACCAAATACCCTGCGCTTGTCAAGAGTTATTCTATTATATTGATTTTATCGACGGATAGCATCCGTCTCGTGGATAAGGGCTTGCACCATGCGCTCGTGAAGGGCGGAGACTTCCTCCTCGCGCAAGGTTTTGGTGGGAGATTGGTACTGGCAGGAAAAAACAAGGCCTTTGTATCCGGAGGGGATCTTATCGCCTAAATACTGTTCCATAAACTGTACGGATTGCAAAAGATCTTCCCCGTGCTGTACGCAGACTTCTTCAATTTTCTTATAGGGGATTTCTTTTTTAACGGCCAGAGAAACATCCCGCACAATGGCCGGAAATTCCGAAATAGGCCGGTATTTTTTAGGCGGATTGGCCGCCGGTAGTAGTTCATCCAGATCCATCTGGGCAAAATAAACATCCTGGGCCTTAATGTCCCAATTATTTAAAATTTTGCGTGCAATTTTACCTAAAACGCCGATATGCTGGGCCCCGACACGGATAGCCGCGCTGCAGGCGGTGTCAAAAGTCACCAGCGGGACGCTTTCATAAACAGCGCTGACGCCTATATTTTGGAAAATACCCTCCAGCGCCCCCTTTAAATCAAAAATTTCAACCGCGTCTTTTCTGCTCAAACGCCAATCCTGATAACGTCGTCCGGTCAATAAGATCGCGAGCGTTTCTTTTTCTCCGTCAGGAAAATAGCATTTGCCGATTTCAAAAAAACGTAAATCTTTGTGCCCGCGATGAATATTCGTCAACGCCACCCGCAGCAGTGATGGCAACATGGAAGGACGCATCAGTTCCTGGTCTTGGGTTAACGGGTTAAAAATACGCAGAGCTGTCCCCTCGTTGATGGCACATTCTCCCAAGTCTTTGGCGCTCACCATGGCATGCGTAATAATTTCATCGTAGCCTGCGGCCACCAAAACCCGGTGCATCTGCTTTTTGACTTCACGGGGGCTTTTGTCGACGGAAATATTGCCCGACTTAATCACCGGCAATTGCAATGGCAGGCGGTCAAACCCTATCATGCGGGCGACCTCTTCTATCACATCCACATCTTGCTGGATGTCCCCACGGTGGCTGGGCGGTCTCACCGTCAAAATCTGGGCAGCAGCCGTAACTTTAAACCCTAATCCGGACAACCACGTTTTGACTTGACGTGGCGTAACGGCAACGCCCAGCAAAGATTCTATGTCAGCCATTTTAACTTTAATTTTTACGACAGCCCTTTGGGCTTTTGACAAAACCTCACCCCTGCCGGATACATGCCCCCCAGTGGCACACAACAATAAATCCGTCGCGCGATTAGCTCCGGTTAAAACCCCTTCAAAATCCACGTTGCGTTCAAAGCGATAAGAAGAATCACTTCTGAGGCCCAAGGTGCGCGAAGCCCGACGGATAAGTCCCATATCGAAATGCGCGCTTTCCAATAAAATGTTTTTAGTGCCTTGGGTGATCTGGGTATCTTTGCCCCCCATGATGCCGGCAATAGCCACAGGCTTTTGAGCGTCGGCGATGACGAGAATAGAGGTGTCCAGTTTTCGTTCAACACCGTCGATCGTGACCAGACTTTCCCCCGCTTTGGCCCTGCGTACCACGATTTTACCCCCCGTCAACTTGTCATAGTCAAAGGCATGCAGGGGCTGGCCTGTTTCCATCAAAACAAAATTGGTGATGTCCACCGCATTATAGATGGCAGGGATCCCCAATGCCGCCAACCGCTGTTGCATCTCTAGGGATGACGCCTTGATATGCACATCACAAAGAAGAGTGCCGATATAGCGGCTGCAATCTTTTTTATTGTCAATATGAATGAGATTTTTAAGAGAAACTGTCTTATGGCTCTTGATTCTGGGGGGTGTGACTTTGCGTTGCGTGATAGCGCCGATTTCCCGGGCCAAGCCTAAAATACTCAAGCAGTCCGGACGATTAGGGGTGACCTCAATTTCCAAAACCGTGTCCCCCCCAGAGGATTCAACAGCCTCCACCTCAAGGCCCGCCATAGTCAAACGCTCGCTAAGCGCCTGCGTCGAGAGCTTGGGGTCAATATACTCTTTTAGCCAATGTAAAGAAAGTTTCATGGATTTTAAAATTGTTTCAAAAACCGCACATCGTTTTCGTAAAACAAACGGATGTCATTAATACCGTATTTCAGCATGGCCATACGCTCGACCCCCATGCCAAAAGCAAACCCTTTATACTTGCCTTTAGGATACCCGACGGCCTGAAACACTTTCGGGTTAACCATGCCGCAGCCTAAAATCTCCAGCCATTTCTTGCGTTGAATGCCTAAGATTTCAGCATTAATGTCTACTTCCGCCGACGGCTCGGTAAACGGAAAGAAATGCGGACGAAAACGCATAACGACTTTAGGGCCAAAAAATCGCCTGCAAAATTCTGTCAATAATCCTTTAAGCTCGGCAAATTGCACCTTTTCATCCACCAAAAGACCTTCGACCTGATGGAACATAAATGAGTGGCTGGCATCTACAGCATCGGGGCGGTACACACGGCCAGGAACGACCACTGCCAATGGCGGTTTATGCTGTTTCATGATCCTCACCTGTCCGGGAGACGTATGACTGCGCAACAGCAGCCGACGGCCCCTCGCAGATGGGTCTGGGGCATCTAAATAAAAAGTATCGAAGGCGTCACGGGAAGGATGATCGATAGGGATATTTAATCCCGTGAAATTATGAAATTCCGTTTCTATTTCCGGCGTCTCTATAGCCACAAAACCCATACGTTCAAAAACCGCAACAATCTCTTCCATGGTTTGCGTTAAAATATGCGTATGCCCCATGGCCTGCCCCGTAGCAGGCAGAGAAATATCCACACGCTCGCCGGATGCCTGGGTGAGGCCCAACTGCTGTGTTTTGCGCTCGATGGATTGCTCGACACATCCGCGCAGATCATTGGCCCCTTTGCCTATGGCCGCTTTCTGTTGTCCGTCGGCACCCCCCAACGAAGCAAAAATAGCGGCGACGATGCCTTTCTTGCCCAAATATTTGACTCTAAAGGCGTCTACCGCCTGCAAGCTATCTAATCCTGCGGCTTCCTGATTGGCTTGATTCTGAAGGTCTTGAAAATTCCATTGCATAATTTAGAATATCATCCTCATAGGTAAAAAGCAATTTCTACTTGTAGGTGTCATCCCCCCACCGTGCTTGTGGCCCCCTTAAGGATAAAATAAATATAAAAGAGTATAAATCTAGAAACAAAAAACACAATAAGAAAAATGCCTATCGCCTGAAAATAAAATATCGACGTGAAATTGCCAATCACACGCATGATGATAAACCACATCTGCAATACGCGCGGGGACATATGTTTAGGTTGAAAAACCACATGGTGGACCCCGTCATATTGGCGCCAGTCATAGGTCAAAATCCGGTTTTGAGCTTTCAGTTTCTCAAAAAGAGGGGTCCCCGGAAAAGGTGTCAGTATGGTCAACGAAACGATATAAAGACCGGCTCTCAACCAGAACCCTATCAGTCGCAGATACGCCTTAGGTGTGTCCTCATCAAACCCCAGAATAAAGCTGCCGATGACTTGAATGCCGTGTGCTTTTAATTGCCGAATGGCGTGTCGGTAATCGTCGGGTGTGCGGACACCTGCGAGGGATGTTTTAGCGAACCGTTGAGGATACATCGTTTCAAATCCAATAAACAGCGACCGACAACCGCTGGCTTGGGCCAGTCGCAGGGCCTCATCGTCGAAAGCGATATCCAGAGAACTGTTGGCCTGCCAGCGGATGTTTAAAGGAATCAGTTGGCGAAAAAGCTCCTTGGCATAACTCGGATCTGAAAAAATATTGTCATCTCTAAAAGAAAGATCGGGCTTGAGGGCAAAAACTCGCGGCACCGTCCGGATGACCCGCTCAATGAGCGCCATGGCCTGATCCATTTTAATAAACCGTGGCTTGCCCCCCATCGGTGCGCAAAATTCACAACGGTACTTGCAGCCACGGCTGAGGATAAGACCTGTGCGATAGAGGGTGCGGCCATCCAGTTTCATGAAATAATCAAAACAGGGAGAAAAATAATCGTCTAAAGGCTTCCCTTCATAAATCTTTTTTAGCTCGCCTTTCTCATAGTCGCCTACGATCTGCGGCCAAACGGATTCGGCCTCTCCAATGACGACTGCGTCGCAATGCTCAAGGGCCTCCTGAGGCAGGGCGCTCACATGAATGCCTCCCATCACGACCTTGGATCCCGCCTTACGGAAACGATCTGCAATCCGATAACTGCTGACGGCATTGGCCGTAGCACAGGAAATGCCCACCAGGCGTCCTCCTACAAAATCCCGATCGGCCCAAAACAGTTTTTGATTAAAAATGGTTACGCGATATTCTGGGGGCGTCAATGCAGGAATGATAAAAAGCGAAAAGGTCCCGGGAGATGTGCGTAAAAATAAATACACTACCAACCGCAGAAATGGATGATCCATCGCTGGCAAGACAAGGATAAGGTCTTTGGGGGGCATATCTATCGTGCCGCAAATCGACGGGTTTCCGTTAACCGACAGGACAACCTCCGGCAATTTGTCTACTTAACAATTTTTGGCTTCAATAACTTCGCCTTCTCAAGCAACTGAGCAAAAATCTCCGGCTCCCTCACGGCTAAATCCGCCAACACCTTGCGGTCAAGAGTGATTTGAGCGGCTTTTAACCCGCTGATAAAACGGCTATACGTCATGCCTGCCTCACGGCAAGCCGCGTTAAGACGAATGATCCATAAGCTTCTATACTCGCCCTTTTTCTTCTTGCGGTCAAAATACGCGTACTGACGGCTGGCGATCAGCGATTTGATGGCTTCTTTATACCGTTTGCTGCGATTGCCAAACTGACCCTTAGCTTCTTTTAAAACACGTTTTTTCCGCTTGTGCGCGTAAACATTACTTTTAATGCGTACCATACGGCAACACCCTCCTTATACGCTTGGCGTCTGTCGCTGATACGTATCCGCTGTGCCGCAACTGACGTTTGTGTTTGCGTGTCTTTTTCCCCAAAATATGCTGACGACCGGCATTGCGCTTTTTTAAAAGACCACTTTTGGTCATCCGTAAACGCTTAGCCGCAGCCTTTTTAGTTTTTAATTTTATCCTTTTTATTTTTTTTCCCATACCTTTGACCTGTCATCCTTCCTTGTTATTTCTCCGACTTAGGCGACAACACCATCGACACGATACGTCCCTCGGCCATGGGGGCCTTTTCAACCGTCGCATAGTCAACGGTCGCCGCCACCACTTTTTCCAGGACCGCTTTCCATTGATCCCGGAAACTCATTTCCCTGCCCTGGAACATCATATTGATCTTGACCTTGTCTTTTTTATTCAAAAAAGCTATGGCCTGACGCATTTTAATTTCCAGATCATGATCGTCGATATGCGGCTTGATCCTGATCTGTTTTAAATGTGTCACATGCTGATGCTTTTTGACCTTGCGTTCTTTTTTCTGTTGATCATATTTGTATTTACTAAAATCAATGATCCTGCATACCGGCGGGACAGCGGTGGGTGCCACCTCGATTAAATCCAACCCGTATTCTTCGGCTAAATCCAGCGCCCGCTGCAAGGCAACCACCCCTAACTGTTCGGAATTAGGGCCAATCACTCTGACTTCTTTGGAACGGATTTGATTGTTGATTCGGATATTCTTTAAAATAGTCCCCCCTCCTTCAATAGTATTGCTTTTTCAAATGGTTCTAGATTTGTGCCGTTTCCATAATATTCATATTAGAAGAACGGCCTTGTTGTTATAAAAGCGTTATATTATCCCCGAATTTTATTTCTTGTCAATGATCTGCTGCACAAGACGGTCCAGCAAGGCCTCCAGGCTCATCGTGCCCAAATCACTGCCGTTTTGCGCTCGCACAGAGACTTGAGAACTCGCTGTCTCCTTGTCCCCCACGATAATCTGATACGGGATCTTTTTGACCGAGGCCTCGCGGATACGCTTGGATAACGATTCATTACGCTCGTCGAGAACGACCCGGATATCCGCCTGCTCTAAGGCCTCTTGGATGTGTACGGCAAAATGGTGATGTTCCGGCTTGATGGGAATAACCGCCACCTGATGAGGCGCCAGCCACAGCGGAAAATTCCCGGCGTAATGCTCGATCAAGGCGCCTATGAATCTTTCCAAGCTTCCTAAAATCGCCCGGTGCAGCATGACCGGCTGGGCTTGGGCCCCGTTTTCATCTATGTAGTTGAGTTCAAAACGCTCCGGCAATAAAAAATCACACTGAATCGTTCCGCACTGCCAAAGACGCCCGATGGCATCTTTTAATTTAATGTCTATTTTAGGACCATAAAAAGCCCCGTCGCCTTCATTGATATCATATTTTAACCCTTTGGCGTCCAAGGCGTCTTTTAATGCGGCGGTGGCTTTGTCCCAATTGGCGATCGTGCCCATAAACTTCTGTGGACGGGTGGAGAGTTCAATATGCAAATCATAAAAACCAAACACATGCATCGTCTCAAAAACAAAATCAATGACATCCATGACTTCATTTTTGATCTGGCCAGGGCGCAGAAAAATATGCGCATCATCCTGTGTAAATCCGCGTACACGCAACAGGCCGTGCAACACTCCTGCCTTTTCCTGACGGTAAACCGTGCCTAATTCAAAATAACGAATGGGTAAATCGCGATACGAACGTGTCTGAGATTTATAAATCAATATATGCCCCGGACAATTCATGGGCTTGACGGCATAATCCTCATCGTCCACCTTAAAATAATACATGTTCTCACGGTAGTTCTCGGCATGTCCGGAGGTCTCCCAAAGTTTGCCTTTTAACATGTGGGGCGTTCCCACTAACTGGTAACCGCGCTTCAGGTGCTGAGTTTTAGTATAATCTTCAATAATTTTTCTCAGCATGGCGCCGTTAGGGTGATAAAAAATAAGCCCTGCTCCGGCGGTGTCGTGATAGATATGAAAAAGATCCAGTTGGGTGGCAATTTTACGGTGATCGCGACGGGCGGCCTCCTCCACCATTTTTAAATAATCATCCAAATCTTTTTGCGAAAAAAACGCCGTGCCATAAATACGCTGCAGCATGGGCTTGTGTTCATCCCCGTGCCAATAGGCTCCGGCCACGGAAAGCAGTTTAAAAGCTTTGATCAGTCCCGTCGAGGCTACGTGCGGGCCTTTGCAAAGGTCTGCAAATTCATTGCCGGTTTTATAAATAGACACTTGTTCGTCAGCAATCCCGTCAATAAGCTCAACCTTATAGTTCTCCTGGGCGCTGGCGAAAAACTTTTTGGCCTCCTGGCGGGGCACCAACGACTGGACGATCGGCAAATTCTTTTGGATGATGCGCGCCATGGCTTTTTCAATTTTTCTTAAATCATCGTCGGTAAAAGGCTCTCTTTTATCAAAATCGTAATAAAACCCGTTGTCAATGGCCGGGCCTATGGCGACCTTGGTCTCGGGCCAAAGTTCCACCACCGCCTGGGCCATCACATGCGCACATGAATGTCTTAACTTATCTATGTCTTTAGTATATTCCATCCTTAATACTACTTTCTCAAAGGGATCCCAAAATGGTGGACCCGACAAGGCTCGAACTTGTGACCTTTTCCATGTCAAGGAAACGCTCTAACCAACTGAGCTACGGGTCCGTCCTTCTTTCTTAAGTTTTGTCTTCGACAAAACTGCCCTTCTCTAAAACTTTATGGTGGGCGGGGAGGGACTTGAACCCTCACAGCCTTACGGCCATAGGATTTTAAGTCCTACGTGTATACCAGTTCCACCACCCGCCCCAAATCTCCATAATTTTTAAAGAACAACTCTAAGAACGATTTGGGTGCGTGTGTCGATCCCTTAATTTTATTCCAGAAAATCGACCCGCCCCTGCACTTTCTATAAACTTTTAAAAACCAACTTTCAGAAAAATTTGTTGGAGGCGTGGAGCGGAATCGAACCGCTGAATAGTGGTTTTGCAGACCACTGCCTTACCACTTGGCTACCACGCCAACTTTAAAAAATCTTAGAAACAACCGCCTTGACAATAGCCTCAACATCCGCCAAGTGCCCGATGCCTACAACGCCGCAAGCCAATTTCCCTTCGACAGGTTCAATAAATTTAAACCCGTATTGTTTAAGCTTAGCGCAATTGTCGCGTACAATTTTATTCGTATACATCCCTTCGTTCATGGCCGGAGCAATAAAAACAGGGGCCCGTGTCGTCATCACAAAGGCAGACAGGACATCGTCGGCCAACCCGCAAGCCAACTTACCGATGATATTAGCGGTCGCCGGTGCTATCAGGACCGCGTCAGCGTGTCGGGCTAATTCAATATGCGCCATGTTCCCGGAGTTATGCTCAAACATGTCGCTGTACACCGCTTTTCCTGACAAGGAAGCCAACGTCAAAGGCGTAATAAAATAGGCAGCCTCCTTGGTCATAATCACGTCGACTTCACAATGCTTCTCCTGCAGCCGACGTATTAAATCCGCCGCCTTATAGGCCGCAATGCTGCCGCACACGCCTAAAACTATGCGTTTAACTTTAGGAGTTGTCATTCTTTTTAGCTTTCTCTTCTTTAGCTTTTTCCTCTTTAAGTTTAGTCGCCATGTCCGCTATTTTTTCAGTCACCTTCCCCGCACGGATTTCGTCTAGTGCGGTCGTCGCTAATTTTTGTTCGGCAGGCGCTTGCACCAATTTGGCAGCTGAGCCCGCCAATTCCATGGCACGTACAGAAGCAAGCCTCACTAAACGGTAAACACTGTTGTTGGCTTTGGGTAACAAATCTTCCAGCGGCTGATAAGCCATAAGCGTATGCCTTTCTTGAATGTTACTTTTTAAAATAACTACCCCACTGCAGCTTTTCTTTAATATCTATATTAAAAAAAGTAGAGAAAATTATTTTTATACCATACCCCGGGAGCCTTGTCAATGAATCCCTCCTGGCGGGCATTCACATAAAAGTTCGTTGTTAACAATTTGTCGCAGCGTCCCCAGGGCCTTGTTTAAGTCCGCATTGATGACTACATGATCATAAAACTTGGCTTCTTTTAATTCCCTGCGGGCCACCTTTAAACGCAAAGCTAAGTTCTCCCTGCTTTCAGATCCCCTGGCTTTTAAACGGGTTTCCAAAACTTTCAGAGAGGGCGCTTTGATAAATATTGTCAAAGCTTGCGGAAATTCTTTGGCCACGCTCCTCGCCCCTTTGACATCAATACACAAAAGAACATTGACCCCTTTTTTTAACAAATTCAAGACTTCTCTTTTGGGTGTCCCGTAATACCGATCAAAAACTTTTTCCCACTCCAAAAAGTAGCCCTTTTTAATCCTGGCCTCAAACATTTTTGTACTCAAAAACAAATAATCTCTCCCCGAGCGTTCCCCCGGTCTTTGCGGACGTGTGGTCGCTGATAGGACTTTGACCAATGTGCCTTTTAAGCTGTCAGACGCCAGTAAAGCTTTATGTAGCGTTGTCTTGCCGCAACCCGACGGGCCGGAGATAACGACCACCCTGGCCTTTAATGAAGATATTTTTTTATTCGACATTATTGGACTGTTCGCGGATTTTTTCAACCTTGCTTTTGATCGCAATAACAGCGGCGGAAATTTCTTTGTCCTGGACCTTGGAACCGATGGTATTCGTCTCTCTTTGCATTTCCTGGGCAATAAAATCCATCTTCTTGCCCACTCCCCCGTCCTGCTTTAAAAGAATTTTAGCTTCCTCAATATAATGGGCCAGGCGTTGGAGTTCTTCGTTAATATCATTGCTTTTTTGGTACGAAGAAAATTCATCTGCAGGCAACTGCCCCTTTTTGTCTTTTAAAAGAGCGTTCGAACGGTTTCTGATCCGGCTAATTTGAATCAGCATACGCTTGAGCTGACCGCTGATGTCCCCATAAAGAGCTTTGCCCTCACGCCTGCGCATGATGACGACCCCTGAGATTGCCTTCTGCAAAGATTTTTCTAAAACAGGCCACAGTTCTGCGGCCTGCACAAAAACTTCTTTAGCCTCCACCACTCCGGGTAAACGCATAATATCAGCGACGGTGATGTCATTTCTTATACGGTGCTTTTGCCCTAAGGCTTTGGCAAAATCCAGATAGCGTTTAACAGCTTCCTGATTTAATAAAATATCCGTGTGCGGGCGCTCGGTGATTTTAACAGAAACCGTGACCCTGCCGCGGTTGATTTTTTGACTGATGATTTTCTGTATTTTGTCTTCCGTCGACGAGAAGCCGACCGGAAGATAAAACGCCACATCCAAATAGCGATGATTGACGGTTTTAATTTCGACGACACCTTTGACCTTGCCAAAGGTGATTTCACTGGCTCCAAAGCCTGTCATGCCTGTTATCATAAGCCTCCTAAAATGAAGCCCTCATGTGTTCTCATTTTCGCAAAACCCCCAAAATGCGGTCTAAATCATCCAGGGTATAATATTCAATGACGAGCTTGCCCTTGCCTTTTTTATCTTCGATAACAACTTTTGTTCCCAAAATTTTTCGCAGCTCTTCTTCCAAGATCTCAATATCGCGATTTTTCGGCTTTGCCATCGCGCCCTTAATGCTGTTGCGGTTCTCGTAGGCTTTTTTCACCAGCTCTTCCACCTGGCGCACAGAAAGGCCTTTTTTGATAATGACCTGGGCCATTTTTTTCTGCGTAGGCTCATCTTCTAAACTCAATAAAGCGCGGGCATGCCCCATGGACAATTGTCCGTTGGCTACCTGTTTTTGAATCTCCTGGGGCAGGCGCAGCAGACGCAATAAATTGGTCACCGTCGTGCGGTCCTTGCCAATCGCTTGGGCGACGGATTCCTGTGTAAATTGAAATTCTTCTATCAGGCGCTTAAACCCTTGCGCTTCTTCAATGGCATTTAATTCTTCGCGCTGGATGTTTTCCACCAAGGCCAAGACCAAAGCTTCTGTGTCCGTCACATTTTTGACAATGACAGGGACTTGATCCAGCCCCAGAGAACGCGCTGCTCTTAAACGCCTCTCCCCCGCTATAACTTCATAGCCTTTCTCGTGTTTGCGTACCAAAATAGGTTGCAACACGCCTTTTTCTTTAATAGAAGCTTTCAACTCTGCTAATTTTTCTTCATCATAGCTTTGTCTCGGTTGAAAATTATTTTCCTGAATGGACATTGTTTTAACATAGGCAACCTCGCCTGATGAATTAATTCCCAGATTGGAAATTTCACTTTGAATAATGCTTTCGGGAGTTTTTCTTGTTATAAGAGCCTGTAACCCTTTACCTAAAACTTTATTTTCCATTCTGAAATCTCCAAGATAACATATATTTCTATAAACTATTCTGTTTCAACTAGTTGCAACTTTATTGTTGATAGCCATAAACTCTTCGGCCAATTCTTTATATTTTGTAGCCCCAACAGAGGTGTTATCATAAAAATTGATCGGCTTGCCAAAGCTTGGAGCTTCACTAAGGCGAATATTGCGCGGAATTATAGAATTATAGACTTTGTCTTTAAAATAGCTTTTAATTTCATTAATCACTTCATTGGTTAAATTTGTTCTAAAGTCTGCCATGGTCATTAATACCCCTTCAATATGCAGGTCCGGATTAAGCCCGTCTTTGACCAAGGTGATAGTATTTAAAAGTTGCGAAACTCCTTCCAGAGCATAAAACTCGCATTGAATGGGTATTAATATGGCATCCGCAGCCACTAAAGTGTTAAGTGTTAAAAGCCCCAAAGACGGCGGAGAATCTATAAATATAAAATCGTATTGATCTTTTATAGAGTCCAGAGCTTTTTTCAATCTGGTTTCTCTGGAAAGAACTCCGACGAGCTCAATTTCGGCTCCGGTCAAATTGATATTGCAGGGTATAATGCTTAAGTTGTCAAAATCTGTCTTAATTAAGCCTTGTTCAATATTTATGCGGTGAATAAGAACATCATAAAGAGAGGCTTTAATTTCATTCTTATTAACCCCCACCCCGCTGGTCGCATTCCCCTGGGGATCCATATCTACGATAAGGACTTTTTTACCTAAAACAGCCAGAGCGGAAGCCAGATTAATGGTTGTAGTGGTTTTCCCTGTTCCGCCCTTTTGATTACAAACAGCTATTATCTTCGCCATTTAGGCCCCTCTAGACCCAGTTTCACGTGAAACTCACTGCTTTTTGGTCACCTTAATCTTAGCGTTCTTGGCCCCTTGCATACCAAAAAGCCCGCGTTTCTCTTCACAAACAATTTTGATGTTTAGCTTATTCTTAGGAACGCCCAGCGTTTGGACCGCCTTATTGATAGCTTCGTCTAAGGTATTGCCTTCAAATTCACTGACCTCTGCCTTGATCTCCATGCTCATTTTTGACCTGTCATCTTAGCTATTTTCCACTGTGTGGCCGTAGAAAGAATATAAAAAACCAGGAAATAGATGGCCCAGCTGCTGGCAAATTTATAAAACATAACTGTCATCATCACCGGCAATAGATACATCATCATTTTCTGTTGCGTGGCTTGTTGCTCATCGACTACGATCATGTTTTTGCTGGATATTTTCTGTTGAAGGAACATAATGCATCCTGTCAAAACTGGTAATATATTAATCTCATTCCCTATAAAAAACAAGTTAAAAGGCAAAATTAATACCCTGTCAGGCTGAGATAAATCTTTAATCCATAAAAACCCTTTCCCTTGAAAATATTGTGCCCGCCATAAGATCTGGTACAGGGCCATAAAAAACGGCATTTGTATTAAAAAAGGCAGGCACCCGCCTAGAGGATTTATTTTTTCCCGACGGTAAATCTCAACCATTTCCGCATTCAATTTTTGAGGATCATTTTTATGTTTTTCCCTCAGGGCCGCAATTTTAGGCTGAACTTCCTGCATTTTGCGCATAGACAACATGCTTTTCATGGTTAAAGGATAGGTAATGCCGTAAATCAAAATGCTGACTAAAATAATGGACATCCCCCAGCTTTTAAAAATATGATGTAAAAAGGGTATTGTATAATAAATCGCTTGGGCAATCCATTCAATAATAGGAAACCCGCTGAATGCTATTATTTTCTCAAAATTCTTACCATATTTCTTCATCAGCCAGGGGTCTTGAGGTCCGGCAAATAGGCTAAACTCATAAACCGCACTTTCTCCAGGCGCTAAATTCTTCTCCGGAAGCTGGATAAAAATGCTCAAGTCTTTGTCCGTATTTGCTTTAATTTCATAGGCTTTTGTTTCAAATTCAGGCTTGACAATAAGGGCATAATAATGATTCCTGAAGCCTATCCAATGTATTTTGGCTAATTCATTTTTATATTCTTTGTCGGTGAATTTATATGCGTTGCCTTTACGGAATATCTTATTGTTAGCATAGAGGGAGTACTCATATAAAGCAATTTCTCTGTTGTTGGAATTGCCTTCCATTTTGGAATTATCAATTTCCAATGCCGTTATTGAAAAGTTGTTCAGAATGGACATTTCTGATAAATTCTTAATTTCCATTCTGACGCTTATTAACCCGTTATCTTTACGTTCATACCTTTTGGTGATCTGCCAAGTTTTGTCCCTATATATAAAAGAAACTATGTTGTTGTCTATTTTTTGACCTGTATACGAAACGTCTTCTAACCCTTTCAATCCTAAGACATCCGTTATGGGGAAATCCTTGTTTCCAGGAAAAACTACTTTGTGGAGCGCTCCACCCACATTTGTATAATATAATTCAGAGTCCGTGGATTGAACTTTGTAGTCTGCGTTCTTTTTAGTCGCTTTTTTGGTTTCTTCATTATTAGTAATGGGGGGTTCTGTTGCCAAATTATTCTTTATTGTGGCCTCTGGAGCTGCGTTGTTTTGCATATTCATTGCCATTGGCGCGCGTTGTTGAGGAGGGACAAAAAAGGCTTGATAGGCAAAAAAGACTAACGCAGATAAAACAATGGCTGTCAGGGTGTTTTTTTCCATAAAATTTACCTTACAGGGTCATACCCGCCATCGGACACAGGCGAGCAACGCAAAATACGGCCTATCGCTTTTTTAACTCCGCAGATGACGCCGTAGCGCTCAATGGCCCCGGCCGCATACTGCGAACATGTGGGATAAAACCGACAATTGTTAAAAAATACTGCACGGCTTAGGCACTGATAGGCTTTGATGCCTGAAAGCAGGAGTTTTTTAATCATGTGTTAGCCCGCGGGCCCTTAGGGGATAAGCTTACGGCGGCCTTTGGCGCGACGGCGGCTCAATACCTTCTGCCCGTCGGAACTCTTCATGCGCTTACGGAATCCGTGTCTTTTTGTCCCAACAATATTGGTTGGTGTTTTTAAATGCTTCTTCATTAGATTTTACTTTCCCAATTTATCCTAGAGAGGTGCCGTTTCCTTAATGTGTCTTAGAACGACGGCCTTCATAGAGGGGCAATTATAACACGGCCTCAAGTGAAGTCAAGTTCTTTGAAGATAACTGCGGCGGGTGGCTAGGACTTGCTGTTTGGGGGCGGACGGTGACTGCCCAATGGGGCGATTTAGGGCAGCCACGGTTCTGGACGCTGATAGGGGATGCCCTCGAATCAGGAGCACCCAAATAGCAAGGCTGAGCCAGGCCCCGCGTGAAAAGGCGTTAGAAAAAACCGTTGCAATCAAGCGAAGCTTTGTTATAATGACCCACTAGCTTGGGTGAATCCACAGCTGTTAATAACTTGTGATCTCGTCAACAATGACCTTATTAGACGTCTGGCAAAAAGCCCAAAACCCCATCAAAAGCACTATTGGAGAGACCTCCTACGATACCTGGTTTTCCCACCTGCACATTTGTGAAAACAACCCCGGGGTTTTAACCATCCAAGCCCCCGATGAGTATTTTAAAAATTGGATCGATGAGCGCTACCGTACCATTATCGAACGGTGTCTGCGCACCGAAGCAGGGCAGGGGATTAATGTTGAATTTGCCGTCGACTCTCAATTGATCAACGTTAACACCCAGCAAAAGCTCACCTCCATTGAAAAAAGTTTGGCACCCACCCAGAAGCTGGCAGATTTAAACCCCCGTTTCCTTTTTGAAAATTTCGTGGTAGGGACGTCCAACCGTTTTGCGTTTGCCGCGGCCCAGGCGGTGGCTGAAAATCCGGCCAAAGCGTATAACCCGTTTTTTATTTACGGCCCGGTGGGGTTAGGTAAAACCCACCTGCTGCAAGCGATTGCCCATGAGACTAAAAGAAAAAACCCCGCTCTGAACATTTGTTACCTTTCGTCGGAACAATTCACCAATGAATTGATCAATTCGATCAGGCACCGTTCGGCGGAGGGCTTCCGTCAAAAATACAGGCACCTCGACATCCTCCTCATTGATGATATCCATTTTATCGCCGGAAAAGAATCGACCCAGGAAGAATTTTTCCATACCTTCAACACTTTGCATGATCATCGCAAACAAATTATCATATGCTCTGACCGTCCGCCTAAAGAAATCGCCAATTTGGAAGAGCGCTTGGTGTCCCGTTTTGCCTGGGGATTGATCACGGATATCCAGCCGCCGGACTATGAAACAAGGGTCGCCATTTTACGCAAAAAACTGGAATTAGAATCCGTGGTTGTGCCTGATGATGTCGTCTCCTTTATTGCCCAGGAAATTAAAACCAATATCCGGGAGCTGGAGGGAGCTCTCATCCGGGTGGTGGCTTACTCTCTCCTGGAAGATAAAACCATTAATTTATCCGTGGCCAAGCAGGTCCTGAAAGACATGGTCAAGGAAACCATAAAAACGATTAGTGTTGATATGGTGCAAAAAGAAGTCGCTGTTTACTTTAATATCACCATGGCGGACCTCAAAACCAAAAAACGCCATAAAAATGTGGTTTTGCCGAGGCAAATCGCTATGTATCTGACCCGTAAATTAACCACTCATTCCTTGCCGGAAATTGGAGCGGCTTTTGGCGGTAAAGATCATACGACTGTTTTGCACGCCTATAAAAAGATAGAAAAAGATTTTATGACGAATGTCGAAGTGAAGAAAAATATTGACAACTTAAACGCCATTCTTTTAGCATAAGTATGAATGTGGATAAAAAAAGACCTTATGCAAGTATTATCCACAGGTGTTAATAGTGATAACATATTGAAAACATTAAAGATAAGTTTCTAATTCAACTTATCCACAACAACTAATACAATTACTGCTATCTCGAAGATCATTAACCATTCAGTAATATAAGCAGAGGGCTGTGTATATGAAAATCAAGACGAATAAAGAAGAATTGCAGGCCGCTATTGCCACAGTAAGTAATATTGTTTCTCCCAAAGCCACATTACCTATATTATCTAATATGCTTTTAGAAACTAAAGAGAATTTATTAAAACTCAACACAACAGATTTGGATATTGGTATATCTTGTGAATTACCTGTGCATGTCTATGAACAAGGCGCCATAACTATACCAGCCAAGCGTTTTAGTGATATTGTGCGTGAATTACCCAGTGGGGACGTGATGATTATGGCGCGTAAAAATAACCAAATAGATATTGAAGGGTTAAATTGCCGTTTTAAACTTAATGGTTTACCTAAAGAAGAATTTCCCAAATTTCCTGAATTTAAAGATAAAGATGTTGTTTTAATTAAACAAGCTGATTTAAAAGAAATGATTAAGCTGACTAGTTTCGCTGTTTCGTATGAAGAGTCGAGGTATGTTTTAAACGGTATTTTATTGGAAGTGGCAGCGGATACTATACGTATGGTGGCGACAGATGGCAGACGGTTAGCTAAGATTGAAAAAAAGTTAGTGCAACCGGCCTCTAAAGATTTTCATACTATTATTCCTATTAAAGCGATTAACGAGATCAGCCGTAACCTTAAAGAAGAAGGTTCGGTGAGTCTGCTACAGGGGGTTAATCAAATCTTGTTTAATATTGACGGTATTTTGATTGCCACGCGCGTCATTGAAGGGGAGTTCCCTAATTATAAGCAGGTGATCCCTAAAGAAATCCCCAATAAAGTCCGGATAAAGACCGCCGACCATCTGGCGGCCATACGCAGGGCCAATTTATTATCCACTCCGGATTTTCAGGCGGTTAAGTTTGAGTTGTTTAAGGATAAATTAGTCATTTCTAAATCAACTCCTGATGTCGGCGAACACAGAGAAGAGATCGATATTCAATACGGGCACCAGGAATTAATGGCCGGGTTTAATCCGCAATTTTTTATCGATGTTTTAAAAAATGTTCCGTATGAGGAGATTGAACTGGAATTTTTGGGCCCGGATAAGCCGTGTGTTTTGCGGATGCCGGATTATTTATATCTGGCTCTCCCCATGAGGTTGTGATAATTGTCATTCCCGCGAAAGCGGGAATCTAACAATGGATACTATTAAAAATATCGTTGCAGAAGTTATAGGACGGATGTCTTCACAACAGGGTGCGTCATTCCAGAATATCCAGCAGGCATGGATGAGGATTTCCGGCGACAAGGCAAGTCGGGTAGCGGATTTTAAAGACGGCTGTGTCACCGTTTACGCGGACACGTCCATGCGCATGGTGAGGCTTAATTTAAACAGACAAAGCCTTCTGCAACAGTTAAATCAAGAATTTCCGTCGATCAAAAAAATTTGTTTTAAGGTGGGCCATATTGAATAGGGAAGGACCTTGTGTCCGTCCGATCGAACTTTTAAAGAAAGAGAGTTTATGAGCGCAGAAGAAAAGAAGAGCAAGTCCAAAGGCACGTATGACGCCAGCAACATTACGGTTTTAGAAGGATTGGAAGCCGTGCGCATGCGCCCGGCCATGTATATCGGAGATACGGCCAGCCGGGGATTGCATCATTTGGTGTATGAAGCGGTGGACAACGCCATCGATGAAGCTTTAGCCGGATATTGTACCGCCATCGATGCGAGCATTAATCATGACGGGTCCGTTTCCGTTATCGATAACGGCCGCGGCATTCCGGTAGACATGCACAAAACCGAAAAAAAACCTGCCGTCGAGGTGGTTTTGACCACCCTGCACTCCGGAGGCAAATTTGATAAAGACAGCTATAAAGTGTCCGGCGGTTTGCACGGGGTGGGGATTAGCTGTGTCAATGCCCTTTCCGAATGGTTTGAGGTGGAGGTTAAACGCGACGGCAATATTTATCATCAACGTTATCAAAAAGGGGTGACGGTCTCCAAACTGACCGTCATCGGCAAGACCAAGTCCACGGGGACCAAGGTGTCCTTTAAACCGGACAAGACGATCTTTAAAGAAACCCAGACTTTTTCGTATGACATTTTAGCCAAGCGCCTGCGGGAGCTCGCTTTTTTAAACAAGGGCGTTGCCATCAAACTGATCGATGGCCGCGGCGAAAAACCCAAAGAATCCCTGTTTTTATTTAAAGGCGGCATCGTCTCATTCGTCGAGCATCTTTCCCAGAATAAAACGCCGCTGCATAATAAGGTTTTTTATTTTGAAAAAGAAAAAGATGATATCAATGTGGAAGTGGCCCTGCAGTATAACGACTCTTACAACGAAACAGTTTTTTCCTATGCCAACAGCATCAATACGATTGAGGGAGGGACCCATCTCTCGGGTTTTCGTTCGGCGTTGACCCGCGCGATCAACAACTATGCCAAGTTGAAAAATTTGCTCAAAGATAAAGACGGCGTGGGCATTTCGGGCGACGATACCCGTGAGGGGCTAATTGCGGTCATCTCGATTAAGATCCCTCTGCCGCAGTTTGAGGGGCAAACGAAAACTAAGCTGGGCAATTCCGAAGTCGACGGCCTGGTCGCATCCATGACACTCGAAGCCCTGACGGCTTTTTTTGAAGAAAACCCTGCGGTGGCCAACAAGATCGTCGATAAAGTCATTGTGGCGGCCCGCGCCCGTGAGGCCGCGCGTAAGGCGCGCGAGTTGACCCGCCGGAAAGGCGCTTTGGACTCCTCCGGACTGCCCGGCAAATTAGCGGACTGTTCCGAGAAGGACCCGGCCATGTGCGAGCTTTATTTAGTGGAAGGCGACTCCGCCGGAGGCTCAGCCAAACAGGGACGGGACCGTTCTTTTCAGGCGATTTTGCCGCTGAAGGGGAAGATTTTAAACGTAGAAAAATCCCGTCTGGATAAAATTTTGAGCAATGAAGAAATCCGTACCATGATCACCGCCCTGGGCACGGGCATTAGCGAAGACTTTGATGTGGGGAAACTGCGTTACCACAAAATTATTCTGATGTGCGACGCGGACGTGGACGGCTCTCACATCCGGACCTTGATTTTGACCTTGCTTTACCGGCAGATGCCGCAGCTCATTGAAAACGGGTATGTCTATATCGCCCAGCCGCCTTTGTATAAAGTGACCCGCGGCAAACGGGAAGAATATATTCAAACCGAAAAAGAAATGAATGATTTAATTTTGGATTTGGGAACGGACGGCATTAAGTTGACCAAAATCGAAGGGAAAAAGACATATACGGGGCCCCAAGTCAAAGACATCCTGGAGGCGTTAGTGGAGCTGGAGCATATTGTGGAGCGCCTGAAGCGCCGGGGAGTGGATTTCGGTGCGTATGTCGCCAAGTATAACGTTAAGATGAAAAAAATGCCGCGCTATGTGGTTAAAGTCGGCGGCCAGGAAGAATATGTTTTTGACGATAAAGAATTGGCTGAAATAACCCAAAATGATACCGAAACACAATACATTGAGGTTTTTGAATCCGAAGAGATCGAGCTTTTGCAGGAAAAGCTCGATGGATTAGAGATTTTCTTGCAAGATTACAAGCGCAGCATCGAGGAGCAGGTCCTTTTAGCTAAAGATAAAAAGTCAAAAGCAGCCCCCAAGGTCGACTTAAAGCCGTTATTTGTCATTGAGGACGATAACGTCAAAACCCCATTGATGTCGGTGGTCGACATCTTGTATTATGTAAGGGAAGCCGCTAAAAAAGGCATGCATATTCAGCGCTATAAAGGTCTCGGAGAGATGAATCCTCAGCAGCTTTGGGATACCACCATGGACCCTGAGCGTCGAACGATTTTAAAGGTCGTCCTGGAGGATGCGGTCGAGGTGGACAAGACCTTTGCCATGCTCATGGGCGATGAAGTAGAACCTCGGCGGCAATTTATCGAGAGCTACGCGCACGAGGTCAAGAATTTGGACATTTAGCGTTAAGAATTGTCATTCCCGCGAAAGCGGGAATCCATAATTCACAGAAAGGCAGACCCATGTCACGCGATTTGAACAAAAAAGAAAAGATCATCCCGGTTTATATTGAAGAGGAGATGAAGAACTCCTATCTTTCCTATTCGATGTCTGTGATCGTCGGGCGCGCGTTGCCCGACGTGCGCGACGGGCTCAAGCCCGTGCATCGGCGCATCCTTTATGCCATGAGGGAGCTCAATCTCGAGCACAACAAGCCCTATAAAAAGTCTGCCCGTATCGTCGGTGAGGTGCTGGGCAAATACCATCCCCACGGGGACTCCGCGGTGTATGACACGATGGTGCGCATGGTGCAGGATTTTTCTCTGCGGTATCCCTTGATCGACGGTCAGGGCAATTTCGGCTCCATCGACGGGGACGCGGCGGCCGCCATGCGGTATACAGAGGCGCGCATGGCCTCGGTGGCTGAAGTGATGCTGGATGACATCGAAAAACAGACGGTGGATTTTAGCCCCAATTTCGACGGGTCGCTAGAAGAGCCCGACATCCTTCCGGGCATGGTGCCCAATCTTTTGGTCAATGGGTCCTCCGGTATTGCCGTGGGTATGGCGACAAATATGGCCCCGCATAATTTAGGGGAAGTGGTTGACGGCATTGTGCATCTTTTGGACAATCCCGAGGCCGTGGTCAAGGATTTGATGAAATTTGTCAAAGGCCCGGATTTCCCGACCGCGGGCATTATCTGCGGCAGGGAAGGGTTTATCGACGCCTACAATACCGGCCGCGGGAAGGTGCTGATCCGTGCCCGTGCCAGCATCGAGCAGCAAAAGGGCAATAAAGAAGCGATCATCATCACGGAGCTTCCTTATCAAGTCAACAAGGCCAATCTTATTTTGAGCATGGCTGATTTGGTGCAGAACAAACAAATCGACGGGATCACCGATATCCGCGATGAAAGCGACAAAGACGGGATCCGGGTGGTCATAGAACTTCGTCGCGACGTGGATGCCAATATTGTGCTCAATTATCTTTATAAGCACACCCAGATGGAAGTCACTTTCGGGATCATCAATTTGGCGCTGGTCAATAAATCGCCGAAAGTGCTTGAATTTAAAACAGCTGATGAACCATTATATTGCCCATCGTCGCGTGGTGATTCGCCGGCGCACGCAATTTGATTTGGACAAAGCGGTTCGCCGGGCACATATTTTAGAAGGGTTTAAGATCGCGTTTAAGTATTTAGACGAGATCATAAAAACCATCCGCGCCTCCAAGACGACAGCAGGATGCCAAAGAAGCCTTGATCAAAAAATTCGACCTTTCCGAGGCCCAAGCCCAGGCCATTCTGGAGATGCAATTACAGCGCCTGGCGGCCCTGGAGCGCGATAAAATCGAGGAGGAATATCAGCAGCTGTTAAAAGACATTGATAATTACCGCGGGATTTTGGCTTCTGAAAAGAGGGTGGATGCGATCATTAAAGAAGAACTGGCCGAATTGAAAAAGAAGTACGCGGATGAGCGCCGTACCGAAATCGCCGGGCGTGCGGAAGATATCGAGATCGAGGACATGATCGCCGATGAGGACATGGCCATCACCATCAGCAATAAAGGGTATGTCAAGCGTCTGTCCATAGACGGCTACCGTTCGCAGAAACGCGGGGGCAAAGGGGTCACCGCCATGACCACGTCCGATGAAGATTTTGTGGAGCGCATGTTTGTGGCCTCTTCCAAAGATTTTTTATTGATTTTTTCCAATGCAGGCACGGTGCGCTGGCTTAAGGTCTATGAGATCCCGGTGGCCTCCCGTACGGCCCGGGGCAAGGCCATCGTGAACTTGGTGTCGTTTAAGCCCGAGGAGAAAATCAGCGCCATCGTGGCGGTCAAGGAATTCAGGGAAGACCAGTTCTTGGTATTTGCCACCAAAATAGGGCTGGTTAAAAAGACCAAGGTTTCGGCGTATAATAACCCGCGCAAAGGCGGCATTGTCGGCATCGGCGTGGAAAAAGGAGACGAGCTGATCGGCGTCGCTTTAAGCAACGGCAAGGAAGACGTTCTGTTGGCGACACGCCAGGGAATATCTTTGCGGTTTCCCGAGAAACAGTTGCGCGACATGGGACGTTCCGCCAAGGGGGTGCGGGGCATCAATTTGGAAAAAGGGGATTTTGTCGTCGGCATGCTGGTGTTTGCTCCGGATGTGGACAAGACCGGCGCCAAGCTTTTGTCCGTATGTGAATTGGGCTACGCGAAACGTTCAGACTTTGCTGAATACCGCACCCAATCCGCGGGGGCAAAGGGATCATTAATGTAAAGATCACCGAGAAAAACGGAGCGGTGGTGGGGATCATGGCGGTTTCTGACGGGGATGAGATCATGGCGGTGACCAAACAGGGCATGGTGGTGCGTTCCTCTCCCTCTGAGATTCGGGAAACCGGCCGCAGCGCCGTGGGGGTGCGTTTGATTGCGCTGGAGAAAGCCGACAAGTTGTCGTCCATTGCTCATTTGGTCAGCCACGAAGAGGAATAGGAGAGTAAGGGGTTTATCTGCTTGACGAAAAAGAACGCCGGCAATATAATACCGATTCCAAGTCATTGTATTTTTGACCCCATCGTCTAGCCTGGTCAGGACACAAGCTTTTCAAGCTTGCAGCACGGGTTCAAATCCCGTTGGGGTCGCTTTCAACTATCGAGGAGGACAATGATGTTAACTATCTACGGTTCTGATTTATCCGCACCTGCCATCAAGGTCCGTTTGACCGCGAGCTTATTAGGCTTGCCTTACAAGTGGCAGATAGTCAACCTGCGCGAAGGCGAGCAAAAACAGGAATGGTTTTTGAAAATCAATCCGGTGGGCAAGGTGCCGGCCATGGACGATGACGGGTTTTATTTATTTGAAAGCAACGCCATTTGTAAATACCTCTGTGACAAACAGGGCTCTTCTTTATACCCCAAGGACGCCAAAAAGCGTGCCACCGTTGATCAATGGATCGATTATGCTTCTTTTCATATGGGCGCTAATTTTATGCCGGTTGTGTATAATCGGGTTTTTGCCCCGCGCAGGGGGCAGGCCGGTCAATGAAAAAGCTATTGCCGACGCTCTTGAATTCCTCAAGCAGTACTTTCCTGTCATTGAAAACCAATTGACACAACACAAACACGTCGTGTCAGGCGGAGATATCATTAGCGGACATTATTTTATTGGCACTGCTCGAGCCGGCGGAAATGGCCCACATAGATTTAAGCGCGTATCCCCAATTAAACGCGTGGCGTACAGGGCTTAAAAAACAAAATTTTTATACGAGTTGCTATAAAGAATATGGCGAAATGCTGAAAGCCCAGCCGCTGAAAGAAGACTATTAGATGAAAGTCGCTCTTTTACAACTTTGTGCCGGGAAGATAAAAAGCCAATGTTCAACAGGCCGTCGCCATGTCCCAAGAGGCGCTATCGCAAGGGGCCGCATTTATGCTTTTGCCGGAAGTTTTTAATTTTCGTGGGACCGTAGGAATAAAAATTATTTGCAAAGGCGCGGAAAAAATACCGGGCCCATCAACACGACGCTTTTATTCCGCTGGCTAAAAAATACAAAGCCTCTTTCTTGTTGGGATCTATTTTAGAGAAAGCCACGTGCGATCACGCCTATAGCACCTCGGTGTTTATTGATCCTCAGGGGCAATCACCGCTCAATATCGTAAAATGCATTTATTTGATGCCCGTCTCGGGGAAGGATAGTCATTAAGGAAGCGGATCATTTGCTGGCTGGCCGCCGGCTCATGACGGCGAAGGCGGGAGAATTCAGGGTCGGGCTTTCTATTTGTTATGATTTGCGTTTTCCCGGCCTGTATCAAAATTATGGCCGCAGGGGGGTTGAAATTTTGACGGTACCGTCATGTTTTACCAAGAAAGACCGGAGAGGCGCATTGGGAAGTCTTGCTGCGCGCCCGGGCTATTGAAAATTTGTGTTATGTTTTGGCCCCCAATCAGGTGGGCAGGACGGCCAGGGCATGCAAGCCTATGGGCACAGCATGATCATCTCCCCGTGGGGTGAGGTGATAGCGCAGGGCAGCGCCCAGGCCCAAGAAATTATTTTTGGCGAGATTGATCTTGAAGAAGTCAAGAAAGGCAAGGGCAATTTTACCGGGGATTGTGCCTTAAGAGGAGAACATATGGCGAAACGGATAAAAGTGGCGGTGACCGGTGCGGCGGGCCAGATCGGATATGCGTTATTGTTTCGCATTGCCGCCGGGGAAATGTTCGGGAAAGACACGGAAATTGATTTAAGCCTATTGGAGCTGGAAAAAGCTTTGCCCGCCTTGCAAGGGGTGGTCATGGAGCTGGAGGATGGCGCCTTTCCTCTGTTGAGGGAGTTCGTGTCCATATCGGAGACCCGAATCTTGCGTTTAAGGATATTGACTGGGCTTTATTGTTGGCAGCGTGCCGCGCCGTGAAGGCATGGAACGTGGCGACCTGCTTAAAGATCAACGGCGGGGTTTTTACTGTACAAGGCAGGGCCCTTTCAGAGCATGCCAAACCCGGCTGCAAAGTGCTCGTCGTCGGCAATCCCTGCAACACCAATGCGTTTATTGCCAAGAGTGTTTGTAAAAATATTCCCGCCAAGAATTTTTTTGCCATGACCATGCTTGATGAGAACCGCGCGCGGACTCAATTGGCGCAAAAAGCGCTGCGTAACGTGTCCCTGGTCAAAAATCTGGCCATTTGGGGAAACCATTCATCGACCCAATATCCGGATTTTTATCATGCGACTATCGACGGACATCCGGCCGTGGAAGTGATTAAAGACGAGGCATGGCTTAAGGGCCCATTTATTGAAACGGTGCAAAAAAGGGGAGCGCCATCATCAAGGCCCGCGGGCTTTCTTCCGCGGCCTCGGCGGCCAATGCGGTGATTCAGACGGTGCACAACATCACGACACCAACGCCTGCCGGTGAATTTTTTTCAGCCGCAGTTTCTTCAGATGGCAGTTATGGCGTTGAGCCGGGGATTATTTTTAGTTTTCCTTTACGTTCTAACGGCAAGGATTGTGAAATTGTACAAAATCTCAAGCATAATGAATTTGCCCAAAATAAAATTAAAGCCACCTTGGATGAGCTTTTAGCGGAAAAAGATGCGGTAAAGCATCTTTAAACAAGCTTACGGATTCGAAGGAACAGGAAATATTTAGTTTGACTTTTTATTGACCTTAACAAAAAATTAATATATGATTTTATTTATTGAAACATAATAAGTTAGAGAGAAATTATCTAGTAAAAAAGGGTAATTTTAGGGGCAGCAGCTTGCATTTTGAATAAATACCAGGTATACTTTACAAACATTGTCCAGTCAAGGAGATGATTTTATGAGAAGGCCAGGAGGAATGGTGTGTGGGGTATTATTTTTAACGTTGGGGGTTATCTCTTTGACCGGCTGTGACCTGCTGGGGATAGGGCCTAAAAAGCAAGATCATGCCAAACAGCACAGCCGCCGGCATCTGTAGAAGGGCCTTTGCCCAAGAATGTTTTAGCCCGTGTGGGTAACTGGACATTGACAACCGATGAGTTTAATGAACGGTTGAAACTTTTAAAGCAGGGCCTTCCG
The DNA here is from genome assembly GCA_963828495.1 of Candidatus Omnitrophota bacterium. GTDB lineage: Bacteria > Omnitrophota > Gorgyraeia > Zapsychrales > Fredricksoniimonadaceae > JABDGZ01. The sequence goes on from CAWHFJ010000009.1 coordinate 355,942, forward strand.
GATTTTAAAGACAATGACGCCAACACCAAAAAAATGGTTTTAGATGAACTTATTCGTCAGCAGCTTTTGGTCAAAGATGCCCAAGACTCGGGGATAGGCGAGAGCAAAGACATTAAAGATGCCGTGGAGGATTTTCGCAAAACCCTTCTTGTCCAGGAATTGGCCAATCGTCTGACAAAGGATGTCGCGGCCAATGAAACAGATGCCCGTCTATGGTACGATGAAAATAAAGATAAATTTGCCCAGCCGATCACCTGGAAGGTCCGCGAAATTGTGGTCCCCGATGAGGCGACGGCTAAAAACCTCTTGGCGCAAGTTTTGCAGGGTGGCGATTTTGCCCAGATCGCCCAGGCGCAATCCAAGGGGGCTACTGCAGCCATGGGAGGAGAATTAAAGCCATTCATGACCGGCAAAGCGCCTTTTGAGGCTATGCAAGCGGCGATTGCTAATCTAGGCGAAGGAGACCTTAGCACGGTATTCAAGGGGCCACAGGGGTATTATATTGTCAAGGTAGATTCCAAAAAAGGCGGCACGGTCAAGCCTTTTGCCGATGTTAAAAATGATTTGATCAGCGGATTGACGATGCAAAAACAACAAGCGGTCATTTTGGAACATTTGAATAAATTAGCTGAAAAGAATAAAGTAGAAATTAATAAAGAGTTAGTCGATGAAACGACAAAACCATAAGGAATAGGGAGGCGGGACATGCCCTTAGAGAATAAAAAACAACTCTTGATTATTCTTGGAGCTGTGGCCGCCGGGATTTTTGCGGTTATTTTGACCAGCGGTTATGTCAAAAGCAGCATTGAAGGACAGACTGCGGCTTTGGCCGAACGCTACGAGGTCAAGCAAAAAGAGGCAGTGTCCCAAATCCAACAGAGAAGCGATCAGCAGATGGCGGCCTTGGCTGGGGAGTTGCAACGTGTCAAAGCCGAGCAGGCGCAGGCCATACAAAAACAAATGGCCGCTTTGCAGTCAGAGATACAAAGCAGGCCCATCCAGCAACAGGTCATTGCCCCAGTTAAAAGACCCAAGCCGTCGTTGGCTCTAAAAACACCGGCAGGCAAGCGTGCGGTGACGGTGATGATCGATTCCCTGGAAGCGGTGGGCGGACTGCTTAATGCCGGAGATTTTGTGGACGTGATAGCCGAATTGAATGTGCCCGCACAAACAGCGGAGAAAAAAACCGTGACCGCGATGATTTTTCAGGGCTTACAGGTCTTGGCCGTCAATACCAATCTGGATGAGCCGGGCCAGTACGATCAACAGCAGGCTCCGGCCTTAAAAATTACGTTTGCGGTTGACCCGCAAGAAGCAGGACTTTTAGCTTTTGCCAATAAAAATGGCAAACTGCAGTTAGCCTTGCGTTCTCCGGATGAAATCCAGACCCAAAAGGTGAAAGCCTCCACTTGGAAAACCCTGGCGGACTATGTGTTACAAAATGAGGGGTATAATATTCAAAATCCAGACGGGGAGACCGGGGAATAAACCCGCAGAGAAAAAATCAAACATTCAAATTTTTAGAGGAGGCAAGGAACTCTAACGGATATGAAACCCCATTTTCTAAAATATTTTTTTAGCATTGTCTTTATTTTTGTTTTTATGATGGCGCGAGGGGCATTTTTATCTGCGCAGGAGAATGCGACAGACACAGACGCTATTGATTTGGTTGTTGGGGATATTGAAAATGTAACGGCTAACGGTTTAATACGGGTGTCTATTACCAACCCGGAGATAGCAGATATTTCAGACGTCCAAAGCGGCAAAGTTTCGCTGTTGGCCAAAAGAGCCGGAGAGACAATTTTGTTTTTGTGGGACTCTTCGGGCAAGCGCAGCATGAAAGTGCGCGTGGTGAATGAAGATTTAAGCGTGGTCAAGGCCCGTGTGCAGAAGATATTAGATGAAGCGAACATGTCAGGCATTTCTTTGCAAATCAACACGGATGAAGGCAAGGTCGTTGTGTCCGGGGCTGTTTCCAAGGACAATAAAGTCAGGTTGGATAAAATTTTGGGTGGCTATAAGGACAGCTTGTTGAATTTTGTTACAGAAGAAAAAGACGAGTCCTTGATCCAGGTGGATATGCAGATTGTGGAAATCAGCACGTCTTTGGAGAAAGATTTGGGAATCCTTTGGGGGACGGGGAGTGGCGGGACAGGGACAGTCACTGTGGGTAGTGGGAGTACGAATTCCGGCGCTGTCAATCTTAATTATGGGGAAAATATGCCTTCGGGGCACAAATTTGCAGACCTTTTTAAGATAGGCAGTTTTCAGCGGACAACTCCGTTAGAGGCCACAGTTAATGCGTTGGTCCAAGAAGGCAAGGCACGGCTTATTTCCAAGCCCCGCCTGGTGGTAGTCAGCGGCAAACAAGCCAGTTTCTTGGTGGGCGGAGAAATTCCCGTTGAAAACACGACCACTAATTCCATAGGGACTTCACAAACCACCAGCACGACCTATTCACAATATGGGGTTAATTTGATGGTCACGCCGACCCTCCGCGCAGGGAAAATCGATGTACAACTCAATGTGGATATTCGAGACATTGACTCCGCGCCGCCGGCTGGCTCGTCCAATAGTGGAAATGGCTTTTATTACGCGCTCGGCCCAGACCGACTTATTGATGGACAATAAGCAGACCATCGTACTGGCGGGGTTGATTAAATATTCCGACTCGGAACAAGTGACCTCGGTCCCGTTTCTTTCTAAAATTCCTATTGTGGGGGCCTTGTTTAGAAATCGTAACAACCCCGGGGATAGCAACACGGAAATGGTGATTATTGTGACACCGATGGTGCTTGCCGACAAGAAATTCGCGGACAAACAATTGGTGATGCCCACTCCGGCGGAGCGTCAGAGTTGGCAAGAAATAGATGCGAAGTATGAGCATGAACCTCTTGCCGGCAACAAGAGCACTGCCCCGGATAATAGCGCAACGCCGCTATCGGAAATGACGATCTACGCGCGCCTTATTCAAGAGAAAATTTCCAAGATGATTACCTATCCACAGGAGGCCATGCAGAATTATTGGACAGGCACCGTGAAACTCAGGCTAAGGATTCTTAGAAACGGGACATTGGCTTCAGGTGAAGTTGTTCAATCTTCAGGTCATGCGGTCTTTGATGAGGATGCGCTACGTGCCGCCCAAATGGGCGCTCCCTATGACGCATTTACGGCAGGGATGAATCAGGATGAGCTGGTTTTTATGGTCCCTATCGTTTATAATAAGGTGACTGAGGGGGGGCAATCGCTGCCGGAGAAAGTCATTGCCTCGTACTAGGCGTCCTCTCGTTCGTCGCTGAAAAACGATCCTATCGGCATTAAATCTCCCCGTGACAAAATTGTAAATCGTGATAAAATAAAAAACTATGTCTTGTAAAATCATAACAGTGTTCAGTAATAAGGGCGGGGTGGGCAAGACCTTTATTGCGGTCAATATCGCGTGTGCCTTAAGCCTGAAGGCTAAAAGGGTGTTGCTTGTTGATTTGAGTTTACAGGCCAGCCAGGACATGGCGCGCATGCTCAATTGTTCGGCGACGTATTGTTTGGTGGATATTCTCAACGCCATGGAAAGCCCCCTTGCCGACACGATCAAAAAACATGTGGTGACGCATACCAGCGGGCTGCATTTTTTGCCGGGCATACGTTCCCCACGGCAAAGCGGACATATTACGCCGGATAATCTGCGCGTATTCTTCAAAAAAGCGGCTGGTCAGTATGATTATATTATCGTTGACAGCGGCAGCACGTTTAGCGAGACTTTTATCAGTATCCTGGATTCCTCCAATCTGATTCTACTGGTGGCCACGCCGGACATTCTGGCGGTGTATCAAGTCAAAACCAGTTTGAGTATTTTGCAGAGCCTGCATTTTCCGGTCAAGATGGTCCGCTTGATTTTAAACCGGGCGGAAAGCCGGGGGGGTGTCGCCTGGCAGGAAGTCAAAACCGCCTTGGCCTGCGACATTTTTGCGTTGATCCCCTCAGACGGTAAGACGGTAGGCATGTCTTTAAACCGCGGGATCCCCTGCGTCATGGACAACCCTGACGCCAAAGTTTCCGGGACTTTTTTTGAACTGGCGGAACAATTAGAAAACGAAAGCATTTATGTGCAGGCGTCCGACGTCATCAAGGTGCGCGTCACGGACGATGTTTTCAATAAAACGGATGCGTTTTGGGAAAAATTCGGCATTAGTTCCAATCCGGCCGCAGAGCTAGATTTTAAAAAAGAAGAAGACGAGGTCATTAAATTAAAAAGGGCCATTCATCATCGTTTAGTGGAGCGCATGAATTTACAAAAAATGTCCCCGGAGACCCTCAATGACCCCTCCCAGGCCGTTCATATGCGTAAAGCGGCGGAGAAGGTTGTTACGGAATTATTGACGGAGACCTCGGGCGGGTTTCTCTCCAGCCATGAGGAGCGTTCCAAATTAGTCGGGGAGATCGTCTCGGAAGCGTTAGGGTTGGGCCCTCTGGAAGATCTGCTGGCCGACGAGACTATTACGGACATCCTGGTCAACAATAAAGATGAAATTTTCGTGGAGAAGAACGGGAAGATTGTGCTGACGAATAAAAGGTTTGTGACTAATGAACAGGTCCGCGCCACGATCGATCGCATCATCGCGCCGTTAGGCCGCCGTATCGATGAATCGACGCCCATGGTGGACGCACGCCTGCCCGACGGGTCCCGCATCAACGCGATCATCCCGCCATTGTCGCTCAACGGCCCCATGATTACGGTCCGCAAGTTTGCCCAGACCCGTTATACGATGGAGGATATGCTGAATCGTTTTAAGAGTCTTTCCCAGCCGATGGCGGATTTTTTAGATGCCTGCGTCCTGGGGCGCAAGAACATCATCGTCTCCGGAGGCACCGGTGCCGGAAAAACCACCCTGCTTAATATTATTTCACACTTTATTCCCGACAATGAGCGCATTATCACCATTGAAGACGCGGCAGAGCTGCGTCTGAGCAAAACACATTGGGCCAGATTAGAAAGCCGTTCGGCCAACATTGAAGGCCGGGGCCAGGTAACGATCAGAGACCTTTTTATCAATACCTTGCGCATGCGTCCTGACCGGATTATTATTGGGGAGTGCCGCGGCCCGGAAGTTTTGGACATGCTGCAGGCGATGAATACGGGGCATGACGGTTCTTTGACCACCCTGCATGCGAACACCCCCCGGGATGTGCTTTCGCGTCTGGCTTCGATGGTTTTGTTATCAGGGATTGAACTGCCCCTGCGTGCGATTTATGAAATGTCCGCTTCCGCGATCCATATTATTGTCCAAATCAATCGGTTTTCCGACGGGTCGCGTAAAATCACAGCGATTTCCGAGATGACCGGAAGGATGGTGGATAACCTTCCGGAAATCAAAGACGTGTTTGTGTTTTCGCATAAAGGGGTCAATGCCGAAGGTCAGGTTATTGGAGAATACGAAGCGACCGGCTATGTGCCTAAATGTTTTGAAGATCTGCTTTCCAGGGGTGTAACACTCAGCAAAACCATATTTAGTAATAACAGCATAAGCCAAAATCCGGCGTAGGACCCTCCCCATGGTCGTTAACCTGACCCGTCAGTGTACGATAGCGTCGAGTGTTAAAGTGGCCAGTAATCCCTGGCAACGTGTTAAAGGGCTGCTGGGGGCGCGCCATCTGCCTCAAAAAGAGGCGCTGGTCATAACCCGCTGTCAGTCCATTCACATGGTTTTTATGAAATTCCCTATTGATGTGATTTTTTGTGATGCCCAAAATACAGTGGTGGGCTTGTGTGAAAACATCCAACCTTTTTGTTTTTCCCCGATTTTTTGGAAAGCGTCATATGCCATTGAATTGCCTGCAGGCAGTATAAATGCTTCCAATACCCAAATAGGGGACCAAATGCAGATGTAATTTCAAGACCGGGTCCTGCCTCGGCATTAATTTCACAGCATTGTCGAATTCCCACGTTGACGCAATATAGACTTGTGTTATAATAATGTCCAGTCTGGACATTATTATGGGTGTTACCTATAAATTAAGAGAAGATGTTGTCCGTTTTATTATCAGCCAAAGGCAAAATAATCCTCTTTTTTCCTGCCGCCAACTGGCTGAATCCGTATCTCAACAATTTGGCATACGCCTTTCTAAGTCATCAGTTCATGATGTCCTTAAGGAATCCGGTGCAGTGACCCCCCGCGGGCGTAAACCCAAAGATAAATTTCAAATTCCTATAGAAAAAAAGAAACAGATTCAGGTTAGTTTATCCCAAGCAAGTACTGGCAAATCCCCCCGCAACAAAAGATCCTACGAGTGTCATTGCGAGCCCGCAGGTCGAAATTGCTTCGCCGTTAAAAACACTCCTCGCCATGACACGCAGAAGGGATCGCCCCCTCTTCAGAAGGAAGACATTAAGGAAGCTGACCCTCTCCAGAAGGGGGATGTTTATGAAGGAGCGGGAAGAATTTTTCTTAAAGCGGCGTTGTGGGATTTAGGGGTTTTTTCAGAAGACGATATAAAAGAGGACGACTGGAAATATTATTTACATATACTTCCAGCATTAAAGTAACCCTAGAAAATACAGATACTTATATGATTGATTGGCTTTTGCCGTTGCACAGGAGCATCAGGGAAGTGGCGGACGGCTTAATCAATAATATAAAACCTTTAATTGTGCATAAAGTTTCGGATGAAAATCTTTTTAAGGCATCGATGGAAGCTCGGCATGGCTTTAAGATCAAAAATATTTCATTAGTGGATGGGAGTAACCATATTATATGCGAATTTGGCAGCATAGTGGAGTGTTAAAAGGAATTTATGCTATTATAAATAGGATATTTGTGGAGAGCAAAGACAGAGATTTGGCGGAAAGGGCAAAAACGTTATTTTTTTCGCAAATGATTGATAACAATAAGGTTATGGATAATATATTAAATTTGAAAGGATTTGACGCCACCAATGAAAAGAAGACCATATTATAAATATACTAGATTGAGAATAGTTATGCTAATAAAACACTCTTGCAGGCCATGGAAAAGTTAAACAGCATGTTCCTGCGGGATGAGCAAAACAGGTTGGTAATTAAATCCGGTTATGTAAAGATTCTTAAAATTTTTAGCCTGTTTGGGTTGACAGTTATTATTATATATGGCATACTTAATTACAGGCCAAGCATTAACAGCCCGTTAGGGCTTTTACATAAATGAAAGACCCTTTGTAAATTATTATTTTCCTCGCTCCTGCAGTCTTGAAGGGGGAAGGGTCAAGTTAAACTTCTGGCACGGCAAGGTGGACAGCGATGATCCGAAAGTTAAGCAATAACAACGCTCAAAATCTAATAGAATATGCGATCGTCGTTGCTTTAATCTCAGCAGCTGTGGCTGCTTTGAGCACCTACGTGTTTCGTTCTGTACAAGCAACGCAGAAGCTAATTTCTGAGGATGCCGAAAATTAATCAACCTGATATTTCAGGAGGAATTTATGTATAAAATCAATAAAAGAGGCCAAAGCACGGTGGAATATGTCTTGCTTGTGGCCGCAGTCATTGCAGTTATGATTGCTTTCACGACCAATCAAAACACAGGCGGTTTCCAGGCGACAATGAACTCCACCCTGCTGATACCGTTGGGCAACTGCTACTTTGGCGAGTAGACTGGCCAATTCTGAAGCGGGAAGTAATGGGTCTTCTATTCGGCGAATGAGTAGCTACTATACTGTAAACGTGACAAAGTAAGGTAACGGACATAACGGCAGACTTAACAGCATCTTTCTAGGAAGCAACATTAAAGGAGGACTAAATGTTAAGAAACTTTCTTAAAAATAGAAAAGCTCAAAATACAGCGGAATACGCGCTTTTGATCGCATTGGTCGTGGCAGGGGTCATTGCCATGCAGACTTATGCCCAGCGCGCATTGCAAGCCCGCATCCATGAGCAGCAGGCTATATGGCCAACTCCGGCGCAGTCGGCGGGTAACCAAGTGCTCGGCAACAGGACGCAGTACGAGCCGTATTACTTGCAGAGTAATTATTCATCGATCACTAACAGCGAAGAGAGTAAGCGTTTAGGCGAAGGGATGGACGCAGGCTGATTCCGATACGAACAGCACCAGGAACGGTGCGCAGGCATCCACCTATGCGGGTAACACGGATACGAATCAATAGCTGTAAAGCAGGATTTAACAAAACATTGTAAGGAGGAATCCTATGTTGCAATATCTTAATAAAAAACGCGGGCAAAGCACCCTGGAATACGCGGTGCTGATCGTCGTTATTATCGGCGCCCTTATAGCCATGCAGGCGTATATCAAAAAAGGCGTGCAGGGCCGTCTGAAAGGTGCTACGGATGACATAGGCGACCAGTTCTCTCCGGGAAACACCAATGAGGTGAGACACACCAACAGGTTCTCTAATACGTATGAGACGTTTGCCGCAGGGAACGCTACGACCAATTTATTCAACGAGACCACTAATGCGACGAGTAATGCGGCTATCGTCAATGTGGACCAGGAGTATTGGGGAAGTAACGCAACGTAGCCTGGTTTAAAATGGTTTTGAACACAATGGTGTTGGGAAAACTCCCCCTGTCCCTCTTTGCGAAAAAGAGAGGGTAGGGGGAGTTTAATTTTATAGGGTATTTTTGGCTTGCCGGGGTTGACAGTCGTTATTATATATGGCATACTTTATTACAGACAACACATTAACAGCCCTTTATGGGCTTTAACATAAATGAAAGACCCTTGTAGAAATTGTATTTGCCTCGCTCCGGCAGTTTTTGAAGGGGGAAGGGTCTAATTGGTCTTCTGGCACGGTTAGGGAAACAGCGATGATCCGAAAATTAAGCAATAAAAAGGCGCAAAATCTCATAGAATACGCGATCGTCGTTGCTTTAATCTCAGCGGGGGGCAGCAGAAGATAATTACTGAGGATTCCGAAAATTAAATAAACCTGATATTTCAGGAGGAATTTATGTATAAAATTAATAAAAGAGGCCAAAGCACGGTAGAGTATGTTCTGCTTGTGGCCGCAGTGATTGCAGTAATGATTGCCTTCACGACCAACCAAAACAGCGGGGGTTTCCAGAGTACGTTGAATTCCACCCTGTCTGATACCACTGGGCAAATGTCTAATTTGTCGAGTAGGTTTGCTTCTTCTGATGCGGGAAGCAATGGGTCTTCGTATTCCGGGAATGATGTAGCTAACTATACGGTAAACCCGACGACGCAGTAAGGCAACGGCATCTATTTGGGAAGCGACACTAAAGGAGGAACAAATGTTAAGAAACTTTCTTAAAAATAGAAAAGCTCAAAATACAGCAGAATACGCGCTTTTGATTGCGCTGGTGGTGGCAGGGGTTATTGCCATGCAAACGTATGCTCAGCGCGCATTGCAAGCTCGTATCCATGCAGCATCAGCCTATATGGCCAACTCCGGCGCAGTCGGGGGTAACCAAGTGCTCGGCAACGCGACGCAGTACGAGCCGTATTACTTGCAGAGCAACTATTCATCGGTCACTAACAGCGATGAGAGTAAGCGTTTAGGCGTAGGGATGGAGGCGGAGATTCGGATACGAACAGCACCAGGAATGGGGCGCAGGAAGCCACCTATGCGGGTAACGCGGATACGAATCAATAGCTGTAAAGCATGATTTTAACAAAACATTGTAAGGAGGAATCCTATGTTGCAATATCTTAATCAAAAACGCGGGCAAAGCACCCTGGAATACGCGGTGTTGATCGTCGTTATTATCGGGGCCCTTATAGCCATGCAGGCGTATATCAAAAAAGGCGTGCAGGGCCGTCTGAAAGGTGCTACGGATGATATAGGCGACCAGTTCTCACCGGAAATACCAATGAGGTGAGACACACGACAGGTTCTGCTAAGACGTATGAGACGTTTGCCGCAGGGAACGCTACACGATTTATTCAACGAGACCACTAATGCGACGAGTAATGCGGCTATCGTCAATGTGGACCAGGAGTATTGGGGAAGTAACGCAACGTAGCAGGGTTTAAAAGGGTTTGAATGTACAGGAAACCCGATAGACAGAACAATACGGTCTATGGCGTCGGAGAAACTCCCTCTGCCTCTTTCGGAAAAAAAGTGGGTAGGGGGAGTTTAA
>CAWHFJ010000010.1:0-57414 GCA_963828495.1 Candidatus Omnitrophota bacterium
TCCGTGTCGGGTCACCGACGGTGCTTCAATTCGCCGCTGATAATCAACCGTTACTTGGCTGTAGCGGACACATCCCCGAGTCGCCTTACCATGATGGTGGGAAATGGATTGCCCATGTCGGAAAAACGGTATGGCTGCAACCCGGCCAGATTAATTTCAAACTCCATTATGTGAATTTGGAAATTACCGGAGACTTTTCCATCAACTCAATCCGTCACAGCATTTTCGGCAAGGAAGCATGAACCAAATGGAAATGAAACTCAAATGAGTGAAAAGAAAACCACCGGCTGGCAGAATATGCGCCGGCAATTGGACAACAGGTCGAAACCCGTGCTAATCGCGTTGGTCAAAGACCTTCACGATGCTTCGCCGGATAATCGCGATTTTCTTCTGGCCCGCTTTCAGGTGGAAGACGATGCCGGCGCGGCCTTGGAAAAATACCGGCGCAAGATCGTGGAACAGTTCTTTCCGGCGCGCGGCGATGGAAAACTCAAACTGGCCGAGGCGCGCAAGGCCATCCGCGATTATCGCAAGGCCACCGGCAATCTGGCCGGCACAATTGATTTGATGTTGACCTATGTGGAGAACGGCACCGAGTTCACGCATGAATTTGGCGACATTAACGAGTCCTTTTACAACAGTTTGGAATCCGTGTTGACCGAGATGGCGCAACTGCTCATGCGCGAAGGGAAAGAACTTTATCCGCGCTTTCGTGAGCGGATTCGGCGGTTGGCAATTCTCGTGGACGGCATCGGGTGGGGCTATGGTGATGCCGTGCGTGATCAAGTGTTTCAACTCGAAAACGAACTGGCTGGCGAATGAGGCCGCTTTCGGAAATCTTATTAGAATTCGCCCAACCCCGGTTGGGTGATAAACCGGATGAGGACCGGTTTCGTGCCGTCATGGATCAGGTGGTTTTGTTGTGGAATCTGGCGCTGGTGCCGCCAACGGAACAAGACCTTTACTGGAAACAGATTTGGAAGATGGACCGGAATGAAACCGCCCTAAGTGGCGTGAGCGTCGCGTGCCCGCAGGACAAATCCGCACTTTACTTTTAGCCGTCTAAAAGTAAATTAGTCCTGCAATGATTCAACGGCCATTCTGGACTGACCGGCTCGTCGCCGCGTGGAAACAGGCATCCATTGTCTGGCTGACCGGGCCGCGGCGGGCGGGCAAGACGGTGCTGGCACAGAGCCTGCCGGACGCGGAGTTTCTCAACTGCGACCTGCCCAGTGTGGCGGAACGGCTGCGCGACCCGGAAAGTTTTTTCCGGTCGGTGAAAAAAAAGTTCGTGGTATTGGACGAAGTGCACCAGCTTCCCGATCCGAGCCGGCTGCTGAAGATTGGCGCGGATGCTTTTCCCAAGTTGAAAATCCTGGCGACGGGTTCTTCCACGCTCGCGGCCACGCAAAAGTTCCGCGACAGTCTGACGGGGCGCAAGCGGGTGGTGGAGCTGGTGCCGGTGTTGCATGAGGAATTGCCGGCCTTCGGCGTGGCGGATTTGCGGGAGCGCTTGTTGCGCGGCGGTCTGCCGCCCGCCCTGCTCGCGAAGGAACACAATCCAGAATTCTACGCCGAGTGGCTGGACTCCTACTTCGCGCGCGATGTGCAGGAGCTTTTTCGGCTGGAGAAGCGCGCCGGTTTCCTGCGCGTGCTGGAATTGTTGATGCGCCAGAGCGGCGGAATGCTGGAAGTGACGAAGTTGGCCGTTGAAAGCCAGATTAGCCGGCCTGCGGTCACGAACTGGCTGGAGGTTTATCAGATCACGCATGTGGCGCATCTGGTGCGGCCGTATTCGGCGGGCGGGCGGCGCGAGATCGTCGCGCAGCCGAAAGTGTTTGGATTCGACACGGGGCTGGTCTGCCACGCGCGCGGCTGGGATCATCTGCGGACGGAGGATTGCGGCGTGTTGTGGGAGCATCTCGTGCTGGACACACTCATTGCCGCCGGAGCGCCGAAAATTCATTTCTGGCGCGACAAACAGCAGCGCGAAGTGGACTTCGTCGTGCCACACGGGCGCGACGCGGTTGACGCCATCGAATGCAAATGGAACCCCGAAGCCTTCGAGATGCGCGGACTGGCGGCTTTTCGTGAACAATATCCAAAAGGAAAAAACTACGCCGTCAGTCCGTTGAACGGCCCGTCGTATGAGCGTGTTCAGGGTGGGCTGAAAATCTCGATTGTTTCACCGGAAGAATTGCGTCAAGCGATGGCCTGATCGTGTGGGCAGGTTGCGCTGTTTCATCTCCGCACATAACGGCGGAACAGCTTGAGGCAACCAGACTTCGGCTGCTTGCTTTCGCCGTAGAAGAACTGGAACAATTTGCGAAGTTGTCTTAAAAACTTGCACCCGACTTGTAACCCATCGGGAAAAATTTGGATTTTATGAGAAGACGAGAGTTGACACGAAAAAGTGAATAATGACCAATGAAAATCACCCTTGAGTTTTCGGTTGAACTATGAAATTTGAAAGTCCAGATTGCAGGCGTGAGCCAGCCGCCGGTAGCGGTGGCTTGGGATTGTTAGGCGCATGATCCATTAATTGATGATTATCAAATTCATTCTTTTGGCGGCTTTGGTTCGTTTGTTGCTCGCGACCGACAAGCCGTTTCTTTGTTCCGGCATTTATGCCGGCGTTGCTTTTTTGTTGGGTCTCATCTTTGGCAATCCATTTCTGGTTGTTTTGATTCATGCTTCCATCAGTTTTTTGCTGGCGAGCGTTTATTTCTGGTCGCTGGATAAGTTGGATGGTTCAGAAGTTTTGTGGTGGCTGGTTGCCATCGTCGGGATTGTGATTGGTTTGGTATGACAGCTGCCTCCTAATTTCAGGACAACTGCAAGCTTCAATAGCGGATCTTGTCCGGCTTGTCCCGCCATTCCTTGAAAACTTTCAGCGCCTCGCCGCGCAGGAGTTGTCGCATTGGAATTTTGCGGCGCGAAGCCGGTCGCGCCATTTCGCGGCAAATCAAATCGTCGTCAAAGCCGACGGCCGCCGCGTCGCGCCGCGCGCCGGCGTAGAAAATGTTCCCAATGCGCGCCCAGTAAATCGCCGCCAGACACATTGGACACGGCTCGCAACTGGTGTAAATCTCGCAGTCCTCCAGCCGGAAGGTCTTGAGCCGGCGGCATGCCTCGCGGATGGCCGTCACCTCCGCGTGAGCCGTCGGATCGTTCGTGGAAGTCACGCGGTTCCAACCGCGCCCGACGATTTTGCCGCGCCGCACCACGACCGCGCCGAACGGCCCGCCGTCTCCGCGCCGCATTTTTTCGAGCGAGAGCCGAATGGCCGAACGCATGAATTCCATTTTCACCGGGATATTTTAATCACGGATGGCCCCGGATGCACACGGATTTTACGGCTTTAACGCGGATTTGTCCCGCCGGTTATGAAAAGCACACGATACCGCGCAATTTGACTCGCCCGGGCGCGCGGCACCGCGTGTTGCCAGCGTCAACACGCAGACGGTTGCGCGGATGGATTTTTTTATTCCGACGGTTTTATTATTTTCAATTCTGTGAATTTTGTAAATTCTGTCTAAAATGTGAGCGTTGTGAAGAACATCGTTTATTTTGATTTGGAAACGCAGAAAGCCGCGGAGGAAGTCGGCGGCTGGAGCCACATTTCAAAAATGGGCATGAGCGTCGGCGTCACGTTCGGCACCGCGCGCGGCGATTACAAAATTTACGGCGAGCAACAGGTGAACGACCTCATCGCGGATTTGCAGCGCGCCGATCTCGTCGTCGGCTTCAACAATCTGCGGTTCGATTACGAGGTGCTGCACGGCTACACGTCGTTCGATCTGCGCCAGTTGCCGACGCTCGACATGATGGTGGAACTGCAAAACAAATTGAACCACCGGCTCTCGCTCGACTCGATTGCGACGGCGACCTTCGGCGTCGAGAAAACAGCGGAGGGCTTGCAGGCCATCCGCTGGTTCAAGGACGGCCGGCTCGCGGAAATCGCGGAGTATTGCTGCTTCGACGTAAAAATCACCAGGCTCGTCCACGAATACGGCCAGCGTCACAAGCAACTGCATTACAGCAATCGCTTCGGCAAGAAAATGACCGTGCCGGTGAGCTGGTGAATTGGCGAATGACGTGGCGGGCCGGCACCTGATGCATTGTTGCCGCACCAGCCCGTCTTCGACTGGTGGAATGGCGCGCGAGAGAGGACTTGAAACGTGATTTACATTTCGCGTTGTTGCTAAAAAACTCAAAAATAGGCTGTCTCCATTCGCGAAAACAGGCTTCCTGTTATTTTGCCATCGAACCAAAATGCAAGGATGCGCAAAATTTCTGTCAGCAAATGTCAGCAGACTTTCCCTTTCAAACCTTGTTTGCCGATTCTTCTACCGCGGCCTTCGCCGCATCCATCAATTCCCGCAACTGTCCGTGCCGGGGCGCAAAAAAACATACACCCACTACGACACCAACACCACCCAAAATCAAAAGTTCGTCGTGTAGTTTTCAAAAGCGGAAAAGAGTGTGCGAGCAAAAGCGGAAAGATTTAGAAGGCCGGAATAAGGAGGACAAAGGGTTTGGCTTTTGGATCAGGGGCATGGCGGAGGTAATAGAGGTCGCCATCCGCGCGTAAGCAGCGAATGACGATGGAACGCGGTGGAGCCTCAATGGCCTGACGCTGGGAGCCAGCGGGAACTTTGCCGTCGTCGCCGACGCGGACGCGGGATTGCTGGCTCCAGACAAACGGCCACCAGGGACAAGCCGGGACGGGCCGCAGCATGGAGCGTTTTTCTGCAACGGCTTGAGTTTTGGCGGCGAGCGGGGTGGTGCCCCGTTCACGATGGATTTCGTGTTGGTTGACGTGGGGCAGGAGTTGGTCGAGCAAACGGTTGGCCCCTTCGAGTTCGTGGATGGGCGTCGGCTCGTTGGAGTCAATGCGCAATGCGACTTCCTCTTCTCCCATATCCGACATAGAATCTAACAGAGCAATCGAGGAAAACCTGGCCTTTCAAGAAATGATTTCAGGACCGCCAAACTGGATTGTTTTCGCGACATCATTGGGGCGCTGTTTGAATACAAGGCCCGCCATGAAGCCAATGCCAGGGAGAATTTCCAACTAACGGCCATCGGCAAAAAGATTTGGGAAACGCTAGACTTTGCGATTGGTCGCCGAGCCATGGTGGTATTGGATGGACTGGAAGGGCGCGGCAAAAGCGAGGCCGTGAAAGCCTGGTGCGCCTGGCACTTGGGCACGGCGCGATTTGTCAGCTTGAAGGGGATCGCCAGCACACGCTCGGCATTTCGAGAAGTCTCCAAGGCGCTCGGCACTACGTCCAGTTACACGCGGAAGGCTCCCGAAATACAGGCACGCATCGAAGACGTGCTGGAGCGCTCCAGGCTGATGCTTGTGGTGGACGAGGCGCATTTCCTGTTCAACCAAAGCCGCCGCATGTATTCACGGCCGGAACTGGTGGACTGGATTGACACGGCCATTTGCAATCAAGCGTGCCAATCGCACTCGTGACAACGCCACAATTCATTGTCTGCATGACGCGCGCCGCTGACCAGGTGGAATGGAACTTCCGCCAGTTTCGCCGGCGCGTCAAACGATGGGAGAAACTGCCGGCGGCCAACTCGGAAGAGGACATCAAATCCGTCGCGAGGAGCGTTTTCAAAAAAGCCGACGCGCGAGCGATTTCAAAAATCGTCGGCTACGCCCTGTTAAGCAAACGCGATCTGTCGGCTGTTGACGACCTGGCGGATGAAGTGCGCACCATGCTTGGCACGGATGATTCGAGCAAGGCAACCGTGGATCACGTTCACCGTGCGATTTACGATTTCCTTTTGCCGAGCGACAAAACTTTTTTAGAGGGCATGGAGGTAGCGCGACAGACTCGCCGCACGTCGTTTCACAAACCGTTGTCTCCAGAGCCAGCGGAAGAGCCGCTGGAACCGGCACAGGAAGAAATCCGGGGTGTCTCGCGCGGCATCGCGCCGGGGTGGGCAGCGGGGCGGACCGGCGCGTCGAGGATCCGGCCGCATTAATTGCGGCTTAAACCAGCTTCTAATAATACTAGGTTAAGTAATCATTGACAGGGTGTCGGCCTTTTGGATATGCTTTCTGCGTGAAAGCAAACCAGATGGCCGCCTTGGACAAACGTTTGGATGGATTCCTGCAAGATTTGCTGGCGCCGCTGGGGCGGAGCGAGCGACGGCATTGGGCGAAGGTCTATTTACAGGGATTACTGTTGGACGGCGATCGTAAATCCATAGAACCGATGGCCGAGCGCATTCAGGGCGCCGAGGTGCAGGCCTTGCGGCAGTTTGTGGGTCAAAGTCCCTGGGCCGTGGCGGAAGTGCAACGGCGGCTGGCCGAGCAGATCGTCGATGAGTTGAGTGAACCCGAAGTGTGGATGATTGACGAGACTTCTTTCCCCAAGGCTGGAGATTCTTCGGTCGGAGTGGCGCGACAGTATTGTGGTGCCTTGGGCAAAGTGGCCAATTGTCAGGTCGCGGTGAGTTTGCATTGGAGCACGGCGCAAATGAGTTGTCCTTTATCCTGGCGGCTTTATCTGCCACGGCTGTGGTTGGAAGATCCGCAGCGCCGGGCGTTGGGAAAGATTCCGCCCGCTCAGGTTTATCAGAGCAAAACCCAACTTGCCTTGGAACTGATTGACCAAGCATTGCAATGGGAAGTGCCGCGATTGCCGGTGGTGGCCGATTCGGCTTATGGCAACGATTTTGACTTTCGTGCCGCCTTGCGGGAGCGTGGGCTGGCTTATGGCGTCGCGGTGGAACCCAATTTGAAAGTCTGGTTGGAAGACCCCAATAACATTAAGCTTCCGGCCCGCAAACGCACTGGCCGCCCGCGTCAATTTCCTCGGTTATCAGACCTGCCTGCTGCGCTGGACTTATTGACCGCAGCTCAACAACTGCCCGCCTACGCTTGGCGAACCGTCATTTGGCGTCAAGGCAGCAAGGGGGCGATGAGTTCTCGCTTTGCCAAAGTAAAGGTGTGGGCGGCGCACGGTTGGAAGCGGCAAGAACATCCGCCCCGCGTGGCTGAGTGGCTCTTGATCGAATGGCCCAGCAATCAGGAGCACCCGACGGATTACTGGCTCGCGCAATTGGGAAATCAACCCGTGGGACTGCGCCGACTGGTGCGGACGGTTCGCGCGCGCTGGCGGGTAGAGTTGGACTATCGCGAAATGAAGGAAGAATTGGGATTGGATCATTATGAAGGACGCCACTGGCTGGGCTGGCATCATCATGTGACACTGGTATCGCTGGCATTTGCCTTTCTGCGAAGCGAACAAAGCCGCAGTAAAAAAAACTTCTGGCTGGACGTTGCCGATGATGCGGCGGCGACTGCAGGTTGGGTTGATTCGACTGACCGGCCGGTGCCCGTGGTGCCTGACGACCTTTGAAAACTCTTGTTGATACTTAACCTAGTATTACTAATACCCGGTTAATCCGGGGTTGAATCTACGGTTTTACACCCGCCAAAAGGGTGCGCAATTTCCCTGCCTTCACTTTCGGGACTTGGAACTCTCGCAAACCGGACAGATTCACCGCGCTTTTACAAATCACAGGGTATCCCCGCCGCGGGGAAGGGTGCGGGGATACCCTAAAGCGGTTCAATTCCCGTCGCCTCCACCAGGCATTGGAGCGACGCCTTGTCCTTGAAAAAAGGTTCGAGCGGCCCGATACAAATGCACCAACCTTCGCTCTCCACTGCGAGCTTCCTTCGGTCCGGCAAGCCAGCATGAATCATTTGAGGCTTCCGAAAAAATGCGAAGACTGCCGCACCAAAGCGAAAGCGGGATTCAACAAACCACGCGCAATTTTTCGCGTTCCACTGAAAATTTCACGGGCAAATTCCCGGCAAGCTCGCCGTCCAGTTCAAAAGATGCCGCTGCGTCACTCGACAATTCAAACGTCACCGTGCGAAACCGCCGCACCAGCTTTTCCGGCAATTTCCGCCGCGCGACCAAACCCGGCGCGCAACGCAGCAGCACCGGCCAGTTGACGCGCGGCAAAACGCAAATCTCCAGCATCCCGCCGCACAAACAGGAGTGCGGAAAAATTTCAAACGGCCCGCCGTAAAATTTCCCGTTGCCGATCAAAACCAGTTCGCCGATGAATTTTTCTCCGCCCGCCTGCGCGGTAATTTTGGGTTTTGTCTCGCGCAGCGCCTTCAGCCCGGCGATGACATAGGCCAGCGGCCCGACCTTTTTCTTGTGCTGCCAGTCCACGAGTTCAATCGCCCGCGCATCAAGCCCCGCGCCGGCGAGTTGGACAAAATAACGCCGCCCGGTCCTGCCGTTGGCGGAAAATTCCGCTCGCGGCAGGTCAATTTTCATTTCGCTGCCACGCCGCAATACGTCCCAGGCATGTTCGAGCCGGAGCGGAATTTTGAGTTCGCGCGCAAAAACGTTCACCGTGCCCAGCGGCAGCACGCCGAGCCGCGCCCGCGCAAAGCCGTCCGGCGCGTCGCCGAGGCCGTTCAGGACTTCGTTGATGGTTCCGTCGCCGCCGGCGGCCGCAATCAAATCGTATCCTTCGCCGATCGCCTCCGCCGCGAGCCGCCGCGCGTCGCCCGGCGCGGCAGTGGCCTTCAACGCGCATTGTGCACCGATGAAGTCGAGTTGGCGGCGAAAAT
Organism: Candidatus Omnitrophota bacterium; assembly: GCA_963828495.1. Taxonomy (GTDB): domain Bacteria; phylum Omnitrophota; class Gorgyraeia; order Zapsychrales; family Fredricksoniimonadaceae; genus JABDGZ01. The sequence goes on from CAWHFJ010000010.1 coordinate 8,624, forward strand.
GCCGGGCTCTGTTGCCGCGGGCCGCCGGATTGAAGATGACGCAGATGCGCACAGACGCATGATTTTGGCATGGGAAGTTTTAGTCGAGGAGAAAGCGAATTGCATTCGGCGCGTTTTTTCCCGAAACTGGCAGTGTGAACGACTCGAAACACTGGACGGTTCCCAAATGGCCGTTTCTTCTCGGCGACGCGCTGCTGCTCACCGCCGCGTATTTTTTTATCCAACTGGCTCCGCGCCCGGTTGACCGCTGGGAAATCGTCACCGCCGCCGCGTGCGTCGCGCTCGGCGCGGTTCTCGGCGCGATGCCGTTCATTCTGGATTACCGCGCCATTGTCAAAGTCATTGAAGCCGGCGCGCTTGGCTCCATCGGCGAAAAAATCCAGAACCTCGAAAAGCTGGCCGCGCAAATCAGCGCCGCGACAGCCGAATGGACGAACGCGCAGGTGCTCCGGCATTCCGGAACACCACGACGCCGTGCTCAGCGAAGAGGAGCAGGCGAGCAACGCCCAGGTCATGATCTGTTGCGCCGGCTGCAAGAGCGAGCGGCTGGTCCTCGATATGTAGCTTCGGCTGCGAATTGCCCGGGGCTCGACCCGCCGGTCGACGCTGCGATAGAGTGCGGTCCGCGCCGCGGATCGTTCCGTCAAAGTCGTCGTCTCATGAACGAAAAGCTCGACATTACGCTCAATATCAACGGCCAGGATTATCCCGGTGCGCGTCGAGCCTCGCCGCACGCTGGTCGACGCCATCCGTGACGATTGCGGCCAGACCGGCACGCATATCGGCTGCGAGCATGGGGTCTGCGGCACCTGCACCGTCATCGTCGATGACGAGGCGGTGCCGATCCTGCCTGATGTTCGCGGTCCAGGCCGACGGCAAGAAAATCCGCACCGTCGAGGGGCTCGCCAATGGCGACGAACTCTCCGTGCTGCAGCGTGCCTTCATCGGAAAATCACGGGTTGCAGTGCGGCTATGTGCACGCCGGGTTTCCTGATGCTTGCGACAAATGTGCTCGAGCGAGACCCGCATATCGGCGACGAGGAACTGCTCGACGTGCTGTCGTCCAATCTTTGCCGCTGCACTGGCTACCAGAACATCATCAAGGCGGTGCGCGCCGCGGCGGCGCAACTGCGCGAGGCGGCAAGCCCGGCGTGAGCCGGTCTCCCGTCCCGGCCTCGATAGCTTGTTTCGAAACCTGGCCGCCTTGCAACGGCGAGGGCGGTTGCCCTCTCCGGGCAATTACGCTAAGTCCGCAAAATCTGCCGCTTTCAGCCGGATCAGGGAGAATTGGAATGGCCGATCACGGTGAAGTCACCTACGCATTGGCGACTGGCAACGACTATGCTGCGCATGAGCAGACCTACCGCGGCTTCATCAGGCTGGTGAAAGTCTCGGTGATCACCATTGCGATCATCCTCCTCCTGATGGCCTATTTCCTGGTCTGACCCATCCCAATTCGAACCACTCCTGTGGGATCCGAGCCTTGGTCGGATCCGAGCCTGCTCGCATCCAAGCCTGCTCGCATCCAAGCCTGCTCGCATCCAAGCCTGGTTGCATCAAAGCCTAGTTGCATCAAAGCCTGGCCTGATCGAAGCCTCGGCACGAGCGACCTCAGCCCGACAATCGGGTCCGACAATCGACCGTTCCGCCGGGGGAGGAACTATGAAGGTCGCAGTAGCTGCCAAACGAAGCGGGCGAGCCGCGGGTGGGCGCGACGCCCGAAACGGTCAAGAAGATCGTCGGCCTGGGTGCCGATGTCGCGGTCGAACCCGGTGCCGGCTCAAATCCGGAATCCTCGATACCGACTTCACGGCTGCCGGCGCTGCCGTCTCCGCGGAGGCGTTAACGGCGCCGATATCGTGCTCCGGGTCCGCGCCCAGAGGCCGCGGAACTTCCCGGCTGAAGCAGGGCGTTATCGTCGTCGGGATCATGGATTCGTTCGGCCATGAGACGCGCTGCGCGCCATCGCGGGCGCAGGCGTGACCGGCTTTCGCCATGGAGCTTTTGCCGCGCATCACCCGCGCCCAGGTCATGGACGTGCTCTCCAGCCAGGCCAATCTCGCCGGTTACCGCGCCGTGATCGACGCCGCCGCGGAATACGGCCGGGCGCTGCCGATGATGATGACGGCCGCCGGCACGGGGCCGGCGACGAAAGTGTTCGTCATGGGTGCCGGCGTCGCCGGACTTCAGGCGATCGCGACCGCGCGCCGGCTCGGCGCCATCGTCACCGCGACCGATGTGCGCCCCGCCGCCAAGGAACAGGTCGAGAGTCTCGGCGCGAAATTCATCGCGGTCGAGGACGAGGAATTCAAGGCGGCCGAGACCGCCGGCGGCTACGCCAAGGAAATGTCGAAAGACTACCAGGCCAAGCAGGCGGCGCTGGTCGCCGAGCACGTCAAGAAGCAGGACATCGTCATCACGACCGCGCTGATCCCGGGCCGGCCGGCGCCGCGGCTGATCACCAAGGAGATGGTGGCGTCGATGCGGCCGGGCTCGGTGGTCGTCGATCTCGCGGTCGAGCGCGGCGGCAATGTCGAGGGCGAGGCCGGACCAGGTCGCCGAGGTCAGCGGCGTCAAGATCGTCGGCTATCGCAACGTGCCGGCCGGCTCGCGCCACGGCATCGAGCCTCTACGCCAAGAACCTCTACGCATTCCTCGAAATCCTGATCGACAAGAAGACCAAGGCGCTTGCCGTCAACTGGGATGACGACATCGTCAAGGCGACCGCGCTGACGCGCGACGGCGCCGATCGTGCATCCGAACTTCGAGCCGAAGAGCGCGCGTGAGATAAAGTTCGCGGCCCCGCCGCCGTCTGGGGAGAGGGAGAACTGAGATTGCGCCGTAATGATAACGCTCTCGATCCTCGGCCAGCTCGATATCATCGCCGGCGCGCACGCGGCGCCGGCGCATCGGCAAGCGACGTCGTCGATCCGTTCGTGTTCCGGCTGTCGATCTTCGTGCTGGCGGTGTTCGTCGGCTATTACGTGGTGTGGTCGGTGACGCCGGCGCTGCACACGCCGTTGATGTCGGTGACCAATGCGATCTCCTCGGTGATCGTGGTCGGCGCGCTGTTGGCGGTCGGTGTCGCGCTTGCCGGCGACGATACCGGTCCGCTGTGGGCGCGCGTCCTCGGTTTCGTCGCGCTCGTCTTCGCGTCGGTCAATATATTCGGCGGCTTCCTGGTGACGCAGCGCATGCTCGCCATGTTCCAGCGCAAGCAAAAATGACAAGAAGGGCAGCCCAATGAGCGCCAATATCGTTGCGCTGTGCTACCTCGTCGCCGGCGCGCTTTTCATCATGGCGTTGCGCGGGCTGTCGAACCCGAAACCAGTCGCCGCGGCAATCAGTTCGGCATGATCGGCATGGCGATCGCGGTGGTGACGACGCTCGCCTCGCATCCGCCGGTCGAGCGGCCGCCTGGGCGCTGGTCGTCGGCGGCATGGCGATCGGCGGCGGCATCGGCGCCGTCATCGCGCGGCGCGTGCCGATGACCTCGATGCCGGAATTGGTGGCGGCGTTCCACTCGCTGGTCGGCATGGCGGCGGTGCTGGTCGCGGCGGGCGCGCTCTACGCGCCGGCGGCCTTCGGCATCGGCAGCGAAGGCGCCATCCACGGCCAGAGCCTGATCGAAATGTCGCTCGGCGTCGCCATCGGCGCCATCACCTTCACCGGCTCGGTGATCGCGTTTCTGAAGCTCTCCGGCCGGATGAGTGGCGCGCCGATCATGCTGCCGGCGCGGCACTTCATCAATATCGTGCTCGGGTTGAGCTCGTCCGCTAGTCGTCTGGTTCTTCAAGGCGCAGCAGCATGTCGCGTTCTGGCTGATCGCCGGCGTGTCGTTCCTGCTCGGGGCGCTCATCATCGTGCCGATCGGCGGCGCCGACATGCCGGTCGTGATCTCGATGCTCAACTCCTATTCGGGCTGGGCCGCGGCCGGCATCGGCTTCACGCTCGGCAATTCGGCGTTGATCGTAACCGGCGCGCTGGTCGGATCGTCGGGCGCGATCCTGTCCTACATCATGTGCAAGGGAATGAACCGGTCCTTCCTCTCGGTGATCCTTGGCGGCTTCGGCGGCGAGGTATCGGGACCGGCGGCGGCGGCCGGCGACCGGCCGGTGAAGATCGGCTCGGCGGAAGATGCCGCCTTCATTCTCAAGAACGCCGGCAAGGTCATCATCGTGCCGGGCTACGGCATGGCGGTGGCGCAGGCGCAGCACGCGCTGCGTGAAATGGGCGACAAGCTCAAGGCCGAAGGCGTCGAGGTCAAATACGCCATTCATCCGGTGGCGGGGCGCATGCCCGGCGTTTATGCGACAACAATTCTTTCTCAATGGCCTTATTCACAGAACAAGAAATACTCGCTTTAAAGGTCAACGTAGACGGGCGTATAAACGATATATGATTGGTGATGACGAGATTGCGTTGATTCGTAACACGCTATCCAGCATTGAAAGTTTTTCTGAAAGAGAAGCTAATGCAAGGGCAGTTGAAAGCATTGGATATTTGCATGAAATTCGTAATAGCATAGGGATTGTGCTAGATTGGAGTCAGAAAATTATTGCGCAACAAACTGGAGGGAACTTCGAATCCCAACTTGAAAAGGCAGATATAAACATACAAAACCTATTTCGATCCATTAACTTATTACAGGAACAAACAAATTTGTGTGATGTGATTGCTAACCCTGCAGCGATAACTTACGGTGCGAAGTGTTCGTATAATTTGGCGGGATTTGTGTATAAACTCGTGAAACTTTTTGAGCCTCGTGGGGCGCAAAAAGGCTGCCAAATTCGAAAGAATGGGACTGGGAATATCGATGTTTTTACATTTAATTCTTTTAAACTCCTGCCGTTAATTTTAATTGATAACGCAATTAAATATAGTATTCCAGGACGAGAGATTGTTGTTGACCTAGACGATGTTGACGACAAGATTATCTTCTCGGTATTCTCTTGATGGATTAATAATTCCTGCGAACTTGAGAGAAAAGATATTTGAGAAAGGTTTTAGAGCTCCTGAAGCAAAAAAGATCGAAAGTAAAGGTATGGGATTAGGCCTTTATGTGGCCCGTTAAATTGTTGCTGCTCACGGGGCGATCATTTCATATGAATGTGTAGCACATCAAGGCAACGAAGGAAGGAATAGTTTTATTATAAGCACACCAAAAGACACGTTTAATGCCTCACTTGATGCGTAGGATTATCTTCAGTCTATTTTAAAAAAGGGGACGTGTAATATTTCCTGTAATAACATTTACAAAAAAATCTATATTGATATATTAATATTAAGATATAATCAATATTATTATTGTTTTGTTATCAATAAATATCATTGACAATATTTTTGTTTTTGTTAATATCATCTATAGAAATTGATACGTCAATTTCTCGATTATCCCCCCAATCGGTATAGCAGAAATCCCCCAAGCGTTTAACTCCCTCAATTATCTATGGTATAGCTCCCATGGACCAGCAAATCATACCTATATTTAGCTCTACGGAAATCCTAGAAGCTAAATTTAAACTCGCCAAAGAATCTGGGGCTTATGCTCAAGATGTGGAATATTTCCTAACAATAGAATTCCTACTAAGTTATAAAGGAAGTAAAGATACCTTCGCAACCTACCGCAGTGAACTAGAAAAGCTATTCTTATGGACAAGGACGGTTGCCAAAAAGACAATTAAAACCCTTGGCCGTTGTGAAATCGAAGAGTTTATTGATTTCTGTAAGAAACCCCCTTTATCATGGATCGGACCACAAAAGGCATTTAGATTTATCAAAAAAGGAGGGAAGCTAACGCCAAATCTTAATTGGCGGCCTTTTGCGTGTAAATCCGGATCAATTTATAAACTTTCAGATTCAGGTATAAAAGTTCTATTCGGAGTACTCAATAGTTATTTTGGCTTTCTTATCCAACAAGAATATATAACTGTTAATCCCGTTATGCTTATAAGACAGAAAAAAAGATTCTTACGAACAACACAAGAACTTCCGCGAATCAGGAGAATATCAAATACGGCTAAAAATTATTTGATTGCGGAAGTTGAAATGATGGCTCGTGAGGATCCTCAAACTCATGAGAGGACTCTTTTTATTATCAAAGCGCTGCTTTCCATGTATCTGCGCGTATCCGAACTTACTGAAAATGATCGTTGGATCCCTAAAATGAAAGATTTTTATAGAGATTCTGAAGATCGTTGGTGGTTTTATACAATAGGGAAGGGGAACAAAGAAGGGGAAATCTCAGTCAGTGATGAAATGTTGAGTGCTTTAAAACGATATCGCATTCATTTAGGTTTGTCCCCGCTGCCATCCATTGACGATGAAAGTCCTCTAATTTATAAATACAAACATATCAATACCGGCATCAAAAGCACCCGGCAAATTCGGGGAATAGTCCAAAAATGTTATGATCGAACCATAAGTTCATTACTCAAAGATGGAAAAACAGAAGACGCTAATGAGTTAAAGCATGCGACTGTCCACTGGTTAAGGCACACAGGAATTTCGGAAGATATTAAGAGCGGCCGTCCAAGGGAACATGTAAGAGATGATGCAAGGCACAGCTCAAGTGTAATTACTGATAGATATGTGGACATTTCAAAGGCGGAAAGACATAAATCTGCAAAGGATAAAAGAATTTAATTGCAATTTGGTAACTTATATGTTACTTTTTAGATAGGGCTTGTATGATTAAGATTGAAGAATATATAACTATAGATGGAAAAAGCCCTTTTGCTGACTGGTTTAACAGCCTTGATTCTCATGCAGCAAATAAAGTAAATGTTTATTTGACTCGTATTGAGCAAGGGAATTGTTCGAATTTAAAACCTATTAATGGTGCTTTTCAAGAAGTGATTATTGACTGGGGGCCGGGTTATCGGGTTTATATTGGTAAAGATGGAGATAAATTAATCATTCTTTTGGGAGGCGGAACAAAGAAACATCAGCAAAAAGATATTGACCATGCCCAATGGCTTTGGGATGAATATAAGCAGCGTAAAAAAGGTTAAAAACGATGACAATTACACGTAATTTCAAAGAAACAGTCCAAGCTCGTGCCTTACGAGACAAGAAATTCCGCGAAGGGATTCTTCGTGAAAGTATAGAATGCATGCTTTCAGGAGATATTAAAATAGGTAAAGCGTTGTTGCGTGATTATATTAATGCAACTGTTGGCTTTGAAAAACTGTCTAGATTGACCCATAAAGACCCTAAAAGTCTGATGCGTATGTTTAGCGTTACCGGAAATCCAACAGCTAATAATCTTTTTGAGGTGATCCATATATTACAAGAAAAAGAAGGCGTTCACTACGAATTACAAACTGTTAAATAGGAGAATTAAAATCGTCACCGGGGATTAATTTAATTCTTATTTCTTTATTGCACATGTTATAATATCTAAATATAAACATGTGTATAATTATGAGAAAAGAAATATCTTTATGACCGAACGTTCGGTTTTTCATCTTATTTCCGATTTCACCCATGAGCAGGGGGTTCCGTGTGTTTTAATTGGCGGGTTTGCCATTAATTATTACAAAGTGACCCGTCAAACGGCTGATGTAGACTTTTTAATTACTAAAGAAGGTTTTGATAAGATCGTAGGTCTTTTTGAGAAAATGGGATATAAAACATCTTTATCACAGGAGAATTTTGCCCAGCTCGAAAGTAGCCGCATTTCGCTCTTAGATGTAGATTTTATGTTTGTAGATAAAGATACACTTACGAAAATTATGAAAGAAGGAAAGCAGTTTAAAATCGTCGGCCAAACGTTTATTGTTCCGTCTTTATACCATTTGATCGCTTTAAAACTGCATTCAATAAAATATAATCCAAAGATTCGTCTAACTACGGATTTCCCTGATATTATCAATTTGATTCGAATTAATGAGGTAAATGTTAAGGATAAAGAATTTGAAGAAATATGCCTGAAATACGGATCTGCTGATCTATATAATAAGATAATTGAGGCAATAAAATGAAGATGTTAAAATTACCTATTATTAAAGGGAATACTTCTAAAACTAAAATTCTTTCAATGGATGAGTATATTAAATTTATTCAATTTAATTTACAGCAGGCCTTTGATAAAAAAGCTTATGCAAAATGGAAAAAGATGAGGATTGTTAATGTTGCATTCAGCATTAAATGAATAGGTATAGATGATTTTGTGTTTAAGGGGTAAATTCGGTGGGTTGTGGTGGATGCGTGCGGTTTGGGTTCTTTGATAGGTGATATTTGGATGCGTATGGATTCCCGCTTTCGCGGGAATGACAAAGCGAAAGTTGGGAATGACATAAGTTTTGTAGTAAACCCTCAACAAGGATGATCCAATGGGATGGGAAGGCGCTGATTAAGCTGTAGGGCGTAAAGAGATTGCTTCGCCCTAAAAAACAGGGCTCGCAATGACACTCTTTTCCCCATCTAACAACTTCCTATAATATATGTTATGTTAAGTATACACACATAGGAAAGCCCCTTATTCAGCCCATGCCAGTAAATGCCCGTTTTGTTTTAGCCAACGCTCATCCTGCCTGTAATCCGGTATAATTTGGGCTACTTCTGCCCAGAATTTATGCGAATGGTTCTTCTCTTTGAGATGCATCAGTTCATGCACAATGACATAATCTACCACTCTAGGCGGCGCCATAATCAGCCTCCAGGTGAAATTTAAGGTGTTTTTATGCCCACAGGACCCCCAACGGGTCCTGGCCTCATTAATCTTGATGATGTGACCTTTCAACCCGGTTTCCCGGGCATAATCCTCAACTCTTTGGGTTACATAATCCAATGCCTGGGATTTATACCAATTCTCCAGATGCTTTTTAGCATTAGGCAAAACAACCTGGGATATCTTTAAATCCCCATCAAAAACCACCGCTTTAGGCAAATCATCAGATATAACCAACGGATAAACCTTGCCTAAGAACAAAAATTCTTCACCGGGTTGGAATTTTCTGACCTTAATTTTACTTTGTCTTTGCTTAAAATAATCCTGTTTGGCTTTAATCCAGGATTCTTTTTGACGAATGAGCCTGTGGATCAAACCTTCAGAAGCAAAAAATGGCGCACGCACAATCAAACGCGCCTCATCGGTTATTTGCAAACCAATGGTTTTCCGGTGACTGCGGATCAGTTTATCTATCGGGATATCAGGCATGGACTAGATCCCCGCTTTTGCGGGAATGTCATCACTACGGAGTTCCGATGGCAAATACATGTTTTCTTCAGTCATAAAATAAAAATCCGCGGCCAATACTCCTGAATAACATTTTTCTTTTTGTACAGGATCTACGTCTTCGGGCAGGTTTTTCCAGTGGCGCCAATACAAACGAGTATACATGGCTTTGCAAGCATTCCTCTCCAAGGCCCTATGAAAAGAATATAACTGATACGGGTCTACTGTGCCTTTAAAAATACTCACAAAACTATACCCGGCACGGTTTAGATTTTGATGTTTGAAAGCCGCTATGCGATACGTACTGAAAACCAACCCGTTAAGCACAAATACAAGGGCTAAGATGACAGACCATTGGCCAAGCCATTGATAATGAGAAAAAACAAACTGCAGGAAGAAAACCAAAGAAAAAATGTAAATTAAGGAAAAAAGACTGCCGTAATACCAAATCCCCCATACTTTGGCATTCTGAGACAATTGAAAGGTTTGAAAGAAACAATACCCTATCATCAGCAAAATGCCCGCAGCCATCAGTACAAGAAAAATACTCTGCTGGCGGTCACTTTGAGGTAAAGCTTTAAAAAATAAAAAAATCATTAACAAAACAACTGCCACGTACATGATCTGAACGCCCAACAATAAAGGATACGCTGATAATTGTCCGTAATTGATTAACAGGTGTGGATGATCGGCAAACAAAAATTTTGTATTTTGCCAAAAAAGATTCCAATTCGGCCAAAATAAAGATTTAAACGAGGGATAACATTCATAGTTATTGAAATGAATCCATACCCCGCGGACCAACCAATGCACATACGGCATGAAAAATTTGATGGTGACCCCATAAACCAAAGGCAGCATAAATAATGTCCCCAATAACCCATACCGCCTATCATGCCACAATTGCAACCACAAACGATGGAACAATACAATAGCCATGACATACAAGTAAACCCCTGTTTCATCAGAAAGAAACCCCAAAAACAAAGACAGAAAACCCGCCCATAAAACACCCCGCCCTCCCCCTTTGTGAAGGTGTGGGGGTGGCTTTACGCCCAAAGAAAAGAAATACATGGCCAACACACCAAAGAAATTGACCAAATTCTTGGCCGGATGGAACAACATCACCAAAGGCCCAAGGAAACCGACGGACGCGATATAAATACAAACTCCCATCAAAGCGACAAAAGAAAAACAGCCCATGTTCACAAAGGTGCGCCATAAAAGCCACGGCAGAAGAATGAACATCAACGGCCATTGTAAGGATAAAGACGGATGCGGCGGGATTATATCCCAAAGGGACGCGCGCCACTTGGTATCTATGACCTCAATCAAATTAGACAGCGGACGCGATAAACGATCGGCATTAAGCTCAATCACATCAATATGAAGAAATTTGCTCCAATCCTTGCCTTCCCAATGAGAGCCATTGGATAAAATCCATTGATGCACGGCGAATTTTTCGGGATTCATCCAGGCTAAATCATAATTCAAAAGAAAAAGAAAAATAAAAAGGTATTCCGCTAATAGAACGCCCCAAAGGCCGAGAGTAATTTTTTTATTCATTAATTATGCTGAACTAAAACAGTTTTGGCTGGACGACGTTGGAATTTTAAATTGACATATTTGACAGCGACATGATAATAGCCGCTTTTGTTGCGGGAAGAACGGACAACTTTGCCGTAACCATTAAAAATATCGAGAATCCCGGACATGACAACCTGAAGCTCAATAACATCACCCAGATGATAAGGTAAAGCACTCACAAAAAGCAACCCGGAAATCGACATATTCTCCGTAGTGGCTAATTGCCACATAGAATCAACCTTACGGTTATTGTGCCTGACTAACTTATGACGCACGGTGATAATACGCTTGGTGCGCACACTATCACGGCGGTCCTCAAAAGAATCACGTTTAATGCTCATATACACATTGTATTTTCTTTATACTTTCCGTCAATAAAATTATTTTATCTTATTGAAATTTGGAATATGTTATAATAGAAAAGTTCAATCACCCAACCTAAGGACGCTTATGCAAATCATCGAATACCGTCGTTTTATCCGTCACCCGCTGTGTTTACCCCTCTCCTTTAAAATTATTGAGAAAAATCTCAAAAAAGACCGGAAAAACATCCGTTCCCGTACGAGTAATGTCAGCTTAGGGGGATTGCTGTTCCCCTCTAAACATCCGGTTAATCCTAAATCCCAAATTGAAATCAAAATGCCTTTTGAGAACAAGATCTTTAATATCAAGGCCCAGGTTGTCCGCTGTATGCGCAATTCAGACACAAAACTTTATGATATCGCTGTGAGCTTTTTAAGAATGCAAGAAGCTTTTAAAGCTAAAATGATCGAACAGATCTATCTGATCGCCGGTTACAGGGACCTGCTGAGCTTACAAGCAGGTAAAGAAGTTTCCCTGGAAGAGGCCTCCCGCCGATGGATCAAACGGTATTCAGAAAGATTCAAAAGGCTTTACTGGTGATCCCTACACAAAGGATACTGCTGCCACCGCCAAGGCGGACAATAAATTAATTCCGCTTGTTTGTTTTCAGGATGCACCCAAAAACCCGTCTGAAACCCATTCACATCAAATGCGCGTACCGGTTTATCGTCAACCAATACCCGCCAGTAAGAATTTAAAGTTGAAGCTACGACCAACAACGCATCCTGCCTTGTTGAAATACCCAGACGCATATAATCGCTTTGATAATCATCCATATAAACACCATCACCGGCAGATCGCCCCTTAGTCGGCGCCCATTCTTGCAATTGAACGAATGCAATCTTTTGCGCGGCTAATGCCAACTCCTGTTGAGTTAACAGAGGAAATTGCCCGGATGGCCATGGCAACACATGGGCCGCTAAATAAACTCTCGGCAAGGATCCTTGCAAATAATAAACATATAAAGGCCTGCGATAACCATAATCTTTAACAAGACAACCGATATATTGCCAATAATTATGCAGAACTTTAAAATCCATTTGTGAAGGAGCCAATATCCTTTGCGTGCAAGCCATGGGTTGACCGGGATCTTGTATGACCGCCTCTAATCCGGGCATCGGATACAAAGGATGATGGGAAATAATCCAATGGACATTAGTTAACTTAAGCGCATCAGGGTTGACCAGTACAGGCAATGGTACGGAAAAATTCAGGCGCTGATAATGTTCTTTAACCGGTATCGGTATGGATAAAAATCCTTCGTTATTAGCGCCGCGCAAACTGGGCAGCATAGCGCTAAACCACCAAAAATAAAGCTTACGCTTATCAATGAGAGGCGTATAGCCAAGCATGGATTCAAGCCCCTGATACTGCCCCCAAAAATGCACGTCGTTGGTATCATCAATACCCACCACCCGCACCGGAGTGGGTGTTATTTCCTTGAGCAGAGAACTTATCGATGTATCTGTCAATGCCGCCCAAGTGCCGGACGGATAAGAACTATCCAGATCAAACCATAATGAATCCATCCATGCGAAAGCAATCAGCACCCAGCATACGCAAAAAATTAATACCCGTGACGCAATACCCCCCAGATGCCAGCGGTTGGCAATGGCTTGTTGAATTTTGTCCATAAAAAAAATCACCGCCAGCCACATCCAGGCTTCATTGCCTTGATACAGCAACTCCCAGCGAAAAGCCGGCATAATTTTTAAACTTTGAAAGACATAGGCGCAGGCCCCAACAGCACAAAATCCTAAAAATACACCTAATACTTGTCGGACAATCTTCTGTCGGTAAATCTTTAAAATAGCGCCGATAATGCCAAAAATTAAAAGCAGAACAATATCCGGTAATAAATAAAAAGTCCTTAAATCCACGGAGTGACGGTAAACTTCTGCCCGGCCTGTAGTGGCAAATAAGAATTTCATCGCTAAAAATTGCGGTAGAAGGATCAACACAAAAGCCAAAATAATCAACAGATTGGCTTGAAGAACCTTCCAGAAGCTTCCCTTACCCCAAAATACCAGGCCCCATAGGGTGACAGTGACTAAAAGGGGCGGTAAATTATGAAATGGAAGCCCGGAACTCAAGGCTAAAGCCAATCCCACTAACAAAGATATAATGCTAAATTTATAGTTCTGATAAAAACGCGTCAGTCCATAAATACCGACGATAATAACGGCAAATCCATGTCCGTCAACAATATGAGCATCCGGGTATATGCCTGTCCAATAGCCTTCTGTGATAACCGCAATCGTGGCGCCTATATAGGCCATCCATCGGCGTACACCTAAAAATTCAGTTTGTATTTTCCAGGAAAAAATAAATACCAGAAATACATTAATCCCCATGACCCATAGATACAGTTGATAAGGTTCTTTTAAAAATAAAGCATAAATTCTTTCCAAGGCCAACGGATGGCAATTAGGCAAGAGCCAGCGGTCCATGCCTCCCAATAAACCATTGGTCCAATTAATGGAATCCCCTTGATGAGATGCGGATAAGTACGTTTGTAACGTCACCGAGGAATCATCAGAGCCGCCATGAGGCGCGTTGTGCCCCAACATCCAATAAGGAGCAGAAAAAACAACAAATAAGGTCAATGCGGCGATCCATACTCCTTTATTGTTATTTTGAGTACGGACGACGGGTGAAGACAATTGCGGTTGAAGCTTCTCAAAATAATAGATAGCTAAGCTGCTCAGAATAACGAGAGGGAAAAACCATATTTGACGAAAAAGGCTTTCAACAATAGGAATGGTATCGATCATAAACCAAATTTTTTATAGGGAAGATCAAAGGTCTCAGCCACTTCCTTGATAGTTAAATGCCCTTCCGTCATATTTAAAGCCGTGCGGATTTCATGAGAGTCCTTGACTAATTTTTTATAACCGTCGTTGGCGACTTTCAGAATATAAGGGAAAGTCGCATTAGCCAAAGCATAGGTGCTGCAACGCGGCACAATGCCGGGCATATTAGCGACACAATAGTGCACCACCCCATCAACGACATAAATGGGATTTTCAAAAGTCGTAGGCCGGGAGGTTTCCACTGACCCGCCTTGGTCTATGGCTACATCAACGATTACAGCGCCTTTTTTCATCTGGGAGAGCAGCTTGCGGTCAATCAGACAGGGGCTTTGGCCCCACGGACTGAAACACACAAGATAACCAAATCCGCCTTAAGCACAGAGGCGCGAATGTTGTGCGGATGGCTTATCAGCGTATGGACATTGCCGGGCATGACGTCTGCCAAATAACGCAAGCGGTTTAAATTAATATCCAAAACCGTGACATTCGCCCCTAACCCCGCTGCCATTTTACAGGCATTGCGCCCCGGCTGTTCCCGCCCCGATAATGGTCACTTCCGCCGGAGAAACACCGGGAACGCCCCCTAACAAAATCCCCCTGCCTTGCATCGGATCTTGTAAATATTTGGCCCCTTCCTGTACGGCCATACGGCCGGCCACTTCAGACATCGCCATCAAGCAAGGCAATTCCCCCTGCTGGGTTTGAAGGGTTTCATACGCCAGCGCTGTAATGCGACACTCCAGCATGGCCTCGGTCAGCGAACGGCTGGATGCAAAATGAAAATAGGAAAATACGATCTGGTCTTTTTTAAAAATTTATATTCAGAAATTTGGGGTTCCATGACCTTGACGATCATGTTTGCCTGGGAATAAACGAGCTCGGGCGTATCGACAATTTCTCCCCCCACCGTCTCATAATCAACGTCGGTAATGCCGCTCATTTGACCGGCATCACGCTGGATAATGACCTGATGTCCTGCGTGCACCAAAGATTCGACACCTTCCGCCAAAAGGCCGACACGATATTCATTGTTCTTGATTTCTTTAGGTACGCCTATAATCATATTTAATGGGGACCTATCATGTCCTGCGGACGGACAAGGTATCAAACTCTTCGGAAGTCAAGAATCCTAAAGCGACCGCTGCTTGCTTGAGGGTTATATTTTCAGCGAACGCTTTTTGCGCCACCTTAGCGGCATTATCATAACCGATACGCGGATTTAAGGCGGTCACTAACATCAATGAATCATCCAGATGTTTTTTGATATGGGGTCTGTTGGCTTGAATGCCGATAATGCAATTGTCAGTCAGACTTTCACAGGCATCAGATAAAAGCCGTATAGAATTAAGGACATTAAAAATAATGACCGGTTTATAGACATTGAATTCAAAATTACCGCTTGAGCCGGCAATGGTCACTGCCGTATGATTACCAAATACCTGCGCGCAAACCATGGTCATGGCCTCGCATTGGGTGGGATTGACTTTGCCGGGCATGATCGAAGAACCCGGTTCATTTTCCGGTAAATGCAATTCCCCGATGCCTGAGCGCGGGCCTGATCCCAACCAGCGGATATCATTGGCAATTTTCATTAATGAAACGGCCAACGTATTTAAAACACCGCTTAGTTCCACCATAGTGTCGTGACTAGCCAAGGCTTCAAATTTATTGCGAGCGGTTTTAAAAGGTTTACCGGTGATTTGAGCTATTTTTTCTGCGGATTTAACGGCAAATTGCGGATGCGTATTAAGCCCCGTACCGACGGCGGTACCGCCTAAAGCCAATTCATACAGACGTGGCAAAACCGCTTCAATACGCTCAAGGCCGCTATTGAGTTGCTGCACATATCCGGAAATTTCCTGTCCCAAAGTCAAAGGAGTGGCATCCATTAAGTGGGTGCGTCCAATCTTAATAATATCTTTGAACTCTATTTCTTTTTGTTGTAAGGCATCCCGTAATTTTTTAATCATGGGGATCAATCGGCGGTGGATCTCTTCAACCGCGGCAATATGCATGGCCGTTGGAAAAACATCATTGGAAGACTGGCCCTTATTGACATCATCGTTGGGATGAATGGGATTTTTGCTGCCCTTAACCCCGCCGGCTAATTCAATGGCACGGTTAGAGATCACCTCATTGGCGTTCATATTTGTCTGCGTGCCTGAACCGGTTTGCCAAACAACCAAGGGGAAATGGCTATCGAGTTTGCCTTCGATAACTTCATCGGCCGCGCGAACAATTAAATCTGCTTTATCGGCCGTTAAAACCCCTAATTCTTGATTGGTTATGGCTGCGGCTTTTTTGAGGATCCCTAAAGCACGGATGAATTCTTTGGGGAATTTGTCTGTGCCGATTTTAAAATTCTCCAGCGAGCGTTGGGTTTGAGCACCCCAATACTTATCCGCAGGTACCCGGACTTCCCCCATGCTGTCGGTTTCTATACGATAATCCATGATCAACCTTTTTTAACAGGAACAATCCCGGCCAGTTCCCCGATCACATTGACCAATTCACTATTAATCGGGACTACAACTTTAGTATTTTGGGACAAAGATTTCTCCACCGCTTCTAAGCGGCGTAAAAGCTGGGCGTTGCCTACAAAATATTTATCCGCCGCCTCATTCACTAAACGGATAGCCTCAGACTCACCTTCGGCCTGCAAAATCCTGGCTTGTTTGACCCCTTCCGCTTTTTTAATTTCTGCCCGTTTTTGGCCGTCAGCTGCGGTTTCTGTCGCGGTGGCAAAATCAATCGCGGCAATTTTTTCATTTTCCGCTTTAACAACCTTGTTCATGGTTTCCTGGACGTCTTTGGGCGGGTCGATCTCTTTAAGTTCCGTGCGGACGATTTCCAATCCCCAATTGGCGGTTTCACGTTCCAATATAGTATGTAAATCGGTATTAATACGGCCGCGTTCACTATTGGCACTTTTTAAAGTCATGGTACCGATGATATTACGCAAAGTGGTGCGCGCCAGATTGACGATCTGATATTGATAATTGCCGACATTGTATTGGCACTTCTTAACGCTATCCTCATCGGGTTTGACTTTAAAATAAACCTGGGCATCGACTTTAGCATTTAAATTGTCATTAGTAATGATCTCCTGCGTTTCAGCGTTAACCAATTGCTCGGTGATATTGACAATGTACAAATTTTCCACCAAAGGGATGATCCAATTAAATCCCATATTGGCAAAACGATTGTATTTTCCAAGACGCTCGATCAACCCCCGGGAAGTCGGACGAACAATGCGGATACCCGCAAAAAAGAAAAACAACACGCATAAAAAAGGAATAAGTATAGTTTCCATAATAATCTCCTAAGTTATTCAATAAATAACGGGTCAATAAACGCACGCCGGCGCCGGTGGCACCGTGACCGTAATACATGCGGCCTTGCCCATCTGCCCAAGCGCTTCCGGCTATATCCAAATGGGCCCAAGGTGTACCTTCGGTAAACTGGTGCAAAAATTCTGCCGCGGTAATCGCTCCGCCTCCTTTAATAGTGCTGGTGTTCTTTAAATCCGCAATAGGCGACTTGATATATTCTTTACTTTCGGAATAAACCGGCATGCGCCAAATACGGTCATCGGTTTCATTGGCAGCCTCTATCAATTGAGAGGCTAATTTATCATTATTAGAAAACAATCCCGAGTAATCAAACCCTAAGGCCACCACACAAGCCCCGGTCAAAGTCGCCAGGTCAATCATTTTAGCCGGTTTGTAATTGCCAACGACATAGGCCAAAGCATCGGCTAAAACCAGGCGGCCTTCAGCGTCGGTATTTCCGATTTCAACGGATTTACCGGCATATCCGGTTATCACATCACCCGGTTTATAGGCGGCAGGACCGATGGAATTTTCAGCGATACCTAAAACAAACAATAAATTCTTTTTGATACCGAGGCTCAAAACATTTTTTAAAATACCGCATACAGCGGCGGCCCCGGACATATCCATCTTCATGGTTTCCATACTGCCGGTAGGTTTTAAATTCAACCCTCCGGTATCAAAGGTTAGGCCTTTACCGATAAGAGCGGTATAACCTTCATTTTTCTTGCCGCCATTATAACGGACAATGATGAGTTTAGGCTCCTTATTACTGCCCTGATTAACCGCCAGATGGAGATTAAGTCCCTTGGCTTTTAATTCTTTGCGGTTGAGGATTTTTAGACTAATATTTTTTTTGCCCTTAATAAGACTCCGCACTGTTTTTTCCAAATAAGCCGATGTAATGGTGTCTGCATTATCATTGACCAGGTCACGAGCAAAAGCTGACACCTTGGGCAATCAGCCACCGCTCTGTGTAAAATTCTTTTTAGCTTCGACAGCAATGGTCACCTGCTTGATTTTAACAGTTTCGTCATCCTTATCTTTAGATTTATATTTATCCCAAACATAAGAACCGATCGACACGCCTTCGATAATAGCATGGATCGTCGCGCTATCTTTAGCGTGAGGGATGATTTCTACGGTTCTGGCTTTTTTCAGATAACCGGATAACAAGGCCTTACGCACGTGTATACGCACATCGGTTAAAGATAACTTAGCCGCTTTCCCTAAACCGACAAATACAAAGGACCTGTGGCCGTTAAGGATGGGGAAAATCTCTCCTTTTTCTAATGCCTTTTTAAAACGCGCATGGGTTTGACCCGCCGTCAAAAGCACTACCACAGCGTCTTTGTCATATTTAGCCTGAGGACGAAATGAAATCATATTAACTCCTAACGTTTTTCTATCGGCACATAGTCTGTTTTACGCGCACCCGTATAAATTTGCATCGGTCTGCCTATTTTGGTCGTCGGGTCCTGGATCATTTCTTTCCAGTGGGCGATCCATCCGGGCATACGGCCTATAGCAAACATGACCGGAGACATGTTCGGAGGTATGCCCACAGCCCTAAAAATAATACCGCTATAAAAATCGACATTAGGATACAATTTACGTGAAATAAAATACTCATCTTTAAGGGCGGCCTCTTCCAGGCGCTTGGCCACATCCAGTAAGGGATCATGGATACCTAATTTATTAAGCAAATCGTCGGTGCACTGTTTAATGATCTTGGCCCTGGGGTCAAAATTCTTATAAACCCGATGGCCAAAACCCATGAGACGTGAAGGGTCATTTTTATCTTTAGTTTTAGCGATATATTTATCTACATCCCCGCCCTCTTTCTGGATTAATTCCAGCATCTCGATGACGGCTTGGTTAGCTCCCCCATGTAAAGGCCCCCATAAAGCGCAAATCCCCGCGGAAATCGAAGCGTATAAATTCGCGCGCGAAGAACCCACTAAACGCACGGTGGATGTGGAACAATTCTGTTCATGGTCCGCATGTAAAATAAACAGCACTTGCATGGCGCGCACCACTTCATCGTGTATCTTGTAAGGATGCGTCGGTGAAAAAAACATCATGTTGAGAAAATTAGGCACATAGTGCAAATCATGCCGGGGATAAATAAAAGGCTCACCGATGGATTTCTTATACGAAAAAGCGCAAATCGTACGCACTTTGGAAAGCAATTGGACCGCGATATGGTCTATTTCTTTGGGAGTGGGATTCTCTTTGATTAATTCCGGATAGTAAGCGGACAAGGCGCAGACCATGGCTGAAAGGCTGGCCATGGGATGCGTTGTCGCCGGATAAGCGTCAAAGAAATTCTTCATGTCCTCATGGATCATGGAATGTTCATTAAACGCCGAAGAAAAATCATCCAGCTCTTTTTGATTAGGCAGACGCCCATAGATCAGCAGAAAAGCCGTCTCGACAAAAGTGGACTTTTCAGCTAACTGTTCTACCGGAATGCCGCGATAGCGCAGGATCCCTTTGTCTCCGTCGATATAAGAAATAGCGCTTTTGCAGGAACCGGTGTTACCAAAAGACGGGTCCATGGTAATAAACCCTGTTTGAGAACGCAATTTGGTAATATCGAAAGCTTTCTCCCCCTCAGTACCGACAATAACAGGACATTCCAGGATTTTCCCGTCAATATTGACTTGAACATGGTCCGCCATAAAAGTCCTCTCTTTCTAAAAATTAATGCTGACAAAAACCCCCACTTCAGAGATCACAGGCCTTTACTTTATCTAAAAATACCTGATCCGTCAAATCCGAATGTATGGGAGTGACGGTAATGAACTTGTTCTTTAAGGCGTAGGTATCGATGGTATTATCATTTTTATGCGCCGGCATTTGGGAGCCCATCCAATAGTAATACTTATTATGGGGGCTTTTGCGTTTTTCAAAAACTTCATGAATGGGCTCTGTTCCCTGGCGGGTTAAACGCACACCTTTGGGTTTGCCCACCGGTACGTTGACGTTAAAAAATGTCCCTGAAGGCAACTTATTTTTATAAACCCATTTAGCCAATTTAGCGGTAAACTTGGCAGCTATGGAAAAATCCAGATTATCAAAAGAGTCCAATGAGACGGCAAAAGAATTGATACCCATCAGGGCCCCTTCGCGTGCCGCGGAAACTGTCCCCGAATAAAATACGCTGCAGCCGTCATTGGCGCCGGCATTGATACCGGAAATGACCATATCGGGCTTTTGACCTTTAAAAAGCACACTCACAGCCCATTTGACACAATCCGCCGGCTTGCCACTCATGGCATAACCATCAAAACGATGTCCGGGAGAAACTTTTTTGACAAACAACGGATAAAAAAGCGTGATCCCGTGTCCCACCGAGCTTTGCTCGCAATCAGGTGCGACGAGAGTCACATCAGCGAATTTGATGAGTTCTTTATAAGCGGCATAAATACCTTCCGCGTAAATACCATCATCATTGGTCAGTAGGATACGCATTATTTTGCCAATTTTCTTAAAACAGTTTGCAAGATACCGCCATTGCGCAAATATTCGACTTCTACCGGCGTGTCTGTGCGGGCTATGACACTAAACTCACCTCTATGGCCGTTGGCAAAAGTCACCGCAATCCTTATTTCCTGACGAGGTTTTAATGTGTCATCCAGGTTAATAAAATCGAAAGTCTCATCCCCTTTTAATCCTAAAGAAGCATAATTTTCACCTGGTTTAAACTGACAGGGTAAAATACCCATGCCGCACAAATTACTGCGGTGAATGCGTTCAAAGCTTTCCGCAATGACAGCCTTCACCCCCAGCAAAGCAGGGCCTTTGGCTGCCCAGTCACGGGAAGAACCGGTGCCGTATTCCTTGCCGGCCAACACAATCAGAGGCGTATGCGTTTCTTTATATTTCATGGCCGCCTCATATATAAACATTTTTTCGGCCGAAGGCCAATACGTGGTCCATGGCCCTTCGCAACCCTGCGCAATTAAATTGTGCAAACGGATATTGGCAAAAGTGCCGCGGATCATCACTCTATCATTACCGCGACGGGCACCATAACTGTTAAAATCTTTTGAGTCCAACCCCTTACCCTTAAGATATTTTCCCGCAGGAGAATCTTGGGCAATGGAGCCGGCCGGTGAAATATGGTCGGTTGTAATAGAATCCGCCACCATCACCAAACATCTGGCCTGTTTAATGCCCTCCAACGGATCGACTTGTAACTTTATACCCGTAAAATAAGGAGGTTTTTGGATATAGGTGCTTTGAGCGCTTCCAGTTAAAAAGATCAGACCGGCTGTTTTTAATGGCATTCCAATCTTTATTGCCGCGGTCTACATTTTTATAACATCGACGGAAAATAGAGGCTTTAACAAACTTGGCGCAAACCTTGGCAATTTCTTGATGGGTCGGCCAAATGTCTTTCAGATACACCGGTTGGCCTTTTTTATCCATGCCTAAAGGTTCGTGGGTCAAATCAATATCCACCCGCCCGGCCAAAGCAAAGCGACCACCAAAGGAGGAGACGCCAAAAAATTGGCTTTGGTATACGGGTTAATACGGCCTTCAAAATTACGATTACCGGAAAGCACTGCGGCCGCAACCAGATTGCTTTTGGGTGATCGCCTGGGCCACAGGCTTCAGGCAAAGGTCCGGAATTACCGATACAAGTCGTACACCCATAACCCACGATATTAAATTTAAGTTTTTCCAAGAAATTTCATGAGTCCGGCTTTTTTCAAATACCCTTCAACCGCCTGTGAACCCGGCGCAAAAGAAGTTTTGACATACTAGGGCGGGCTCAAGCCTTTTTCCACAGCTTTTTTGGCCAAAAGCCCGGCGGCGATCAAGACCGAAGGGTTGGAAGTATTGGTACAACTGGTAATGGCCGCAATCACAACAGCGCCATGACCAATAGTTCATGGCCATTTTGCACATTGCCGTACGGCAAATCTTGAGGAAGGCCATACCGGGATGATATCCGTATAAAGTTTGGGGAAAATTGGTTTTTAAATCTCTTAAAGGGACCCTATCTTGCGGGCGTTTGGGGCCGGCCAAACAAGGCTCTACAGTGGACAAATCCAATTCAAACACATCAGAATAAAGACATTCCGCGGATTTTGCACTGTAAAACAATCCCTGGGCTTTATAATATTTCTCCACCAAAGCTACTTCCTGAGCGCTTCGCCCGGATAATTTCAAATACTCAAGCGTCTTTTCATCAACAGGAAATAAACCGATCGTAGCCCCGTATTCCGGCGCCATGTTGGCGATCGTAGCCCTGTCCGGCAGGGATAAATATCGTAATCCTTCCCCAAAAAACTCCACAAATTTTTCCACCACGCCTTTTTTACGTAAAATCTGGGTAATGGTCAGGACTAAATCGGTCGCCGTCACTCCCTCTTGAAGTTTACCTTTAATACGAAAACCGACCACTTCCGGTAAAAGCATATCAATGGGCTCGCCTAACATGACAGATTCAGCTTCAATCCCGCCTACTCCCCAGCCCACAATGCCAAGGCCATTGATCATGGTGGTATGCGAATCCGTACCCACTAAACTGTCGGGATAAGCTACATTTTTTAATCCGATTTTCTTTTTTAAAACGCCTTTAGCCAAATATTCCAGGTTGACCTGATGCACAATACCGGTGGCCGGCGGCACTACCCTGAAATTTTGTAAAGCATTCTGACCCCATTTGAGAAATTCATAACGCTCTTTATTGCGGTCGAATTCCAGACGCACATTTTGGGCCAGGGCTTGACTTGTACCAAAACGGTCGACTTGCAGGGAATGGTCGATCACAAGATCACATGGCACCTGGGGATTGATTTTTTCTATGTCGCCCCTTAAATGTTTCATGGCGTCGCGCATGGCAGCGATGTCGACGATACAGGGAACGCCGGTAAAATCCTGCAAGATGACCCGGCCGGGTTTAAAGGCGATTTCATCTTTTTTTTCATTGGGTTTCCAATGGGCTATGGTGTCGATATCTTTTTGAGTCACTTGATAACCATCAAAGTTACGCAAAGCGCTCTCTAAAAGGATACGGATGGAAAACGGCAGTTTAGATATATCCAGGCCCCGGGTTTTGGCAAATTGAGGCAAAGAATAGATAGTATGGGAGAATTGACTTCAGCTTTTTCACAACGATTTTTTATCAAAGGGGATCATATGCGCTTCATTATAAGCTATATCGACGCCGCGTCAATAAGGAATAAGGCAGGTTTTTTATCAAAATTGAGAGAATTTTTCTTCCATTCTTTGATGCGCATGGTCTTGATGATTTGATTAGAAGAGGTAATATCACAGGCCACGCAAAGATGGGTTTGATCATGGCAAGTCCCCAGAATGTCTTCCAGAATATTTTGATTACGGTACGGGGCCTCCATAAAAATTTGGGTTTGTTTTTCTTTTAAAGAACGTTCTTCGAGCTGCTTTATTTTTCGCGTTCTTTCCTGACGGTCACGGGGTAAATAACCGTTAAAAGCAAAATTCTGTCCGTTGAGGCCGGAGGCCATTAAAGCCATCACAATGGAACACGGCCCCACCAAAGGCATAATATCTACGTGATGGCGATGGGCCAACAAGACCAAATCAGCGCCGGGATCTGCCACGCATGGGGCACCGGCTTCTGAAATAATGGCCCCATCCCCTTCTTGAAGAATTTTGATGTACTCCTCAACCTGTTTAGAGGTGGTGTGTTCATTAAGATCATAAAAACGGCTCTCGCCAAGGGGGAATTGCGCATTTAATCTTTTAAGCAGGCGACGGGCAGATTTGGGTTCTTCGACAAAAAAAATACGCACATCATGAATTTCCCGGGCAATATATTCAGGAAGCAAATGCCGCTCTTCTTCATTGATCGTATTAGGGATTAAATATAATTTAGGCCTCATTGAGAATCTTTGCCCCATGTCTTTTCCAGATAGGACTCGCGCCCGGAATTATCGTGGTACGAATTATATTGAATCGCACTTTTTTGGTAATATTTCTGATGATAATCTTCCGCCGGATAAAATGTTGACGCCGGTAGAATTTGAGTCGCAATAGGTTGATGAAAACGGCCGGAAGCGTTCAGGGCCCCTTTAGACTTCTCTGCCAGGCGTTTTTGTTCTTCATTGTGGTAAAAAATCACGGTCCTGTATTGCGTGCCTTCATCCACAAACTGGCCGTTCATCTGGGTGGGGTTAATATTATGCCAGTAGATGTTCAGGATTTTTTCATAGGAAACCACCTGTGGGTCGAATTCTACCTGAATGGCTTCAGCATGACCGGTTGTGCCTGAAGAGACTTCCTCATAAGTGGGATTGGGAGTAGTCCCGCCGGTATAACCCACGGTCGTTTTCTTGACCCCTGGGGTATGGTCAAAAAAAGGCTGCATGCACCAAAAGCATCCGCCGGCAAAAGTCGCTTTTTCTAAATGCGGGTCCTTCAGCGCAACCCCCTGCTCTGAAGGTACGAATTTTAGGGCCACTGAATTGATACAATATCGCTTGCCTGTCGGTGCCGGGCCGTCATCAAAGACATGCCCCAGATGCGCCCCACAGCGCGGGCAATACACCTCAATACGGGTCATACCAAGAGTTTTGTCCGTCAAATAAGCCATATTTTTCTCATCAATGGGCTTGGTAAAACTGGGCCAGCCGGTTCCCGAGTCAAATTTATCCTCTGATGAAAATAAATCCAGACCGCAGTCAACACATTGATAAATGCCTTTGCGATGATTGTTGACATATTCTCCGATAAATGGCCTCTCAGTCCCTTTCCGGCGGGTCACATGATATTGCAAAGGAGTCAATATTTTCTTCCATTCTTCTGATGTCTTTTCTATCTTGGAGGTTTGAATATAAGATTGAGTGGCGGCATCATAAACCTCAATAGTATTTTGAGTTGTCATAGCTAATCCCTCCAATGCTTGCAATACTTGAGAAAATTCTTTAGAACTCGCAGCCCCTATGATCCGGGAATCTTTGACTTCATGACCATGGCTATCCAAAAAAACAACTGTCGGCACGCCGTCAATTTCATATTCCTGGATAATACTTTGCACTTTTGGCTCATCCATATCAGTCACATCCACCCGCAAGGCGGTCACTCGAGCCAATTGAGCTATAATGGAAGGATCTGAAAAAACGGTTTGGTCTAATTCATGACAACCGGGACACCAGTCCGCATAAAAATCAATGACAACAGGTTTTTTTTGGTTGATGGAATTTAGCACCGCCTGCTTGCTGTAAGGCTTCCAAACAGATTGTCCTTGCTCCAAACCCACCTGCCGGCATGAGGTCAAAACAACGATCAGAAATATTAAACCAATTAAATTTTTCATTTAACAACCGGTACCGTTGGTCACGCAAATATCATCGCCAGCTTTTGATACAACACCGGCCGCACTAACTGTAGGGGAGACAACGGGCGGCGGATTATGTACTAAAAAGCCATCTGCGTAATACTCATGACTGCCGTCTAATTGCGGGTTATAAACAACCACATCCTTGAATATTTTGAATGCAATCTTTTTCAGCCGTATTAACCCGGTGCGACCAACCAATCCGTCCCCCACTTGAAGTAGACCCACGTTAATTCCCGAATGTTGCTTTTGAGCTGTTTTAGGATTAAGCGCCTTCCAGCCATGATCCGTCATAAAAAGATGGTCATCCGTCACAAAATATCTGCCCCCGTTAAAAGCATAGATCTTCCTGTCTTCTTTGGGCATGACTTTAAAATGAACAAACTTATTGCGTGCTTGCTGTGAACCTAATAGCACATCCCCCGCTTGCAGGCTTTCAATGGCCTTCGTATGTCCATTGGCCAGCAGGACCTTCGTCCCTGATATAAAACACCCCCATTGACCATTCGGTCCCATAGAACCAATGACATAATATTGTCCATTCGCGGAAAGGTAATAATTATACTCCGTTGCAGGTGTAGGATTAAAAGGATCATAGAGTGGACTGGTAATGACCTGTGGTGTGGCCGAGACTAAATAATCAGCTCCCAGTGTAGTTGTCGCAGAACCGGGAGTTCCGGGATAGGTAGACGGCGATGAATTGCTATAATACGACTCCACTGCCGCCTGAAGAGTTTGCAACTCAGCTTTGACCTGGGTTATTTGACCTGCTTGCTGCATACCACTCATGCGCGGGATGGCAATACCAATAAGTATCGCCAGCACAGAGAGAACAATCACTAATTCTAGGATCGTAAAAGCTTTTTTGTTCATATGGCTTCTTAACAGCCAGTACCATTGGTCACGCAAATATCATCGGCAACTTTTGTTACAACACCGGTCGTACTAACTGTAGGGTAGGGAGGATGGATCGTATTATGTACTAAAAAGCCATCCGCGTAATACTCATGACTGCCGTCTAATTGCGGGTTATAAACAACCGCATCCTTGAATATTTTGAATGCAATCTTCTTCAGCCGTATTAACCCGGTGCGACCAACCAATTCGTCCCCCACTTGAAGTAGACCCACGTTAATTCCCGAATGTTGCTTTTGAGCTGTTTTAGGATTAAGCGCCTTCCAGCCATGATCCGTCATAAAAAGATGGTCATCCGTCACAAAATATCTGCCCCCGTTAAAAGCATAGATCTTCCTGTCTTCTTTGGGCATGACTTTAAGATGAACTACCTTATTACGTGCTTGCTGTGAACCTAATAGCACATCCCCCGCTTGCAGGCTTTCAATGGCCTTCGTATGTCCATTGGCCAGCAGGACCTTCGTCCCTGAGATAAAACACCCCCATTGACCATTCGGTCCCATAGAACCAATGACATAATATTGTCCATTCGCGGAAAGGTAATAATTATACTCCGTTGCAGGTGTAGGATTAAAAGGATCATAGAGCGGACTGGTAATGATCTGTGGTGTGGCCGATACTAAATAATCAGCTCCCAGTGTAGTTGTCGCAGAACCGGGAGTTCCGGGATAGGTAGACGGCGATGAATTGCTATAATACGACTCCACTGCCGCCTGAAGAGTTTGTAGCTCAGCTTTGACCTGGGTTATTTGACCTGCTTGCTGCATACCCTTCATACGCGGGATGGCAATACCAATAAGTATCACCAGCACAGAGAGAACAATCACTAATTCTAGGATCGTAAAAGCTTTTTTGTTCATATGGTCTCCTCTAACAGCCTGTTCCATTGGTCACGCAAATATCATCGGCAACTTTTGATACAACACCGGTCGTACTAACTGTAGGAGGAGAGGTGGGCACATTATGTACTAAAAAACCATCCGCATAATACTCATGACTGCCGTCTAATTGCGGGTTATAAACAACCGCATCCTTGAATATTTTGAATGCAATCTTTTTCAGCTGTATTAACCCGGTGCGCGTAACAACTTCGTCCCCTACTTTCAGCTGGCCCACTTTGATTCCTGGATGTTGCTTTTGAGCTGTTTTAGGATCAATCGCCTTCCAGCCTTCCTTGGTCATAAAAAGATGGTCATCCGTCACAAAATATCTGCCCCCGTTAAACGCATAGATCTTCCTGTCTTCTTTCGGCATGACTTTAAGATGAACAACCTTATTACGTGCTTGCTGTGAACCTAATAGCATATCCCCCGCTTGCAGGCTTTCAATGGCCTTCGTATGTCTATTGGCCAGCAGGACCTTCGTCCCTGATATAAAACACCCCCATTTACCATTCGGTCCCATAGAACTAATGACATAATATTGTCCATTCGTAGAAAGGTAATAATTATACTCCGTTGCAGGTGTAGGATTAAAAGGATCATAAAGCGGACTGGTAATGATCTGTGGTGTGGCCGATACTAAATAATTAGCTCCCAGTGTAGTTGTCGCAGAACCGGGAGTTCCGGGATAGGTAGACGGCGATGAATTGCTATAATACGACTCCACTGCCGCCTGAAGAGTTTGTAACTCAGCTTTAACCTGGGTTATTTGACCTGCTTGCTGCATACCCTTCATACGCGGGATGGCAATACCAATAAGTATCACCAGCACCGAGAGGACAATCACTAATTCTAGGATCGTAAAAGCTTTTTTGTTCATATGGCCTCTTAACAGCCAGTACCATTGGTCACACAAATATCATCGGCAGCTTTTGATACAACACCGGTCGTACTAACTGTAGGGGATGAAACAACCGCATTATGTACTAAAAAGCCATCCGCGTAATATTCATGACTGCCGTCTAATTGCGGGTTATAAACAACCACATTCTTGAATATTTTAAACTCAATCTTTTTCAGCCGTATTAACCCGGTACGAGTAACAACTTCGTCCCCTACTTTCAGCTGGCCCACTTTAATTCCCGAGTGCTGCTTTTGAGCTGTTTTAGGATCAAGCGCCTTCCAGCCATGATCCGTCATAAAAAGATGGTCATCCGTCACAAAATATCTGCCCCCGTTAAACGCATAGATCTTCCTGTCTTCTTTCGGCATGACTTTAAGATGAACAACCTTATTACGTGCTTGCTGTGAACCTAATAGCATATCCCCCGCTTGCAGGCTTTCAATGGCCTTCGTATGTCTATTGGCCAGCAGGACCTTCGTCCCTGAGACAAAACACCCCCATTTACCATTCGGTCCCATAGAACCAATGACATAATATTGTCCATTCGTAGAAAGGTAATAATTATACTCCGTTGCAGGTGTAGGATTAAAAGGATCATAGAGTGGACTGGTAATGATCTGTGGTGTGGCCGATACTAAATAATTAGCTCCCAGTGTAGTTGTCGCAGAACCGGGAGTTCCGGGATAGGTAGACGGCGATGAATTGCTATAATACGACTCCACTGCCGCCTGAAGAGTTTGTAACTCAGCTTTGACCTGGGTTATTTGACCTGCTTGCTGCATACCCTTCATACGCGGGATGGCAATACCAATAAGTATCACCAGCACCGAGAGGACAATCACTAATTCTAGGATCGTAAAAGCTTTTTTGTTCATATGCCCTCCTCACTGAAAGTATATCATAAATTTACCATTCCCACGAATAATTGCAAACCAATTTAATGAAATGATAAATAACTGTTGCGACGAAAAACTGCCGGATGTAGTATAGAAAACCTATGAAAGTGGTGATCCTTAATCCATCCTTTGGGGATGATTTTGTACGGGTAGCCCGTTGGGCTGCCAAATCCCGCGGACGTGTTCAACGCCATCCCGAATATTTGCTGACAGCCGCGCAAGTCCTCATTGATGCCGGGCATGACACTCATTTTATTGAGGCTGCCGCGCGTAATTTTACCCAAAAAGAATCTGTTGAAACAACCATAGCCCTCCAACCTGACCTTTTAGTCATCCATGCGACCACCCCTTCTATTTATGCGGACATTGAAGGTGCCCGTATCATTAAAGATAAAACCAAATGCAAAGTGGCTTTTGTGGGCCAGCATGCCACCGCTGAAGTGGACAATACCTTTGACATAGGCCGAGGGGTCGTGGATTATATTTTGCCACGCGAATACGATTATACGTTGCGTGACCTGGCAGGTGGCCTTGCGGACGATAAAAATTTGGGGCTTTGCTGGCTTTCCAACGGAAAAGTGATAAAAAATATGCCCCGCGCTGACATCGATGTCAACGAGCTCCCCTTTCCCGCGTGGCACCTCATCCAGCCCGAATGGTATCCTGACGCCGGTAAAAAATTCCCTTTTTTGACTTTAATGACCGGCCGCGGCTGTAATAATGCCTGCACTTTCTGCCGTGACCCTCAGTTGATGTATGGCTATAAATTACGCAGTCGCAAAGCCGAACTGGTTATCGCTGAAATGGAATATGATTTAAAGCTTTTTCCCCAAATCCGCGAGATCATGTTTGAAACAGACACCTTTGCCGCTGACCGCCAGAATGTCATTGATGTCTGCAATTTGATCATTGCCAAAGGCCTTCATAAAAAGATCAGCTGGTCATGCAATATGCGTGTGAACACGGACTTAAGCCTTCTGCCTTTAATGCGTCAAGCCGGCTGCCGTATGTTGATGACCGGTTTTGAATTTGGTACCGATGAAAATTTACGCGTTGTTCGTAAAGGCGGCGTTTCTATTGATATGGCCCGTGCCTATGCCAAAGAAGCTCACCGGCTGGGATTTACCGTTCATGGTTGTTTTATGTTCGGCGCTCCCGGCGAAACCAAAGACAGTGCGCGTCAAACCATTGAATTTGCCAAGTCCATGCCTTTGGACACTATTCAGTTTACCGGGATAGCCTGTTATCCGGGCACGTCACTGTATCAATGGGCCAAAGAAAATAATTACCTATTAGCCCGTGATTGGAAAGACTGGCTGACCGAATGCGGCGAACAGCGCACGTTGCTTTCCTATCCTCAATTTTCCCATAAAGATATCGACGAGTATATTGATATAGGTCTCAAAGAATTTTATTTAAGGCCGAAACAGATATGGCGCATGTTTATTGCTATTCATTCCATGGGAGATTTCCTGCGCAAATTATACGGATTGAAAGCTTTTGTGCATTATTTCACTCAAAAAATGTTTAGAGTCCTCCCCGCCAAACGCCCGGATGAAAAACCAACACCAAAATTTCTAAAGCGCACGGTACGTGTGCGCCCCAAACAAAACATCCCTGTATTGACACCTGTGCATTGATTTGCTATATTTGTAGGCTATAAACTAACATTTTGGAAGGAGTTTTATATGGCACACGTTGTGGCTCAACCTTGTATCAAATGTAAATATACAGACTGTGTTACCGTTTGTCCCGTGGATTGCTTTCGCGAAGACGCAGAAATGCTCGTCATTGACCCGGAAGTATGTATTGATTGCGGCGCGTGTATTCCGGAGTGCCCTGTTGCAGCCATTTTTGCTGATGCTGATCTGCCTGCAGAATATAAAAGCTTTGCAGCGTTAAACGCCACCAAAGCCAAAGAATTACCGGTTATTACCCAGAAGAAACCCCCCTTAGCACCTCCAAAATAATCTCTAAAGGGCGAGGATATTATTAATAGCAAAAATATACCACAGGTTGGCAGCCACGTGGGTGCCCTGCTTTATTTGCTCTAACAGAAAATTTTGAGCACCCTGACGGGTCACCAGGCAGACCTGAATATCTTCCGAATCCTCCAGTTCTTGCACGGGATTTTGATTGGCAGGCAGTTGTTCATCGACTTCAACATAAACAATTCTGGCGCTGTCATTGATAAGAGCAGCCCCTGTTTTTAAAACAGGGCTGACATCGACAATCTTACCGACATACCCGGTCTCTTCTTTTAATTCTACCAAAGCATGATTGGGATCATTAAATCCTAAACCTGCCGGAAAAGCCATAATATACCCATCAATGGCCGGACGATATTGTTTGATCAGAATAAAACGTTGGGAAGGCATCAGACGGGCGACGATCACAACACCAACATTTGAACGTGTGCGATGAACTGTCTCCCAAGTGAGTTTCTTACCTTGCTTGTTTTGGTAGATAGTTTCATGGACTGAAAGCCATTGCCCTTTATATAGGGTCTTCTCGTCGATTTTTTTCATACTGCAGTAATCTCATCTGCCAGCAAAAGAACATTGTGTTGCGGGGTCACTTCTAAAATACCGCTGGTGATCTCATACGCTGTGACCTGACCGTCTTTGCGCACACGGGCATGGCCTCTTTTTAAAGTCGCCATCAAAGGCGTATGCCGGCTATAGACTCCAAAACTTCCCTCTGTTCCGGGTACAGAAATAGAATCAACAGTGCCGTCAAAAATTTTACCAACCGGGTGAAACTATGGACAGTTGAAAACTCATATTTATAAAGTTTTGGCCTTCGCTAGTACTTCATCGATGTTACCTACCATGTAAAAGGCCTGTTCCGGAATAGCATCGTGTTTACCGTCTAGAATTTCTCTAAAGGAACGGATAGTTTCGTCCAATGGCACATACTTGCCCTTGGTGCCGGTAAATTGTTCCGCCACATGAAAAGGCTGAGAGAGAAATTTCTGAATTTTACGGGCACGTTCCACGGTCAGACGGTCTTCTTGCGAGAGTTCATCCATACCCAAAATAGCGATGATATCTTGCAATTCTTTGTATCTTTGCAAGATTTCCTGTACCCTGCGTGCCACTTTATAATGTTCATCCCCGACAATTTCAGGGGCCAAAATAGTCGATGTAGACGCCAACGGATCCACCGCCGGATAAATACCTAATTCGGCAATAGGACGGGACAATTCGGTGGTGGCATCCAAATGCGCAAAAGTCGCTGCAGGGGCCGGGTCTGTATAATCATCCGCAGGCACGTAAATAGCCTGGATGGATGTGATCGATCCGCTTTTAGTGGACGTAATACGTTCCTGCAATTCCCCCATGTCCGTACCTAAAGTCGGCTGATACCCTACGGCCGACGGAATGCGGCCCAAGAGTGCGGAAACCTCGGAACCGGCTTGAGTAAAACGGAAAATATTATCAATGAATAACAACACATCCTGATGCATTTCATCACGAAAATATTCAGCCACGGTCAAAGCGGAAAGAGCCACACGGGCCCGCGCGCCGGGGGGTTCATTCATCTGGCCGTAAACCAGCGATGTTTTCTCAAGGACCCCGGCCTCTTTCATTTCTTTGAAAAGGGCAGTCCCTTCACGCGTGCGCTCTCCCACGCCGGCAAATACAGAATACCCTCCGTGTTCCTTGGCTATGTTGTGAATCAACTCCTGAATAATAACAGTTTTTCCGACCCCTGCCCCGCCGAAAAGACCTATTTTCCCGCCTTTGCGATAAGGAGCCAGAAGATCGACGACTTTAATCCCCGTCACCAAAATAGCCATGGAGGTGTCTTGTTGGTCAATCTCCGGAGCCGGACGGTGGATCGGCATGTATTTAGTGGCTTTGATAGCCCCGCTTCATCCACCGGCTCACCTAGTAAATTCATCACCCGGCCCAAAGTCCCCTCACCCACAGGCATCAATAACTCCTCACCGGTATTAATAACTTCCTGGCCGCGCACCAAACCTTCTGTGGTATCCATGGCAATGGTACGGACAATGTTATCACCCAAATGTTGTGCCACCTCAAGGGTCAAATTATTCGCAACGTCACTGATGAATTTATTTGTTGTGGTCAAGGCCGTTTCGATAGGCGGAAGGCCTTCTTTGGGGAAATAAACGTCCACCACCGCTCCCAGCACCTGGGTGATCTGACCGGGAATCTTCTTGTTGGATTGATTCATAAATAACCTTTCTATTTCAGCGCTTCTGCTCCGGATATGACTTCAATTAATTCCGTTGTGATCCCCGCTTGCCGCGCACGATTGCGCAACAGCGTGTAGCGGTCAATTAAATCTACCGTATTCTGGGACGCTTTATCCATCGCTGACATGCGTGCCCCGTGTTCACCGGCCGCATTTTCCAGTAATACAAAGAAAATTTTAAAACTCAAAAATTTAGGGATTAAGAATGAAAATATCTGGGTTTCTTGAGGTTCATACGTATAGTAGGCGTTGGGGAACCGCATGTCATTGCGGACTAAAACAGACGGCTCCAAAGGCAATATTTTTTCAATCACCGGCGTTTGGGACAAAGGCCCGTTAAAATGATTGTAGGCCAAATAAATTTCGTCGTATTCTTCTTTGATAAACGCGGTTGTCATATCTTGGGCGACGTTTAAGGCGTCATTGAAATCCGGCTTAACCGTGATATTTTCATAATATTTCCGGATGCGCGCGCTACGGCGAAAAGACATATACCCCCGGCGCCCGCAAAAACTCATGTCCATGGTGGCGTACTTATGACGATTGTCTTGTGCCCAGCTTCTTGGTTTTTCGAATCAAATTATTATTAAAAGCGCCGCACAGCCCCTTGTCTGAAGTAAATAAAATGATCAAAGCCCTTGTCGCTGTTTTTTGTATTTTAAACAACGGATGATTCTCCGAGCCTGCCCTGGCAAGGCGCGCTATGAGTTCGGAGAGCTTGGCCGCATACTCCTTAGCATTGATTTGCGCCTTATAGGCCTTCTTGAATTTGCTGGCCGAAACCATTTTCATGGTTTTGGTCATCTTGCCCATATTTTTCAGCGAAATAATTTTCTTATTATATGCTTTGATACTGATCATATGCGTTTATGCCTTAAATGTGCTTTTGACCTCTTCCAACAATTTTTTCAACGCCGCCTTGACCTCATCGGTCATGGTCAAACTTTTATTAAATAACTCTACAAACCCGCCATACCGGCTGTCTATCTGAACGGATAAATACTCTTCAAAATCGCGCACACGATTGACCGGCATGTCGTCTAGAAAACCGTTAGTCCCCGCAAAAATAATAGCCACCTGCTTGGCCACCGGTATGGGCATGTTAATGCCCTGTTTGATGACTTCCATTAAACGCCTGCCGCGATCCAGTTGTTTACGGGTCGCCGGGTCCAAATCAGAAGCAAATTGCGAGAAAGCGGCGAGCTCTCTGTATTGGGCCAAATCCAGACGCAAGGAGCCGGCTGTCTGTTTCATCGCTTTAACCTGGGCGTCGCCTCCGACACGGGAAACTGAAATACCGGGGTTGATGGCCGGACGCTGACCCGCGTTAAAAAGGTCGCCTTCCAGGAAAATTTGTCCGTCGGTAATGGAAATCACGTTAGTCGGTATATACGCCGACACATCACCTTCCTGGGTTTCGATAATAGGCAAAGCGGTCAGGCTCCCCGCACCTTTTTGATCGGAGAGCTTGGCCGCACGCTCCAGAAGACGGCCATGCAAATAAAAAATATCTCCCGGATAAGCTTCCCGGCCCGGCGGACGGCGCAGCAAAAGCGACAACTGCCGATACGATTGGGCGTGTTTAGTCAAATCATCATAAATGACTAACGCATGTTTGCCATGATCACGATAATATTCAGCCATGGCGCAACCCGCGTAAGGCGCCAAATATTGCATAGGGGCAGGGTCAGAGGCCGTGGCCGCAACAATAGTGGTGTACTCCATGGCCCCGAACTTGCGTAAAGTTTCATAAACCTGGACCACCGTCGATCTTTTTTGGCCGATAGCCACATAAAAACAGTATACGCCTTGGCCTTTTTGATTGATGATAGTATCAATAGCCAGGGTGGTCTTGCCGGTTTTGCGATCGCCGATAATCAATTCCCTCTGTCCGCGGCCGATGGGTGTCAGGGCATCAATGACCTTGACTCCAGTTTGTATGGGCTCATGCACGTTTTTACGGTCAATGACACCCGGCGCTTTAACTTCAATAGGCTGCATGATATTGGCTATAAACCCGGGTTTGCCATCGATAGGAACGCCTAAAGCATCCACAATACGGCCTAAAAGACATTCCCCGGCAGGAACAGAAGCGATTTTACCGGTGCGTTTGACTTCATCCCCTTCCTTGATATGCGTGTCCTGGCCAAATATAGCGACCCCCACATTACTCTCTTCCAAATTCAAAACAAGGCCCTGAATACCGCCGGAAAATTCTATCAACTCTCCGGCCATAACATTATCCAGCCCATAGACACGCGCGATACCATCGCCGACATTGAGCACAGTGCCGACTTCATGGGTTTGCACTTTACTGGTAAAATCAGCTAATTGCTGTTTGAGAATGGAAGATATTTCATCCGCATTTAAATGTTCTGACATATGATCCTTTTGTAAATCAGTTATATGGACTGTTGAAGAAATCCATTTAATTGGTTTTTAAAACTATAATCATACACTTGGCCCTGAGCATAAATACGAAAGCCGCCCAACAAAGAAGGCTCCAAATCCCACCGGGTAATCATGCGCTGGTGAAATTTATCCTGTAGATGTTGATTGATAAAAATTTTGTCCCCTTCTTTGAGGGGGAATGCCGTTTTAACAAGGGCGCGCAACTGATGAGTGCTGGATAAGTATAAACCGTCAAAAGATTCAATGATCTCCTGCAGCATATTCAGACGATTTTTGTGCATAATAAATAATAAAAACCTGTACACCACATCCGGGATTTTTCCTTCAAATAAAGCTTTTAAAATGGCCCCGCGCTCCTCGAAAGAAAACAAAGGATTTCTCAAAAACCACCTAAAATCTTTCAGATCAACCATTAAACTGGCGATATGCGTCAAAGCCGCTTGCGCAATTTCCAGGTTGTTTTGTTCCTGGACGGTGTCAAACAGTGCTTTGGCATAACGATTGGCAGTTTGGCTCATAAGGGATTAGTTTTATAAGTCCTTGATGGCTTGATTAATTAAATTACGGTTCTTTTGGGTATCTAAACTTTCTTTCAGGATTTTCTCAGCCAAAGTGACTGCTGTCTGGACACTTTCTTTTTTAAGTGCTTGACGCACACTTTCACGCTCTCCCTGGATTTCCTGATGAGCATTGACGATAATTTCTTCAGCGTTTTTCTTGGCCTTCTGTTCAATTTGACCGGCCAGTTCATGGCCCGTTTGACGGGACTGCTCGATGATCGTATTGGCCTTATCCTTGGCTTCATCAAGGATTTTGGCCTTGGCTATTTCCATCTGGGCTAATTGCTCTTTGATCTTGTCCGCATCTTGAAGAGATTTACGGATATACTCTTCCCGTTTCTTCAACCCCTCCAAAATAGGTTTCCAGGCAAATTTTTGCAGAATAAAAAGAAGAGCAAAGAACGTCACCCAGGTTAAAATAACCATGAGTGTTTCAGGCGTCAAAAGACCAGAACTCCCCCCGGATGCGGCATGCCCCATAGCTGTATTTTCCATTGCCTTGATCCTTATTAGATAAACGGCCTATACAGTATTACGATTGAAGCGCTAAAAAACAAAATACCGCGCACAATAAAGCCACCCCTTCAACTAAAGCAGCACCGACAAACATAAGGGTCTGAATTTTATCGGATTGCTCAGGCTGACGGGCAATACCGTTTAAAGCGGCCATGACGATCATGCCCACGCCAAGACCGGCGCCGATCGAACACAGGCCAAACCCTATGCCGACAAAGAGTCTGCCTAAATGAGCTATTTCAAAAGATTGCATATTGTTTCCTTTCTGTTTAATGTTCCGGATGATACATTTGACCTATGAAAACAGCCGATAATAACACAAAAATATACGCTTGTAAAAAAACAATCAACAGCTCCAATAAAGATATGCCTACGGCCAAAATAACGGCCGGCAGGGCCCACAGGCCGAACATGACCACCATGCCCAGCAAAGATAAAATGAGCATATGCCCGGCCAACATATTAGCAAAAAGACGGATCATTAAGGCAAATGTTTTTATAAACATACTGACAAATTCCATCAGAAAAATAAAGGGCAATATAATTTTAGGCACACCGGCAGGCATAAAGGCTTTGACAAAACCTCCAAAGCCGTTTTTACGCACAGTATCTGCCGTCATAAAATAAAACGTGATCAGGGCTAAGGGCGCCGTGACACTGATATTGGCCGTAGCTGTTTCAAATAAAGGAATTTGCCCCAGAAGGTTCAGCCCCAGAATAAAGAAAAACATGGTGCACAATAACGGGGTCAAACGCTCCCCTTCCTGCTCTCCTAAAGAAGGAATAGCAATGCCATCCCGCACAAATTGAACAAAGGCTTCCAAAAGATTGGTCAAGCCCGAGGGCACCCTGTCTTGACGCCGATAAAACACGCAAAAAACAACTATTAAAATCAACGCACAAACAATCAGCATAAGGCCATGCAAAGGCAGGAAAGCCGGCAATGGAATGGGCCTCAAAAACGGCAGATGCCATTCATGGGAATTCATGACATGGCTCATGATATATTCAGTTAAATTAAAAGCATGATTCATCGTCTTAAAACCCTCCAAACTTCATAAACACAGTACATAATGCCTAAAAAAGCCCCCACGAGCGTACAAACCGCAAACGTATGAAATTTTTGGTCCAGCCACCAGCCTGCCCAAGTCAAAAATACAATCCCGCCGCCTATGCTCCAAAGTCGTGACAAAAGAGCATAATCAGGACGATGGTCAGGAGATTTATCCGGCATATAAAAAGAAATCGGAATTGGGGTTATTCTGTAATTTTAAAATTTTATTATTAAACTCCAGGATTTTCCGGCGGATGATGGCCTCGACTTGGGGCAGGGCCATCTCACGCTTTTTCATACTGTTGTCCACAACCTCACCTAAATCGTCGATAGAACTTAAAATAACCCCCGGCAAGTTTTTGACCCGGGGGTCAATGTTACGCGGCATGGAGATATCCATCAAAACCAACGGACGCCCTGCACGCATTTTCATTATATGGGCGATTTGCTCATAATCCAGAATAAAATGCGGAGCGCCCACGGCGCAAAAACAAACGTCGACCTCGCTTAAAATATCTTTAATGTCCCAAAAACAAGCCGCAACGGCCTTATATTGGGCCGCCAGATGTTCGGCTTTTTGGCCGGTACGGTTCATCAAATATATTTTTTTAACTCCCAGATGATGAAGGTAATTAAGGGCCATTTCCCCCATTTTACCGGCACCGATGACCAAAAGTGATTTGTCCTGCAAATGACCGATAATTTGTTCCGCCCTATTAATCGCCGCCCAACTAACCGACGAGCCTCCATGACCGATGGCTGTTTCGTGTTGGGCTTTTTTACCGGTGCGTATAGCTATTTGAGTTAAAATATTAAAGTAACGCGATAAAGTGCCTAACTGACGGGCGCGCTCAACCGCGCTTTTAACTTGGCCTAAAATTTGTGTTTCTCCCAGTATCAGGGATTCCAGGCCGCAAGCCACCCTCAAGAGATGATCCAAGGCCTGGGGCCCTTCATAAACATAAATATAAGAAGAAACATCAAGGCCAACACTGATCTTTTTAATTTTAGTCATTAAAGCAATGACAAAAGAAGCGTCGAGGGACGTGTCCACCCGCTTTAAATAAACTTCAACCCGGTTACAGGTGGAAAGCACAAACGCTTCCGTGACTAACGGATGATTTTTAAGTTCGCTTAACAGCAAATCCTGCTGGTGGGGATTTAAATAAAATTTCTCCCGGATTTCGATGGGCGCTGTTTTGTGGCTTAAACCGACGATTAACATAAAAAATCGGACTTAGGACTCTTTGCGGTAAAAATTAATGAGGTCTAGAAACAGATTTGGATTAAACGCACCTAAATATTCTTTGGCCCCGGCTTCCTCTGTGGCAATTTTCATGTACTGCACGGCCATCATCTGGGCCCGAATGGCGAAATGGTCCTGGGCTACCGGGTTGGGGACATAGTACGTCAGAATAGCTGTCTTTCTAAAAGAAGGCAGGCTTTTAAGTTTCCTGATCATTTCATCAGCAGGGATCTGGGGCATAAGAAGATCGATAAAAATAATGTCCGGAGTGCATTTGAGGGCATCTTGCAAAAGCGCCTCGCTATCGGAACAATAATAGCCGCTCCATTGCGGCATCTTGTCGAGTAGATTCTTGCAAGAGGTCAAGACTTCCTGAGTGCCGCTAATAAGAATTTTAGTTTTCTGGTCCAGCATCTGGTATAACCCTGTCTATAAAACAAAAAATTGTAAACTCAATAAAACTTTTAAATTGGAACATCTAATATGAGTATAACCGATATAAAAGAATAAAACAACATCAAGTTCCAAAAATTTGGGAAGATTAGCGAAGAGCTAAATGCGATTTTTAAAGGAGCAGGACCTTGTCCATGCGCCGGCTATACCCGCCAGCTAAAATAAGGCCAAAGATTCTGGTTTTTATGGCTGTCATACTCAATAAAGCCATCGGCTTGGGCCAAAGCCACAAAATCACCGGACCCGGCAATGGGGACTAAACGTCCTTGAGAAACCGGTAAAAATTGGGTTAAATCAGATTGAATATTAATTTTATCATGGACAGCCATATATTCCTGTTTGACCTCCAAACCGCTGGCTTTTCTTAAATAAGGAATAACATAACGGTAGGCGCAGATTTGGGTCGATACGGGATTGCCCGGCAAAGCAAAAACCGGTTTACCATTTTTAGCAATCCCAAACCAAAAAGGTTGTCCGGGTTTTTGGGAAACTTTATGAAAAATTTGTTTAATGCCCAGTTGCCCAAGAACACTGGGGACATAATCAAATTCTCCCATGGATACTCCGCCGCTGAGTATCAATACGTCGAACTTACTTAAAATATTTTTAATGGTTTCCAGCATGTGTCTTTGATTATCACGCAGATGAAAAATTTGGGTCTCGCCCAGTTGGGCCTGGGTCAATAAAGCCCGTAGCGCATAGGCGTTGGACATACGGGTTTGATACTGTTTAATAGGCTTATGAATATCCACCAGCTCATCCCCTGTAGAAATCACCGCAATTTTAGGAATGGCGCTTACCTTGATTTTGACTTTTCCCACACTGGCGGCAACCCCGATATGCGGCGCCCACAGACGAAGTCCGGACTTTAGCAACACTTCCCCTTTTTTACCGTCAGCCGCCTGAAAACGAATAAACTGGTTCTTCTTAACCATCGTCCAATCTCTGGCCTGTGCCGTGTCCCCCTCCAGATTAATTTGTTCAACGGGGATCACACAGTCACAACCTTTAGGGATGACGGCCCCGGTCATGATATGCACGCCATGGGCAATATTTTTTAAAGCCTTAGGCGCAATGCCCGGCGGCACAACAGCTTCCACAGGGAATGTCCGTGCCCCTTT
This sequence comes from Candidatus Omnitrophota bacterium, assembly GCA_963828495.1. Taxonomy (GTDB): domain Bacteria; phylum Omnitrophota; class Gorgyraeia; order Zapsychrales; family Fredricksoniimonadaceae; genus JABDGZ01. The sequence goes on from CAWHFJ010000010.1 coordinate 49,417, forward strand.
TTGCCAGGAGTCAAAAACAATGGCCATGCCGTCCGTCAGGCTTTTATTAAAAGGAGGTTGGTCTCGGTCGCTTTGGATATTTTCGCGCAATACGCGTCCGATGGCTTTTTCTAGAGGGACAATTTCAAAAGGAAAAAGTTTGGCATGATGCAGAATAAGTCTGTAGGCTTCTACAGGAGCAAGCACATCAATATTATCTCACAGATTACGCAGATAGCAAGTGTGGCCTATCAACCACATGCCTCAATCAAATACCCCTCTTTCTTATCATATCCGTTGAGCTTCAAAATCGAAGTCACTAGTCTGCCTTTTTTATTCTTGTTGCTTTTTTGAATATAAACCAACAAGTTGACTGCTTCCGCTATAGCCTCAGGCACACAAACAACCCCAGATTCCATCATTAATTGTTCTAATCGTAAAAGCCCGCTTTGGGCGGAATTCGCATGCACGGTGCTTACACCCCCCGGATGGCCGGTATTCCAAGCCTTAATCAGCGAATACGCCTCTTTACCGCGCACTTCGCCGATGATAATTCTATCCGGCCTTATACGCATACAATCAAAGATCAAATCATTCATTGTTTTTGTCGGTGATACTCCGCATAGTCACAGAATCTTTGACATTGCATTTGAGTTCCTGAGTATCTTCAATAATGATAATTCTATCGTCGGGATGTGTCCGGCAATGCAATCCAAAATCGCATTACAGAATGTTGTTTTACCTGATTGCGTGCCGCCCACGACCAAAATGGACATTCTTTTTCCCACAGACTCTTTTATTATTATCTCTTGCTGTGCTGTTAATATTTCGTCTTTTACATAATCTTCCAATGGGATGACCGACCCCGCGCGTTTTCTGATAGCAAACGCCGGATATGACACGACCGGTGGGATAAAAGCTTGAAATCGGAATAATTTAAACTCATCATTGATTTCAACCCAGAGTTCCCCTCCAAAACTGGGATTCTTATACGTGATGATTTCATCTGATACGCTGGCGACCGTGTTAATCAAATTTTTCGCCGCCGCAGCCGTCATTAACCCATATTCGTGTTTACCTTTATAGCCATCGACCCACAAGGTCCCGTCAGGATTAAGTAAAATTTCATAAATCTCTTCATCCGCAAGTGCCGATAAAACAAGCTGACCTAAATCTTGTTTTAATTTATTTTGCGTCCGCGAGTGTTCCCTCAGCATCTTTGATCTCCTCCAACACAATGTCTTTCATAACAATGATCTTAAATTTATACCCCGGATCAATGATCAGCGTCGGTTGAACATCCATGTTTTTCTGTAACGTCTGCCCGCTGACATCCGCCAGCTTTTGGCCAACACTGGCCGCGACAGTCTCCCTGGTTCGCCATGGCGGTGATGTCCCTTGCGGTTAATGAGGACTCCCGAATCGTGCAACGTCGCCGCGGCTTCCAGAATTGTCCTCGATTCAAGATCCAGCCGATGATAAGGCCAAAGTTTGTCGAAAAGCTGCAATGCCAGGGAGCGAACTTGTTGCGCATGTTTTAGATCGCAGTGCACGCGGCACGCGAAGGATTCCGCCCCGGCGAGGATGACCTGCGAGTGCTTTCGCTGTTCCGGAGTAGGCGCTGGGGGCAACATTTGAGCGGCCGCCAAATTGTAAAGCAATCCTTCGCGCACGCCCACGCGCGGCGTAATCATTTGCTGAAGCCGCAACCAGCGGGCCACCGTAACGAGGACGATGGCCGGACACCCATAACTTCGGAACGGTCCGGACGTACGCCGAAGAGGCTCATTCGTCCTTCGACGTCGAGCTGGAGGATCTGCCAGAGCCGGTCGTTCAGCAGTCTGGGACTCAATGTCGCTAATCCGCCCACCCGGGTGCCGGGAGCAATCGTCGCGAGGGTCTCGGCATTTCCTCCGCAGGCGACAGCGAGGGATGTGGCGATGCGGGGTCTGTTCGGAACCGCGCTCTGTAGACGGACCACACATGTGAACGGATTTCATTCGCAGTGTTCTCATGGATCACGCCCTGCGCCTTGAAGGCTTCCATCAGGCGCACCGTGCAGAGGCAATCCGGTACTTTCCTGCAGTACTCCGTTCCGCAGTACGTTCAGCTCGAGGCTGCCTCCGCCGAGATCGAGAATGAATCGTGGCGAATCGTAGTTGCGCATCGCGCGAAGCGCAGCCAGGCAGACTAGACGGGCTTCTTCATCTCCTGAAATAATTTCGAGATTAATCTGTGCGTACTGGCGAATCCGCTCGATCAAAACATGGCGGTTGCCTGCTTCGCGTGCGGCGCTGGTGGCGACGGCACGATAGGCCGTGACGCCATGCCGGTCCATGATTTTCCTGAATTCGCGAAATGCGGCTGTCGCGTCGCGAGGGTCTGCGATCAAGTAGTCCGGAAGTGAACGCCGAATGCCCAAGCCGCACGGGAGCGCGCACCGATTCCACGATCTCCCATTCGTCAATGGAGCGCACATTGGAGACAATCAGGCGGAACGCGTTCGATCCCGCGTCGATCGCGGCCAGGTGGATAGGTTTGGGTAGTCTCAGCGCCACAGTGAGGCCAGTGCTGCCGATGGCCTGTAATGAGTCCGTGTAATCCCAAGATGGCTGGCGATCCGTTTCCGGAGTTCCGTATTCACAGCGGCCACACTGGCCTCGCCATCCATCGCAAGAAATCCGTGCTGCTCGGAAAGCATCTCGAATTCCTTCTTAATTTTTGCCTGGTACATGATGAACGATTGGAACAAATCGTCGGAAAGCGAAAGGTCGCGTCCCGATTCCCAGTAGCTGATCGTGTGAGATTTTCTGAATTCGCGTTCAAACGCCGCCTCCGGCCGCACATTCAACCAGAACGTCAATCCGGCCGCAGGGCCATTTCGTAAAGCCCGTTCAATATTCGCGCTGAATGCCACGCGCGGCCGCCCGCGCAATCGAGTATAAGAAATACCGGTCCGCGAGGACAACAAAATCCGAACGAAGTGCGGGAATGATACGGTGTCCGAGCTGGTCGTAAAAATCGGTCGCGTACATTAACGTAAGCGTCATGCGCGTGATCGTGTTTTCGGCCAGCAGGGCGTCAATGTCTTTTGCGACCAGGCCGGACCTCCGCAGCCCCATCGTTTCCACGGCGAAGCCTTCCGATTCCAGCCATTCGGTGAGCAGAGCGATTTGCGTCGAGCGGCCGGACCGTCCATGCCTTCGATCACAATCAGCGAGCCACCGAATACCCGTCTTCAACGGCCGGCAGGGTAGCCCGTAGTTGCGCGGCGTCGCTCCGGGGGGTGCGAGGTCAGGTTTTTCATGGTTGCCTTTTCGGCTCTTCCCAGTTGTCTTCATGGAAGGGGCCTCCGTCCCGCCCGCTTCGGAGCGAATCGTGACAGATCGATGCGCGACTTTACGAACTGGCGCATCTGCTTCTGGAGTTTGTTCACGGGAAGCGTTCCGTCCATCACCACAAAGTGGTCGGATTCGATCATTTCGTCGTACTGCGCGAGAATACGGCCCTGAAAAATCCGGAAGCTTTCCGCGCGGTCCAGCGAAAGATTCAGGTCCATTCCGGCTTCATAATGCTTGAGTTTGGGGCGCCCGCTCATGATGCGGTTGACGGCCACGTCCAGAGGGGCGCGAAAGTAAAATGTGATGTCGGGGACGGGAGCGAACCGGTAAAGATTCCTCAGCCATCGTGGAGAACAATTGCGCGCAACGTCCCGCGCAAACGCCGTGTAAACATACCTGTCCGCCAGAACCAGATACCCGCTGTGCAGGAGCGGGAGAATTTGCCGTTCGCAGCGGTCTGCAAAATCGGCGGCATGGAGCAGTGAAAATGTTGTGGGAGTCAGTAACCGCCGCTGTTTCCCGCGCCGGGTGGCGGATTTTACCAGAGGAGAAGAATTCCATTCCGTGAAGTGCAAACGATAACCGCCAATTTCCAGCCACCGTTTGAGCAAATAAAGCTGGGTGCTTTTTCCCGACCCGTCAATCCCTTCCACGACGATCAATGCCCCCGGGTAACCGCGGGCGGGCTCGAGCAATTGGGAGGCCTGGCTCGGGGCCTCCGCCGATTCAGTCAATGCGGAGTCGGTAGCTGAATCCGTGCGTGAGGCCAAATAAGTTTCTCCGCTGCGTATTATACGCACAGAATGTAAATTTATGGTTACAAGAACATGATGCCGTGATGAACGCGCCTCCCACCGCCAGTTGCAAAAGCGTTCTTGCCAAGGCAAACTATTTCCGTGAGTACGTACGACGTAATCTGCATCGGCGCGGGACCCACGGGGCTGGCATGCGCCATTGAAGCCAAGCGCGCAGGGATGCGTCCGCTGGTGATCGACAAGGGCGCGCTCTGCAATTCCATTTATCATTATCCGGTGAACATGGTGTTTTTCACCACGCCGGAGCTTCTGGAGATTGGCGACATTCCTCTTACAAGCGCGGCAGAAAAACCGACTCGCGTGGAAGCCCTCAAATATTACCGCAAATGCGTCGAGCACTTCGGGCTGGACATGCGCCTCGGACATCGGGTGGAAAAGGTCGAAGGTTCGGACGGGCGATTCATCGTGCATACGCGGGCCGAGCGGGGAATTGTCGAGCAATTTCACGCCAAAAAGATTGCAGTCGCGACCGGATACTACGACCTGCCGAATCGTCTTGGTATTCCGGGGGAAGACTTGCCCCACGTTTCCCACTACTACACGGAACCGCATCCCTTCTGGCGGCAAAACGTGATCGTCATCGGCGGAAAAAATTCGGCCGCCGAGGCAGCTCTGGACCTCTACCGGTCGGGTTCCAACGTCACGATGATCCACCGCAAGGCAGAACTCGGCTCGACGATCAAGTATTGGGTTCGTCCGGATATTGAAAATCGCATCAAGGCCGGCCAGATTCGCGCGCTCTTTGAAACCGTGGTGAAACGCATTGAGCCAGGACACGTCTGGATCGCCAACGGATCGGGTGAAACGTCATTGCCCGCCGATCAAGTCTTCGCATTGACCGGCTATCACCCCGATTTCGAATTCCTGCGCTCGATGGGCATCGCGCTGGATCGCGCAACAAACAGCCCGTTATGGACCCGCAAACACACGAAAGCAATGTGCCGGGAATCTATGTCGCTGGAGTCGTCATCGGCGGGAATCACACCAGCGAGATATTCATCGAGAACGGCCGCTTCCACGGTAAACAGATAGCCGCTGCGCTAGCGGGCAAGCTGATCCCTTCCAACGCTTCTTGAATTCCGTTACCGATTCCTGGCCGATCGAGAATCTCCGATTTGCCGCCCAACCTCGACTTTGTTAGACTAGCTGGCGATGTCATCGATGATCAAAGAAGCTGGCGAAACATTCGTTACGTTGGTGAAGGGCTTCAGCGTGACGTTCCGCAATATGCTCCGGAAAACCGTCACCGAAAACTACCCCGAAGAGCCGGTCCATTTTCAAGCGCGGTATCGTGGTATCCACGTCCTTCATCGAGATGAAAACGGTCTGGAAAAGTGCGTCGGCTGTTTCCTGTGTGCTGCCGCTTGCCCCGCGCGGTGCATCTATATCGAAGCCGCGGAGAACACAGACACGCAACGCATCTCCGCCGGAGAACGCTACGCCAGCGTTTACAATATCGACTATTCAAGGTGCATCTTTTGTGGCTATTGCGTGGAGGCCTGTCCCACCGATGCCATCACGCACGGACATGGTTTTGAGCTGGCCACTTCCAACATCAATGCGCTGATTTACCGCAAAGAGAAGCTTCTGGAAAAGATCCAGTCGGCCACGTAGACGCACTCCCTGTTTTTTTCAAGAATCCAAGCACGACCGGCTGATCGCCGGATGTTTCCGCCGCCAGAGCGGCCCTGCCACACGGCGTAACCAGTCCCCCCCCACGCGCAGTGAGCTGCACCGTAACTAAATTCCCACCTACTTTTTTCAGGATTTCAATTTTCCGAGCGGTTGACTTTACGACCCAGAGGTACCGGGAACTTTGGTGTCCGGACCGAGGAAGAACGAAGCTGAAAGAATTGCAGGGTAACTGCAACCCATTGTGCGGATTAAAATGGCGGGGCCGACGAGACTCGAACTCGCGACCTCCTGCGTGACAGTTGTTGCCATCCCATTTCGCTACTGAGTGCTACCGTCTGCTATAGTGTCGAATCTCTGCGCCAATAGCGGCGATTTCCGCTTTTGTCCATGTGCTACCGTCTACGACGGTTCTTAACGGTTCTTGTTCGAAGTGGGGCACAAAATGGGGCACAGTGGATTTTGTCCCGCGCAATGTGACTCTGCCGCGAGAAATGCCGTTTCCCGCGCACAGGGGGGGCTGGCGGACGATTGTTAGCGAGGTGCGGCTCTCTCACCCCATTTTTTGCCATGGATGGCGAGCAAGACTCGAATTCACGGTCAATAACTCTCTCAGTTGCGGGCGCGTTTCTTCGGGATGCCACTATCTACACCCTTGAGAAGTTCACTGACGGTGATGCCTAAACCGTGGGAGATTTTTACAAGTGTCTTGAGAGAGGGCACCCGCCTGCCTTGTTCTATCCAGCCGACGGCCACGCGATGCAAGCCTACTTGGTCAGCGAAGGCTTCTTGAGAGAACCCCCGTTTCTTCCGTAGTTCCCGCATTCGTTTTGCCAAAGCGATGAGCACTCGTTGCATTCCGCATAGTCTGGGAGTAGCATCTCTTCCGGTCCACAAACAGTAAGTTGACATACGGAACGTTGAGCACAGCACGCAGTGGGGGTCCGAAAGTCATGAAACGCGCCTTCATTTCCGCAATTGTGTTGGCCGTCATATTCACAGGGTGCAGTGGTGATATTCACCTCTACGATTTGCAGACTGGCGCGAAGAGCGCATTCAAGTATCACTACAAGGCAAACGGAAGCCGGGGAACCATGAATGGATCGCTGGCTGACGGTGAGTCGTTTATTGGCGAATATAGCTTGGTAACGAATGCTGTCGTCGGGTGGGGTTCAATTTATGGGGCAGGGGGAACGGCCAGCGGTACTGCAATCGCTACAGGAGGAACGCGATACGGGGCAGCAGTGCTCACCGGGAGCAAGCAAACGGTGCTCGAATGCGAATTCACAGTTGGCGGGTTAAGCGCTCACGGAACGGGCACGTGCAAAACCAACCGTGGCGACACCTTTCGAATGATGTTCTAAGACTGAAACGCTAGGCGGCAGACATTGGTAGTTATCAGGGGAAAAGAAAGGGGGCGGGGGCTGCCGGGCGCACGGTCAATCTTGAAATCGCCGTGCTTCGCGCCATCATGAGGAAGTCGAAACTTTGGGGCGCAATTTCGGATGACGTTCAAATGCTGAAAGAGCGTCGCGACGTGGGCCGTGCAATCACCCCAGAGCAAGAAGCCTTATTGCTGAGAGTGGCAAGCGAACCCCGATACCGCGATTCTGCGCTTTATCCCATCGTTGTGCTGGCCCTCAATACCGCGATGCGCTCAAACGAAATCAAGACCTTGCGATGGTCCCAGGTTGACCTACTCCATAGGTCGCTGATTGTTGGGAATAGCAAAACCGATTCGGGAAGCGGTCGCCTTATCCCATTGAATCAATCTGCTATTGCGGTGCCGGTGACGTGGGCTAGCCGCACGCCAGAGGCAAGCCCGGAGCATTTTGTCTTTCCGGCCTGTGAGAATCACAAGATCGACCCTACAAGGCCAATAGCGAGTTTTAGAACCGCGTGGCGCAATGCGACGAAGAAGGCAGGATTGCCGGGGCTGCGGTTTCACGATATGCGGCACACAGCGATTACCAAGCTGGCGGAGTCCATGACAAGCGAGCAAACCATCATGGCGATTTCCGGACACGTGTCGCGCCGGATGCTGGAGCACTACTCGCATATTCGCATGGATGCGAAGCGGACAGCGGTTGAGGCTATCTCACAGCCCATTTCTGAGGGGAGTGGGGCACAGAATTGGGCACAGTCGCAAGAATCACAAAAAGCGACTGCCCCTAGCTGATTGAAAAATATGGCGGGGCCGACGAGACTCGAACTCGCGACCTCCTGCGTGA
>CAWHFJ010000011.1:0-99907 GCA_963828495.1 Candidatus Omnitrophota bacterium
GCCACACCTCGTTGCCGTCCCAAACCGGGCCAATTGAGTTCATCATCAAACGACGCTCTGTGTCACCCTTGGCCAAAAGATGCAAAGCCCCAACCCCTAAATCAAAACCATCAAGGATGGCATAACCTGCCAACAAAACGCCCAGCAAAATAAACCAGATCAAATGCAAATCCATCATTAGAGCTTTCCTTCCGGCCCGTCTTTGATCTTTTGATCCAATAAAAATATGAATACAATAAACAGTAATAAATAAATCAACGTAAACATGAGCAAGGATGACACCACCACATTGGCCTTGACCACTTTAGACAGCCCTTCGCTCGTGCGCAGCAGGCCATAAACAATCCACGGCTGGCGGCCCACTTCAGCCGTAATCCAACCTAATTGATTGGCCAACTGCGGCAATAATACCGACGGGACCAAAATAGTCAAATACCATTTGGTGTCAAACAAACGTCCTTGGAAACACAACACAAAGCCTATGATCACTAACAATGTTAATAAGCCCCCTATAATAAGCATCAAATGGTATGCATAAAAAGTCATGGCTACCGGCGGAGTGTCTTGTGTCTTAAATGATTCCAGCCCTTTGGCAGGGGCATTAAAATCCCCATACATAAGATAACTCACAAATCCCCGGATCTTGGGACCCGTAATGTGATGATTCTTCTGGTCCACTAACCCCCACAGATAAAAATCCGCCGGAGCACTGGCGGCATAATGCCCTTCCATGGCCGCCAATTTTGTCGGCTGATACAACGCTACCCCCTCGGCAGAAATCCGGCCTGTCTGCAATTGACCCAAAGCAGCTATAAGAGCAACGATCAACGCCACCTTCATAGAAGCTTTGGCAAACTCAGTATGTCGCTTCTTGAGTAAATAATACGCGCTGACGCTCAACACCAAGAAAGCCCCCGTTATCCAGGACGCTGCAATCACATGTGCAAGTCTTGCGATCGAAGAAGGGTTAAAAACCATCGCCCAAAAATCAGTAATTTGGGCACGTTGGTGCATGCCTTCGCCTACAATATGGTAACCTGCCGGGGTCTGCATCCAGGAATTAGCCACTATAATCCAAACAGCACTCAAATGCGCGCCACAACAGACCAGTAATGCGGACAGCCAATACATCAAAGGACTGACCTTGTCTAATCCAAAAAGCAAAACAGCTAGAAAGCCAGATTCCAAAAAGAAAGCAAACACGCCTTCAGCAGCCAAAGGGCTGCCAAAAACATCTCCGACATACCTGGAATACGTCGACCAATTGGTACCAAATTCGAATTCCATGACAATGCCGGTGGTGACCCCCATGACGAAGATAAGCCCAAAAATCTTCACCCAAAATTTTGTCATTTGGCGGTACAGGGGGTTTTTAGACAGTATATACAGGCTTTCCACAATCAGAATAATGAGCCCCAACCCTATACTTAGCGGAGGATAAATATAGTGAAACATGATGGTCAAGGCAAATTGAAGTCGTGACAGTAGAAGGATATCCATATTATATAATTTTACAGGGGATCACGGCGTCCTCATCATAAGAATAAACCGCGCACAACCGATGATAACCATCCGCAATAACCACTTTCCCGTTTTTTGTGTCTCTGACTAACAACAGAGGCGATAATTCTTTCCCCGATAATATTTTCTTGCGGTCGGTCTGTACATGGGCATTGCTGACACCTAATAAAGATAAACCCGATGCTCTGAAAATATCTTTGGCCTTAAACTTAAGAACGCCTGCCCGTCTTAATTGACGGACATACATAGTAGCTGTTTTTTCATCAACCAACAAGCTTAAATAGGACATCGCCGCCGGATAATCGTGTTCTTCGGATTGACTCAACCACATGATCTTAGTTTTCCGTGCCATTTATCCTCTCCTATGGTAGGCGTCCAGAACATCACTAATGTTCTGGTAAAACGCATCTTGTCCCATTAACCCCGTGATCTCATACTTATCGAACTCGGCCTTAACCGGGTCAATAACATTCGCCCAGACTAACCGAATCCCCCTAGCCTTCAAGATGCCGTAAATTTCGCGCAAGGTTTCTGCCGCCGAAAAATCCACATCAGCAACCGCTGAGGCGTCAATGCAAAAACAGGACAACGCAGGTTCTGCTGTCTCGACTAAGCCAATAATCTGATCAAAAAGCTGTTGGGCATTGGCGTAGTAAATCGTATGCGCAAACCGATACAACAAAAGCCCCGGCACAACTTGCGCAGGTGCTGTCACCGGGAAAAGCCGCCAAGCACCCGTGGTCTTGTCTATCGCCAGCACGACGTTCTGCGAGCGGTAACTGCGCCGCACATGCTCCATCAGGGAAAGCACCATAGCAATAACTATCCCCTGCTCGACGCCGACTCCGACGACTACAACAGCCGTGATCAGCGCTACCCAAAACTCCGGCGGACGTTGACGCCAGACTTTGTACATCCCCTGAATGTCAACTAATTGCAAGCCAATGAGAAAAACCACCGCAGAAAGGACAGCACTGGGCATGTACGTTAGCGGGCCTGTAAAAAACAGCAGGACCAAAAAGACGATCAGGCTTGTGATAATCTGCGACAGCTGGGTGCGGCCGCCGGCACTGTCGACCATCTGGGTTTTAGTCGGGCTTCCGTTGACGACAAACGTACCGGATAACGCGGCACCGACATTCGCCAAACCAAGGCCCACCAAATCAATGTTCTCATTAAAAGGTTCATCGTATCGCGCCGCATAAGCCCTTGAGGTAGCGGCGCTTTGGGCCAGGATAACGACAAACATGGAAAAAGCCGTTGGCAGCATCTGTAAAACAAGAGCAAAAGACCAATGGACATCCGGCAAACCAATCCATGGCAGTCCTCGCGGGATTTCACCCAGCGTGTGGACCCCATAAGCTTTAAAATCGAGTATCCAGCTAACAACGATGGCGCCAATCACGGCTATAAGGGCCCCGGGAATCTTTTTGGAGAACTTCTCTGATCCCACAATGATCCCAATCACAATAAGTGATATCGCCCCCTCGGTAAAATTAGTCTGGCTGATCTGTTGCCAATGGTCCCCCGCAAGACCCAGCATGCCGGGGATCTGGCCCAAAGCAATATGAATACCGACACCGGTCAAAAATCCAATCAGCACGGTCCTTGACAAAAAATCCGCCATAAAACCCAATCCGATAACACGCGCAAGAATCAAAAAACAAGCGGATATTAACGCCAATACTCCCGCGAGCGCCACATACTCATGAGACCCAGTTGCCGCGATGGCCACCAATCCTGCCGCGAGAATGGCCGCAGTAGCCGAATCAGCGGCGACGACTAAATGCCGGGACGAACCGAAGACGGCATACAAAACCATGGGAATCAGTAAGGTATATAAACCGGTGATGACCGGAGTCCCGGCGATCTTGGTATAGCCCATCACTTCGGGAATGGCCAGGGCCGCCAGAGTGATCCCTGCCATCACTTCAGTTAATATCCCCGACTCTTGAATAGGCAGTATCCCCTGAAGTATGGGCAACCTCTTCATCTCATCCTCCAACTAAAATACGCCGTTTGAGAAACTTGTTTGAGGGGTGGACATTAAAATTTATAACGTACTGTTCCCGAACCGGAGATGCCAAAAAATTTATCTCTTAATTCTGTATCGAACCCGCCAATTAAAGATAGGTCATTACTAAAATCTAAAGATAATTTCCCGCCAAGATTCAAGCCATTCTTCGGCGACCTAACCCCATTCGAGGTAAATGAGCCTCCCCCGCCGGTAAATGTCGATACAACTGACATTTGATCGTCAATAAAATCATAAAGCCATTTGGTATGGAATTCAGCGGTACACATGCCCCAATTATATTTTTCCGGTTGGGTAAGGCTAGACCCTAAGCCGGATTCCAATAGATCATAACTCTGCCCATCAACATTTAAATCCAAGGCGTCGGCATTAGTTTCAGTATAACCTGCGAGGGAAAGATGATCCCATCGCAAAGAGCCCAGCGGTCTAAATTCCAGGTCGTTACCAATGAATTCTAAGCTGTCCCCCAGATTAATCTTGTAACCCCCTTCTATATAAGTCCCATATTGCTGTCCGTCATAGTTAGAATCGGCAGTGTTATTGATACTACCCGCATTGATATCGCGTTTGGCGTCATACCAATTCCAGGCAAAAGAACCTACTGCGTCTATATAATAATTAAAATTCGGGTCCTGATACCCCGCATATATGGCGCCTTGAGCGCTGGTGATATCTGTGCTTGCGTTATTGGCCTCTGCAAATACCCGCCCGTAGGCATAACCACCGCTTACGCCAACGATAAGATTGTCAGTGAGCCGACGATCTAAACCAATACCTGTGCCTGCATTCCAGGCATCGTATCCATGGATACCTTGAACCGTGCCTTGATTCAGATAGCTGCCGTAGGGCTTTGCCCAAATGCCGTTGAGCTCGCGCGTATCACCTGATGAGACCCCTGTGCCGGAGATTCCTCCAGCGCGAGTTAAAGTCTCTTCTGTTTTGTCAAGAGCGGCATCAATAATATTAGTGCGAGTTAAAACATTTTGTATTCTATCGAGAGAGACTCCGGAAAAATTATCCAGCATGGCATAACTATTTTTTATAACACCCCCATCTACTATAGGCCCCATGACGTTAAGCGCTGTCGGAGTAAGACTGCGTGGTTAATATAAGATTACCGTTTAAAATTGAACTTGAGAAGTTGACCAAGGGATTAGTTGAGGTAATTGTAGTCGGCGCGGCACTCCCTGGTGTCATACCCGCCCCTTCTGTATTTATAATTGTCAAAATAATGTTTTTCGGAATATAGCCTTCCGATGTAATATTAACAATGCTCCCGCTAGCTACCGATGCAGCAACGGTGGATATGATCTTGCCAAAGCTTGAGGAAGAATTCGCGGTAAGGTCTAAAACCGTGTTAGAGCCCTGGGTATAGGCACCATTAACCGTGAGAGTAGTGGCCCCTATATTAAGGGTGCTGGTGCCCGCCAAAGTCAAAGCTCCTGTAGTGGTCCTGTTGCCGCTCGTGGTAACCGTAGCGCTGTCGTTGATTGTCGTGGTTGTAGCATATATGTCATTGCCTAATACGGAACTGGCCCCTACGCCGTCAAAATTAACGGCCAACAAACCTTTGGTACCTGCTGCCCCAATATTGCCGCCGGTAACGACGGTTGATCCTAAGAAGGTTAATGTCCCCTCATTAGCGGTCCCTGTTGAATTTGCCACTGTGCCAGAGATACTGTTGCCGTTGGTGACTGTTAGCGTTCCGGCGTTATTATTAAAATCAATATTGCCTGTTAAATTGGCGTTATTTAACACCAGAGTATCTGCTGCGTTAAACTTCGTTGTAGTGATATGGGAGGTCGTGTCCAGCTGCAGGCTACCGCCGCCTGTGCCCATATTAAGCAGGGCCGCATTCACAGCGCCAGTGATCTCCGATGCGCCATTGAAGCCTGCGTTTATCGTACCGAGATAGTCGGTGCTTGTACCGATTTGTCCGTTAACTGTGTTCCCACCATTCAGGGTCAATGTGCCTGCGCCTGCACTTGTAGCACCCGTGGCAGTGATGTTTCCTGACAGGCTGACGCCGGTGCCAAGTATCAAGGTATCGTTATTGCTAGCAAATGATGTGGTAGTGATGTTGTCAGTTGTCGTAGAGTTGCCGACGGCATTGTTTAGCTGCAGGCTGCCGCCGCCGGTGCCCATGTTAAGCACAGCCGTATTCACAAAGCCGGTGATCGCAGATGCACCGGCGCCGTTCGCGTTTATCGTGCCTAGATAGTCGACGTTTGTGCCGATTTGCTCGTTAACTGTGTTCCCGCCCTTCAGGGTCAATGTGCCGGCCCCTGTGGTCCCGCACCCGTGGCAGTGATGATAGTTCCGTTCAGGCCAGCTCCGGTGTTAAGTATCAATGTGGGCAGCAGTGTCTCATCCGATGGGTTTATCGTGAAGGCTGTTTTAGTGATGTTGTTGGTTGCAGCGTCCAGCTGCAGGCTGCCGGTTGCACCAGTCTCACCTACGCCCATGATAAGAACAGCCGCATTCACAGCGCCGGTGATCTCAGATGCCGTCATGCTGTTATTGCCAGGGGTCACGCCTAGTTGTATCGTGCCCAGATAGTCGGTGCTTGTACCAATGTTTCCGTTAACTGTGTTCGACGTGCCGCTCAAGAACAATATGCCTGCCCCTGTGGTTCCAGCGCCCGTGGCAGTGATGTTGCCGTTCAGGCCAGCTCCGCTATTAAGTGCCAAGATATCGTTATTGGTCCCAAAAGCTGTTGTAGTAATATTATTGCTGGCAGCGGACAGCCCTAGTATACCGCCGCCCGGACCCATATTAAGCAGGGCCGCATTCACAGCGCCGGTGATCGTAGACGTGCCGGCGCCGTTCGCGTTTATCGTGCCCAGATAGTCGGTGCTTGTGCCGATTTGTCTGCTAACTATGTTCCCACCGTTTAAGGTCAATGTGCCGACCCCTGCGGTTCCAGCACCCGTGGCGGTGATGGCCCCTGCGATCGTTGTTCCGGTAGCCATTAATAATGTCCCATTGGAAGCGAAATTGACGTCCGCCGCAGACACGCTCCCGTCTGCTGATGAAACACCTATCTGATTGCTATTTTCTATTGTGGCGTCATCGGCGCTTGAAGGGACCCCTGTCGGATTCCACGTGCTAGAAGTATCCCAATCGCCACTTTGCACCGAATCGTAGGATGTAGCATAAGCATTCAGAGGCCATAGACTATACGTTAAGGCAAATGCTAAAGAAAAAATGGCAATAATCTCTCTTCTCATATCTCTAGGCTGAGTTCCCAACAGTTTGAGAAATACGTTTACTTTTATTTAGATTAGCACTCTTAAAATTAACTTAAAAGTACTATCTAACATTTTTTATAGAAAAATTTAGAATAAGAAATTCTATTATGGTAGGCGTGTTTGACTTGTCGACAGTCGGTACGGCCGGCACCAATAGGCCAGCTTCCTTTTTCTTACCACTGAGCCGTGCCTGTAGAAATTGGCCAGCTGCCTGATGAAATACCAGAATTCTTCTTCCGTCAGGTCGGATTTCATTATATTCACCAGCGCTGAGGTGATCACGATCTTCCTGGGATCACGGGGCATCCAGTGGTCAAAAACCAGATACCAGGGGCTTTTAGGATCATCCAAATCCAAAGGCATGCCGGTATAGTAACAGACAAAACCATACTTGCGCACATAGTCCCAGACGCCAAGGATGGCCTCGCGGGGAAAACGCGCGCGTTTCATTCGAATCGAGATCCTGGCACACCTGGCGCAGTATTTATGCCCTTTCAACGCTGCCGCCTGCCTGCAGCCGGCGCATACCTTATCGCCCATTGACAGACCAAGCCCCTGCCAATGCACCAGCGGTATTTTTTTGACCTTTAAATGTTTTTTCCTGTGATCGTCCAGGGCAAGCACGTAATACCTGAATTCTTTTTTCAAAAGGCCCGCTTTCATCGCATTCAATAAGTGCCGACGCAGGGACTATCTTGCTTTTATCTCCAGGATTCAGACGGCTAAAGACCAAATACCAGGGACTTGTGTCATCGTCTATCTCCAAGGACATTCCCGAGAAACAACATCTCCGGCCGTGCTTGCGCAAATAGGCCCAAAAACATTTCCTGGCCTTCGGGTGAATATGTTCGCTGATGAAGCCGTTTTGCCAATTTGGCACAGTCAGGACAGTATTTCGATGGGTTTAAAAGTATTCTCTTGCCGCAGCCGCGGCATTTGGTGTACGGGCTTTTGGGGGATTATTCTGTTTCACCGATAAACATCCTTCCGGTGACCTATCTTAACGATAGTAACGAAATGAATGGTGCGCCTGACCCGAATCGAACGGGTAACCTACTGCTTAGGAGGCAGTCGCTCTATCCAAAATTGAGCTACAGGCGCAGATTTTCCAAAATCTAATCAGAATTACATTCAGCAAAAATCAAGCCGCCCGTGCCGTTACCACAATGTCATATTAGAAAATCGGCCAGGCGCAAAATTTTTATTTCCGATACGGCTCTAATGTCTTCAAATATTCTGCTGGAGGATTATACCCTAAAGCCCGGGCTTGTTCCAGATAATGGATAGCTCCGGCAAAATTTCTGGATTTAAACGACAGTATGGATAAATTGACAAAAGCATCCTGATGACGGGGATTTAAGCCCACTGTTTTTAAATACAACGCAATGGCCTCGCCGTTTTGCTTTAAAGTGGCATAGACATTCCCCAAATTATAGTAAGCTTCCGCGTTCTTAGGGGAGGCGTCAATGGCCTTCTCATAATAGCTGATGGCTTCCTGCAGCTCTCCCTGCGACTCGCTTAAATAGCCTAAATCAAAATAGGCACTGCCATTGCCCGGATCTAACTTAATCACCTTTAAATAAAACTGACGGGCACGAGACTGGTCTCCTAAGGCATTAAAAATCATACCCATATTCAAATAACCTGAAACAAATTTGGGATGAACGTGCAACAGGCGCTCATAAAGCCCCAAGGCCACCTTATAATTACCGGTATCCTGGTAAAGTTTGGCCAACTTATACAAAGCCTGCTCATAGTCCGGCTGCATTTGCACCGCTTTGGTATAAAAACGGATGGCCTCCTCTTTGCCGCCGACCTGTTCATACAAAAAACCAAGATTGAAATAGTCCACAGCGCTGTACTTCTTGCGTTTGGATAATTCCTCAAAGTCTGCCAAGACCTCCTCACGCTTCTCCTTATACAGTTTTTCATTAGGATCAGCCTCAATGGCACGGCCATACGCTTCAATCACTTTAATGTACGTGGCTTCATCGTCGGGGAAAAGCTCTAAAAGACGGCTGTACATCTCTACCGCTTCTTTGGTCTTACCCATCGCCCGATAATCTTCCCCCAACCCCAAATAAGCTTGAGGCCATTGGGGCTTTAAAGCGATGATTTTTTGATAGTACCCGACGCTTAAGTCCCAAGCCCCCTGCTCTTGGGCTACGCGGCTTAACCCTTCATAAGCTTTAATAGATTTAGGATCGATGCTTACAGCTTTTTGATAGAATTCCCGGGCTTTAGCAAAATCCTTGGACCTGGCATATGCATCTGCCAGATTATTCATGGCCTCAAGCGTGGGATGGCGTTTTGATTCATAACTCCAGAATGTCAACGCGTCACGGCGCAGGAGATCTCGGAAGTACTTGTCACAATGACCGCAGCGCAAAAAACACCCACCCTGCCCAAAAAAGAAAGCGCACAGCGGCCTCTTGCCCTTTCAAAAAAATATAAAACCTCTGCGTGCCGCGGGCCAAAAACAAAAAAACAATAAATGCCGACGCGTATAATCCGTAAAAACGGTGCGGCCCCCAAATCAAAAACACGGCGGGTGGGGATATAAAAAAAAGAACGGAAAAAAACAAAACCCAGCGTTTATCTGTTTTCCAAAACCACGCCAAAAGCCCAGAGAATAGTACACCACAGACAATGTCCAAGAAAAAAGATTAACGAAGGGGCCATGGGAAGATTTTAATACCGGATGACCGAATAAATTGGGAGATCTTTGAGCTTCTCTTTACCTTTAAGGAATTCTAATTCCACCAGAAAAGCTACACCTACGATTTTAGCCTTCTGTCTTTTCAAAAGATCAGTGACCGCATGAACCGTGCCACCGGTGGCTAACAGATCATCCACCACCAGGACCCTGGAATGAGGAGGGATAGCATCTTCGTGTATTTCCAGGGTATCCACACCGTATTCCAACTGATATGTCACGCTTTTAGTTTTATAAGGGAGTTTGCCTTTTTTACGCACCGGGACAAATCCGGCTTTTAATTTGTAGGCTAACAGCCGCCCCGAAAATAAACCCGCGCGCCTCTACACCGACGACATAGCACACGCGTGCTTTTTTAAATGCCTTGGCTAACGTATCAATGGATTTTTGAAAAGCCTCCGGGTCTTTTAAAAGAGTGGAAATATCCTTGAATATGATCCCTTCTTTGGGGAAATTAGGGATATCACGAATATATTTTTTCAGATCGGAAATTTTCATAATTTGCCCATCGATTCGGCTTTGATCAATTTTGCCGAGAGCACTTCTTTGACCGGAAGTTTGGCTTTGCCATGGCTTATCTGATACAGCATTTCCAGGCCTAACCGCCCCATTTCAATCAAGGGCTGGGACACCGTGGCCAAAGGTATCACACTGGTCATCCTTAACGGATTGTCATCAAACCCGCAAATGGCCACATCCGAAGGAATAGAAATTTTGTTGGCCTTCGCCACATCCATGACCTCCATAGCCATAACATCAGAAGCGACAAAAATAGCGGACGGCCTTGTTTTAAGTTTGAACAAATCCTGGGCTGCCTGACGGGCAGGCGTCCGCAAAAATCCGCCGATCTCTACATAAGATTTATCCACTTCGATATTATGCTTCTTGAGGGCATCCGTATAGCCTTCCAGACGGGACTGCCCGGCTTGGGTCGATAAATCACCGGCAATCGTGGCAATATGCTTATGCCCCAGCTTAATGAATTCCTCTACCACCTGCATCGCGGCCTTGTAATTATTGATGGCGATATAATTAATAGGCTCGTTAATGATATTATTGAGCACCAAACACGGCATGCCCCGCATGATCGCTTTTTTAACGATCTCCAGATCATTATCGATATCAGCGAATAAAATACCGTCGACGTATTTGCGGTCAAGTAGTGTGGGGTCCAGCCACGTGGCGTGGTCGGAACGATCAGCGATATGCACCAAAAAATCCACGTTCAAACGGCTGGCCGCTAAATTGACACCCTTGGTGATTTCACCGGTATAAAAAGAATGGGAAAAATCCTGAAATCTCGGCAAGATTAAAACATAAATCGGTTTACGTTTGGTGGCCATAGGCTCCTCTTAAAATGGATCCCCGATTAAAACATTCGGGGATGACCCTTCGGGTCATTTTTCTCGTTCATCCAGAATACTTTTCATTTTCTCCATGGTCAAATCTTCAATTTGTCTGACCCGCTCACGCGAAATCCCTAATTTCTTGGCAATCTGTGCCAGCGTATGCGGCTCCTGGCCTTCTTTAAGGCCAAAACGCATTTCAATGATAATCTTTTCGCGTGCATCCAGTCCTTTAAGAATGTCCTTGGCCCGCTCTTTATTGAGGAATTTTTCGACAGACGAGTCGGGCGCGGCCATGGACTCATCTTCGAGCACATCCAACATCTGGCCTTCGCCATCTTCCCCCAAAGGGGCATCCAGGCTCGACATCTTGGAAATGGCCCCTTCTAATTCACGGACTTTATCCATGGACACTTTAAGTTTTTTGGCCACTTCCGCGGTGCTCGGACGCCGGTGCAACAATTGGGTCAATTTTTCGACCATCTTACGGTATTTAAAAATTTCTTCATTTAAATACACCGGTACACGGATCATCTTGCCCTGGTCGATAATCGCCCGGGAAATCCCCTGCTTGATCCACCAGGCCGCGTACGTGGAAAATCGAAAACCCTTTTCAGGGTCAAACTTATCCACCCCGCGCATCAGACCGATATTGCCTTCCTCAATCAAATCACTTAAAGAAATACCCAAATTGGTATAGCGTTTGGCAATGCTGATCACCAAACGTAAATTAGACTGGATCATCTGCTCACGGGCTTTTTTATCCCCCTTTTGAATACGGCGGGCCAATGTCACCTCCTGCTCGGCCGTCAGCAGAGGGATATTTTTAATTTCATTGAGGTAAGCCTTAATCGGATCCAACTTTATTTCTTCCTTACTGTTTTCTTTTTAGAGCTAGCTTGGGCATCACTAAGAGCTGCCTGTGCCGCCGCTAAACGCGCAATAGGCACGCGATACGGCGAACAGGAAACATAATTCATGCCCACCTTATGGCAGAACTTGACGCTCTGCGCTTCCCCGCCGTGCTCTCCGCAGATACCTATCTTCAGGTCTTTGCGCGTCGAACGGCCGAGTTGAATGCCTAATTTGACAAGCTGGCCAACTCCCTGCTGATCCAGACTTTGGAAGGGGTCATCCTTAAAAATACCTTTGCCGCCTTCTTTCTCATTGGCCACATACACCGGCAAAAAACGTCCGGCATCATCACGGGAAAGGCCTAACGTCATCTGGGTCAGATCATTAGTCCCGAAGCTGAAAAATTCCGCCACCTCGGCGATTTGGTCCGCTAACAATGCCGCGCGCGGGATTTCAATCATCGTGCCGACCATATAAGGCAACTTGACGCCGGATTTCTTGATAAGCCAATCGGCCACACTGCGGGTTTGCACTTCTAAGATTTTAAACTCTTTTTTATCCATGGTCAAGGGATGCATGATTTCCGGGTATACTTTGACCCCTTCTTTCCTGCATTTAATAGCCGCTTCGATAATGGCCGTGACCTGCATATCCAGAATTTCCGGATATGTGATACACAAACGGCAGCCTCTGTGACCCAGCATCGGATTGGATTCATGCAGCTGTTCACAGCGATGCTTGATCTTATCATGCGACAGACCGGTGATTTTGCTGAGTTTATCGATGCCCGCATCATCTTTAGGCGTGAATTCATGCAACGGCGGGTCGATCAAACGGATGGTCACCGGTTTGCCGTCCATGGCTTTAAAAATGCCGTAAAAATCATCTCTCTGAAAAGGTAAAAGTTTGGCTAAAGCGGCCTTGCGGCTTTCGAGGGTCTCAGCCACAATCATTTCCTGAATGGCGAGACGGCGTTCTTCGGTATCGAAAAACATATGCTCGGTGCGGCAAAGGCCAATACCTTCAGCGCCCATTTTAACGGCATTGACCGCGTCGTACGGGGTGTCCGCATTGGTACGGACATTGATGGTACGGAATGTATCCGCCCATTTGAGAATCGTGTAATAGGCTTGCGGCAGTTCCGGCTCTTTGAGCGGCAAATTGCCGATATAAATCTCACCGGCAGACCCATCTAAAGTGATGTAATCGCCTTGTTTAATCGTTTGTCCGCCGATGACCATGGTCTTGTTATCATAATTAATATCCAGGGCCTCACAACCGACGATACAGCATTTGCCCCAGCCACGGGCAACTACTGCCGCGTGAGAGGTCTTTCCGCCGGTAGCGGTCAAAATCCCTTTGGCCGCATGCATACCACCCACATCTTCCGGAGAGGTTTCTTTGCGCACCAAAATGACTTTATCGCCGTTATGGGCCATTTGCTCCGCTTCAGCAGCCGTGAAAACAACACGTCCTGCCGCGGCACCCGGGACAGCATTGATACCGCTGCCTAAACGGATTTTTTTAAGCTGATCGATACCTGTTTTCTTGGTGTCGATGACCGGATAAAAAAGACGCTCGATATCATCGGAAGTAATACGGTTAACCGCGTCTTGTTTGGTAATAACCGATTTTACTGCAGCCTCGGCAAATTTTTTAGGCAGATACCCTTTTTTGACCAGGTCATTGGCTTGCGCACGAGTTAATAAGGGTTGGGTCGCATGGTCCAAAGCAATTTGAAAAGCTGCCATCGGCGAGCGTTTGCCGGTGCGGCACTGCAACATATACAGCTTCTCGTCCTCAACGGTAAATTCCAAGTCTTGCATTTCTTTATAATAGGATTCCAGGATCGCACGCACCGCACACAGCTGATCGTAGACTTTGGGCATTTTCTCATGAAGTGTGGAAAGCTTGAGCGGTGTACGAATACCCGCCACCACGTCCTCACCCTGGGCGTTGATCAGATAATCCCCATAAAAGGTGTTCTCGCCGCTGTTAGGGTCCCGGGTAAAGCATACGCCTGTCCCGCTTTTGTCCCCTTTATTGCCAAAGACCATTTGCACGACGTTAACCGCCGTACCCTTAAGATCGGTAATTTTCTCGACCCGGCGATACGTCACGGCTTTCTCCGCCTCCCAACTGTTAAAGACCGCCATGATGGCGCCCCATAACTGTTTCCATGGGTCTTGCGGAAATTCCTCGCCTTTATTCTGTTTATAAAAAGCCTTGAATTGTCCGCAAAGTTCTTTGAGTTTATCTGCGGGAATCTCAGGGTCACTCGCCACACCAAGGGTATGTTTCATGGCATGCAACATATCTTCCATCGGCTGCTTGGAAAGGCCCATGGCCGTCGAAGAATACATTTGGATAAACCGGCGGTACGCGTCATACGCAAAGCGCGGATTATTGGTTTTGGCAGCCAAACCTTCGACACTTTTATCATTCAAACCCAAATTCAAAATAGTTTCCAACATGCCCGGCATGGAACGCGCGGCCCCGGAACGCACGGAAACAAGCAACGGGTCACGATCATCTCCCAATTTTTTGCCGGTGACTTTTTCTAACTTCAGTACCGCTTCACGCACTTCTTTTTCTAATCCGGCCGGAAGCTTGCGGCCGAGCTTATAATATTCTTCACACGTCGGAATACTGAGCGTAAAACCCGCCGGTACCGAGATACCGATCGATGTCATTTCCATAAGGCCGATGCCCTTGCCCCCTAAAATATTCTTGCTTAAATCTGCGCCTTTGGCTTGCGCCCGACCGGCCCCGTAAAAAAACACATGCTTTTTTGCCATTACTACACTCCTGCCTTTCTTGTTTAATTAAGTTTTTCTTTTAAATATCCCGACAGGCGCTCCAAAGAAATACGCTCCTGCTGCATGGTATCCCTGAAACGCACCGTGACCTGCTTATCTTCCAGTGATTGCACATCCACGGTAACACAAAAAACAGTACCCACCTCATCCTGACGACGGTAAAGTTTGCCTATGGCAGCCGTATCATCATACACGCAAACCATGTCTTTTTGAAGTTCGGATTTTATTTTCTGGGCCATGGCCACAATGGCCTCATTCTTCTTGAGTAAGGGCAAAACCGCCACCTTGATGGGGGCTAATTTAGGATGAAATTTCATCACCACACGCAAGGCATCATTGACGGTCTCTTCATGATAAGCATCCACTAAAAAGGCTAACATGGCGCGGTCGCACCCGCCGGAAGGCTCGATCACAAAGGGATAAATTTTTTCATTAGTCACCGGGTCCTGATATTGTAAGTCCTTGCCTGAAAACTTGGCATGCTGCTTTAAATCATAATCCGTACGGTTGGCAATCCCCTCGAGTTCCGACCAGCCGAAGGGAAAATTATATTCCACATCCGTGCAACCCGCCGCGTAATGAGCCAACTCTTGCCTTTCGTGCACACGCAATTTTAAATTCTCTTTTTTCATCCCTAAATCGATGTACCAGCCAAAACGGGCTTGAATCCATTCCTGATACTTCGCTGGGGCCTGCTCAGGGCGGCAAAAATACTCGATTTCCATCTGCTCGAATTCTCGACTACGAAAAGTAAAATTCTTAGTTGTAACTTCATTACGGAAAGATTTCCCAATTTGGGCAATACCAAAAGGAAGCTTACGATGAGTGGAATCTATCACATTGGTAAAATTGACAAAAATTCCCTGGGCTGTTTCAGGGCGCAAATAAATCTCACTTGAAGAGTCTTCGGCCGGTCCAATAAAAGTTTTAAACATCAAATTAAATTGGCGAATAGTAAGAGGATTTTCCTTCTTACAAAAAGGACAAATAATTTCTATTGTGTCTAATTCACCTTTTCTGTTATTTGTTTTACATTCTGGACAATCCAACTTGTATTTATCAAGCACGCCTTTCCAGAATTCATTCAATTCTTGAGGGGATAATTCCCGGCCAAGTTTTGGTAATGGTAATGGAAAATCTACTGGAGTAAAATAATGACATGCTGGATTATTACATTTCACTTTTCGGGTGAGAAAATCAAACCGATTTACTTGATTACATTGCTTACAAACCACCATTGGATCAGAAAAGTTCTGAATATGCCCGGAAGCTTCCCATGTGCGCGGGTGCATGAGGATCGCGGCATCAAGCCCGACGACATCATCGCGAAAATGCACGACCGCCTGCCACCAGGCATTCTTGACATTACGCTTAAGCTCAGCGCCCAAAGGACCGTAATCCCAGGCGCCGTTTAAGCCGCCGTAAATTTCGGAAGATTGAAAAATAAAACCCCGGCGCTTGGCCAAGGCCACAATTTTATCCATTAAATCCGGTTGGGTCATAAGAATTGATTATTTTAACAAAAGTCCGTCAAAAAGCAACTTTAAAACAACTTCCCCACTACATAAGGCAGAACACTTTCGGTCCTCAAAATCCTGGGGCCTAGATCTATCAGCTGGCAGCCTGCCGCTTTCAATAATGCAATTTCATAATCGATGATGCCGCCTTCGGGGCCGATGATTAGAGTTATGAGTTGGTTTTGGATTCCCGCTTTCGCGGGAATGACATAAACGCCACCTGGATGCGCTACTAACGCTAATTTTCCTTTAATAAGAGCAGGCAGTTCGTCTTCGACAAATGGCTTAAAGCCTTTTTTAAGAATCACCTCAGGCATGAGCGTATCCTTGGCCTGCTCTAAACCTAAAACCAATTGCTCGGTCATGGCTTGCGGCTTCAACGATGAGGAATTCCATAAACTTTTTTCTACCCGATTAAAATTAAGGACAATGATTTTTTTAATACCCAGCATCGCAGCGGAGAATAAAATACGCTTGAACATAGGGGGACGGGGTAACGCCAAAATCAAGGTCAACGGCAACGCCTGAGGGGGCTTTTGATTTAAATGGACCTCAAGTTCAACCGCGTCGGATTCCTTGTCAAGTAGCCTCCCTGTCCCCACCAGGCCGTTGATTTTTCCGACCGTTAAACTTTGATTTTGCCGGACTTTTAAAATCTCCTGCATATGTTTAAACCGCCTGCCTGTCAGACGCACGCGATGGGGAGTAACAAAATCGGACTCAAAAAGCAGAATAAGGTTCATTTTTTATTCACCCCTCCCTTGCCCTCCCCATCAAGGGGAGGGAATGCGGAAGGCAGGCTAAAAGGACACTTCCATATTGAGAAATAACATATCTGTCCCATCTGTAATTTTCCCTCCGGCACTTTGGGGCACATAACTGAGGTCAACCGCCGCCAGGAATTTACCGAAATCATAGCCTACCCCTAAATTTGCAAAAGGCATGAGGGCGGGTTTATACGCTTTGTCATCCGAGTCATTGCCTTCAGTCAAGACACCCATTAAATTAACTTCCACAAATAATTTTTTAGTGAGGAACTTCCTGTATCTTCCCCCGGCCCCGATATAGTAAAAAGGAAAATCCGCACAGTTTTCAAAAAACCCTCCATTAACAATAGGCGACAATCCTCCCGTGTGGATATCATGACGAAAATCGTACCCTAATGCTATCCCCGGATTAAACACCCATGTGGCATCATGATTAAGTCTATCGGGGGCATCAGCGTCAGCCCCATGTTTATTAAAATGATAAGAAAATCCGAACATCTCCGCATCATATTCCCCAGCCATACAGGGCTTGGCATTAAAGCCGACCATAAAAACCATGACCATTAGTAAAATTATTTTCAGATGCTGATTCACAACGCTCACTCACATGAATTAGATAACTTTTTAATCTCATCATCAGATAAATGGAAAGAATGAGCATCGTCGGGGAATTGGCCGTTGGTGACTTCCTTGGTATATTGTTTGACCGCTTGGATGATTTGCGTGCCTAAATCCGCGTACTTTTTGCTGAATTTAGGCTGATAACGGTTAAAAAGCCCCAGCAAATCATGAATCACCAGGACCTGCCCATCGCAATAGGGGCCCGCCCCAATACCTATGGTCGGGATCTTCAATTGCCGCGTGATGATTTGAGCGATTTCCTGCGGGATACATTCCAAGACTATACTAAAACACCCCGCCTCCTGCAAAGCCAGGGCATTTTTTATAATCTCTTGGGCCGACGCAGCGTCCCTGCCGCGCACCTTCATACCGCCGGATTTTTGCGCGGTTTGCGGGGTCAGGCCTACATGCCCCATGACCGCAATACCGGCACCTGTTATGGCGGACGCCACCTGCGGGCAGTCTTCAAACCATTCTAATTTGACCGCCTGACAGCCGGCATCGATGAATTGCCGGGCATTATCCAATGCCATGCGCCCATGGACCTGATAAGACTCAAAAGGCATATCACTGACGACCATGGCATTCTTGACCGCCCGGACCACCGCTTGGGTATGATGCAGCATTTCCTTCATGCCCACTTGGGTCGTCGACTCTAACCCCAACACCACATTGGCTAAAGAATCCCCCACTAATATGATGTCCACACCGGCCGTATCCACAAAATAAGCTATCGGGTAATCATACGCCGTCAGCATCGTGATGGGTTGTTTGTGAGATTTTTGAGCTATGATTTGCTGGACTGTTTTCATATGAGATTGCTTCGTCGCTGAAAAACGCTCCTCGCAATGACACAAACCTTACGACGACCAAGAGAGTGCTACTAAAGCCTTTTGACACTAAATTATTGCAAATATTCAATGATTTTTTGCGCCGCGAGCTTGCCGCCGGCCATGGCATCTACCAGGGACCCCGCCTTCAGCGCACTCCCGCAGGCAAACACCTTGGCCATAGTGCTCTGTTTTAAAAAATCTCCGGGCCTGTGTCCATTGGCGATGATAACGCACTGGGCCTCTAAAACAACAGGTGCTCCATCTGAAACATGAAGTTTTAAACCCTTCGGCGTCTCAACCATATCCAACTTACGACATTTGACACCCCGCACAAAACCATTGTCATCCCCCATAATCTCGAGAGCTTGCATGCAGTGGATACTGACGCCTTCCTGCAATGATTCTTTTACAATCTCCTCGCTGACCCCTAACTGCTCCTCTAGACCCGCAAAGACCAGGTCCACTTGACTGCCCAAACGCAAGCTCAAACGTGCCGCATCAAAAGCCGCATACCCGCCACCCAAAATGACTGTGTTGGCCGGAAACCCCCTCTTGTGTCTGATGGCCCTCTGCAAAAGGTCTTCTTTATTGATATTTTGTAATCCGCTCAAAAATTCCATATCATAATAAACGTGGCCCAGATGGCTGCCGGGCAAATCACTAAACACAGGCAAACTAGCACCGGTCGCCAACAGTACCGCCGAAAACCCCTGCATAAAAATCTCATCGATCATCAGGGTGCGGCCAAAAACTACGTCGGTCTGGATTTCGACACCTAAGGATTTGCATCGGGTCACTGCGGCTTCCAATACTTTCTGCGGCAGGCGGAATTCAGGGATCGCATAACGTAAAATGCCGCCGGGCTCATGCGCCGCTTCAAACACAGTGACACTGAAATTGGCCCGGGCTAAATAATACGCCGCGCTTAAGCCCGACGGCCCGCAACCGATAATGGCCACCTTTTGGGCCCCCGGCAAAGGCCCTGCCTGCTTTTCTACCTTTGAAGGGGCCCCATCTGCGGCGAAACGCTCCAGCTCGCGGATCGCAATCGGCACCCCATCCGCATGAAAAATGCACACCCGCTCGCAAGGGGCCGGACATATGCGGCCGCAAATATCCGGAAAAGGATTGTCTTTTCTGATACGCTCCAAGGCTGAAGGCGTATCCCCCTCGCGCAAAAAACGAATAAACCCGGGGATATCAATGCCCAAAGGACAGCCGGGTAAACACGTGGCCACGGCACACTGCGGACAGCGGCGGGCCTCGTCCTGTGCTATTTTTTTGCTAAACCCCAAAGAGACTTCACGAAGGTTGCTAACCCTGGTTTCTTTGGGCTGATAGGATGCCTTTGATCTCTCCATGCCGACTCCAATGCATTCATACGTTGGGATAAATCCCGGTAATCCACTAAATGCCCGTCGAATTCAGGGCCGTCTGTGCAGGCTAAACGGTACTGCCCGTCTATTTTAACCCGGCAGGAGGCGCATAACCCCAATCCATTAATCATGTGCGGATTAACCGTCACCCTGATGGGAATGGCTTTGTCGCGGGCCATCTGGGAGGCCGCCTGCATCATCTCTACGGATCCAATGGCATAAATGCGATGGACCGTGTATTTATTCAATAATTCTTTCAACAGTTGGGTGGCCAGGCCTTTGCGCTCATACGAGCCGTCGTTGGTGGCAATAAAAATTTCATCGCACACCACCCGCATCTGGGCCTCCAGCATCAGCACCTTCTTGGACTTGGCCCCGATAATGCCGATGACTTTATTACCTTTTTTCTTCAAACCGCGGCAAATCGGTAAAATCTGTGCCGCTCCGATACCGGTGGCCACACACACAACCAATCCGTATTTATCGATTTGTGCCCCGCGGCCCAAAGGGCCCACCATTTGATAAGGCGCTTCTCCTATGGGAATATCTCCCAATTTCCGGGTGGTGGTACTTGTTTCATGGACTATCAAAGAAACAACGCCGCGTCTCTCATCACGGTCCACAATGGTCATAGGGATATTCTGCTCTCCCGCCGTCGGAGTGACCATCACAAACTGCCCCGGTAGACAACGGCTAACGATGGCCGGTGCCACGATATCAATTCTTTTGATGTCCTGGGCTATAATTTGTTTATGAATAATTGTGTACATATTTAAAAAAACATCCACGGCGGGGGCATGGGCATGGCTGAGGCGATCCCCAGCGCCTGACCTGCCAGTCCAAACATACCGCTTAAGATTTGTCCCGGCAGACTCAAAAGCTCACAACCGCTTTGAGATAAACAGACCATCAACAACAGGATAAAAAGTCCTCTTCTTGTCATTTAACCAGTATTTCCGTTTCTAAAGTTTTTCTCCCGAAGCGCACCGTGACCGCCTGGGCGTCGATAGATTCTAGCCCCTTCAAAAAGGGCGATACCACATTCTCCATGTTAAACATGGTCAGTTTGTCCGATTGAGCGCCCATGGCGTAACTAGCTAACAGTTGAGATAAATCTTCTTTCTGCGCCTTATAAGTCACTATGTCGTTACGGATAGATTCTTCTTCGCGATTTAAATTCGTGATGGCCCCGGTGATAAACAAAGTCTCTTCGTCGGATAGATCCTTTAAAGGCTTGTTCTTCAGTTGGGATAATTTTCTTTCGGCTAATAGCAATTCCTCATTTTTATCGGCGATGGCTTGGGTCAACTCCTGATCTTTATTGGCCCCATCTTCTTTCGCTGCGGCAGCTATAGAAACCTGCGAAGATAAATATTTGTCAACCCATCCTAAAAAATCCTCGGCCCTTCGGGATAATTCAGCGGTTTTCATCAACGTCACGGAATGGAATTTCCCGCCTTCGTCCAAACTGAATTGTTTAACCACATCATCCGAAACAATGGAACGCATGGAGTCATTGTACGCATCAATGGAGCCTTTCAGCAACTGACGAGAGGTGGCGACTAACAGGTAATCGCCCACAAAACCATAGCTCGGATCCATGTTGGCCCCAAAAGACAAGGACATATAATGGACATTCACATGATTATATTCTTCGCTTTGCAACAGGGTGATGGGATTGACCGTCAACTGGTCTAACAAATGCTCTGCCTTCAAGCGGTCTTGCACTTTGACAAAAACCAGCAGCCTCGGAAAAGGATACTTGCCCTGCATATCGACATCCGTCAAATAACCGCCGATTTCGTGGCCTAAAAGGGGCAAAACATCCCGTTTGATATTGATATGTAAGTGCCTTTCCAAACCACGCTTAATCCTGCGGATAGGATAGGCCCACTGGGGGTTCTCCTGCAGTCTCTCTTTGGCGGATTGCCAATACTCACCCAAATCATAACAACCGCCCCAATTATACGCAATGGCATTGACCGGTACCAATTTCAAAGAATCATTGCTCAAGTCCGGACATGCCAGGTTCTTGCGCATCGCTACAGGTATCTCCTTTTCATCTAGCCCCGCGATCATTTTATATTTACTGACATCCCCGGGCATATACGATAACCCATAGACCGCAAATGCGGCCTGGTGATACCCATACGTCTGTAATCGGGAATCCATGGCGTTGCGCCATATATCCGAAACATGATTCATATTGATGAACACCAGGGCATCTCCCGACGGATAAGCGTTGTGATTGACAAAAATAAATTGGGGGTCCCGGGCCAGAGAGCTTTGTTTATGCCGATACACATCTATAATATCTTCCAGACGACCGGAAGCTTTCGGAGAGATTATCAGCAAATCTCTTAAACGCACATAGGCCAACTTAACGCCTCTTTTTTTCAATACCACATGGTTAATGACATGGCCCTGGTATTTTTGAGGGTCCAAGAAAACATCCTCCCCCCACTGGGGCCAAGGCTGACCTAAGAACTCGGCTAATTTCGCCGAGGCTGTCAGGCGCAGCGTGATAAAAATTTCATACTGATTATCCTTGCGGTAAACCCCCAAGGTTGCTTCCTGGCTCAAAAATTTTCTTATTAAAGGGTTATTCCAAATTTGTTCCAAATCCTTTTGCCAGCTCTTAAAATCACGGATATCTCTTGAGGAAAAATTATTGCGGGCCAACACCTCCGGGACATCAATGGCCGCGATATTTTTGCCGAAATCCGATTGTATCACCTGGTTGATATGAGCCTCCACATGATTCAAACGCAGGTAAAATACGGCCCCTGAAGGCAATACCTCATCCACCGGTAGTCCCGAACGCTGAGACCATAGCCAAAATCCGACGGTCGCAGCCAAAATAATAATAGCCACAAGAATGATTTTATTTTTCATACCCGTCCTTAAAAGATTGCTTCGTCACTTCGTTCCTCGCAATGACACAGCTATATTATATTCCAAAAAATTTCTTTGCGTTTGTATTCACCACGGCCAAAGTCTCTTCTTCATCCAAATTTTTTAATTGCGCCAAAGCCTTCCATGTCCTGACCACGTCTTTGGGCTCGGCCATAAAAGACATCTCTGTGTCTTTATAACGGACCGGTGAGTCCGTTTCAATCAGAATCCTCTCTACAGGAGAGCGCGCCATCGCCCGACGAGACTCAGGACTATAGGCCACGCTAACAGACGTCGATACATAAAAACCGGCATCAAGAATTTGATCGAGAATATCCTCCGGACCGCTATACCAATGAAACAGCGCGCGCCTCACGCCCGCGGCTTTAGTCATTGCCAAGCAATCCCGCCATGCCCCGCGGCTGTGAATAACAATGGGCAAATCAAATTCCTGACAACAGTCTAAATGCATGGCGAAGAAATCTTTTTGTTTTTGACGCTCAGTCTCGTCTTTGCGCACCCATTTGTACCAATAATCCAAACCGGTTTCCCCTATTGAGCAGGCCTCACTCCTATGGGCGCGCATAAAATCCAAAGCCATCTGCCGGGTTTGAGATTGAATCATCCCCGGATGGACACCTAACCCCAAATGAATTTTAGGCTGTTGATATTGGCCCTTGATGGCAAGTAACTTTTTCATGGAATCCAAATCAACGCTCATCGCCACAACGTCGCTAACCCCCGCCTCATGGGCGCGCCCTAAAGCTTGGGGTATATCTTCAAGCTGATCAATATGCGCGTGGGTATCAATAATGGTCAAAAAGCCCTATCCTTTACTATCAATGACAAAGGTCACCGGACCATCGTTGATTAACGACACATCCATCATGGCTTTAAACTGACCGGTTTGAACTTCGCTGCCGGTTGCTTTTAACTGTTGCACAAAATAATTATACAATGCCTCGCCTTGAGCCGGATCCGCGGCTTGATCAAAAGAAGGCCGGCGGCCCTTATCGCAATTACCATACAGGGTAAACTGGGAAACGACCAAAAATTGCGCGCGCGCCTCGCGTGCCGACACATTCATCTTACCCTGCGCGTCTTCAAAAATGCGCAATTCCGTAATTTTTTTCACTAAATAATCCGCACAAGTTCTGCTGTCATCGCGGGCTACGCCTAAAAAAATCAACATCCCCCGGGCAATGTAACCCACAATTTCCCCTGCCACCTTCACTTGTGCTTCCTTGACCCTCTGAATGACCACGCGCATATTAAAGACTCAATATTAGTTTTTTAATTATAGAGTCACAACTTATATACGTCAACGAAATAACTCTGCGCAGTCGAAAAAATAGGGCCTTTCGAAATAACTTTACGAAATCGAAGCAATATGTTACAAAATCAAGGTGGACCTTAAAGACCTTTTAAACCAGTATGGCTTCCCGCAGACTGTTATTGACGCTCTCACAGCTTCCGGGATCACGACCCTCTATCCGCCCCAGGTTGAGGCCATCCGTCGCGGGGTATTGGACAAAAAAAATGTAGTTCTCTCCGTACCTACCGCCGCCGGTAAAACCCTGATCGCAGAGCTGTGCATGCTCAAATCCATCCTGCAAGACGGCGGCAAAGCTTTATACATCGCCCCTTTAAAAGCACTGGCCAGTGAAAAATACAACGACTTTAGAAAAAAATACGGACCTTTGGGCATCAAAATCGGTATTGCAACCGGGGACCTGGATTCTCCCAGCCGCTATCTGGACCGTTATCAAATATTGATCGCCACCGCCGAAAAAGTCGATTCCATCCTGCGCGCCAAAGCCGGCTGGCTGGTCAATTCCCTGTCCGTCGTTGTCCTGGATGAAATCCACTTTATCAATGATGAGTCTCGTGGGCCCACCCTCGAGGTCCTGACCGCCCGCATCAAACAACTCAAACCAACCATTCAAATTTTGGCCCTGAGTGCGACCATCAGCAATGCCAGCGAAATCGCCGAGTGGCTTGATGCCAACCTGGCCCTAAGTCACTGGCGGCCCATCCCCCTCAAAGAAGGGGTCTATTATAATGAAAGGATCAGATTTGATAATGATTCTATCCGCCTGGTCAAAGAAGACTGTGACGAAGACTTAAACAAACTGACGATGGACACCCTGCGTGGGGAAGGCCAGGTTTTGGTGTTCGTCAATTCCCGGCGTAGTGCCCAGGCCGCGGCACGCGAGTTGTGCTCTTGTGTACATACGCTCCTTAAAGACGAAGAGAAAAAAATTCTCAATGAGTTAGCCAATGAAATCAGCGAGGACCATTCGGCCACCAAGGTGTGCAAAAAATTAGCGGAGATCGTCAAATGCGGATGCGCCTTTCATCACGCGGGCCTCACCCCTAAACAGCGCCATCTGGTTGAAGACCACTTTAAAAGAAACATCATCAAAGTCATCTGCTCCACACCGACACTGGCGGCCGGCGTCAATCTTCCGGCCCGTCGTGCCATTATCCGTGACTGCAAACGTTACGCCAGCGGTTTGGGCTCGATGTATATTTCAACCGCCGAATACAAGCAATGCGCCGGCCGTGCCGGCCGGCCTCAATACGATGATCACGGAGAAGCGGTGCTGATGGCTAAATCGCTTTCGGAACAAAACGCTTTGTTTGAAAGGTTTGTTTTGGCCCGCCCCGAACCTGTGACGTCAAAGCTTGGGTCTGAAGCGGCGCTGCGCATCCACGTCTTGTCTTCTATCGCCGCGGGGTACGTGCATGACCTTAACAGCATGTTTGATTTTCTCAATCACACATTTTTATATTACCAGCGCCAGGGAACTCATCTGGTGGAATTAGTCGGCAACATTTTCGAGTTTCTGCACAAAAACGGTTTTATCGATAAAAGCGGCTTCAAATATTTTACCACCCCCTTCGGGGCAACCACCAGCCGTCTTTACATTGACCCCATGACCAGCCTCACCTTGCGCGAAGGATTGACCAAAATCCACAGCGGCAAATCATTTTCCACTTACGGCCTCCTGCATATGCTCACCTGCTGCCCTGACAGCGAACTGTTAAGTGTGGGCAAAAGCGATTACGAAGAGCTGGAAAGTTTTAGTCAAAAAATCGAGGACGAATTGATCCTCACCCCCAACGATTTGCCCATGCTGCAGGATGTATACACTTTTTATGCCACCCTTAAAACCATGTGGTTATGGTCACGCTGGATCGATGAAGACAAGGAAGAGTCGATGTGCGATGATTTCAACGTCGGCCCCGGAGATATTTACCGTCATGTAGAATCCGCCGGGTGGCTGTTGCATGCCGCAGGTCAGATCGCCGAACTGCTCCACCATAAAAGAATAACCTTTGATTTGGAAGCTTTGCGCTTGCGCATCCGCTACGGAATCAAAGAAGAACTGCTGGAATTAGCCTCCTTGGAAGGGGTCGGACGCATCCGGGCACGCATGCTCTTTAAACACGGCTATCACAAACTAGCAGACTTAAAACCCGCCACCGCCGATCATCTGGCAGGCATTAAAACCATCGGCAAGTCCCTAGCCGAAAGCATCGTCCAACAAATCCACCACCCTCCTACGTCATTGCGAGGAGCGAAGCGACGAAGCAATCTCTCCTTCACGCAAGACGAAATCGAACCGGTAGCGGAAATCAATGAAGTATGGACAGATTAGACTACTGCGGGGCCTGTCTCGGCCTTGACGTTAAGGTGCTCCTAATTGAAATGCGTACGTCACAGCCTTAGCTCTTGGTGGTTTCCCTTGAACAAAGCTCTCAGGACCGTCACCGTCCGCCCCTTAACATCAAGTCCAAGCCACCCGCCGCAAGTTTACTCACATTTGGCAGGGTTGTCAAAATTATTCAAAGACGGGCAGGATTGAAAAATAATTGGTAGACGTCACCAATTAAATACATGCGCGCGTCTATGAGGCCATTGTGTTTTCTTCGAAGGTAGTAGAAGGCTGATTTGGCATGGTCCACCTTCGCCTAGATAGCGGTGGCAAATCAGCCTGGGCCCTAGCGAAGCCGCATCGCTGGATGCGGCGAGCGTGCCTGAGAAGGAAATACAATGGTCGAATAGACCCGCACGTAATTAGAGGGAATCAGAGAGGGTTTCGAAAATAAAAAAGGAGAAGTTTTTTATCTTGCTGAGAGGTTGCCCGTCTTTCGTCCTCATATCTCCACTTCATAAGTGGGATACCAGATGGGCTATTTCTGGCGTCAGCAAAAATGTAACTTCTCCTAAGAACAATTAAATTATACCTCAAAAAAACCGTAAAGTCAATCTCTGGGGGCTCTGGGAATTTTACCTATGATCGCATAAACATCATCAACAAATTTTTCCCTTTTCATACATTGAATGTCCGGACTGGTTTGTCCTTTATATGTAACGTAAGTACTTGTCCCAAAAGAAGCACTCTTGGCGCAACTCCCCCCGCTTAGGTTTGTCAAGGGCATGACAGCATTTAGATCAACGATCAACGGCTTAACCAAATTAGGTGGAACATTGTACTGCCCATCGGCATAAACCGAATTTCTTCTGACATTCTCAAGTGTAACTTTAACTAGTCCGGAAGGCCCAATAACCATTTGGTAGCCTGAATTATTGGTTGACCCTGTATCTTTAACGATGACCTTTTCATCTGACGTCAACTCTTGTGCGCTGACCTGAAATACACATAGAAAAAACATCCCTATGCCAATAATCAAGGTTATACATGTTCTCAAGGACTTCATTTACTTCTCCGGTTTATTATCTACTAGTTTAAGTATAATATTCTTACCAGAAGAAGATATAGTGTATTCGATGATGACCGGATCACCCTGGGCAATCTCTATTGATGCTATATGATGAGCGCCCCGATATAAGTTTGATTCAACTGAAATATAAAGAATTTTCTCTCCCTTATCTGTGCGCACATGGATAACACCGCCTTCCATATCAAAATAAGTGACTACCCCGGTAACAGTACTTATCTGCAGATCTTTAGTTTCTCCTTGAATTTGCTTATCTAAAATGCCTCCCTGACAATACGTATTACCTGATGCAAGAACCAGTGTTAATAAAATAAAAAGAATGATTTTGTATTTGAACATTTGCTCCCCCCTTTTAGAATAGAAACTGATTATATAATCCGATCTTACATTAGGCAATATATTAATAATTCCCTTATTTTGTGGGAAGCTTAGGTCTAGGTATTATAATGTCCAGAGTGATCGAACATCCGATATTACGACGGCGTGACAGAATTTTCTCCGTGGCTTTAATACTTCTGGTCCTGATCAATTTCCATACCCTATTTGAAGTAGACCTCCGAGGGCTAAAGTCCGGACTCCTTACAGAAGGCCCAACAGATGTTTCCGGAAAACAATTTTCAGGGCTTCGGCCCTATCTAAAGAATATCCATGTAGCAGGCTATCATTCAGATTACACCCCCCAAGCAACTGAATTCGATATCCCTTTTGAATATATTTTTGAGCAGGCTAAAGTGGCTTTGGCACCTACCATCTTAGACCGTTATCACCCCGGGAGACATGAATACGTCATTATGTACCTATACAACCCGGGGGCCTTTTCCCAAATACTTAAGTGGCGGGATGCCAAGGTCATCGCCCGTATCAACACCCATATTATTCTCTTAAAGCGGCTTTAAATATGCATCTTATACTTCCCTATTTATTTGTTTTTATCCTTGGATCCTTGCTATTTTGCCTAATTCACCGACGATATCCCTATGACAATCCATTAGATATTATTATCAGCTTCTGGCTTGGACTGGGGCTTTGCGCTTTAGCCACTTTTTATACCCTTGTGATCGCCGGTGGCTATAATGCCTTGGCCATTAAAGCGGTCACCATCTTCCTTATAATCCTGTTGTATGTCCTCTGCCGTCGGCGTTTTAAAACTGCCTGTGACCTGCCTTCCCGCAACGCAAAGACATGGACCGCATGGTTAATATTTTTAATGCTCGCCTTACTTTTTGAAGGGCTTATGGCTGTCCATGCATCTCATAACCTATCTGGAGGTTGGGACGCCTGGTCGTTTTGGAATTACATCCCCCGTTATATACTCCTCGGAGGTTCTCACTGGCCGGACCTATATATCTATGGTCAAGAAGCTAAACATCCTTGGGCTTTACCGGCCTGGAACGTGTTCGGATGGACTTGGAGCGCCACGAGGGATTTAAATATTTTCACCAGTTTCAGCAGCCAGGTATTTGCACTGGTTGCTCTGGCATCAGTCTTTTTTGGTATTTTCCAACTCTTAGGCCGCCTTCTCCCGGCTTTGTTGGCAAGCTTATGGCTCTTAAGTATCCCTGTATTTATCAGCCATTCTGTAAGCCAATACGCCGATGTTATTATGGCCGGCCTGATTGCCGTCAACATGCTATTATTGTTACGCATTGATGCCAAGCCTACCAGAGCTGATACGACGAGCCTAGGCTTAATGTTGGGGTTGATGGCCTTTGTTAAAGACGACGGGATCCTTAGCGCTATCATTATGTTTGTCTTACTGCTATGGGTCGTCAAACTCAAGGGGAAATTCTATCTGTCTGTCTTTGCTTCGTTTGGCATTGTATTCCCAGCCACCCTCTTAATTAAATACTGGCTATCCCTTGCCCATCAAGCGGAACATATATTCTCTTTCCCTCAATTGGCGGACGGGATGCGTTGGTATTTGATCGGCATGGACTTCTGGTACCTGTTGACCGACAGACTTTATGGCGGGATTGTGGTCATTCCCGTTATACTCATTTTGGTCAAACTGTTTTACGGTTGGAAAAAAACTGCGGGGATCATAGCTAAATTCTTAATGGCGTATACGCTATTCTTTTTAGGCTTTGTGCTCATCCGTAATAATTTAGTGCATTTTCTGGTAGGCTCTTCTTACAGATTCATCTACCAATTACTGCCTTTGGCCATGATATTGTTATTTATATCATTATTTTAATGACAAAACTATTGTATGGCCTTCTTCATCAACCAAAACAACACGGCTATCCTTAATTTCTTTAAGGGTCGCTCCATTGATATTCTTGCCGATACCGACGACCTTACCATTGATAATAACGCTAGGCTTACTACTGCCTAAGAAAATCCCCTGCAAAACAAAATGCGGTTTAACTTTTTCTTTTTTCTTTTCGGGCTTAGGCAAGAGGACGGTCAAGGCCCTGGTATCAAAGGGATTCCTTTCTCCCCATTGAGTATCTGTCAAAACGGGCTTTACATCTTTGTCCGCCATCAGGCTTTCTATCTGTCGTTTTTCCACGATCATCCCGGAAGGTGAATCATCCGCGGCCGCCCCCAAGCTAAAGCCTCCTAAAAAAAGAGCCCCGCCCACACACACCATTATCTGTTTATTTATTTTCATTATCTTTGGCCGTTAACACTACACAAGTTATTTGCGCCTGAAGATTGGCCGCATCCCTTTTATCACTTAAGATATGCATGCTCTGTATATCCAAAATCGCATCCGGTAAATCTCTTAGTGCGGTTAAAAAAATACCCAGATTCTGGATAGACCCCCAAGCCTGCAAGGAAAAAACTTTTCGCGCATAGGGATTGTCCCCTTTGTCCTGCTTATCCCCTTCAACCAAGGCGTCGATCGTAACCGCCATATTATTTTCACCGGCCATCACCTGGACCTTGTCCAATACATCATCAATCTTGTCTTGGGGAATTATTGGCATTCCCGTAAATTTATCTTTTTCGGCTATTAAATTTTTGAAGAAATGCACAACCGCTACATCTTTGACTCTTTGGAGACGGGCTTGTTCTAGGCTATGGATCAGAGGAGGGAATAACAATAAATCCAAAATAAGCATGACCCCTACGGCCCCGAAGGCCATACCTTCTATGGTTTTGATATTATTTAGCTTCAATGATGAAAACAGATCGGTCATGATGTTCTGCGTCCTCTTGGATCTTGGCTATTTTAACACTGCCTAAAAATATTTTCTTAAGCTCGGTGACACAAGGTTTTAATATTTTTTTGGCATCTCTCTGGTTGGCCAATATAAATCCGGATAAAGAAAGGCCCCCGTTGTCGAAATTGAAATCTGCTACATAGACCTGCGCGGGCAGGTGACTTAAAATCTTGAGAACGCCCCCCATATCCAGACGATGATGGGCGGTCTTTTGGATCGAAAGATTATCTTCAATGGCTTTGACGGCCGGCATCAAAGACTGATACTCATTCTTTGGCCGGATGGCGTTTAATTGCGCCAGCAATGACACATAAAAGAAAACCGAAACCAGCACTGACCCAACGGCGCCGACGAGCAGAAGCGCCTTCCTGACAAATTTCTTCCTGAGGTCCCTCAACTGCTGCGGTAATAAATTAATCCCCCCCCCATCTGATAAAGCAGCGCCTACGGCCAGGGTCAATTTCTGTTTACGTTGCAGATCATCCAGTATCCCTTCAGGAAGAAATTCCACATCCTCTAGAAAGTTACCTATGCCCACCGGCAGTCCCAACTCGGCATTTAAAAATTCCGGCAATCTTTTCAGCATCGTCCCGCTGCCGGAAAGGACCAGCCTATCAATCTTACCCCCATGATTTTTATCATAATAAAAATCAAAGAACCGGGTGATTTCTTTGATTAACTGCTCCAGTTTCGGGCGCAGCAAGGAAATCACCTGATTAGCGGTAATTTTCCCATCAATCAAATACTCCTCGCTGGCTGAAGGGATGCCAAATTCTTTCTTGACTCGTTCCGCTTCCTGCATCGTTAACTCGACCTTGCCCCTGTCGGTAGACAAAGCGCTGGTCAAACATTCGGTAAAATCAAAACCCGTTATATTGATTTTACGGGAGAATTCCAAGTGCCCGTTGCGATAAATATCCAGTTCAGCCGACCTGGAACCCATTTCCAGGACAACAATGGTTTCCTGCCTTTTGAGCTTGGATTTCTTAATGACATTTTCTAAGGCAATCGACACAGGGATAATTTTGACCAGATTAGGCCCCATGAAATTCGGCATCGGAAAATGAGCCAGGAGACTGTCTATGGAGCTTTTAGCCACGGCCGCGACTATCACACTCGTTTTTTCAACATTATTTTCGACTACATGACCGTCCACTTGAAAATCGAACACCGGATCTTCAATGGAGAAACGCTGCGAATTGTTGACTTCGATTTGAACCGCTTGGGCGAGCTCGACGTCAGGCATCCGTGGCATCGTCACATAATCCACGATTGTCTTTTGGTTGGAAACTGTGCAGACAATGTCCGCATGGCGGGTATTAAAATCAGCTAAGACTTTTTTAAGCGCTTCGCTAGCGGCTTTTTCCCTCTCTGCATCATCCACGGCCCCAATAGGCTCGACCATGGTTTTAATGATCGTGGGTTTACCCTGATAAAAAACAGCCTCGGCCGCATTTACAGAGCTATACCCGATATCAATACCGATAAATGTCTTGCCGCGGGCTAAAAATTGCGGAAGTTCCATGGTTGTTAGCAACCGGAGCCGTTGGTCACACAAAGATTTCCGACCGCTTTGGTAACAGTCCCGGGAGAAGTGCTGGTAATAGCCAACGTACCTAAACTCGTAGCCGGACCCGGACCAATGGATCCGATAACATAATAATTGCCGTTAACCACAGCCTCATATTCTGTGCCTGATGCCGCAAAAGGATCTGTCGGACAGGTGCTGGGAACAATTTGCGGTGTGGCGCCCACAAAGTATGTGGCACAAGGGGTTGTGATAGTGCCTGCCGGAGGATACGTATGCGGACTGGAGTTGCTATAATAGGACTCCATGGCGGCCTGCAGAGTTTGCAATTCTGCCTTGGCCTGTGTTATCTGGCCCGCTTGCTGCATACCCTTCATACGCGGTATAGCAATCCCAATCAGAATAACCAACACTGAAAGAACTATGACCAGTTCCAGAATAGTAAACCCTTTTTTCATTTTTTTCTCCTTGTTAAAAAAACTATCTCTGGATAGTTTTAACCATCTCAAACATCGGCAAAATAATCGAGGCCATGATGACCCCCACCACAGCTCCCATAATAGCAATAAACGCCGGTTCAATCAACACCATTAACTCCTTGACTTGAAACTGGACCTTGCTTTCATAAAAGTCGGCAATTTTATTCAGCATCATCCCCAGGTTTCCTGTCGACTCTCCGACCGATATCATATAGGTCACATCCTTGGCAAATTCCCGTCGAGCCATAAGCGCCGTATGGATACCTTCACCCTTCTCTACACTATCGTACACTGTCTCCACAATCTCCACAAACACGGCATTTTCCAGGACCTGCTCCAATATTTTAAAACTCTGCAGCAGAGGGACACCGGTATCAAGCATAGCCGCCAGGGTACGGCAAAAACGCGCCACCAAAATCTTTTTAATTAAAGAACCGACCAGAGGCAGCCGGAGCACAAAACGGTCAAAAAAATCCTTGCCTATCTTTGTTTCCAAAAATACTTTAACACCAAAAAACACCCCTATCAACACAGGAATATAATAAAACGGATATTGTCTGATCCAAAGCCCTGCCGCATAAAGCATCCGGGTGGGAAGAGGCAAAGGGACGTTGGCCTTGGTAAAAATCTGCACAAATTGAGGCATAAGAAAAGTAATAATAAGCACCACAATGCTTATACACGCCGTCAATAAGACAATCGGATAAATCATCATCCCCCTGATAGTCTGCCTTAAATTATCCTGTTTTTCTAAATAGACAGCCATGTCTTTTAACACTTTGGACAAAGTCCCGGACATTTCCCCCGAACGCATCATGTTGACAAAAA
The DNA here is from genome assembly GCA_963828495.1 of Candidatus Omnitrophota bacterium. Taxonomy (GTDB): domain Bacteria; phylum Omnitrophota; class Gorgyraeia; order Zapsychrales; family Fredricksoniimonadaceae; genus JABDGZ01. Next base: position 33,307 of record CAWHFJ010000011.1, read on the forward strand.
AATTAGAAAAAACATCAGGGAAAAAGACCAAACTTGCAGAAAATGAAGAGCCATCAGATATGTGCTGGCTCACTTGACGCACGACGGCGGCCAATTTCGGGTTGGTCAACTGTTCACCTGTAATATTAAGCGCGTTCAATAAAGGGATCCCCGCATCGGTCATGCTTGAAAGATTAGTGCAAAAAATCATCAGATCCCGCGGCTTTACTCGAGGAGAACCGAACGCCATATTCCCAGATAACACAGGAGAAGCTTTTCTTTTAACTTCAGGAGGGTTGTGGTGACTGACGGCGATGGGGGTGTACTGTTTCTGGCGCAATTGGTTAATAACATCCTGCGGGGAGTCCCCTGTTATCTCGCCTGCCACCAACCCACCGGTATTATTTCTCGCTTTATAAGAATATAGTGTCATTTTAATAGATTAAGATTCCCGCTTTCGCGGGAATGACAAAAATGGAATTAAATTATTCATCCTGGGTCATTTGATACACTTCTTCTTTGGTCGTAAGTCCCTGGGTAACTTTTTCCATACCATTATCCCGCAGGCTTTTCATGCCGGCCGCTAAAGCCGTGTGATGAATTTCTTCACTGGAAGCTTTCTTGAGAATCAAGGAACGGATTTTCTCATCAAACTCAAGCAACTCACAAATACTGGTACGCCCTTTATAGCCGGTCATCAAACAAGCCGTACAGCCGCCACCGCCACACTCCTTACATTTTAAACGGACCAATCGCTGGGCCAGGACACCGATAATCGAAGATGCCAGTAAAAAAGGTTCAACCCCTATATCCAAAAGACGGGTCACGGCCCCGGCCGCATTATTCGTGTGTAAAGTCGCCAACACCAGATGACCGGTTAAAGCCGCCTGTATCGCAATTTGAGAGGTCTCTGCGTCGCGGATCTCTCCGATCATAATGACATCAGGGTCCTGTCTTAATATGGCACGCAAACCATTGGCGAATGTTAAATCCACCTTAGGGTTGACCTGCGTCTGGCGAATACCCGGCAGACGGTATTCCACAGGGTCTTCAATCGTCACAATCGAAAGCTGCGGGTCATTGATCGTGCTGATAGCCGAATACAACGTCGTCGTCTTACCGCTTCCGGTCGGTCCTGTGACTAAAATAATCCCGTTAGGCCTCTCTAACAGACCGCGGAATTTAGTTAACATCGGCTCCTGAAAACCAATCTGCTCAAGGCCTAACCGTATATTGCCGGTATCCAAAAGCCGCAGGACAATATTTTCTCCATAAACTGTCGGCATAGATGAAACGCGGATATCGATACGTTTGTTTTCTACCCTCATTTGAATACGTCCATCCTGGGGCTTGCGCAGCTCCGAGATGTCTAACTTTGATATAATTTTGATGCGCGAGATAATCGCCGCTTGATATTGTTTCGGCGGAGAGGTCTGCAGATGCAGGACCCCATCAATTCTAAACCGGATAGCCAATGAATTTTCTTCCGGCTCCACATGAATGTCGGAAGCATCTTCACTGACGGCCTTGGTAATCATGGAATTGACAAAAGCCACTACCGGGGCCCCTTCGATAAGATCATTGGAACGCGAAATATTAATTTCTTCCGCCTCTAGCGCCGCTTTCTGTGGAGAAATTTCAGCATTCTTTAAAATCCCCTCCATCTCCCCTTTAGGCGCATAAAATTGATCGATCGCCTTCTTTATTTCATCCTCGGTCGCAATAGCCGGATCAATCGTCAAGCCTGTTCTTGAGGCCAGATCATCCTGTACATAAATATTAAAAACATCGACCATGGCACAGGTCAAGCTATTGCCTATTTTTAATACCGGCATGACCAAATGTTTACGCGCCAGTTCTTCGGGGACAAGCTTGACCACCTGGGGATCAATCAGTAAATATTCCAACTCGATACGCGGGACATCCGTATGGCCGGTAATAAATGCCACCATCTTATCCTGCGGTATAAACCCGAGTCTGGGTAAAACTTTAAAAATAGAATCGCCTGTTTTTTGCTGCTCAATCTTGGCCGCTGCCAATTGAGACTGGGAAATAATCCCTTTCTCCAGCAAAAGCTCATCCATCGATTTTTTACCGTATGTATTCATGAACAACGCTCTCTATTAAACCTTAAGCAATTCGCGGACCTTCTGGGTAAAAACCGAGACATTCAGAGGTTTGTTACAAAACGCATTGGCCCCCACCTGTTCAGCACTCTTTTTGACGGATTCCTCGGCGGAAGCGGTGAAAATAATGACAGGGATATGGCGATAACGCTTATCGGCCTTGATCAAAGCACAAGCTTTCATGCCATCCATTTTAGGCATCATCTGGTCTAAGATGATCAAATCGACCGAACTTTGCTTGATTGTAGCTAAAGCTTCCTGACCATCCCCGGCTTTAAGGACTTGAAGATCCATACCCTCAAGGACCTTCGACATCAAAAGTACTTCCTTGATATCATCATCCACGACGAGCACCTTTTTCTTTGCCGTTTCGTTGGGTATCATATTATTTCTTCCCCCCTCTGTCATCCAAAGGCACACACTCATTAACCATACTTTCGGCCTCTTTCATATACGGACTTCTGGGGACATCCTCTTCCATCTTGATGAGGGTTTTGTCCCCCGCCGCACAATCCCCAAATTCTTTTACATAAATATAAACTATTCTGTACCAACAAAATCCGGCTTCACTCGATTGGGGGAATTCCTCTAAGATCATCCTGTAAGTTTTGATCTGCTCCTCGCTGATGTTAAGGTTTTGGGCGGAATCTTTAGATTTATCCTCATCCAATCCTTTGGCATAATCCAGAAGCCCTTTAATCAGATTGCTGTCCTGGCCTCTTTTATTGTTATCCGACAACACAACGGGCGGCGCCATCGAGACGATATGGGGAGTGATCAACACCGTCAAGGTCCCATCGTTGACCAATGAAGAATCATGATGGAAAAACCAGCCTATAATAGGGATCGACATAATCCATGGCGTGCCGTTTTTCGTCAGGTTGGTATTCCTGCTATCCAGCCCTCCGATCACTATCGTTTCGTTGTTTCTGACCCTGACCTCCGTCGAAGCCGAGGTCGTGGCAATATCCGGATTGCCATTGACAAGACCGATGAGCGAAGACACTTCCGGCTCGACTTTTAAAGTGATCCACCCGTCAGGAGAGACAAACGGCGTAACCTTGAGCTTGGTGCCGATATCAATATATTGCGTCTGGGTCTGGTTAACCACACTGCCGCCGGTCCCCCCCGCCGTAGACGTCGAGGACACATACGGATAGTGGTCTCCGATCAAAATGCTCGCTTCATGGCCATTCAAGGTGGCAATGGACGGAGACGCTATCACGCGCGCCTTATTCTCGGTCACCAAAGCATTGATGGCCAGAACCGGAGAAAAATGTTTCCAGTTACCTAACAAACTGGATACACTCCCGTCGGAGGTGTTGCCTGTAACTTGTGTCGTGGTACCTGTACCGGAAGCCACCGTACCCGTAGAAGTACTCGTACCTGTAGTACCGGAAGAATTAGACGTATTAAGAGCGTTTGTATTAGTCGTATTAAGGGTATTCTCAATAGTCCGGGTTGCTCCCGAGAGCAAACTCACACCCATCCCGGTAGAAGGGCTATACGTGAAATTCATGGTGGCACCGATGTCCTTAGAGTATTGTTTCGAAATATTCACGATCTTGGCATCGATCATAACCTGTAAGGGCGGCACGTCAATGCCCTTGAGATAGGACTTGATTAACTGCATATCCACAGGATTAGCGGTGACGACCAGGGCATTAGTGTCCTCATTTTCCTGAATAGTCCCCTTAAATTTGGTCTTGGCTGTGCTTAATAAAGTTTTGGCTTCTTTAATGGTCAAAAAACTTAACGGCAATGTTTCAGTCGCCTGATCAAGCTCCTCCTGGGGACAGACATAAACAATACCCCCCTTGCGCATAAACCCGTAATTATGCACACTCAAAATCGCATTTAAAGCATCATCCAGAGAAAAATCCTTCAATTTCGCGGAAATCTTGCCTTCTAAATTTTTGGTTATAATAATATTGATGTTATAAGAATAGGCTATCGCTTTAAGAACGTCCGTCAGGTCCGCATTGATGTAATCTAAAGAAATCAATTTTGGGCCCGATACAGTGACCTTCTGGTCGGATTGTTGCGATTGCACGGAGTCCGGAGAAATAATCTCTAAAGACGACGAGCCCCCATTGGGCACAACAGGCTCATCGGCAAATAAAGTCAACGGCCCTAAAAATAACATTAGAACCAGACTTATAATAAAATAATATCTTAATGTCCGGCGCAGAGACATCCTCCGAATAAAAGGCATATTTTTACGTATTATTATTCTATGGATATATTGATTTATAAACAAGAATAAACTGGAATATTTTAGGATAGGAATTAGGCTCGGCAGGGGAAACTATATCTCTTGCCTGGTGCCATAGACCAGGGACAGCCCAATGGCGCCGTTTAGTTGAGTCACCTCTTCTTGAACGGTCCGGATCAGGCCATTATAAGCACTGGATGATGTGATTTGAATTTTATTACCTGCGGTCACAACCCATATCGTATAACTTGAAAATCCTCCATCCAGCGATTCCTGACAGGGCAAAGTTGGAGTCAGCGTACACGAGGCAGGCAAAGTCCCTGCCGGCGCATAATTCCCGGCCGAAGCAGGATAAGGCGTTGTGCGCCAGGAGGCATTCGTTGTCCCATCAGGAGCTGTATTTCTTAAATAATACACCGCTTTGTTCGCCCCCGCTTCCGCAAGATATAACGCCTGGGTGCTACTAACCAGGGCACTGGCATTAGTGCTGTTGACCATGACCATATTAATAAACAGCGAGGACAAAATCGTCAGGCAAATCATAAACATCAAGGTCATCAACAAAACACTGCCCCTGGATTTGTCAGGCATATGGCTAATTCCCTATCCCCGCATTATAAAGTTGGGACACTTCACTGGCGGACAAAACCCGGTTATAAATACGGACGTCGTCTATGGAACCGTTAAAAGGAATGGCGGTCCCGCTATTGGACATCCCTATAGTTAAGGCATGAGCGCTTATCGTAGTAATTAACGCCGCCGTAGCCGTTGCGACAGAAACCCCGTTAACATAAAAAGTCACCGCCCCCCCGGAGCCCAACGTCACGACAACATGGGTCCAGACATTATTGGGAATACTTAAAGCGCTCGATGTCACCGATTGACTGGTATTATAACTAAATGTTAATGCAGGTCCCGCAGGGGCCAACTCTAAACCATATTCCCTGTCTGTCCCCCAGTTACCATATTCTACGATCGCCTGATTACTAGCCGCATTGCTCGGGTTTATCCAGGCTGACAATGTTATTGTACCTGTCACTTGCAGGGAAGAGCTGCCGGAAACACTCACATACTGACTATCGGCACTATTAAAACTCATCGCCCCGTTAATGGGGTCTGAGGCGATGGCTCCTGTTGTCCACGTCGGAGAATTAAAACACATCCCTATGTTATTATTACCGCTGGACTCTGTAAGCACCACACCCAAACACGTCCCTGATGTTGCTTCATCAAATTGCCACCAGCCCGCCAGTCCAATGGGCATATTTCTGGGCATAATATTATTTTGCAGGCGGACACTTGTCCCGTTTTGCACAGCGGTCATATCAATGGTCACCAGACCATTGCTGCAGGTAAAAATATTAACTACACTCGCGCCCGGGGTCTGTATGCCTGTGGCCCTGGTCACTCCCCCATCGGTCACTAAATTCGAACCGCTTAACGCAAAGGTATAGGACGCCAGTCCGCTGCCTAAATTAGCGGTAAATGTTAAAGAAGTCGAGGAACATGACGTAATACTTTGGGCGTTAGACAATTCTCTGGCCATCAGGTCCATCGCCTGGGAAAGTTTGGTCCTTATAGTAATGCGATCCTGGCCGGAATCAAAAGCGCGAAAGCATGTCAGGTAGGCGAACATGATGCCGACAACCAAGAGCCCCACCAGGACCATGGCCATGAGCATTTCAAGAATGGTAAAACCTCTTTGGGGCGTCATCATTTTAAGACGGTTGCGCCAATAACGTCGTTAAAGAAACTGAACTTTGCATCAAACCCAGCTGCCAGGAAACATACACTGTGACTTGTGTGGTCGGATTGCTATTAGTACCGCTTGCGGAAGGCAAAAAAGTCACCTGCCTGGAATAGTTCGCAAAACTTCCCGTCAGCGGGTTGAGCCCTGTAGGAAAATTTGTCGTGTTAATATTCGCATACGGAGTATTTTTAATGGTCTCCATCTCTTCCTGGGCCAAATTCAAAGCGATGGCTTGTCCCTCTATGGAACTGTCGGTATATACGCCGGCGGCCATAGCACTGACAACAGCCACCACCCCGAAAACAATCAGGACTGTGGCGAGCAAAACTTCGAGGAGAGTAAAACCTTTCTTATCCGGGGGAAAATACTTCATGACAATTATTTCAATTGATATGACGAACTTCTCGCACTATTTATCTTATGAGCAGAAAACTATCGCATGCGTTGAACCAGAGGCGCTGGATGCCGGCCCTGTTCCGGCAGCATTCGTGGCTGTTACTGTAAATGTATAAGACGCCCCATAGGTCAATCCCATCACAGTCAACGGACTCCCTGTTCCTGTCCCTGTCAAAGAACCGGGATTAGATGTGGCTGTGTAGGACGTGATCGCGCTGCCACCATTTGATGCCGGCGGTGTGAAGGTAACGGTCGCTTCTGCGGCGTCCGCGGGGCCCCCATCTATATAATATCCACACTGACTGGCGGCAACACCGGTTGGCGCTCCAGGCACGGTGTAGGGTGTGACTGAATTAGACGCGCTTGATGCTGCCGAAGTCCCTACGGAGTTTGTTGCCGTGACTGTAAATGTATACGACGTGCCATTGGTCAAGCCTGTGACAGTCCCCGGACTGCTTGTGCAAGGCTGTATTTGACCGAAACTTGACATTACCGTATAGGACGTTATCGCGCATCCGCCATCTAAGGTCGGTGGCGTAAACGTCACTGTGGCCTGTGCATTGCCTGCAGTCGCGCTACCTATGACTGGAGGCGCAGGGACACTACAGCTAGACGAACAAGTATTCTTAACAGCCACATTATGTACTAAGAAACTATCCGCATAATAGTCATGACCTCCGTCTAATTTGGGGTTATAAACAACGGAATCTTTAGCTGTTTTAAATTCAATCTTGTTAATACGCACCTTGCCGCTAAGAGTAACAAGCTCGTCGCCTATTTTAAGTTGTCCTATTTTAAGCTTAGGGTTTTCCTTCCTGGCTATTTGAGGATTAAGCGCCTTCCATCCATCGGTGGTCATAAAACTATGGCTGTCCGTCACAAAATACCGCCCGCCGTTAAAGGCGTAAACCTTCCAGTCTTGCCTGCGCCTGATCATAAGCTCAAGTAGCTTGTTATGCCCGCCTTGAGCACCTTGAAGAATATCCCCACCTTTAAGATCTTGAATTTCTACGATCCTGCCGTTGGCTAGTAAGATCTTAGTTCCTGAGACAAAACATCCCAAATAATGGCAAATGCTGCTGCAACATTGTGAATCACTAGAACAGCCCAAGCCATTATTTACACAGGGTGTCACCGCATTAGATGCGCTTGATGCAGGGCCTGTGCCAACAGCATTTGTCGCTGTAACTGTAAATGTATATGATGTGCCATTGGTCAAGCCCGTGACCGTCTGGCTGGTGCTTAATCCCGACGATGTCAATCCGCCAGGACTGGACGTGACCGTGTAGGATGTGATCGGGCTGCCGCCATTGGATGCAGGGGCGCTGAAAGTAACGGTCGCTGACGCATTACCTGCCGTCGCGCTCACACCGGTTGGAGCGCCCGGAACAGTATACGCAACCGGTGTGACCGCATTAGATGCGCTTGATGCAGGGCCTGTGCCTACGACATTCGTTGCCGTTACTGTACATGAATAAGAATCACCATTGATAAGACCGGTCACCGTCTGTGAAGTGCTTAATCCTGATGATGAGCCTACAACGTCTACCATTAGACTCTGACATACTACAGTATAAGATGTGATCGGGCTGCCGCCATTGGATGCAGGGGCGCTGAAAGTAACGGTCGCTGACGCATTACCTGCCGTCGCGCTCACACCGGTCGGAGCGCCCGGAACAGTATAGCATACACCGCTGATACAGCTGCCTGCACATACACTGCCGCAGCTGCCGCAATTACTCGCATCTGAACTCAACGTGCTGCAAGTGCCATTGCAACCGGTCTGCCCGCCGGCACAGCAAGTCCCATTAGTGCAAATCTGACCGGCACTACATACGGTTAAGCTCGTCCCGCAATAGCCGGTATTCGAACTGACATCCACACAAGTGCCATTGTAACAACGCTTACCGCCGGTACAGCCGCCGCAGCTGTCTGTGGCTGCGCCTGCCCCTGCCGTGTTGGCCGCACCAACATTACAGCCGCTGCCGTTGGTGACACACACAGCATTGTTGCTAATTGCAACTGAACCATTAGGGCCTATGCTCACCGAACCATTGCCTGTCGGGCCTTTAGAATAAAGCACATAATATTTCCCGTTGGCAGAGACCTGATAACCATATTCCGTGCTATTGCCAGCGATGAAAGGATCGTACAAAACACTCCTAATAACCTTAGGGGACGCTTCGGTTAAAGTAGAAGCCCCCAGAGAAGTGCTTGAATTAGGATAGGTATTGTTGTTATTTAAATAGTAGGCTGTGACCGCCGCCTGCATGGTCTTAAGTTCAGCCTGGGCCTGGGAGAGTTTCCCCGAGTTCTGCATACCTTTATACATCGGCAGCCCGACGCTGATCAAAATAGCCGCAACGGCAAAAATAACAAACAACTCTAATATGGTCTGGGATTTCTTATTAAGGAAGGCGGAAAAATTCATGATTTAAAATTCTCGATGACCTTAGGCCGTGTAAAATAGTATATCACCGCTATAGAAAATACGCCATCAATAATCCAGCGTATAATAACAGCGATCCAGGTAAAGGTCTGTAAAGAAAACATCGAGCCGTATTGACGATACAGCGGCTCTGAAAAAAAAGCTGTGCGCTATAGGTGTGCCGTAAAGGAAGGGTGATGATACAATAGTACGCAAAAACCACCAAAATTTTTCGAAACGCCTCGGAGAGACAAAGAACGCCTATCCCGCAGGCTAATCCCAGCAGCCTGAATATATAAGAACCGATAAAACGTATCTTAAGAAAAGGCCCTGCCCACTCATGATTGACTTGGGCATAAAAAGCATACGCGGGCATGTGGCGCAGTAAGTCCAGGGACGTGACAATCAGTATCACTCCGAATATGATGACGCCCAGGGGCCTCTTGTGTTTCATGACAAAAATCTCGTCGAACGCAACTGGCGCTCCAGATGGAACACCAAAAAATGGTTCAATATGTATTTCAGCTCTTTCTTCACAAACGGGGCTAACCCTAAACGAATCGCGTCCCCCCATGCGTTCTTTTGAATATGCAGAATAGAGGCCACCGCCCCCGGAGAAATCGGCGTCGCCTCTCCCACAGGGTCCTGCATGCCGGACACAAAAGGCCTCCTAAACGCAAACTGAAACGCGGCCTTGCCGCCACCTGTTGGCTACAGCGCACACAAGCCTCCAAATGCGGCTGAAAACCTGACAATGATAAAATCTTGATCTGAAAAGTCTGGACTAATTTGCCCACATCCCGGGTCGTTTGCAGACTTTTTAAAAAAGCCCGGGTCAACTCATAAATCTCCAGGTTCTCTTCTTCCGGCGGCATCAGCGCATCAATCAACTCCGAGGCATAGCTGGCAGCTGTCATACACTCTAAATCCCGACGAAAACCCGCAAAAAAATCTTTCATGTCGCAATGGCTGACTAAATGCAGATCGCTGTTGCGGTATTGGTAATAAACGATATCATTGACGGAGAATTTATCGACGCTGGAGCCGAATTTTTGAGGGTCGCGGCGGATGCCTTTTAAAACACCTTTGACCTTGCCGAAATCCCGTGTAAAAAAGGTGGCAATGCGGCTGGTCTCACGGAAATCAAAGGTCTTGAGTACAATGCCTTCAGTTTTTACAATCATGCCTTGATTATGTCAAAACTGTGATATAATTCAAGGTAATGTATAAAGATTTTTATAAGCTCAAAGAACTGCCCTTTAACATCACCTCCGACCCGGATTTCTTTTTTTCTCCATCGCGCCACGAAGAGGCCTTCAATCATCTGATTTACGGCATCAACTCACGTAAAGGCATCATTGTGATTACCGGTGAGATCGGCACGGGCAAAACAACACTTTGCCGCACCCTGCTTAACCGTCTGGACAAAACAGTTAAAACCGCGCTCATCTTAAACCCCAGTTTTTCAGATTTACAATTGCTGCAGATGATCATCAATGATCTAGATATCCGCTATACTAAAAAAAACAAACTTGATCTGGTGGGCGCCATCACCCTGTTTTTAATCGAACAATCCGCCAAAGGTAATAATGTGGCCGTCATCATCGACGAATGCCAAAATCTGAACATCCGCCAATTAGAACAGATACGGCTTTTATCCAATCTGGAAACCGAAAAAGAAAAACTGCTGCAAATCATTTTGGTCGGCCAGCCGGAGTTGGTCGAAAAACTCAAAAACCCCGCCCTGCGCCAGCTGACCCAGCGGGTGACCGTGCGTTACCACATTCTTCCCCTGCAAAAAAAAGAGGTTGAAGATTATATCAAACACCGTCTAAGGATCGCCGGGGCTGATAGCAAACTGCATTTTACCCCGCAAGCCATTGAAACTATCTACGCCATCTCACAAGGCACACCACGGGTCATCAATATCCTCTGCGACCGCGCTTTGCTCGCCGGATTCACGCGGGAAACATTTACTATCGACCATTCCATGATCCACGAAAGCGCCAAGGAGACGCAATACGCTTATGAGTATCATTCATGATGCCCTTAAAAAAGTCCAGCAAGGACGGACCCCTAAGGCCGACCCAACGCCAATCGGGCAGAACCTGCAAAGCAGACAGCTACAAAAACTCGCTGCGCAAAAATCCTCTATTGTCAAAATGATCACTTCTCTGCTGGCCATGCTTTGTGCCATGGCCATTACCGTCGTGGTTTTCAGCCTCATCTTTCAACAATTTCAAAAAAATATGCCCAAAGCCCAAAAATGGGCCAAAGATATTCCCAAAGTCAAAAAATTGGCCATGACATCATTGTCTACAATTGATCCATAAAATACCACTACCTGATTTTAAAACCGGGGCCTCCCAAGAGCCCAAACCCTTAGCCCAGCTTATCGTCCCTTCCCTAGCCGCCTCTAATACAACTCAACCCCACCCCTCCTTAACGCTGAACATCCAGGGGGTCATGGTGCCGATGATCATGACAATCTCGTTTTGATCAATGACCAGGTTTACCGGGAAGGCGATGAAATCAACGGCGCTAAAATCACAAAAATCAATTTAAACGCCATCACCATCATCAACAACGGCAAAGAAGAAACAATCAGCGTAGGGAAATAATTAGGCTAACTGCCGCTTAGTTGCTAACAACCAGGCGAGGCAAATAGGCCCGGATGGCTTGGGTAATAATTGCTGCAGGGATATTGCTGACAATTTTAACTTGACCGATCTTGGTAACCAAAACAAACCGGTTATGGCCTTTGCTGAATTTCTTATCATGCCGCATTAAATCCAGGATACGATCCAGACGAACACCCTTGATTTTTTCCGGTAGGCCGACCTTCGTGATCAACTGATTAATACGCACTTCACAAGGAAGCTCTAAAAGCCCCATAGCCGCAGACATACGCGCCGCAACCCGCATGCCAAGGCCAACGGACTCGCCATGATGATACAACTTTAACCGGCCCGCGGCTTCCAGCGCATGTCCCGCCGTATGACCGAAATTAAGGACCGTGCGCAAATTTTTAGTTTCTTTTTCATCCTTGGTGACGATCTGCGCTTTAATCTCTGCGCAGCGACGGACAACATAATTTAAAACCGCGCTTTCCCCTTGGTAAAATTTCTTATAATTAGCCTCAATAAAACCAAAAAGCTTAGGGTCACCAATGACCCCGTATTTAATGGCCTCAGCTAAACCGTTGCGGATTTGCCGCGGGCTTAACGTTTTCAGCAGCTTGGTATCGGTCACCACCAGCTTGGGCTGATAAAAAGCGCCTACCAAATTCTTGCCTGTTTCTAAATCAATGGCGGTCTTCCCACCGATGGACGAATCAATCTGGGCCAGCAGCGTCGTAGGCACTTGAATATACGGCACCCCGCGTTTGTAAATGGCCGCCACAAACCCGCCCAGGTCCCCAATCACCCCCCCGCCTAAAGCTATGATAAAAATCTTTTTATCTACATCATACGCGCTGATTTGCTTGATCAAACCCAACGCACAAGCAGCACTTTTGCTCTTTTCTCCCTGCGGGACATGTAAAATTTTAACCGTGTACCCTGCTTGCTTGAGGGCGGCAGATAATTTGCCCCCATGCAAGGCTTTAACCCGCGGGTCCGTAATAATCAGCGCATCTTTCCCCAAACCCAGATGACGGATATACCGGGGAAATTCTGCTAAAATACCGTGACCAATGGCAATAGTATACGGATTATCTTTTAAACGGACAAAAACCTTGGCCATCATATTTGTACCCCGATCCAATAACCCACCTGCTCTATCAAAGGATAAATAAATCTTAACATGCCCAGCTGCAAAAACACAATCAATATAATAATACCAAAAGGCTCCAAATGGCTATAGTAATACGCCAATTTCGCAGGTAAAAGTGCGGTCACCACCCTCGAGCCGTCCAAAGGCGGTATAGGGATCATGTTAAAAACCGCCAGAGTCAAATTCAGCATCACGGCCCACCCACAAATATTAGCCACACTGGATAAAGGCGGCCATATATAGCCTCTGGAAAAAATCCACGCTAGCGCGATATTCGTCAACGGCCCGGCCATGGCCACTAGCGCCATCCCCGTACGCCGCGGCTTTAAGTTTCTGAAATTAACCGGCACCGGCTTGGCCCAACCAAAAAGGAACAAAGATCGGGTCAGTCCAAAATAATGCGCTAAAAAAAGACCCCCGGGCACCAAAAAACTGCCTACAGGATCCATATGCTTGATCGGATTTAAAGTCAAACGGCCTCGATCACGGGCCGTGGGGTCGCCGAGTTTATACGCACACACCCCATGCGCGTATTCATGCAGGACAATAGCGGGAACTACGGCAAAAACGATTAATAAAAGGACTTCTACCATAACTCTACTTTCTCAAATAATACAAGAGATGTGCCGCTTCCTTAAAAACAATTAAACCGGTTTCAGAACGGTGTCGTTTCCTTAAATATTCATATTAGAAAAACGACGGCCCTCAATGTACATATTAGAAATTCGGCCTACCATATTAAAGGACCAATGAAATTTTATTGATATGCAAAAGAGGATACGTCCATTTTTTATGCGGATTTACAATAACAGTCCCCTTGACATCAACAACCGTATGAGAAAAAAAAGACATGTGCGGTATGTCCTGCAGATAATACACAGGTTTACCGTCTATGGTTAACTCATAATGCACCCCTGCCTCAGGGGCCTCACTCAAAGGCTCCAGCTCCCCACGTAGGGCAACCTCCAGGCGCCCTGCACCCAAAAGACTGACAGTCGTCGGAGGTTTGACCTGCCCAATCAACATGGACGCCGGCACATCAGCAGATATAAATTTTAGAAAATCCTGATGGACCCAGGCGATGGTACCTGCCACAGGCATCACACGGCACCACCCATTGGCCTGTTCTAAAATGGTAACCCAAGTCCCTTTTTTAATCTGCCCCAAAGACGCCGCATCCCAGCTGGAGGACGCGCGCACATTCACCCTATCTCCTAAAACTTCAGCAACAAGACTCCCTTCCTTAATCTGCAAATAATCCGATCGGATATACGCTTTGGTCGTCGGCAAAGGCTGAATTTTAACCCATTCATAGTTCCGGCCTAAAACAACGACCTTAGTCCCCCTGTTTAACTTATCGATCTTTTCAAAATTAGTATTGGAGCCGGCACGGACATTGACGGAATCTTTGGATACAGCGGCCAGAAAAGGAAAATGCTCATCAGCATATCCCTGCACTGTCAGTACAATGGTCAGGAATACCGATGAGCAAATCGTGGGGATGATCTTCAACATTTCGTTGGGATCCCTCGCTTGTAGGCTCGGGATAATTCCGACATTACGTCGGAATTACTTTTTAGTGGCACCTGCAGCCGGTTTGGCAGCAGCTTTAACACCTTCGGCCGGTTGGGCGGCTGTTGTTCCGGCAGCTTCGCCTGCAGCCGCATCACCTTCGGCTTTGGCCTTCTTCTTGGCCTTAACGCGTATAACCTTGGTCTTAGGTAACCCGATGACATCCGTCTCTTGTTTCCAAAGACCTTTTTTCATCAGATCCTTGATACGCTCAATCCGCGTCTGCACGCTTCTTTGCGTGACACTAGCCTTATCAATTTTTAACGAAGAATGTAATGACATCAAAATCTCCTGACTTGACTGCTGCGGTAGGGCTCCGGCAATTTTCTTAAAAAAGCTATCGCCCCTTCTTTACTGGTAAAATTACCGACGCATACTAACCAGTATTTGCCGCTTTTGATTAAAAAACTCTGAAATTTTTTCGCCTTAAGAGCCAACGCATCCTGCCGGGCATACTCTTGACTGCCATAGGTGGCCAACTGAAGCGTAAAATGACCCCCCACACCCGACGGAGTATTGACATGCGCAGGTGCTATTCTCCGGCTGCCGGTGGATGATAACAGTAGCCCCATGTTCCCCAATGGCCTTGCTGCCACAGGGGCTCGCAGTACCGGGGCTGGCGCCACGCTCGGCGCCACAGTCCGCGCACCCACATTCCATGCCTCAGCAACCTTCTCATCCATGGTTTGGGCCGCCACATGCTTGCCACGCTCAACACCCAAAGAAAATGAAAAAAGTGCCACCATTATACCCAAAATCGAAAAAATGACAAGACTTTCCACCGATAGGGTCAAATTCGCCAAAAGAAATTTCGGCTTATCGATGTCCTCCAAGGTAGCGGAATTAGCGGGAAAAAGCTCAAACTGAGGCTGCTTATAATTAATATTCATAAGAATAAATCCAATAAATTTAATAAAGGGTTAATGGGGAGAAACATCCTATTTTTTTAGGCCCCTGATATTTTCGCTAAACTATTTTATTGATTATAGTTCTATCTCTTAAGCGAAGACAAGAGTTTTCTGAATTTTTTTTGAGAAGCTAGGCTCACAAAAGCGTCGACAACTTTAGGGTCAAACTGGGAGGCGCTATGTTTGACCAATTCACCCAGCGCGCCGTCCACCGACAGCGACGGACGATAGGGCCTTCCTTGCACCATGGATTCAAAGGCATCGACGCAAGCAATGATACGGGCCCCCAAAGGAATCTGCTCCTTTTTAAGCCCCGAGGGGTAACCGCTCCCATCGTATCTCTCATGGTGATAAAAAATAATGGGCAGCACGGGTTTAAGAAATCCGACAGGCTTGATCATATCCACACTATGTGCGGTATGCCGACGGATAACTTTCAATTCGGCCGGTGTTAATTGTCGACGTTTGGATAAAATGTCATACGACACGTCGATAACACCGATGTCATGCAACAGGCTGGCATATTCCAGTTGTTTTAACCCCTCGCTGTTGACTTTTAAAAAGACGGCAATCATTTTAACTATTTCCATATAGACGGGCGCGTGAGTCAACCCCGAATGAGATTGTTTCCTAAGCAAATTCCCCATGGAGGCGATTGAGCCCAACATGACTTGTTCCTGCTCCTGGCGCAGCTGCAGATTTTTAAGAGCGGTCACCACCTGCTCGGCAAAAACGGAAAGCATCTCGCGGTCAAAATCACTGAAAGGCCTCTCACCCTTCTGGCGATGCACAAAAATGGCCCCCAGATAATCGTCAGCCACCAGAGGCAGCCCTAAACAATCGCCCCTCACAACCGAAGCCCCCCGGGTCACACTCGTCACGTCTTTCTCCACATCCCTCAAGTCTTTGGGTCTGTCCCGCCAAATGTTAATTTGATTGTCAAAACTGGCACAGACGATCACATTCTTTTTGACCGGATGCGTGAGATAGACACTCGCCGAAGAGGCCCGGATAAACTGGCATAATAAACGGGTCAGCCGCAGCGTCAATTCCTTCACTGTATACGTGGAATTGACCAAACGGTAAACCATGTGCACCGCCGAGAGGATCAAATGATAACGTTTGGATGCAGGCATAAAATTCAAAGCCATAGGTATCAGACTTTCTGATAAGGGTCAAAAAGCCGTTTGTGTTCGTCCAGCGCAAAACGGTCCGTCATAGAAGCAATGTAATTACAAATAATCGCATATTGGGCCGGCTTGGAAAATTCCTGATCACGCGGGTAAACCGCATACGGCAATTGTTTAGGATTGCGTAAATAGACATCAAACAAATCACGGATGATACGGCGAGCTTTGGCGGTCATGCGCTCCACCCGCCAGTGATGGTAAAGTTTATCGTTTAATAGCTTTTGTAAATATTCGCGCTCTTGATGCATCACGGGGCTAAAACTCGCCACATAACCACGATGGTTTTTTACATCCTGCGCGGATTTGAATTGGAGAGGCACCAGGCGCTCATAGGTCGCCTCCAGGAGATCTTTGACTTGCATATTAATGAGCTGGTTGACCACCTGATACCTAAACATGTCCCTGTTAGGCAGAGGTTGTGTCACATCAATTTTCCCCACAGCCTTTTGCCAAAGAAGGCTATCCATCAAATCTTCCTCGACGATACACCCGGACGTCAAGCCGTCGTCCACATCATGATTGAGATACGCCAGAGAATCCGCCATGTCTACAATTTGAGCTTCCAGTGTCGGCCCTTCATCACGATATTCTTTAGGGATGTCTACCCCCGGCATATCATAGACTGTCTGGTGTTTAAGAATACCCACCAGCACTTCCCGGGTCAAATTGAGACCTTCAAAATGAGGATACCTTTTCTCGAATTTGGTGACAATTTCATAGCTGCGGAAATTATGGTTAAACTGGATTTTGGCCTCACGGACAATGCTATTGAGCGCTTCTTCACCGGCGTGACCGAAAGGCGGATGTCCCAAATCATGCGCCAGCGCGATCGCCTCAATTAAATCCTCATTCAGCCGCAAATTGCGCCCCAGCGTGCGGGCCAATTGGGCGACCTCAATGGTATGGGTCAGACGCGTACGATAATAATCTCCCTCGAAAATGACGAAAACCTGAGTTTTATATTCCAGCTTGCGAAAGGCTTCCGAATGCACGATGCGGTCGCGGTCGCGCTGGTAGCACGTGCGGGCTTCATGCTGGGGCTCATCATACTGACGGACCCCGGCATCCCTGGACTTCATGGCATACGGCGCCAGGATTTGACTTTCGAGTTCTTCAATGTCTTGTCTTGTCCGCATGGATAAGTTTCTCATACATAGCTAATAAAGATTGAGAGATCACCCGGCTATCGGCGACGACCGACATAAAATTATGGTCCCCCCTCCAACGAGGCACAAGATGAACATGCACATGCCCCGGGATTCCTGCCCCGGCTATATGCCCTAAATTTATGCCTATATTGAACCCCTGGGGTCTAAATGTTTTTTGTAAAAGTTTCTTGGTTTTGAGCAATAAATCCATAAGCGCAACATATTCGGTCTGGGACAGTTTGCTGATATCCCCAACGTGACGGTTAGGCACAATTAAACAATGGCCGTTACTGTAAGGGTAAAGATTTAAAACTGAATACGCGTGAGATTCACGGATAAAAATCAAATGTTTTTTGTCTCGATTGTCCGCCAAAATACGGCAAAAAATACAAGACTTTTGCTTAGTCGCGATTTTGGTAATATAGCTCGCCCGCCACGGGGCCCAAAGTCTCTTCATTAAAATTGCTTTCTCAAAAAATATTACTTTCCAATCCTAACAATCTCCGCTTTGATTTGCCCCGCTTCAATACGGATAAGGCCATAAGAGAAAAATTGGGCGCGATTCAGATCATTAGGACTGCCCGGATTAAAGTACAACACACAACCGATTTGTTCCTTAAACGCTCGATGCGAATGACCGAAAATGACCACATCTATCTTATCATTTTTAAAAGAAGCCATGGCATTTTTTAACGCTTCCAGGCTTCTGCCTATATGGCCGTGGGTCACCCCAATTTTAAAATTATCGCAGACAATGATATCTTTTAAAGGTAATTCTTTTTTTAATTCCTCTGTGTCCTGGTTGCCCTGCACGGCCCTAAGGGGCGCTAAGGCTTTAAGCTGTTTGAATGCCGGCATGTCAGAAATATCGCCCGCGTGAATAATGAGATCCACTGTTTTAAAGCGTTCAATCACCTGAGGAGGGATGTTTAAGGAATGCGTATCTGCAAGTATACCGAGGATCATCTGACAATTATAGGTTCGTCGAATAAATGCATCAAGCAATTAAGTTGGTCTTCATCCCAAACCCACAATTTCTCTTGCAAGGCCCGTACTCTGGCATTCTCATCCAAGCCGCTTAAAGAGACAATGACGCTGCGCGCCGGTCTGGGGTCTAATTTTTTAATTTCTTCAAGAATGCCGTTAAGGTCATTTTCCTGCACCGGGTCTTTCTTGAGGACCACCAGCCACAGTCCGTCCTGACCTTGAGCGGACACCGCATCAAAATAATTGCCGGCACCCGTACGCAATTTTAAGACCGCAATGTCCTTGAAAGCCGACAATTTATACCGGCGGCCGGAGAGCACAAAAGACTCATTATCAAATTTATGCATCAAATCCGCCATGCGTACGGACAAGTCCTTGCGGGCGACCATACCAAAATCATTGAACGCTTTATTGATTTCTTCCTTAAACAGCTTGCGCGAGCGTCCTGCCTCAAGATCAATGACTCTAAGACGCCGATGATAAACATATTTGATCCAATAACTGAATAATTTATCCTTAATATGATAATAATTGCCGTTACGCTCGACAATATTGGCTTCCAACAAAGCATTGATGCGCCCCAGGGCCACTGCCGGCTTTAATTGCAGGCCTTCACATAAATCACTGCTTTTATGTTTTCCCCCCGCCATGGCGCACAGCAAAGCTACGACAACACCCGCGGATTTTCCCACGGTCAATGTGTTCATCTGCAATTCAAAATGACGGCTGATAACTCCCCATGGATTAAAAATGACATTTTCAATCGCCTGAGTGACAATCGGCGCGTAGATTTCCGGTTGGGTATAAACACCGCTTAAACAAATTAACTCCTGACACAATAAATTAATATACAAAGGGTGTCCGCCGGTAAAATCCGCTATAAAATTCTTTAAATGCCGACCGATTTTAACAGATTTAAGATTATGGTCCATTAAACCCTGCGCCTCGCTGAAATTAAAAGGCTCGACACCAATGACCTCAAAGTTGCCGAATAACAAAGATAATTTTTCGGACAGAATAGCTTGGGTCTGCTGAGGGAAGGAACTGGCCACAATATACAGGCAATTTTTCTGGGTCATGATACGATGCCCCAGGTGGGCAAACACTTCAGGAATATTAAAATTCTCCAAACATCCAAATTCATCAAGAATTAAAACCACGAATTTGCCGGTTTCCTGACTAAAGACCTCGGGCAATGATAAAAGAAGGTGATAGGCTTCCAAAATTTTACCCTGGGCCACCAGTGTCTCTGTCTCTTGCACCAAAGACACCGTACGGGGAATGACGGTTATGGGCCTGCGACACATAAACATTTCAAATCTTCCTGCAGGGGCAAATTTTCTTTTTTGAGGAAATTATAAAGCAAACTTTTGGTGAATTGGCCGGCAAAATAATTAAAATCGCGGTTCTCTAAATCCAAATAAATAAAAAAAACATCCGGCTCCTCCAAGTCCATCATCATTCTTTGCAGGAGAGATGTTTTACCGATATGCCGCACCCCCAAAAGGGCTACGTTTTGACGGTAACCTTCCTTGAGTCCCAACACGCGTTTTTTTAAAATTTCCAAAACGCTTCTACGGCCGTAAAAATTATGGTCGAAATCAATTAAATTCATGGCAAATAATACAAAGGATTGGTCGCTTGACCGCCTCGACGAATTTCAAAATGTTCAAACACCCCTGTCCCTATAGGCCCCACCAGGGCAACAGGGTCCCCTTTATACACATGGTCCCCCAGTTTAACCAAGAGCCTGGCATTATGCGCATATACTGAAACAAATCCGTCCTTATGGTCTATCATCACCGTCTGGCCATAACCGCTCATATAATCTGCCAAAATCACCTCGCCCTCCCTAACGGCTTTGACAGACTCGCCGGCTTGGGTCTGGATATCAATACCGCGGCTAAACGCATTGCCCCCTAAAGAATCATTAAAATAAACCACCACCTTCCCCTTAACAGGCCAGGTGAATTCATTTTTATTATTATCCACGGCGTGAAGGGAAATATCTTTCACTTCTTTGACACCCGGAATAAAAAGCAATTGATCGACTTCAATGGCTCCGGCATTAGGGATATTATTGCTGTCAATAATATCCTTAAGGCTTACTCCATAGGATTCGGCGATGTACCAAAGCGTCTGGCCACGGGCAACCTTGTGATACACCCCTTGTTTTTTAACAACGGGTGCCACTCCCGGAGGCGGTAAAGGCAAGGGCCTATATTCGGTGGTTGCGCAACCGGTGACAAAACCTAAAAACGAGACAAAGAACAAAATTTTCAAATTTTTACGTCTTAGCACTATCTTCCCCAATAATACAGGCGGGCATTAAACCCGCCCCTACCTATATATGGAGCGGGGGACGGGAATCGAACCCGCGTAGTCAGCTTGGGAAGCTGAAATTCTACCACTGAATTACCCCCGCAACACTTGCTTAAACTCACTGACCACCCCGCCCACATTATCCGCCAACAAAATATCTCTACAAACGGCCGCCCTGGTCACTCCCAAGAGCATTAATTTTCCTATATTCCCCCGGCTAATCCCACCGATAGGAAACAAAGGAATTTTGACCTGCTTGACAACCTTATGCAAAAGAGCTAAATCCATGACCTTACAATCAGGCTTGGTTTTGGTCTTAAACATCGCCCCAAAACCGATATAATCAGCTCCCTGCCTTTGAGCGTCAAGCGCCGAAGCAAGGCTCTGACAAGAGACCCCGATGATTTTACGAGGCCCCATCAGATGTCTGGCTTGCAGATAACTGATATCTTCCTGACCTACATGGACCCCGTCCGCTCCGGACAATAAAGCCAGATCCACACGGTCATTAACAATGAACGGTATTTGATGCCGAGTAACTTTTAAAATCTTTCCACAAAAATCTAAAATCTCTTTGGCGCTGCCTTTTTTATCCCGCAATTGTACTATATCCGCGCCGTATCGTACAGAATCTTTTAAAACTCTAAGAAGTTTCCCATAATCCAGCACCTGGGCGTCCAAAATTAAATACAATTTAGCCGCGGCCAATAACTTTTTGCTCGAGCGCATACACCTTATACCGCAACATTTTAAGCTTAGTTGATATGCGGGGATCCATCAATTTAACTACTTCTTCCAACACCCTGAGGGACTCTTTGACCCGTTGGCTATTGGCCCAAAATACCGCGCTTATATCCTCTCTTTGAGATTCAGTGACAGAGGTCGCGCGCCCTACATCGCCTTGAATATGCCTGGCTTCAAGAGCCTTTTGAATATCTAATCCCGCCACGATACCTGTTAATTCATGACGGACATCTTTGAAAGCACGGGTCAAAGTCCTTTGGTCCCAGATATATCGGCATAAATCTTCACAAACTCTTAATCCTTCTTTGGCACGATTAAAATTAGCATCCAAAATCCGGTAAAGGGTTTTGTCAGGACTTTTTTTCACTTTTAATAATTTTCTTTATTATATTGGTCGTTGAAAACCCTTGCACAAACTTGACAAACTCCACTTTCTTAACCAAATCTTCACCCACAACAGATTTTCCCTTCCAATCAGCGCCCTTGATTAAAACATCCGGCTTGATGGCGGCGATGGTTCTATAAGGAGTATCTTCATTAAAAATAATAACAAAATCGACACTTTCTAAAGCGGCCAGTACTGCGGCACGGGATTTTTGCACAAGAATGGGACGACCGGGGCCTTTGATACGGCGAATGGAGCGATCAGAATTAAGGCCAACGATCAAAACACGCCTGCCACGACTTGCCTCTTCTAAATACTTCACATGACCGATGTGCATCAGGTCAAAACAGCCATTGGTAAAAGCAATGGTCTTGGAGCTCCGGCGCAAAGCCGGCAGCTTTCTTAATAAGGCAGGTAAACTAAGAATTTTATTTTCAATAGGCATAATGAAGCATAAATTTTAACACAGGATCCACAGAAATGGAAGGACTATGAACCCCGAGCTACTTGACTTACATAAAAGTATTTTCGACTAACTCACAAATAGAATGGCATATAACCAGATGAGATTCTTGAATGCGGGCGGTTTTGGAAGATGCGGCAATGACGGCGATATCACACAAACCGGCTAATTGACCTCCACTGCCGCCGGTCACGCCAATGGTGGTCATACCGATCGCTTTTGCCTGTTTGACGGCTTCTAACACATTTTTGGAGTTCCCACTGGTAGAAATGGCCATCAAAACATCCCCCGCCTGCCCCAACGCTTGCAATTGGCGGGAAAAAACAATATCAAAAGTATAATCATTCCCTATGGCCGTCAACGCTGAGGTGTCCGTTGTCAAAGCTATAGCCGGCAAAGCCCGACGTTCTTTTTGAAAACGGCCGACAAATTCCGCGGCGATATGCTGACAATCCGCGGCAGAGCCGCCATTACCGCACAAAAATAATCTGTGCCCGCCCTTAAAAGCCTTGATGATGGACTCAGCGGCACTGATTATCTGCGGCAGATTCTTTTTTAAAGTGGCCTGTTGGCCTTCTATGGATTCTGCAAAAATTTGTTCAACTATTTTATTCATAGGGCTACCTGGACGCAAAAACATTAGCAATGTCTACTAAATCCATATTCACCAGCTTACGCTGGGACACGGCTTCTTCCATATCCACATAACGGATTTTATTTTCCCGCAGGCTCACCATTTTCCCAAATTTATGTTCTTTGACGAGCTCCACCGCTTTAACTCCAAAACGTGTCCCCAGGACACGGTCAAACGCCGTCGGAGACCCTCCGCGTAAAATATAACCCAGAACGCTCACCCGCGTTTCATAACTGGTATTATCTTCAATGGCCTTGGCCAAAAATTCGCCGACACTGCCGAAACGGCGTTTCTCCATAAGCGGTGTCGGAGTAGTGGTTGAACGCGACAGGTATCCTTCAATTTTAGTGCCTTCAGAAATGACAATAATACTAAACGGTCTGCCGCGCTTATGCCTCTCATGCAACAACTCATAAACTTCTTCCAGGTTCACCGCAATTTCAGGGATCAAAATAATATCAGCCCCGCCGGCAATACCGGCCTGCACGGCCAGCCAGCCGGTATACAACCCCATCACTTCAACGACCATGATGCGATGATGGGACTCAGCAGTGGTATGCAAACGGTCAATACATTCGGTGGCGACATTAACAGCCGTATCAAAACCAAACGCATAATCCGTGCCTGACAACGCATTATCAATGGACTTAGGCACACCCACAGCCTGAATAATCCCTTTTTTATGCAGACTCAAGGCCGCTTTAAGAGTGTCTTCACCGCCAACGACAATCAGCGCATCCATGCCGCTTCTGGCATAATTATCCTTAATTTTTTTGACCTGCTCTTCATCTTCCAAAGGGTTAACGCGGCTGGTCCCCAAAATAGTACCACCTTTATCCAAAATTCCGGACGTGGACTTAACATCCAGGACGCGCATATCATTTTCGATGAGACCCAGCCACCCATTCTTGATCCCGGTGACCACATAGCCTTCCTGCATACCTTTACGCACCACCGCACGTATGACCGAATTAAGCCCCGGACAATCGGCCCCGCCTGTCATTACGCCAATCTTCCTCATAAAATATGACCTTTCAAAATTATTCCAGAGAGATAACGTTCCCTCAAGGAATTAAGACCAATAACCATGAAAAGGGACCCGGGGCGGAGTCTGAAATCCATCTTTATGCCTGGATTTGATATCTTCCAGTGAAATCTTGGTCACATGCACACGAATATTGATTTTACCCTCCATGCCCACGGCTTCTTCTATTTTCCCACGGACCAAATCCTGAAAACGAGCAGTCAGCTCAGGGATATTGGTCTCATAACGCAACACTAATTTAATATCTACTTCCAGGCCCTTCCTGGTGACAATCATAACGGGGCGAATTTCTTTGACCTCCGGCATCTGGACTATCAAACGTTTGATCAAATCCTCAAGAGCGCTTAGCGACACGGTGACCCCGCCCGCGGGGTTGTCAAAAGCAATGGTACGCTCCATCTGGCGACGTCCGTAAATAAGTCTGGCCAAGAGAAAGCTCATAAACATGATAACTCCCGCGCAAATCCCGGCAATAGCCCCGCTGTGACTATCATTATAAATCACCATCAGCAGTTTCTGGATGCTCTGTAAATCAAGCACATGCGCCACAAACAGCATCACGATAATGCTTACCGTCCAGATAATGGAAATATAAAATATAAGAGCCACACGGGTCAGCAACCACATCAGAAACTCCTTCCATAAATATGCTTATGAGGGATTCGGCCTTTCAATCGCCTGAATATTGACATTGATCTCTTTTAAATTAATATCGACGGCATCTTCCACGGCGCGCTGAATCACATCTTGGATTTGACGGGCGACTAACGGCACATTGATGCCATAATTAATTATAACACGGATTTTCAGGGACACTTGGGCTTCTTTATCAACACTGACACTGACAGCGGGATAATTTTTGTAACCGAAAACTTCGGCGATGGTGCCGATGATGCCGAAAGTAGCCAATTGGACACCGGGAATGTCTTTCAGGGATGCGGCCGCGATGTCGCCGATGACTTTTTTATGAATCTGCACGACCCCCAAATCAACGGTATTGTCCTGATACATAGCCCCCCTACTCATTTTTCATCATTTTCTCTAAGAAGTGCGTTGTGGCTTTGCCTTCCATAAAAGTGGGATGGTGAAGGATCTCCATATGTAACCCCACCGTGGTCTTGGTCGGAGCAATATAAAATTCATCCAAAGCCCGTCGCATGATACGTACCGCTTCACTACGATCACGCCCATGGACAATGATTTTGGCGATCATAGAATCATAATGCGGAGAGATCATATACCCCGGATAAATATGCGTGTCTATGCGCACCCCCGGTCCGCCGGGCAAATTTAATTCTAACACTTTACCGGGACTGGGGATAAAATTATTATACGGGTCTTCCGCGTTGATGCGGCACTCGATGGAAACCCCCTGGAATTTAACATCTTCCTGTTTTATTTTCAGTTTCTGGCCCATGGCGACTTTAATCTGTTCTTTAACCAAATCAAGCCCCGTGACCATTTCCGTGACCGGATGTTCGACCTGGATACGGGTGTTCATTTCCATAAAATAAAAATTATTGTGAGAGTCCAGTAAAAATTCGATGGTCCCCACCCCATGATAATTAACAGCACGCGCCACCTTGACCGAAGCCTCGCCCATTTTCTTGCGCAAAGCCGCATCCAGCGCAGGAGAAGGAGATTCTTCCAGTAATTTCTGATGACGCCTTTGCACAGAACAGTCCCGCTCGCCTAAATGGACCACATTCCCGTGTTCATCCGCCAAAATTTGAAACTCCACATGGCGCGGGCCCTCGAGATACTTCTCTATATAAACATCCCCAAGACCGAAATTAGCTTCTGCCTCGGTCTGGGCCATTTTAAATGAATTGATCAAGGTCACATCATTATGACAGACGCGCATGCCCTTGCCGCCGCCGCCGGCCACAGCTTTGATAATCACAGGATATTTAACCTTCTGGGCGACACTCAACGCTTCTTCCTGAGTTTTGATAACGCCGCTGCTGCCCGGGGTCAACGGCACACCTATCTTCTTGACTGTTTCTTTGGCGACAATTTTGTCACCCATTTTACGTATACTTTCTGGACTAGGACCGATAAATTTAATATGACAGGATTCACAAACTTCAGCGAAATGCGCGTTTTCCGACAAGAAACCGTAACCGGGATGGATGGCCGATACATCGGTGATTTCAGCGGCCGAGACAATGGCAGGGATATTAAGATAGCTTTCCTTACTGGAGGCCTTACCGATACACACCGCTTCATCCGCAAAACGCACATGCAAAGAATTGCGATCTGCTTCGGAATAAACCGCAACCGTGCGTATGCCCATTTCTTTGCAGGCACGGATCACCCGCAAGGCAATTTCACCACGGTTGGCAATCAAGATTTTGGAAAACATGTCATCCCTATAGAGGATCCACTACAAAGAGGGTCTGTCCGAATTCCACCGGCTCAGCGTTCTGCACAGCGACTTCTACAATTTTACCGCGGACTTCGGATTTGATCTCATTCATCAACTTCATGGCTTCCACAATACAAACCACCTGCCCTATTTCAACAATTTGGCCGACCTCGACAAAGGCTGCGGCTTCCGGTGAAGGCGCTCGATAGAACGTACCCACCATCGGGGACTTGATATCTTTGTTGTCTTTGGATGCATCAACAACGCCGGACGTGACCGGAAGAACAGCGCTTGCCGGCGCTTGGGGTGCAGGAAGGGATTCTACGGCATAATGGGTTGGCCCACCAACGACAACGCCATCCGCAGATTTTTTAAGCTTAAGTTTGAGCCCCTCACGTTCAATCTCGATTTCATTGAGATTATTTTCATTCATCAGGGCAATGATTTCTTTAATCTCTTTTAAATTCATTTTTTGACCCTTTCGACGTAAATCCCGGTTCTGGTATCTACTTTAATGGTCTCGCCCTGTTGGATAAATAAAGGGACCTGAATAGAGGCCCCGGTATCAATTTTCGCCGGCTTATACCCCGCCCGGGAAGAATCCCCTTTTAATCCAGGGTCGGCTTCTGTTACACTCGCCATGATAAAATTAGGGACTTCCGCCTTGACGACTTGATTATTATACAAAATAGTTTCAACTTCCATATTATCCTGCAAATATTTAAAACCGTCACCTAATAATTGTTTGGTGATGACTGTGTCTTCAAAGCTGGTTTGGTCCATAAAATGATATTCATCACCCACCGCGTAAGTAAATTGCATGCGGCGGCGCTCAAGATCCGCCTCTTCAAGTGTCTCTGCTGTACGGTAGGTACGTTCCAAAACAGCCTCAGTACGAATATTTTTAAGACGCACACGTACAAAGGCTGAGCCTTTTCCAGGTTTGACATGGTTAAGCTCTGTCACAAAAAAAAGCTGACCATCAACAACTAACCCCATTCCAGTTTCAAGTTCATTAATTGTAATAGCCACTTAACACCTCACATCCTTCCTGAGTTACTAAAACCATATCTTCCACCCTGATGCCAAATTGATTAGGGATATATACACCGGGCTCAACGGTGATTACCATCCCCGCCTCTAAAATACTGGTGCTGCTGCAGGAAAGCCGGGGAGATTCATGGATGTCCAATCCTACCCCATGACCTAAAGAATGACTAAAATATTTTGCTAACCCGAACTTGCGCAAAACCTTACGTGCTTGCGCATCCACTTGAGCTGTGGTAATACCGGGCTTAATAAGACTAATCGCTTCCCGTTGCGCCCGTGTGACTGCATCAAATACCCGAGAAACACGAGGCGCTATTCTACCCAAAAAGAAATTGCGTGTCAAGTCAGACTTATAACCGTTAATGTCAATACCGAAGTCCAATAAAACCGACTCATTGTTACGGATCATACGGTCGCTGACACGAGCGTGAGGATGACAGGAATTAGGACCGGAAGCAATAATGGGATTGAAAGAAACCTCGGCTCCATGAGACTTTACAAACCGCTCCAATCGTAAAGCCACCTGACGCTCCGTTACCCCAGGTTTCACCACTTTCTTTATAAAATCAATGGCCTTAAAATGCAGTTTTAAACAGGTTTTTATTTGGGTAATTTCTCCATCATCTTTAATTTCCCGCAAATTTTCTACAAGACCTGTGACACCAACCAGCTTGGAACGTCTGGGACAAAATTCCTTAAGTTTTTTCCACACAGCAAAACTGGTATGCCGCTCATCAAAACCTAAACGTTTGATTTTACATCGCTTGCAAAGCTCATTGAGTATCGCGTAGGGTGTTTGGCCATACTGTTTAATACTAATGCCATGCAGCCCCTGGCGAGCTTCCAGAATATAGCGGGAATCGGTCATATAGAAAGCTTTAAGTTTGGTAACTAAAAGCCAGGACTCCACAGCCGGAAACTGGGTCAAATAGCGGATATTGCTCTCATTAACAATTAACAAGGCGTCAATATTCTTATGGCGGGAAAAATCTTCGACTAACTTTTTTAAACGTGGGTTCATTAAGCTTATGTCTTCTCTACCAAAAGCACCGGAATGCCGTCTACTATTGGGTAGATATGTCGACAGCGTGTGCAAATTAGGGAATTCGCCTTTTCGTCCTTTTGGAGCTCAACGGACCCTTGACAGGCAGGGCATGCCAGCAGAGCCAATAATTCTTCATCCATCATTTAGACAGGTCCACATAGCGTAATTGTAATTCATAAATGGAGCCATTGAGCAAATCATCTTCTTCCTTAGACAAGTTGCCCTTGGTTTTATCCCGTAAAATAATAAGCGTATCGATCAAGAATTTGGCCTGCTTGAGATTCTTTTCCACCTTATTGGTGATGGGATTAGGCATCTCGCCTAAAAAAATCATGGCCTGAAACCCAAGGCTGGCGATGTAATTAAAAAAATCCAGTTGCGGCTCTCCCCCGGCACTCGTCGTCTCTGCAGGGCCCTCTGGAGGGGTCTTAGGAGAAGACGCCAACGGCTGTCCGTCCGGGCCCAAAAGCCCGCTGTCCTTCTCAACATCATCGCCAAAACGATTATGCAAATCCATATGTCACCCTTCCTTAAATTATTGCTTTTTAAATAAAGTGCATTACATTATCATCGGATTTTAAAAAAGTCAACTTTTGAGTAATAGGAAGCCCAGTCCACCCAGCAAGTCTCAGGGCCTATTCGCTGACTTGATACTCAATCTCGATATTGAACGTATACTCGGGAAGGGTCATCCCTTTGAAAAAACTTGAAAATGGACTGGCTTCCCGAAGACTGCGCAGGGAAATCTCCTGCAGATGGCTGGAAGCATCGGTTTTCTCCGGTATGATTTTTGCAACTACGAGAACCCCGCGATTATCCAGTATGAACGTCAAATACACCGATCCTCGCTCTATCTTATCATAATTCTGATAAACTTTTTCTTTGATGCGGCTGCGGACCATTTCACTATAAGCGGCATAGACGGGATTATTGATTTTTTCTGATTCAATGGGTGCAATAGAAATCCTACGGCTCAACTGCAGGGAGCTGTGACGTTCTGATTTACGTTCATACAGCATCCCGAACGGCAGCATTTGTTTTTCCTTGACTAAACTGATAGGTATAGTGCCATCGGCGGAAAAAAGCCTTGGATTATTACTTAAATCCAACTGCTGGGCCGGCCGGATCGGATATTCCCGGATATCAACAGCTCTATGATGATGAAAGGACTTGTAGCTGATTTCAACATGATTGGGGCCCATGGCCTTATAATGAAGGTCCTTCGCCTTCAACAAATACGTGCCCCACAAAATAGAAGTGTGGATGGTCAGAGAAAGAAGTAACGCCCCCCAAAAGAAATTTTCAGACATTTTTTTTCAATAACTCACGAGAAAAGTAAGCGAGAAAACGAAAAGTATCGCGTACCGGTCTAATTTTACTAACCTCCCCATTATAAATGGACTGTACGCCGACCGAAGCCACTTTAAAACCTTTTTTGCTGGCTTTAACCAACACCTCCGTCTCGATTTCGAAATCGGAACACTCCAGGGTCATCGCTTGGAGGACCT
Source organism: Candidatus Omnitrophota bacterium (assembly GCA_963828495.1). Lineage (GTDB taxonomy): Bacteria > Omnitrophota > Gorgyraeia > Zapsychrales > Fredricksoniimonadaceae > JABDGZ01. The sequence continues at coordinate 63,344 of CAWHFJ010000011.1, forward strand.
GGGTTTTGATTAAACGAAAACCACATTGGGTATCCGGAATAGGCTGATGACAAACCAAAGAAATGAACCAAGACATAAAACTATTCGTCAGCCAACGCACCAACGGCATGCCCCGGGGGTTCTGCATACGGTTGCCGCAAATAATATCAGCCCCCGTGGTTTTATAACAGTCCACGAATGCCGGGATATCCGCCGGCGAGTGCTGACCGTCACCGTCCATGGCGATCAAAGCGTCGTAGGCATTCTTTAACACATATTCAAACCCGATTCTTAATGCATGCCCCTTACCGCTTTTACTTGCGGTCTTTAAAACCACAGCCCCTGCTTGAGAGGCGAGGGTACCGGTCGTGTCCATGGACCCGTCATCAATGACCAGACAATCATAATCTAAAGCGCGAATGGCCGCAACCAAGGGGCCTATGTTCTGAGCTTCGTTATGCGCGGGGATGACAATGGCGATCTTCATGAGTGTTCTAACTCCTTAAATATAAGCCACTGAGACGGATTTTTTTTAATTTCGGTTTCAATGGCCTTCAGGTATTTTTGAATGTAGGGTATCATGATATCATCCGTAATTTTACCCGCGGTAAATGGGGTGGATCAATAGGCGGATAAATATTAATTTCAAAATGATCTTGGCCCCTGCGTATAAAGAACATGGGGATAATCGGAGCTCCCATTTTTAAAGAAAAAAAAGCAGCCCCTTTAGGAATCACCGCTTTTCGACCAAAAAAATCCATGACCACCCCGCGTTGGCCGAAATCCCTGTCCGCCAAGATAGCGATCAGACGGTTTCTTTGAAGATGCTCAACCACACGCCGGACAGCCACATCGGTTTGAATCACCATGGCGCCAAAGGCCTCCCGTTGGGTATTAAACAGGACATTGACCCGTGGATCTTGATGCGCCAACGCCACCACGGATAAAGGAAAACCTATCATCGGCAACACAGCCCCTCCCATTTCCCAATTGCCCAAATGAGCGCTGACAACGATACCCCCCTTACCTTTTTGTAAAACTTCATTAAGGTATTCGATGTTTTTAATATGAACATGCTCTTGGATAAATGCCGGGGTCAAACGTTGAGTCATGGTAAAAAACTCAAAAAGATATTCGCCGAAGTAACGAAATACCGCGCGCACATCTTGGGGGGGCACATGATCCGTATTAAGAATTATTTTCAAATTATGCTCGACGGCGCGACAGTCCCTTTTGGAAAAACAAAAATGCAAATCGCACAAGAACATAACCATCGCATGCCCCATCCTTCGAGGTAAAATTCTCGCCAAAAACTGACCCACCCTGAAGAGATAATAATTGCTCATATTTGATTAGATCCGTCTAAAATTAAGCGCGCGATATCTTGGGCCGCCATGGGCTTGCCGTTTTTTAAGGCGGCTTGTTTCATCGCCGCCAATTGTTTCGGATCATTTAAAAGCCATTCGATGGCGTGGGCGATATGGTGTTTATCTTCGACGCGCATAGCCACCCCTTGATTGACCAAAAATTGAGAATTACGCTCTTCCTGCCCCGGAATCGGGTCGATAATCACCATCGGTAATCCTTTGGCCAGACATTCACTGGTGGTCATACCGCCGGGCTTGCTGACAATCAAGGTTGACACTTCCATCAGCTCGTCCACATTGCTAGCATAATCATAAAATAGTATTTTCTTGTTTGTCTGACGCTGAATTTTTTTAATCCAGTGGACCAGCTTGACATTGGTCCCGCAGATGACGATCAACTGCAAAGGTCGCCCCAGATGCACCAGAGATTTGACCGCCTCTTTCATGGGGCCCAGCCCCTGACCTCCTCCCATAATTAGAACGGTCGGAATATCACAATCAAGCCCTAATTTTTTAGCAATCGCCTGACGGTCTAGTGGCTGGGCGAATTTGATACGGATGGGAATACCAAGGACCTTAATGCGGTCGGCCGGAATGCCCTCTTTCACATACCTGTCGTGGGCCTCCTGAGACGGCACCACATAATAATCCACCCCTTCATGCAACCAGTACAAATGGGGCGCATAATCGGTCAATACACCGATGACTGTCATGGGAAGATGGTGGGCCTTTTTATAATCTGCGACCATGCCGCAGGGAAAAGCCTGAGTACAGACAACCACATCCGGCTTGAATTCTTCAATCAGCGGTTTTAATTTTTTGTGCGACGATTTATGAATGGATTGCTTCCATTTTTCCGAAAGCTTGATAATTTTGGGATTGTCGTATAGGTATTCCCAAATTTTGGGGGCCCGTTTAATCACCCCCATATAGGCGGTGTTGATGATCTTTTCCATCAACGGATAAATATAGCCAAATCCGTTGATGCTTAAGACTTCACAATCGGGATTAAGAGATTTGAGGGATTTGGCGATGGCGACCGCCCCTTGCCGATGCCCGGAAACCTGAGAGATATACATTAATAAAACACGCTTATGCTTAGTTTGAGTCATACCTTACTCAATAGTCCCCAATACGCTGCCCACTTGAGCTTCCCGGTCTTCAGCGATGATAATGGATTTAAGCCGCCCGGCGCAAGGAGCATCAATGACAAAAGATGCTTTATCGGTGACCACCTCACACACCTCCTGGCCTTCTTGCAGATGGTCCCCTATCTGCACATGCCAGCAGGCCACCGTGGCTTGAGTGATCCCCTCACCTAATTCAGGTAAAACAATATTGGTCATAGCTACACTAAAAACATTTCTGAAACTGCTCAATCGCCTTAGCCTTTACGTCATTTAGCGGCACGGCGCGGCCTTTTATTTTTGCATAGACGTCATACGCACATTAAGGCCGCAGGGCTTGATCAAATCAAACAAAGATAAATCCGTATTCACGTTAACCCCTAACCCATGATAGGTCACCCATTGGCGCACGCCAACGCCGATGGAAACAATCTTATCATCCCCCACAAACACACCCCGCTGACCCGGAATGCTTATTGCCAATATACCAAAATCCTTCAATAAATCAATTGCAACTTGTTCAAGCCTCGCTACATAGATTTTAAGATCTCTTTTACGTTTATTTAAATTAAAGATAGGATAAATAACCAATTGTCCGGGGGCGTGCAAGGTTACATCCCCTCCCCGGTCAACCTCCCGGATCACAACACCACGAGCCTCAATACCTAGGTGACTACATAGCAGATTCTCAGGCTTAGTCATTCGCCCCAACGTCAATACCGCAGGATGTTCACAAAAAATCAGATGATCCGCCCTCCCCATGATGACGCTGTGTACGTATTTTTTTTGACGTTCATAAGCTAACGAATAATCAATAAGTCCCCAATCTTCAATAATCATTGAATGAGATCCTTAGTATTAAACTAAAAAACCGTCGGAGACTTAGGCTTCCCACGGTTTTGTGATAATTAAGGTGACGCACACTTAATTATAACTTTTTGCAAATCGCCTCGGCCATTTGCATGGTCCCAACAGCACTGGGGTCTTTGCGGTCGGGCTTAAGGTCATACGTGACAGATTTACCTTCTTTTAGGACCGCACGGACCGCATTGTCTAAACGCTCGGCAGCGCTTGTTTCTTTAAGATGACGCAACATCCATACGGCCGAAAGAATGGTCGCCGTAGGATTGACTTTATTCTGAAGGGCGTATTTAGGCGCTGAGCCGTGCACCGGTTCAAACAAAGCGATCTCATCGCCGTAATTAGCCCCCGGGGCCACCCCCAGCCCTCCGATCAAGCCGGCACACAAATCCGAAACAATATCACCGTACAAATTAGTTAAAACCAGACAATCGTACAAATGCGGATTCTGGATTAGCTGCATGCACATATTATCCACGATGCAGTCGCTAAATTCAATTTTCCCCTCGTATTCTTGCGCCACTTCCTGGGCACACCTCAAAAAAAGACCGTCGGTAAATTTCATGATATTGGCTTTATGGACAGCGGTGATTTTGCGACGCTCGAGCTTAATGGCCCAGTCAAAAGCAAACTTGACAATACGCTTGGAGGCACTAATCGAAATCGGTTTAATGGAAATGGCCGCGTCTTCTTTGATCTTTTTTGCGGACATTTCATTGATCAACGCGCGCAAACGGTCGCATTCGGGCGTATGAATATCAAACTCAATGCCGGCGTATAAGTCTTCCGTATTTTCACGGAAAATCATTAAATTCACATTTTTAATCTTGGTCTTGGTCCCTTCATAATATAAACAGGGACGCACACAGGCAAACAAATCCAGCGACTGCCTTAATTGCACATTAACGGAACGAAAACCACGGCCCACGGGTGTTGTAATAGGCCCTTTGATCGCGGTTTTATTGCGCCTGATCGATTCCAGCACGGCATCTGTCAAGGGAGTCCCGTATTTTTGTATCGATTTCTCGCCGACTTGGTGCTCTTCCCAGTCAATGTTCACACCTGTGGCGTCCACGCACATTTTCATGGCGGCGGTGACTTCCGGGCCGACACCGTCTCCTGGTAATAATGTCACTGTGTGCTCATAGGTAGGGGAATTCCTCCGACAGCTTTAGCGGAGATTATTTTTTCCCGAATAGAGCTCTTAATTCATTGATGTCCGTCGAAAAATTCAAAGCGGTCTCATAAGTGATAATATCTTTTTCATAAAGCTCTTGAAGAGATTTATCAAAAGTGCGCATCCCATATTGCCCGCCGGTTTGAATGGCCGTACGCAGCTGTTCCACGGCTTTCTCACGGATCATGTTACGCACACCCGGTGTAGCTATCATGATTTCCGGGACCATGATCCGGCCCTGACCGGAAGCCCTGGGGGCCAATTTCTGGGAAATCACACCCTGTAAAACCGCCGAAAGCTGCAGACGGATTTGCTGCTGCTGATAGGGAGGAAAAACATCGATAATACGCTCAACGGTTTGCGGGGCATCCGGGGTATGTAACGTGGCTAAAACCAAATGCCCGGTTTCCGCCGCGGTCAGTGCCGTTGAAATCGTCTCCAAATCGCGCATTTCCCCTATCACAATCACATCCGGGTCCTGGCGTAAACAATGCTTGAGCGCTTCCGCGAACGAATTGGTATCCCGGTAAACCTCACGCTGCTTGATAACCGATTTTTTATTCGTAAAAATATACTCAATGGGGTCTTCGATGCACATAATCACACAAGTCCGCTCGGAATTGATCAAATTAATAATCGACGCCAATGTGGTGGTTTTACCGGTACCTGTGGGACCGGTAATTAAGACCAACCCATTTTGCTTGCGCGCCAGGTCCGTAATCACCGGCGGCAATTGCAACTCTTCCATAGAAGGGATAAATAAAGAGACTCGACGTAAAGCAGCCTCCACGGATCCCCGTTGAATATGCACATTCACACGGAAACGATCCATACCGGATAGGGCTAAAGAAAAATCCAGTTCCTTATCTTGCTCGAATTTAACTTTCTGCGCTTCGGAAAGAGCGCCATAAATCATCTCCTGAATTTGCTCGCGGCGAAGAGGCTCGACGCTCAGAGGCACCAGACGCCCATCAATACGAAAAATGGGTGGCGTATTTTCAGTCAAATGCAAATCAGAAGCTTTTTGCTCAATAGTCAATAAAAGAAGTTCCCGTAGGTAAGGAGTTTTTCCCATGATTAGCCATCCACTTAGACCACGCGAGCGATGCCTTCCTGAATGCGCGCATCCGACGTGGCAAAACTAAATCTTATATAATGGGGCGCTCCAAAGCCGTCGCCTGGGATCCCAGCGACCAAGACCTCATCCAACATCTGTTTGGCAATCACCGTCGCATCGCCTACTTTAGAAAAATCACAAAAAACATAAAAAGCGCCTTCCGGTCGTATATAAGAAAGTTCCGCAATGCGGTCTAAACATTGCAGCATCAAATCGCGGCGCTTTTTAAAAATCGCGCACATTTGAGCTATCGTCTCTTGAGAGGCTTTCAAGGCCTCCAGAGCCGCGGCCTGACTGATGGAAGCAGGGTTGGACGTCGAATGATCCTGATACTTCTTAATATACTCCATGATCTCGACTGCCCCCGCCGCATAGCCGATGCGCCAGCCAGTCATAGCATAGGCTTTGGATACGCCATTGACTGTCAGCGTCAAATCAAAGATCTCACGACCCAATGAAGCTATCGAAGTAAATACATTATTATCATAAATCAACTTTTCATAGATTTCATCACTAATCACATAAATCTTGTGCGCGACACAGATCTCAGCAATCTTGGCCAGCTCCTCTTTATGATACATCACCCCCGTCGGATTGGATGGAGAATTGATGATCAAAACCTTGGTTTTAGGCGTAATATGTTTTTTTAATAAATCCGGTGTAATTTTAAAAGCGGTGGAAGCATCGGTGGGAATAATGACGGCCACCCCGCCTGCAGCTTTGACCATTTCAGGGTAGCTGACCCAATAAGGAGATTGAAAAATCACTTCATCCCCATCGTCAACTAACACCTGGATGATATTAAATAAAGAATGTTTGGCCCCGCAGGAAACTACAATCTGATTGGGCTTGTAGACAAGGCCATTATCTTTTTGGAATTTAGCCGCAATGGCTTCGCGCAAATCCTGGGTCCCAATCGATGGGGTGTATTTGGTAAACCCCTCTCAATAGCCTTGATAGCGGCTTTCTTAATAAAATCCGGCGTATCAAAATCCGGCTCCCCGGCCCCAAAATTAACTACATCATGCCCTTCAGCCTGAAGTTGCTTAGCCCGGGCCGTAATGGCCAGTGTCGTGGAGCCAACAATATCTTTAACCCTGCGATTAACGTAAGCATAAAACTCTCCCTCTAGATCAAACTATCATTCAAAAAGCCACCAGGCATATGCCTGCTTTATTCGCCATTCTCACGGTTTTTTCACACTCGATGATCAGGGTTTTCCGGCTTCAATCGCCAAGCAGGCGGCTTTGACCGAGGCCATGGCCTGGATCGTACGCGGGCCGATGACCGGAACGTCAAAACGGCTGTCTTGTTTTGGCTTGGAAGTCTTGACCACCACCGCTTTGACGCGGGCGATTTTCCCGCCACGGACGATAGCACGGTCGGTGCCTTCCATCGCTTCAATGGCCACAATGGCTTTTTCTTTGACCACGACCGTCTGGCCGATATCCATGGCGCCCATCTGTTTGGCAATAGCAAGCCCAAAGTCAATGTCACTTAATTCACTCTGTGTCGGCCCTCGTTTGGTCAACGTGCCGCGGGGAGCTAAATATTTTTTTAATAAAAACGTGGAATCTAAAAGGGTCATGCCCTCTTGTTTTAAACGCTCCGCTACCGCGGCAAAAATGGTATCTGCCTTGCGATCGCGCAAGGCATCAGAAAGCGCTTGAAATACCTCGTCTAACTCAAGGGCCGGGTTAAATAAATGATCCTGTTTGACTTGACCGGCCATGATGACGTCACTGACCCCGGCCTGCCGGAAATACTCAAAAAGTTTTTTTAATTCTCCCACCTTGAAATACCGGAATTTATCGACGAAAAAATAGAGGAATGGCGAGGTGTCCCCGAGAACGGCCCCTGCGATGACCTTGTAGCCCTGGTCACGGGCGGCCCTGGCAAAAAGAAAAGGGAATTGCCTGTTGCCTGCAATAAGGCCGATGATTTTTAAATTAGGAGATGCCACGTTTAGATGTTTGAATAAATTCGATGACCCTGGAGATTTCAGGCACACCGTTTAACTGCTCTTGGATCTGATTAATGGCATTAGTCCGATTTAAACCGGAATTAAAAAGAATTTTAAACGCACGGCGTAAAGCCATCTGACGGTCGGAAGGAATATCCGCGCGTTTTAAGCCCACGATATTTAAACCCCTTAAGGTGGCAGGGTTACCGTCCACTAAAGAAAACGGAGGGACATCCTGATTAACCTTGGAACAACCGCCGATCATGGACAAAAATCCTACACGGCCATATTGATGGATGCCGGACAGGCCGCCGATCACTGCCCGGTCTTCAATGGTCACATGCCCCGAAAGCCCCACATAATTAGCCAGCACACAGTCATTGCCTATCACGCAGTCATGCGCCACATGAGAGCAGGCCATAAACAAATTGTGGTTTCCGATACGCGTCGTCCCCCCGCCTTCTATGGTACCGGGATTGACGGTCACATATTCACGAAAAACATTATACTCGCCTATATTCAAGTAGACCACGTCCTCTCGCTGATGTTTTCTATCCTGCGGCAGGCTGCCGATAACAGCTCCTGTAAATAACTGACATCCGCGACCTATTGTGGTATGTCCCTCAATCACACAATGCGCTGCGATCTTGACATCCTCTGCGATCGTCACAGGACCATCAATGACCGTAAATGGACCAACCGTCACATTATGCCCAAGTTTGACTTGATCCCCCACTATCGCTGTTGGATGAATATTTTTAGCCATATAAATAATGAGCTTCCGTATAAGAAAACATCATGTCCGCCTCAATAGCCACTTCCCCATTGACACGCCCGACACCTTTAATATTTGCCGTACGTTCCCTGTCGCGGATAATTTCAACCTCCAGCAACAGTTGGTCTCCGGGAGCAACCACCTTACGGAACTTCACATCCCCAATAGACATAAATAAAGCTACTTTACCACGATGCGCACCGCCGGTCAACACTACAACCCCCGCGGTCTGCGCCATGGCCTCGACCATAATCACTCCCGGCATCACCGGCCTCTGAGGGAAATGCCCTTGAAAAAAACCGTCATTCATCGTCACATTCTTGATGCCGACCCCTTTCTTGCCAGGCTCGATTTCAATGACCCTATCGACAAACAAAAATGGATACCGATGAGGCAAAATTTTCATAATCTGATCAATATTAAAAACCCGCCCCTGGCCCGGGACTTCTACAGGCACTATGTCTGGCGTTGCATATTTCTGGCGCTGGGCGTCTATCTTTTTGATCAAAGCCCTGTTTAAAGCATGCCCGCTCTTAGTCGCATACACAGCCCCCTGCACAGAGTAACCTAACAGAGATAAGTCACCCACAATGTCTAAAACCTTATGTCTAGCGCATTCATCCGGGAAACGCAATGTATTCTGCACAACCCCCTTCTGTGCAATGACGAGTGTGGTTTTATAATCCGAACCACGGCCCAAACCCTGCTGGCGAATATCCTGCACTTCGGATTCAATGCAAAAGGTGCGCGATGGGGCCAGGTCACGGGCAAAAGATACTGGATCAAAGTCCAAGGCAAAAAATTGCGAACGCAAAAAAGGATGGTCGTAATCCAGAGTATACGCAATGTGCAGTTTATCATGCGGCACAATCACAATCGTCGATGTTTTATTGGCAACGACAATGGGTTCTTGAATAACAAAAATATTTTTATCCGTGGACTGTTCTACAGACCCCGCTTCCTGCAAAGCCTTTAAAAACTCCAGGCTGCTGCCATCCATGCCGGGAACCTCTTCGCCGTCTATCTCAATGGTCAGATTATCAATACCCAAGCCCGTTAAAGCCGCCATTAAATGTTCAATGGTACAAACGCGCACCCCCTGATATTCAATAGCGCTACAACGGACGACCTTCACATCCATCACCGCGGTCGACAAAGAGACTTTAATCGACGGGTTGCCGGGTAAATCCGTGCGCACAAAACAAATGCCTGTATCCTCCGCCGCGGGTTTTAGCGTCATGTGAACATTAACGCCACTATGCAATCCGATACCGGAAAGAGTGACAGGATTTTTTATCGTTTGTTGCTTCATAAATATTACTTTCTCAAATGAATCCTAGAATAGTGCCGCTTCCTTAAAAATTATTAAACCAATTTCAGAACAGTGTCGTTTCCTTGTATTCATATTAGAAAAACGACGAACCTTAATGTACATATTAGAAATACGGCGGGCATTATTTTCTTTTCTCCAACTCTGCAATACGCTTTTCCAAAGCTTTGATTCTTTCCACATACTTATCCAGCCTTTGGATATGCGCATTATTTCTAAACGCATTCTTGATCGGCTGGGCCGGAGATCCAAAAACCTGCTCGCCTGCCCTAATAGACTTGCTCACCCCTGATTGGGCCGCCACCACTGCCCCGTCCCCAATTTCTATATGACCCACAAGACCTGCCTGGGCCGCCAAAATCACACCATCACCTATCCTCGTACTGCCGGCGATGCCCGCTTGAGCGACAATCAAACAATGTTTGCCGATAGTGACATTGTGCGCTATTTGTACCAAATTATCGATTTTTGTCCCCTCACCGATAACTGTTTTATCAAAACGCGCGCGGTCAATAGTGACATTAGCCCCGATTTCCACATCATCCTCTATGACCACACTCCCCACTTGAGGGATTTTCATATGTTTGCCATCAACCGTCACATAACCATAACCATCAGAGCCGATGACAGTCCCGCTGTGAATGATCACGCGCCGACCTACAGAAACATTCTCGCGCAAAATGACGTGAGGATAAAGCAAACAGCCTGCTTTTAAATGCGTATCATGCCCCACATAACAGCCGGCATAAAGCACGCATCCTTCCTCAATGACCGCATTGGCCTCAATTGTCGTATAAGGACCGACAGCCACATCCCTGGCTAATTTGGCTTTTGGAGCAATGACAGCGGTGGGATGAATACCACGGGGTTTATAGTCAGGGGCATCCTTTAAGAAATGGTTGACAACTTTCGAGAAACTTAAAGAGGGATTATCGACCCTGATAACAGTTTTCCCCGGACAGGCAATCTGCCGGGGAACAAGAATGACACCCGCCTGCGTGTCAAGAAGCAACGACTCATATTTAGGATTACCTAAGAATGTCAGGTCATCTTTTTTGGCTTCTTTAATCCCTGAAAACCCGCTGACCAACCGTAAACCGTCACCAACAATCTCCCCGTTAACCAACCGGGCTATATCAGCAACGGTCAGACGCATGACCGATAAATTACTTCTTTGTGTAGCTGTCATTTAAAGTCTTCATTACCTCTGGGGTGATATTAAATTCCGGCTCACCGTAAATCATCACCCGGTCATTAAGAACAAAAGTATACCCATCCCTTTGGGCTATACCACTGACGACTTTTTCAACTTCCTGAAGGATTTCACGCACTTTCTCATCACGTCTCCTGGCAAGTTGGGTACGCTTATCTTTATCAAAAGCGATCACCTCATTTTTTTGCTTTTCGATGTCCGCTTGCATTTTTACCTTTTCGGTCTCATTCATCAGGTCCAATTTGCTCTGGGCATCTCTGATTTTTGCGACCATGGCATCGCGATCTTTTTGAAAAGCTTCGCCTTCTTTTTGTAAAACAGCGTCAAATTCTTTGGTTTTTTGATAATTGTCAAATACTCGAGCTAAATCCACATAGGCAATTTTTACATCTTTGGCGCAAGCCATGCCAATCATCATAAACCCAAAAATCACCGCTAAACCTAATACTTTAACTGCTTTCATAGAACCCTCCTATTTATACTTTTACCAGACAATGGGGAAAATAATTAAACGATTAAAATCCGCGGCTGACGCTGAAATAAAATTTCCCGCTTTTGTTTTGCCCTTCTTCACTACTTAAAGGAAAACCGTAATCCAGTTTGATAGGGCCAATAGGGGTCTTGATACGCAAACCGACACCGGCACCGGACTTAAGCCCGCCGGTCCCATAATCCCTCACTTTATCCCAGACGTTGCCGACATCATAAAATACCGCCCCTTTAATAATTTCAATAATGGGTACGGTGTATTCCACACTACCGAGCAAAACAGCATCACCGCCGACGGCGTCCCCGGTATCGGGGTCATGGGGCCCCACTGAGCGTTCATCATAACCACGGATGGAGTCCTGGCCGCCGGTAAAATAACGTTCAAAAATAGGCACATCCGGAGTATCCGGATAAGACTGAACCATCCCGGTGCGACCGCTGACCTGAAGTACCGTGGTGATATCATTGAATTTCAAAGGAAAATAATACGCTCCGCTGGTTTGCAGACGGTAAAAATTCTTGTTGCCTCCTAAGGGGCCTCCGGCGATGTCCGCGTTATTGGTATTAATCCAGCCTGTGGTAGGAGACAATTTGCTGTCACGGAAATCATTGGTCTCGCTAAAACCTAAAGAAGATATCAAACTATTTCCCACTTGCTCCTCTAAAGCCGCGGATTCACCCGCATTCATATCACTAATGTTAACATGTTCCAAGCGATAAACAGAGCCTACGGAAAAATTATCATTAAAGCTTTTGCCCAAACGAATATCCCCACCGATAGTTTTCTGGGTATAGGCATATCCGGTCGTGTTATCATTAAGATTTTCCGTCAAATACGCATCGAACCCGCCGGAGATCGGATGGTCGAACAGCCAAGGTTCGGTATAACTCAATATGAAACTACGCTGAACGGAACCGATTTGACCGCGTAGACGTAAATCCTGACCGCCACCGGTAAACGAAGGCCAGTTAGCAATGTCAAAATTCTTCTGCTCAACCTCCACAAAGCCGACCAATCTATCCACCGTGCTGTAACCACCGCCAAAGGAGAAGCTGCCGGTCTTGGCTTCTTTGACCTGCACCACCAAATCTTTCATGTCTTCCTGATTGGTGTCTTCAATGTCATAACCGACATCTTCAAAATAACCCAAATCTTTCAAGCGCTGCTTGGATACCCGCAATTTCGCCCCGTCAAATTGATCGCCGGGATACATGCGTAATTCGCGCCTGATAACAATGTCCCGTGTATGGGCATTGCCCTGGATCTTGATCTTATTGATGTACACCAACTTGCCTTCCTTAATAGTGATCTTAACATCCACCTTACCTGTTTCGGTATTAAAAGAAGTCGCTTCTTCCACATTGGCGGAAATATAGCCGCGATCAAAATAAGCCTCGCGGATATGGGACAAATCTTCTTCCATTTTTTCATGGCTAAAAACATTGCCCTCTTTCAAATTTTTAATATGGCTTTTAATATCATATTCCGAAAGAATGGCATTGCCGCTAAAACTGACGTCTCCCACATAATAACGTTTCCCCTCTTGTACGGTGACATTCACATTGACTAATCCCTGATACAAGGGCTCTATCTGGTAGGTGGCTTTGGCGTCGATAAAACCATTTTTTTCATAAAACGCCTGAATGGCTGTCATGTCTTCTTCCAAAACATCTTCTTTCAGAAGCCCTGAGCCAAACATCCAGGCCCACCGGGATTTCATGGCCTTAATGATACGTTTGTCCGGATAAGCGGTATTGCCATAAACATAAATGTGCTTGATCTTGACCCTGTATCCCTCGCGGATGATGAAATGCAGGCTGGCTTTATTGGTCACCTCATCCACAAAAGTTTCCACATCCACCTTCACCTGGGTCAACCCTTTTTTCTTATATAAATCCTCAATCATATTAATATCATCTTTCAAGGTCTTATTGTCGAGGAACTTATCCTTCTTCGTTTTCATTTTATTTTGCAAAAACCGCTTGTTATAATAGCGGATTTTAGAAAATGTGATCTCATCTACTATCGGCTTTTCCTTTAACTTGACAATCACTTTTAAGCCGCCGTCTAAATCTTCATGATCAATTTGCACATCAGAAAAATGCCCGGTATTGTACAAACGCTTTAAATCATCGCTCACCACGGCTTCCTGATAGTCTTCTCCCACACGGGTTTTAATCTTGGATAAAATTTGGGCTATCCCTATCGATTTATTGCCCTGAATGTCAATGGCCTTGACAACCTTGGGAGCAGGGGCCGCTTCAGGCATGGGCTGGGCAGCAGGAGCAGATTGGGCAACCGGCTGTGCAGCAGGCTGTGCCTGATCGCTTGGCTTTGCCTGCGGTTGCTGTGCCTTCGAAGGTGATTTCTCCTGAGCATCCAATGCCGCGTTAACGGTAGAGTTATCCACAACCGCTTGGGCAAAAACAATTTTGGCTTCTAACAAAAAGGCGCAAAAGACAATAAAACTGATAGATAAGATTTTATTTTTTAACATCGCTTGATTATAGATTCCGTGTATTAGACTGTCAATCTACATCACGACTATTTTGACAGATCATTTCATCTATTCGTGATGAATCGTTTCCAAGTTGGTAAATTTGACAAATTCCTTAAAAAACTTCATTCTCACCGTACCCGTGGGCCCGTTACGCTGTTTGGCGATGATGGCCTCGGCAATGCCGCGATTTTCATCTGTCGGGTTGTAATATTCTTCACGGATCAAAAGCACCACCACGTCCGCGTCCTGTTCAATGGCCCCGGACTCACGCAGGTCGGAGAGTTGCGGCCGATGGTCCTGACGGCTTTCCACCGCGCGCGAAAGCTGGCTGATGGCAATCAACGGGAGATTGAGCTCGCGGGCCAAAGCTTTAAGCGAACGGGAAATTTCCGAAATCTCCTGCTGACGACTTTCGGCTTTGAGGTGGCCTTGCATCAGTTGCAAATAATCCACGATCACGAGGCCAATGTCATGCGCGCTCTTTAAGCGCCTGGCCTTGGCCCTTAACTCCAGCATGGAAATCGCCGGGGTATCATCAATGAAGATAGGCGCATTCGACAGGCGCCCGGCCGCTTTCGTCAGTAACGGCCAGTCGGACGGCGAAAGAAATCCGGTACGGACTTTATGGGCATCCACCTGGGCTTGAGAACACAACATACGCTGAACTAATTGTTCTTTGGACATTTCCAGCGAAAAAACAGCCACCGGGACATTGTGTTCGAGACAAGCGTGCTCAACAATAGATACGGCAAAAGCACTTTTACCCATCGAAGGGCGTCCGGCAATGATAATCAAATCTGATTTTTGTAAGCCGGACGTCTTGCTGTCGAAATCCGTAAATCCCGTAGGGACGCCGGTGATAGATTTCTTGTGTTGATATAACAGGTCGATGTTCTCAATAGTGCCTTTAATAATCTCTTTGATATGGACAGCCTGCTGCTTTTGCTTGGCATCGGCAATTTCAAAAATCAGCTGTTCGGCGGAATCGACCAACTCATCGATATCAACGTTGGTGCCATAACTTTTAGAGATGATCTCGGTGGAATTCTTAATGAGCTTGCGCTGGATGCCTTTTTCCTTAACAATGTCCACATAATACTGGGCGTTGGCCGCCGTAGGCACAAAATCCGCCAGTTGTGTCAAATAGGAAATACCGCCTAAAGACTCCAGCTGTCCGTTATTTTTGAGCCAATCCGAAAGGGTAATGATATCTACGCGCTTGCGCTGGGCATAAAGTTCGCGCACCGCTTCGAAAATCTTCTGATGGGCGGTTTCATAAAAATAAAAGCTATCGAGATGTTCAATAGACACCCCGATAGCTTCTTCGGAAATCATCATAGCCCCTAATACCGCTTTTTCAGCATCGATATTTTGAGGCAGTACTCTTATTTCTTCGTGACCCATAAGCGGACCTTGGCAATCACCTGCGGATGAAGTTTCACTCCGATTTCAAAAATACCTAACTCATCGATCGGTTTCTCAAGAACCAAAGATTTTTTATCAACCTTGTGATTTTCCGCTTCCAGGGCCTGGAGGATTTCGGTCTCCGAAACCGCTCCATAAAGTTTTTCCTGATCATTAACTTCAACGGCAAGGGTCAAGGACACCTTGCTCAAAATTTCCGCTTTTTGTTGGGCTAATTTTTTCTGTTCTTCAAAAGCGGCCAAGCGTTTAGCTTTTTCTCTTTCGATGCGTTTGACATTGCCCTCAGAAGCTGTGATGGCGAGCCTACGAGGAAATAAATAATTGCGGGCATAGCCATCTTTGACTTTAACAACGTCCCCCACTGCCCCCAACTTTTCAACATTTTCCATCAGAATGATATTCATATTTTTCCTTGTGTTTAAGATCCCCCGCCCAAATCATTTTCTCTTGGCAGAGCCAACGGGTAAAAGGCCCAAAAAACGGGCCAGCTTGACCGCGATGCTAATCTGGCGCTGCTGGGTCGCACTGGCACTGGTCAGGCGACGTGAGAAAATTTTTCCGCGCTCGGTCAAACATTTTTGTAAAAACGCAACGTTCTTGTAACTGATGTCCGTCCCCTTGGGGATGGACATACGCGGCGTTCGCGGTGTACGACGGGCGGCTCCTTGACCGAAAGCATTATCACCGTCTTTCCTAAATGGTTTTTTATCTCCTAGACGTTTCTTAAATTTTCTTTCCATAAATGATTATTCCTCCCAAGCTATATCTTCCGGAGATATAACCGTATCCTGGTCCCCGGCGTCTTTGGCCGCGGGTTCAGGGCTTGTCGCTGTTTCACTTTTGACGGGACCACCCAAAAACTGAATGCGTTCGGCCCGTATATCGATGGTGCTGCGTTTTTGACCGTCGCCGGTTTCCCATGAGCGACTTTGCAAAATGCCTTCCACAAACACCGCTCTACCTTTTTGCAAATACTGATTGCAAATTTCCGCCTGCTTGTCCCAAGCCGTCACCGTCACAAAACAGGTATCTTCCTTTAATTCACCGCTACGGTCCTTAAATTTACGGTTGACGGCAATACGTAAATTGGTCACTGCTGTGCCATTGGGCGTATAACGTAATTCCGGGTCTTTAGTTAAATTCCCAATCAACAAAACTTTGTTTAAACTTGCCATACCCATACCTCCATTCGCGAATTCTGCAGATGTTAAGCGTTTTGGCTGCCCACTTTAATGGTTAAAAAACGCAGTATCTGTTCATTGAGACGCAAACTGCCCTGTAATTTGGCCACGGCGGAGCCTTGGGCTTCAAAATTCAACAGATAATACGTGCCTTCTATTATTTTCTTAATAGGAAAACTCATCTTATGACGATCCAGCCACATCTGACTGTTGCCGAGTTTGATCTCCGACTTCACAAAGGCGTCCGCCACCTGTTTGGCGATTTCGTCCCTAGTGCCTTGCGGCGTGTGCGCATCAATAATATAAACTAATTCGTACTTGTTCATTACTTTTCCCTTCCTTAAAAATTAATTAAACCGGTTCATCGCCACTTGCGCACCTTCGGTCACCCAGCATGTGACACAGTCTAGTGCATGATTAATAAGATCCGGCAACGCCTTTTTCTGTGCCGGAGTAAAATTAGTTAACACATAATCTATTGTATCGCCGACGCCTTGAGGACGGCCAATCCCCATACGGAGACGACAAAATTGATCCGAGGCTATCTGGCCGATAATAGATTTTAACCCATTATGCCCTCCGGCACTTCCCGAAGGCCGCAAGCGCACTTTCCCAAAGGACAGAGATAAATCATCACAAATAACCAAAACATCTCCCGGCGCTATACCTTGGCGGACGAGTAGCTTCTTTACACTCAAGCCGGAATTATTCATAAAGGTCATCGGCATCAACAAAGAGCATGCACAATTTTCCATTTCGGCACGCGCCAAGAGCCCTTGGGTTGTAGCCGAATTCTGCCAGGAAGCTTTATACCGTGCCGCTAAAGCCTCCAGGACCAAGAAACCAAAATTGTGACGGGTCCATCTATATTGAGGCCCGGGGTTCCCAAGGCCTACGATCAATTTTGGCAAAATACCCTATTCCTTCTTAGCCGCTTCACCAGCTTGAGCCCCGGCTTTTCCACCGGCGGCCTGCCCCGCAGCTTTCCCTGCGGCGGCCTCAGTTGTTTCTTCCTTCTTCTTTTCCTTCAACACTTCAGGTTCAGCACCTGCGGCAGCCGCTTCACCTTCCACAACAGGAGCAACGACTTCTTCGCGTATGGAACCTGCCACCGTAATAACGACCGATTCCGGGTCATGCTTGGTACGCACACCCGCAGGCATCACCAAATCCTTGACGAAAACAGATTCATGCACACCCAAATTGGCAACATCCGCTTCCAGATGGTGCGGGATATTTGTCGGTAAACAAATAACATCCAGCTCCCACATCAAATGTTCCAAAGTCCCGCCGTCACGCTTGACACCCACCGCTTCGCCTTTGGGGAGAATTTTAACTTTAATCTCAATTTCCTTGTCGAGGGAAATACGGTTAAAATCAATGTGAATAACTTCGTCGGTGACCGGATGAAGTTGAACGTCCTTGATAATCGCCGGGAAATCCGAAACTTTCTTCCCCTCGTCCACCAAGTTCAAATGAAAAATCAAGCTTTCTCCGGCGTGCTCATGATAAATACGGTCATAGGATTTACGGTCCGCCTGGATATTGGTCGGTTTTGAACCCCCGCCGTAAACAATGCCCGGGATGAAATGCGAACGGCGCACCTGGCGCGCTCTCGCAGACCCCGTATTTTTTCTGATTTGAACGTCAAAATTAATTTGTTCCATGATAGGCCTTTCAGTTTCTGATTTCTTCAAATAAACTGCTGATCGATTCCGCGTTATGGGTACGCGCAATGGCCTCAGCCAAAAGCGGGGCAATCGACAACTGTTTAATTTTGGGGTTAGCAGCCCCGTCTTTAAAAGGAATGCTGTTGGTGATAACGACCTCCAGCAATTCCTTACTACTCGCAATCCTTTCCTTGGCCGGTCCGGAAAGCACCCCGTGACTGGCGGCCGCGTAAATGCCTTTAACCCCTGAATTCTTGAGGGCTGCCACCGCATCAACCAAAGAACTGGCCGTGGCAATGATATCATCCACCAACACCACATTCTTGCCTTTGACATCGCCCAAAATATGCATGACTTCGGTTTTTTCCGGCGACATGCGTCTTTTGTCGACGATGGCCAGCGCCGCATTGAGACGCTTAGCATAGGCCCGGGCCATTTTAATACCCCCCACATCGGGAGAGACAATCACCATGTCAGCAATCTTTCTTTCTTTAAAATATTCCGAAATAACATTGATGGCATACAAATGGTCCACCGGAATATCAAAAAAGCCCTGCAACTGACTGGCATGCAAATCCATCGTCAAGACGCGGTTGGCTCCGGCCGCCACAATCAAGTTAGCCACAAGCTTGGCGGTAATCGGCACGCGCGGCTGGTCCTTGCGGTCCTGGCGCGCATAGCCATAATACGGGATGACCGCGGTGATACGGTCCGCAGAAGCACGGCGGGCAGCGTCCATCAAAATCAAAAGCTCCATCAAATTATCGTTGACCGGAGGGCAGGTCGGCTGCACGATAAAGACATCCTGTCCGCGGATATTCTCTTTGATATGGACACGAATTTCACCTTCGCTAAAACGCCCGATAAAGACCTCAGTCTGTTTAATCCCCAGTTTCTGGCAAATCTCCTGTGTCAACAAAGGATTGGCATTGCCTCCTAAAATCGATAATTTACGCATATGATCCTGCCCTCATTAAATTTTACGAATAACCCGCGCCGGAACACCTACCGCCAGTGTCCCCGCTGGAATGGTTTTGCCACGGGCCACAACAGAACCCGCCCCCACAACCGCTCTGGCACCGATGTGTGCAGGCGCAACCAACATCGCCCCTGAACCTATAAACGCTTGGTCCCCAATAAAAGTTTTATTTTTGTTAACCCCATCAAAATTAGCCGTCACGACCCCTGCACCGATATTAGCCTTCTGGCCTACGACCGCATCCCCCAAAAATGAAAAATGCTTAACAAAAACCCCGCGGCCAATCGATGTGCGCGAAACTTCCGCAAAATTCCCTATTTCCACCCCATCGCTGATGCGAGTCCCCTGACGTATACGCGCCAAGGGCCCGATGGTACAATTTCTGCCGATACGCACATCCGCATGAATGACGCTCATCGGATATATGATCGTGTCCCTGCCGATAACAACCCCGTCTTCAATATAGGTAGTGAGAGGATCTACAATAGTCACTCCCCCCAACATATGCTGGCTTACGATTCTTTGACGGATGACCCCTTCAGCCCGTGCCAAATCTTCCCGGGTATTGACACCGAAAGCCACCGACGCATCCTGTGTGGTTAATGTCGCGACATTCTGACCACGGGCCAACAATAATTCAATAACATCCGTTAAATAAAATTCTTTTTTCTTAGGGTTCATCCTGACTTTTCTTAAAATTTCAAACAAAGCTTGAGCCCTAAAACAATACACGCCGACATTGATTTCTTTTATTTTATCTTCACCGGATGAGGCGTCCTTCTGCTCACGGATGGCCAACAACTGACCTTGGGACGAACGCACGATACGGCCGTACCCATGGGGATTATCCATATGCGCCGTCAGAACAGTGGCCGCGGCTTTTGTTTGATGATGCTTTTTTAAAAGCGCGGCCACAATGGCCCTGGAAAGTAAAGGCGTATCCCCGCAAAGCACCAAAACGTTCCCGCGGTAATTCTTAAAATGAGACGCGCAACGCATGACCGCATCCCCGGTGCCAAGCAATTTCTCCTGACAGACATATTCGAAGCCGTCACCGACGGCTTCTTTGACTGCTTGGGAACCGTAGCCCGTCACCACATACGTTTTCAAAGAGCACAAACTATGGACAATATCCAAAACATATGCCAGCAAAGGCTTGCCACAAATTTTGTGCAGCACTTTCGGCATTGTGGATTTCATCCGCCTGCCGCGGCCCGCCGCCAAAATAATCGCTCTAAAATCGCCCATAATATCCTGCAAATCTTAAATTGCCCAGTCAGGATTCCGGGCTTCGCCCTAGAACCTGTCGCCTTCCGCTTACGCTCCAGGCTCCCCATAGGGGCGTCGCCCCTCTGGCGCTCCTCACTGACGTTCGTCGCTGTCACCCCAAAAACATGGGAAAATTCTTTTCCCATACCCTTTGAGGTTCTCATCCTGCCAATTTTAAATTGCCCAGTCAGGATTCGAACCTGAACAACGAGATCCAAATTCTCGGGTGCTACCATTACACCACCGGGCAGTAAAGCTACACTGTACTGACCACAAAAACCTGGTTGTAACGCCTGTCAAATTTTCCCCGGAGGCTTAAGGCATGCTTTTGTGACTCGGCCAAAGCAAAAACCGACGGGCCGCTGCCGGAAAAACAGACACCGGTGGCACCTGCGTCGAGCAATTTCTTCTTCAAATAAAAAAATTCGGGCCTCAACGACAAAATAACAGGCTCCAAATCATTGGACAAAGCCCCTGCCAGCCCCTTGATATCCCCTATTTTCAAAAAGGGAAGCAAAATATTAACATTATCCTTTTTGTTTGTCAATTTTAATTTAAGACGGGTAAAAACCTCTGCTGTATACATTTTAACCCGAGGTGTCACAAGCACATGCCACAACTTGGTCCTTGCCTTCAAAGGCTCTATCAGGTCCCCCCGGCCGGTGCCTAAAGCAAAAGAACTATCATATAAAAAGAAAGCCACATCGCTGCCTAGGCGTTGGGCATACCGTACTAATCGTTGGGTATCTAAACCCAAAGACCATAAACGGTTTAGACCCATTAAAACAGAGGCCGCATTGCTGGAGCCGCCGGCTAACCCCGCGGCCACAGGTATATTTTTAATAATATTTATATCTACACCATCCTTCACAGAAAAATTTTCTTTAAGAAGTACCGCTGCTTTAAACGCTAAATTCCTGGAATCCTGCGGGACTTGAGGATGGCCGCATCGGACGCGTATTTGGCCACCAGCATGAGGTGTCAGGGTCATACGGTCGGCTAAACTGATACGCTCAAAAACAGTTCTTAATTCATGAAAGCCATCGGGCCGCTTTTGAAGAACATCGAGGACAAGATTTAATTTACCCGGCGAGAGGACTGTGAGGCGATCCATTTTTCCACTTCTCTGATTTTTTGGTGTACGGCGTTTTGATGAGGATCTAAATCCAAAGATTTACGCCAAAATTGACAGGCCCTGACAAAATTCTTTTGGGCCTTATACACATCTCCCATATGTTCATAGAGCAAAGGGTCCTGAATATACGTCGCCGCCTTCTGCAGGGCCATCAAGGCCTTGGCGTACATGCCTTTTTTATAAAACACCCATCCCAAACTGTCATAATAAGCGCCGTTGATAGGATCAATTTTAATAGCACGACGCACCATGTTAAGCGCTTCGTCTAAATGGACACCCGCTTCGGCGTACATATACCCCAAAGAATTAAGCGCCTCATCGTTATCAGGCTGAAGTTCTAACACACGGCGGAATGTTTCTATGGCTTTGGAGGGGGCATTATTATCCGCGTAAACCGACCCCAATAAATAAAGGGCGGTAATATTGTCCGGCTCAAGTTTGATAATTTTCAAAAATTGTTCAATCGCCTGAGGCAACTGTTGCCGGGCATAATACAACTGGCCCAAATACAGGTATATGTCCGTATTCGCAGGTTGATTTTGGGCTGCGTATTTGAGAAGGATTTCGTATTCTGACGCTGCTAAATCATATTTGTGTTCTGAAGAATAAATGAGGGCGAGTAAATAATGGGCCTCCGATTCCTGCGGAGCCAGGCGTGTGACTGCTTTTAATTGGGTTGTGGCTTGATCAATCACCCCCAAGCGCAAATAATAAGCCCCCAGTTTTAATCTGGGGGCCGGCTCTAAACCATTAGCTTTAACGGACTTTTTATATTCGGCAATCGCCTCGGGGGTTTGATCGTTGAACTCATAACAAACAGCCATTATGTAATGCGCCAGGCCACGGGCTTGGGCCTCCACAGTCAATCCCCAAGCGCATGAAGGCGTAGTCATCACTACCAGCCAACAACATAAAACGGCCGGCATCGCCAACAAGCGTTGCCACAAAAGCATACGAGCCTCCAAAATTAACGGGTGGCTCTCTTTTTGAGATGGCGTAAAGCTTTGCGTAATTTTTTACGCTTGTGGGTCCGAATTTTGATCAGTTTTCTTTTTCTTCCGCAGGGCATAGAGTTATACCTTCCTTAATAGATCAGCTTGTTAAGAGAGTATTCAATAATCCCCTCAGCCCCCAACTCTTTGAGCTGAGGGATAATTTTACGCACAGTCCCCTCATCGATGACTGTTTCCAGCGCCACCCATTGGTCATTGACCAAAGGCGAAATCGTTGGATTACGTAAGGCTGTGAGCGTTTTTAAAATCTTGTCCAAATTCTTGCGCTGCACATTCATCTTAAGCCCCACCATATTTTTCGCCTGTAAAGCCCCTTTTAAAAGCAGGATGATCTGCTCCATTTTTTTCTTTTTCCAGGGGTCTTTAAGGGCTTTTTTATTGGCGATAAACTGGGTGGTGGATTCGCATAGAGTGTCGACGATGCGCAATTTATTGGCGCGCAGCGAAGAGCCGGTTTCGGTCAACTCCACAATAGCATCCACTAAACCCGTGGCCACTTTGGCTTCGGTCGCCCCCCAGGAAAATTCCACATCGGCACTGACTTTATGTTTAGCTAAATATTTTTTGGTGACATTGACGACTTCGGTGGCGATTTTCTTGCCCTGCAAATCTTTGACCGATTTAATAGAGGAGGCTTCAGGCACCGCCAAAACCCAGCGGACTTTATTACTGGTTTGTTTGGCATACAAAAGTTCGGATAGGGACACCACCTTGCGAAGAATTTTCTTCGATCCAGTCAGCGCCGGTAATGCCGCAATCCAAGGTTTCATCCTCCACATAGCGGGACATTTCCTGGGCGCGCAACAGCACCGGAGCGATTTCCTCGTCGTCAATTTGGGGAAAATACGAACGGGTGGAAACCATGACCTTAAACCCCGCCTTCTCAAACAAGGCCACCGTCGCATCCTGCAAACTGCCTTTGGGCAATCCTAATTTTAATTTTTTGAGTTTCTTCATAGACGCCAATTATATCCTCCGCTTGGTGGGATGTAAAGTTATTTTCCAGTACTTGTCAAATCCCTTCGGCTGGGCTATAATGCCCAAATTATTTCAGAAACAATAGCTTCGGCCATGGGGGCCCCAGCATAAGCCCTTAACCTATAGAGGTGATTATGCTTGAGATTTTGCGCAGAAAAGGTGTCAATAAAACAATTTTATGGTTCATCGCGATAGTCATTATCCTTTCCTTTGGCGTGTTCGGTACCGCGTACCGTTTGGATAATAGCGTCAACAGCGCCGGCAGCATGTATGGCCATAATGTCAGTACCAAAGATTTCCAACAAGCTTATTTAGACACCCGTGACCAGGCCATTATTCTATATGGCGATCAATTTTTTAAAAACGGCAACCGACTTAACCTGGAACAGGAAACCTGGGACCGCCTGATCCTGCTCAAAGAAGCCCAAAAACGCAATATCCAGGCAAGCGACCAGGAAGTCGTGGCCTTCATCGCCTCCATTCCGTTCTTCCAGAGAAGCGGACAGTTTGACCAGATGCTTTATGAAAACATTGTACGCAACCCCAGCGTATTTGACCGCTCCACGCATGAATTCGAAGAAGGCGTACGCAAACAATTGATGATCAAAAAACTGCTCGATAGCTGTGGCCCCTGAAATAGTGTTGACGGATGCCCAATTAAAACAAGAATATCAGAAGCGTAATGAAAAAATCACCTTGCAGTATGTTTTATTCAACGCGTCGGATTACGGCAAAAACGCCACGGCCAGCGATGATGAAATTAAAAAATTCTATGACCAACACAAAGAACAATTCCTCCTGCCGCCCTCCATTGTCCTTAATTATGTGCAAACCAAAGAAAAAGCCCTGGCCGACACTCTTTCCAAAGAGCTTTTCCCTGGGGCTGATTTTGCCGCTGTCGCCAAAAAATTAAACCTCGAGGTCAAAACTTCGGCCGCTTTTACCCAAGACCAGCCGATTTTAACCTTTGCTTCCAATCCCGATAATATTAAAGAATTCTTTGCCATGAAACCGGGTGAATATTCCAAACCTCTGGAAGCTCCCGATGGCTGGCAAGTCGTACAACTCAAAGAGAAAAAGAGTTCTTATGTCCCCGCTTTAGAAGAAATCAAGGATAAAATCAAAGATGCGGTATTGATGGAAAAAGGGTTTGGCATCGCCAAGCCTAAGGCTGATGAAGCCCTCAAAGAGCTGACCGTAGGACTTAAAGACCAAAAATTTTAAGACCGCCGCAGAGGCCTTGGGGCTAAAGGTCGAACAAACCCCTGCCTTTGGCCGTCGAGGAATATATCGCCAATGTGGGTTTAATTCAGGAGTTCCAGCAGGAAGCTGATCTGCTTAACACCGATAAAAGACTCAGCGAAGTCATAGCCACCTCTCAAGGCCCCGCCATCATTTATTTGGAAAAAATGGAAAAGCCTGAAGACGGACAGTTCCAATCGGACAAAGAAAATTTCCGGCAAATGTTGAGCGCCGAGGGACGCAACCAAATACTCATTACTTTCATGAGCCAACTGCGCATGAAAGCCGAAGTCAAAAGCAAAATCAAAAGCCAATAATGTATGATACCATTGTTCTGATTTGGGTAGGCTTTATATTCTTTGCTGCAGTATTTTTCGTAAGCGCCGCCATCGTATATCTGTTTCAAAACAAAAAAATGGGATTTGATAAAGGATTTCTGCTTTCTTCATCCGCATGCCTGGTTGCGCTTATGCTTTGTCTTTCCATAGGGCCTGCGATGCATCGCGTTTACCAAGATGAATTCGCCTATATTTCTCAGTCCGTCAATATTCTTTCTTCCGGTCGCCCAAGCATAACATTAAAAGGCAGTCGCCTTCAACCAGAACTCTTCGCTTCATGGACAACTAATACGAAACTTCCGGGATTTGCCTGGCTTGAGGCGGTTGTATTGTTTGTAGCCCATGATTTTGAACACAGTTATTTTATATTAAACATAATTTTGGGGACCCTATCGGTCGCAGCGGTTTACAGGATTGCCTGGACTTTGACCACAAGTCATACTGTAGCCTGGTGGTCGGCGATTTTCTTGGCCTGTTTGCCTGCGCGTATTACTTACTCCATGTCCGCTGGGTCTGATATCGCCGGGTTGTTTTTCTTCCTTCTGTTTCTTATGTTCATCAGTGAATACAGGGCTCTGCATCTCAAGCGCATTTTGTATGCCGGGCTTTTTTGCGGCATATATAGTATTTGTATTAAACCGTTATATGGCATTTTTGTCATTTTTGGATTAGCGTCAGCTTTGTATATTTATCGACGGGATGGTTGGCTGGATAAAAAGCTATACTTACAAATATTGTCAGACAGCGTTTGTTTATTTTTACCGATCTTGAGTGCTATCCCTTTTATGTTATTGTCTGACTCGAAGGCAGCCGCCTACTCTTTTCAGTTTATATTTAAGAACCTTCACACTAGTATTTCCTATTTGTTTAACTATAAACAGAACACTCCTTTAACAGCTTGGGCGGCATTAATGGCTATTGGGCGAAGTGTTTTTTATAAAAAAGACAATTTGGTAAATGGGCTCGCAGGATGGTTTTTGATGGGGCTTTTGATGATATCGGTTTTTTGTGCAGGTGGTATTTCTTATCCGGGTTACGCTTATTCGGACCGTTATATTCTTTTTTTCATTTTTCCGTTTGTATTTTTAGCCGCAAAAGGGATGGTGGCTATCAAAACAAGGGGTCGGCCTCGTCTTTTAGACGCACTGTTTTTTATTATATTAATTATAAATGCGTTTTTTGCTTCAAGAAATCTTGTTACCGATGCAAAAAAAATATTCTTCTATAAAAAAACATTATTATTAAAACAGGCGTTCCCATTCGTCCCCAATGAGGCCTATATCATAGATGAATCTGCCGCTTCGATTATGGCGATAACTTCTAAGAAATCAATCCAGATGGCTATTTTTTTGAACGGAAATTATCCTGAGAAAGTGGTTTATCTGAAAGGCATGTACGACAATGTGCCCGATAATCCTAATGACATATATAATCCCCATGATCCCAAAAAGTTAGTCTTGCTTGAAAATATTCTGAACACTAGGTATCGTTGTAAGCCGTTGGTGGCCGTACCTTTAAAAGAAGGGTACTTATCGGCAACGCCATGTCTTTGCACACGAAAAAATGATTAATAAAAAATAAGGGCGCCTTATTTCTTATTTAGCGCTGAAATAATCTTCGTAATCTGAGGGAAATTGGTGGGTCATATTGCGGATGGTGCCTTGCTCATCAATAAAAACCATCGTCGGCACTCCAACCAAATGGTAGGGCTCCTGAAAAACATTCTCCTCATCGATAAAACAGCTTAAGTTTATCTGGCGTCGGATTAAATATTCTTTGACAGCTTCTTTGCTCTCGCCTACGTCCACCAGGATAATCTTGATCCCCTTCTCATGGACTGATGCCAAAGCTCCGTTGATTTTACCCAGTTCCTCATAGCAGTGAGGGCACCAGGTGGCCCAAAAAACCAAAATGGCTTTTTTCCCCTCACGGGCGTTGATGACGCTGGCCGATGGTCCATCAGAGTTAGGCAAAACAACATCCGGCGCTGCCTTGCCTATTAAAAAGTCTTGAGAAGACTCTGTGTAGAAATCTCCCCTGGCCCAAACTGATGTTGAAAAAGATAAAAATAGAATTAAGAAAATTAGACGCAAATAATGCATGCTACAAACTCCCCTTAGATTACGGAAGAACTGATCCACCCCAAATAATCCTTACTGCCATTGACAATAGGCAGGGCGATTATCTCCGGGGTTTGATAACTGTGTAAGGATCTGACTTTGGCCGATACTTTCTTAAATAAAACCTTTTTGGTCTTTAAAATCAGGTAAACTTCCTGGGACATATCAATTTGCCCCTGCCACCAAAATAACGATTGAACCCCTTCTATAATATTAACACAAGCAATTAATTTGGCTTCTAATAAGCCTCGGGCGATTTTTGTTGCTTCTTTTTTATCTTTGGCGGTGACTAAAATGACGATGTAGGAGGTATTCATAGTTTATATCAACATCATTAATGATATCATGCGTCCGGCCTTTAGGCCGTCCCTTCTGAAAGAAAAATAATTTTTATGACAACACGTGCATATGCCGCTATCAAAAATATTTTCTTGCCGTATCCCCAGTTGCAACAATTGGTCACGGTTAGCGCCGATGGCATCCAAGTATAAATGTCCTGCACGCTCTTTGACATGCAAGGGGAAATAGTCCCTGAATTCTTCACCTACCTGATAACAGCATTCCCGGATGCTTGGGCCTAAAACAATTTTACAATCATAACACCGGCTGGCGTATTTGTCCTGCATTCTTTGCACAGTTTTAACAGCGATAGACTTGTAAGTCCCCTTCCATCCGGCGTGAGCCAGACCTATGGCTTTTTTTTGTGGATCAAAAATAAAAACCGGCACGCAATCCGCCGTGCGTATGGCAATAGGCAGATATTTCTCGTTGGTAATATAGGCATCCGCGTCCGGACGGCCTTGGGAAGAGCCCGGTGTCCCCTCTGCCATCAAAACATCATCCCCATGGATTTGCTTACGCCAAAATACCTGCGGGATGTCTAACCCGCTACACTTCTTTAAATACGCACGCTGGTCAACCCTCAAAGGGCTGTCAAAATCGACCGGAGTAAAGTCGACCGAGGCATCACTAGTCATCGCCAAAACACCCTCATCCTTAAAAAATATTTCAGGGGGCATCAATCACATCCTCAGGGTTAGCTAACGCCAAAGAGCCTTTTTTATACTCCTCAATGCGCTGAATTTTTCCGTCTAATTTCTTAAAACTCTTGTCATTAATTTCCGCGTATTGACCGCTCAGCTTATCAATCAACGAACCTAAATCCGTAAAACGACTCTTGAATAATTCATAATCTTTGATAAAACCTTCAATGAGCTCAATGATTTTCTTAATGTCTTTTTCAAAGCGAAAATGCTCATGGGCCTGACGGATAACACTTAACATGGCGTACAGCGTGAAAGGTGAACAGAGCACCACTTTCTGTTTGAGAGCAAAATCCATGACATCCGGCATTTTTTCCTGAATGAGGCCAAAGACCTGCTCATTAGGGATAAACAACAGAACAAAATCTAGGGTATTCTCCGACGGATTGATATAATCGCGATTCTGGATCTCTTTAATACGGTCTTTGACGTTTTTAATGAATTCCTTTTCGTAAGTGTCTTTTTGCACCTGGTCGTCCGTGTTGACCATATGCAGGTAATTGTCCAAAGGGAATTTAACATCCATGTTGATACAATACCCCTGCGGCAGAAGAAAAGTGAAGTCCGGCTTTGTCATCGTCACATTGACACTTTGCTTGAGATAATTGACACCTTCAATAAGGCCCGCATAACGGATGATGTCTTCGGCCATGCGTTCTCCCCATTGACCGCGTAATTTGACATTGCCTAAAATATTATTTAATCTGCTCGTGGTCTCCTGAAGCTTCAAGGTGGCACTGGAAGCATTTTTAAGTTCATTCTCCAGATGGCCGAACTTGCGGGAACGGTCCCCCTCAGATTCACGCAGCATTTGCTGGTATTTGGCTAACTCTTCTTTGAGTCCTGCGACCGTATGCTCAATGGCTTGTTTGCGTAGCTCGAGGGCGGACGCCGCCTCACCTTGGGCCAATGCCATTTGCTGGCGCGCGGTCTGCAAAATCTGTTCCTGGGCCTGGCGCATTTCCTGGGTGATTTGCTTGCGCATAAAAGAAATTAAAACAACCATGGTCGCAATCAAAACAAGGATACCAGTAACACTTAAAAGAATGACGGACATGGCACTTTCTCCCATTTTATTAGATGATCATGGCGGTCAAAATACACGTATACTTTGTCTTTGGCCTGACTTAGAATGGCATAACGATAAAGCCACTGTTGGGCTCCCTGGCCCCAATCTTTCTTAAGAATGGGCTCGCCAAAAGAAGTCACCCATGAAGCTTTGTCTTTATAATCGCTGATATGCCCCTGGGCTATGGCCCGAGTCAAGGCATCATAATGATCATCGATGAATTTGACCAAGCGATGCTGATTGTCTTTTTCCCTGGAATAATCCCCAATCACCGCAAGATCGTCGAGATGTTCAAGAGCGGCGCAGCCGGATGCGCTTAAGAGTATCGCCAACATATAAGGGATAATTCTTCCCAATTTCACCTCCCCTTTCACCCCCACCTAACCTCCCCCATCAAGGGGGAGGAACAGTCAGGGAATCTTATTTACTAATCCGGATTTTTTCTTCTTGCAATTGATCTAAAATGACCACGATCTCACGTGTCCGTTTTTGAATTTCTTTCAAGCGTACGCCGTAGGCCTTGATCATTTGCGGATCGCGGCCAAACGCATCACTTAAAAAACGGGCCTTGACATAGCTTTCCGTTTCTAATTGTTTATTTTCAGCTTCCAGGGCCCTGGTTTCTTTTTTGATTTCTTCCAAACGCCTGAGGGCTTGAGCGTGACGTTCATGGGCCTGCTTTAACTGCTGGTTCTTAATGTCTTGTGTGGAAGGCAGGACTGATTTTTCTTCTCGCCGCTAGAGGAGGGCGTGGGAGTCTTATCTGTTTTCACTGCCTGCGCCTGGATCCCTGCTTTTTTCTCCAAGTAATAATCCAACCCGCCATGATAATTCTTCAACGCACCACCCGGCATGACTTCCACAATATGATCGGCGATTTCCTTGACGAAAAACAAATCATGGCTGATAAAACACAGGGTGCCTGCGTATTTCTTAAAACATTCTGTCAAGGCCTCCACCCCGTCGATGTCCAAATGGGTGGTGGGCTCGTCCAGGCAGATAAAATTCGGCGGATTGACCAACAGCTTGGCCACCGGCTATCGCCCTCGTTGCATTGCTCGGCGGCGCGTCGCTGCCGAGCTGTAGCAAAGGCGCCGGCGCCCCGCCTCAGACCACGGCCACAATGTACCAGGGATCCACTGGGAAAGTGCGCTTCAACCCATACCCGACATCCTCCTCGTAGTTCGGCCCCAAGCGGCTCGCCGCGATCCGCTCTACGGGCCACTCGTCAGCCGCGCCATCGACGCGGCCCGCCAGCAGACGCTTCTCATGACTGCGATCAGCGTTCTCGACTGATGGAAGAGGCCGAAGAGGTCATCGTCGGAGTGAGAGAAGACCGTGCGGAGTCTGACGGTGACCTCGTCGTAATCTTCCGCGGCGTTCGTGCAGACATTGACCAGCGAAGATCGTCGACGACAGCGGTCGCGCTCTTTGGGTCCCGGCCCGAGTGCGTCCGACACGGGCTAACGGAGCTCGTGCGCGCGCAAGCCGAAGCAGTGGTCAGCGGGCGGAAGCCGAGCCCGGCGCGTCGCTCTTGAGATACCTGGACGGACGTGGTGATTGTCACCGGCGATTACGTTACCTTAATTTTATTTTGATATTCTGGTTTCAGATATTCTTCATTTAAAATAATCGATGCAATGATATTTATAGCAACATCAATATCTTCTTTACAAATATAAAGCGAATTTGCGCTCATCCGTATCAAGTTTGGTGCCCGATGATCACAGATAACGCCACGCGCTATTAACGCTCTTGATATTGAATAAGCATAATCATGAAAGAAAGCAATGTGTCCACCACGAAACGTGTTTTGTGCAGGTGAAATGCAAACAAGTTCTGGTGCAATTGTTTTGATTGCTTCCATTAAATAGTCACAAAGTATTGCGCTTTGTTCACGCAACACTTTTATATCAATTCCTTCAAATACTTCCAACGCACCTTCTAATGCTTTAAGACTAAAAATATAGGGTGTACCCACCATAAATTTCACTGCATTACTCGTTGCTGTATAGCTATTTGAAAAATCAAATGGAGATTGATGTCCCATCCACCCAAATCTTGGTGATTGGGCTTTTTTATGATGCTTTTTGTTAATATAAACAGAACCTTGGC
This sequence comes from Candidatus Omnitrophota bacterium, assembly GCA_963828495.1. Lineage (GTDB taxonomy): Bacteria > Omnitrophota > Gorgyraeia > Zapsychrales > Fredricksoniimonadaceae > JABDGZ01. Next base: position 94,820 of record CAWHFJ010000011.1, read on the forward strand.
GCTCCTGGTCCTCCATTTAGGTATTTATATGTACATCCGACTGCAAAATCAACGTCGCAATCTTTAAGTGAAAGAGGCGTACCACACCAATACTATGAGACAAATCCCATATAACGACAATTCCAAGTGTATGTGCTTTCGCTGTAATTGTTTTCATATCATACACTTTGCCACTACGGTAATTTACGTGCGTTAGCAATAACACAGCTATATTTTCCGTCATCGCATCTTGTCTCTGTCAGGCTTCACTGATTTAATTATTATGCTTTCATTTGAGCTTTCCATCCCTTGCGCCACATCTGAAATTGTCAGGAAAATTTTCACTGTCCGTCAAAACAATATTACGATCTTCATTTAAGCGACAAGCACAATGAAGTACTTTATATAAGTTCACTGATGTGCTATCACACACGGCAACCTCACTCTTTGAAGACACCTAATAGATAAGCCAATTTTTCACTTGATCCGATATGGCAAATCAATCCATTGACATTCACTCCATGCGGCCACACCATGTTGGGCCCAATCAGCTAGCGCCATTGATATTTTTTATTTAAGCTTGTCTTAGTGCTTCGGGCCTAATGAATGACCGCATAAGTAAATGGCACTTTCTGGAAGAATAAAGTCATTTAATTTCATATTTCTCTTCCTCTTAGAGCAATCACTCCTAACACAATCGCGCCAGTTAAAAGCTAAATCAGAAGGTGCAAGACCAAGTGTTAATGCTAAACCTTGAATTTGCTGATAAATTAAGGCGCCTACCAATGGGGCTATTAATTGTTTGTTCAAACACGTTGGTTTAACAATGCTTTCACCAATCATAAGCGCAGCTAGCGCATCGATAACCATTCCAACTCCCATGTTAATATCCATATAACTTTGGAGCTGCACCATCAATCCGCCGGCAAGACCGGTATAACAATTGGCTATAAATAATCCTAAAATAGTATACTCAGCAACACTAATTCCTTGACTTCTAGCAAAGTCAGGATTTGTCCCCACAGCACGTAATCTCAGACCAATTTCAGTACGAATAAACATAAGTAAAGGAGCAATCAAACAAGCGATAAAAAATATTAACATTAAGCTAATGATGATTAAATTATCTCCTGGGAACAAAGACGGTTTGTCAAATAAAGCAATATTTGGCTTACCCATTATTCTCAAATCAACACTATATAACATTGTGCTTACAATTATCCTTGCCAACAATGGTATTGACTTTTAAGCGCAAATGAACAGTCGCTGTAGCAATACCGATAAGTCCTGAACTAAGGGCACCAATGATTAAGGCATAGCAAGGGTTGATACCATTTATAATTAAACTAGCGCAAACAGCTCCACCTAATGGGTAGGCACCTCTGCCGTTAAGTCTGGAAAATTCAACAATCTAAACGGAATAGTAGCCCCATAGGCGACTAATGTTGAATTTACGACTTGTAAAAGCACTGTTGTCATAACAAGTTCATACATGATAGTTTAACTCCGAAGATAAAAGACTTTGTCTTCATATTCATGAAATAAATTCAGCAAATATTTTGGACCTAATGCTAGCTTTTGCTTGCCATTAATATCCAGAGCGATATCGCCTTGATGTAACATAATGAGACGATTACCGTATTTGATGGCATCGTCTAAATGATGCGTTATCATGATAGTTGTGATTTTATGCTTTGCTACGTTTTTTACAGTAAAATCCATAAGATTTTTTTTGGGACTTTGGATCAAGTGCACTTGTATGCTCATCAAGTAGCAGTAGCTTAGGTGTTGGAATCATTGCCATCAATAGAGCAATCGTGTCTTTGACCACCCGATAGTGTCTTAAGTCGTAAATCAATATAATCTTCCAATCCCATTCCTATCTCTTTTACCAAAGAAATAATCGGTGCTCGATTTTTTTGATAAAATCTACATTTAGCTGCTTTTCCACGAGACATGCTTAAAATCATATTTTCTAGAAGCAAAATTCAGGAATTGTGCCTTTATTTACATCTTGAGTGACACAAGCTAACAAATGACTTCGATTGATACCTGCCATATATTGTATCGATAGCGATAGTGCCAGAATCAAGCGCATATTCTTTTCCTGATATACATTTTATTAAAAATAGTTTGCCACAGCCATTACTACCTATTATTACGCAAAATTCACCTTCATCTAAGTTTAGATTTATCCCATCCAATGTTGGCGACATGTTACTGGCAAATGATTTATGAATATTGGTTAAAGTTAACATAGGCTAATCCACCAAAGTGATATTGGTTAAGTCAATAGGGATCGTCGTTCCATTAGTTTAGCTTTGATAAGCTTGATCCAACCCCTCGGTAAATGAAATAAGCGGATATATAGGTTCAATGTTTGAAACACTTTCTCCCCTTAGTACTCGTGCGACTATTTGCCCCGTATTTATGCCCACTTGAAAATAATTTAGCCAAAACTTGCCAAAACATGATTTTCTTGAACTGCTTTTTCGTTACATTAAAAATAGGGATTGCCATTTTGTTTGCTTGTGCAACTATTGCTGGTAACGTAGGTTGTATAGGTCCACTGGCACCCACATAGATAAATCTACTTTATTTTTGAATGCTTGCATTCTAAGTGGCACATCTCTTGTATCATCGATAGGTATGGCAACTACTTTCATGTTGCATTTTATTGTGGCCTCTTTGAAAATTTTGACCAAAGCTAAATCATTGGCTTCACTTGTTGAATATAAAATTCCAACACTGGTAGCATTTGGCATGAGCTTTTTTGCAAATTGAAGTAAAACATCAATATTCTGTTTATCCGAAGCGCCCGTTATATTTGCATTGGGAATATGTGCTTCTTTTAAAAGACCTGCTTCAATGGGATCGGTAATAACACTAAATATCAATGGAATATCTTTGATTGCATTTTTTGAAAATTGCGCTATAGGAGTGGTAATTGCTACCATCACTTTTAGGTTGTTGACTCTTTAGTTTAGATATCATTTGAGGAATAAGAGATGAATTAAAGCCAACATCTGCTATTTCAATATTTATCGTTTTATTTTCAATATACCCATTTTCGCCAATGCATGCTCATTCCTTTTATAGAATCTTCTAACGACGAATGAGGTCCGTAGTTTGCAATTGCAACAACTGGCAAGTTGGTCTTATTTTTATTATTTACAACAACAATTATCGTAATAACCAATACAACTAATGAGCAAATAATTAGTTTATAGTTCATCATAAACTCCAACATCAAATGGCGAACGAAAGCCTAATAAAGCAATTTTTAATCAAAAAATATGGGAAATTTAGTAAAGACTATGTGGCCTAAGACAAGGAGGGAAAACAGTCCCTAGAAGCTTTCGCAAGTTGGATAAAGATTGGATTTGGAGCTTGTTGCATGTAAATAGTGGTTTTATACTCATAAAGTTAAATCAGCAGGTAATGGTTAAACGTGTTGGCAAATTATTATGCCACTTGCCAACGCCACCAGATATTTGCCAATTTTATAACTTTTAGAGAACACATGTTTTTACCTTAATGATTTCTGTAGTTTTTTACGCAAAGGAGTTTTGCATTTTAAGTATGCTCACATTAACTATTTATGTCAATTGCCTATTATCAATATGATTTACTGTCAGGCGAATTTCAGGTTAACTATTTTGATATCGTGCATAAGCACCCATACCAATAGCGTGACACCTAACTATACTATAAAATAAACTACTATTGGATAGTAAGTTACATGTTTGAATTGCCTGAATTAAACTATACCTTCACTGCAGATTTTGTCAGCTCTTGGTTGCCTTCTGGTGTTATTGAGCACGGACCAGCAATTTATACTGAAGCTTCAGCTGCCTATTCCACTATTAGTGCCTATAACTATGCTAATCAAATTTATGATTCAGGGAAGTTTAACTTAAATGCCGTAGGTAATATGAGCTTATCATTACTATCAATACCCGGAGCTAAAGAAAGCATAAGTGCTTTGGTTGAAAGCTATACAGGCATTGATGAAGAGAGTTATATTTTTTATCTTATCAACAGCGGCAACTTGCTTGAGCGCTGCTGCATTTATTGCTCCAAAGATATGTACGATGATAACCAATAAGGACAAAATAAAAGAGCAAGTTTCTGAAATTAAAAAAGAAGCTAATCATATTGATATTATTGTGGAAAGAAGCACATAATGTCAATAAAAAACCGTCAACAAATCGAGAAAAAAATTGTTACATCATTATCCAGAAAAAAAGTCAGGCAACAAAGCACACTCGCCACATCCACCTAAAGGGCATCATGCACATGGAAAGAGAAACCTAAAAAGCATTAGAATGAAATATATTTCCTATTGATTATAAAAGCAACCGCACTTAAAACAAATAACAATAGACCCAAGCCAATAAGCGCCAATGGCCAACCAATAGTATCCACAAAATGTCTTGCGGTGAAAATATCCTATATAGCAAAATATCGACAAAGTGCTTACAAACAACAATAATCGGCTTTTAACAGAGACGCTAAGATCCTTCTCCGAAGCAACTTGCGAACAGAAAAAGACTCTCTAGAAACGTTTTTTCTACCAATGCAAATAATGCCCAAAGAAACATAAAACTACTCACTAAATACCAAAAGGGATTGGTGGTATTAAATTTGGTTCTTTCGAGGAAATACACAATTGCTAATAGTGCCAAACCTACCAACGTTACCGACTAATATTCGCTAAGATGAACCCAACTTAGAAATGATAAGGTAGATGTCACACCGAAGAATATGCTAAAGAACAGCAATTCGGTACGCTTTAATCCTAAAAAAGTAAATATGTTTTGAAGCAATAAGGTTCCAAAGACAAACATCCCGGCTAATTGCCACTGATTAGTATGTTCAAAATATTCATATAAAAAAACAAACAATCCTGCACATTGTAAGATGGCTGCAATGATAAACAAAGGAAGTGCACCTATCCGAATGTTTTCATCTCTAGATGCTGCAACAGCACCTAAGTAACATAAAAACCCACCGCCTAATGTAATTAATGTCCGTGTCAAGCTGTCTAGCTTTGGCCAATACATGCCAATATAAACAGAGATCCCAGCGATAACAAACACCCCACCT
>CAWHFJ010000012.1:0-15341 GCA_963828495.1 Candidatus Omnitrophota bacterium
TTGGAGAAATTGCCAAGCGGCTTTCATCGATCAATCTACCTACCAGTTTTGATCGTGGGATCAATCAATTTGTATGGCTCATGATCCGCGCCATGGCGGTGTTGGTTGTTGCTATTTGTGCCATCAATTACTTCACCAAAGGTAATTTTATGGAGGCATTTTTGTTCTCGCTGGCCGTGGCCATCGGCTTGACCCCTGAAATGCTTCCTATGCTGGTGACCATCAATTTGTCTAAGGGCGCTATCGCGATGTCTAAAAAAGATGTCATCGTCAAACGCTTGAACTCTATTCAAAACTTTGGCGCGATGGATGTGCTGTGCACGGACAAGACAGGGACGCTGACATTAGATAGGATTGTTTTGGAGAAATATTGTGATGTTGTCAGAAAAGAGGACGATGGGGTTTTAAAGCTGGCGTATATCAACAGTTTTTATCAAACAGGGCTTAAAAATATATTGGACAAAGCAGTTTTAAAATATGAAAAATTAGTCGTTAAGCAATATAAAAAGATCGATGAGATGCCTTTTGATTTCTCCCGAAGGATCATGTCGGTGGTTGTGGATATGGATGGCAAGCATAAGATCATTGCTAAAGGGGCCCCGGAAGAAATATTGAAAAGATGTAAAAAGTATGAACTGGATGGGGATCTGGAGGACTTAGATCAAATTGTCATGACGGATTTAAAGGAAGAGTACGATTCTTTAAGCGCGGATGGTTTCAGGGTTTTGGCTATCGCGTATAAAGACATGGATGTTAACAAGGAAGTTTATTCCAAGGATGATGAGCAGGACCTTGTTTTAAAAGGTTACATAGCTTTTCTTGATCCCCCCAAACCGACAGCCCGTAAGACCATTGAAGTTTTGAAGAAATTAGGTATAGATTTTAAAGTGCTCACCGGGGACAATGAATTAGTCACTAAAAAGATTTGCGCTGAGGTGGGGCTTGATGTCAAGGGACTTGTGACCGGGGAACAGTTGGAAAAACTTACCGAGGACCAACTTAAGGAATTAGTCAAGACAACCACGGTTTTTGCCAGACTCTCTCCCATGCAAAAAGAGCGTGTCATACGCGCCTTGCACAAAAACAAGCATACCGTGGGTTATTTAGGAGACGGTATTAACGACGCGCCGGCTTTGAAGGCAGCGGACGTAGGGATTTCCGTTAATAATGCGGTTGACATCGCCAAGGAATCCGCGGATATAATTCTCTTGCAGAAGAATTTGATGGTCCTCAGAGATGGTGTATTAGAGGGAAGAAAGGTTTTTGGTAATATTTTTAAATATATCAAAATGGGGGCAAGTTCTAATTTCGGCAACATGTTCAGCATGACAGGGGCGAGTTTCCTTTTGCCGTTTTTACCCATGTTGCCGATACAAATTATTTTGAATAATTTTCTTTACGATGCCTCCCAGGTAGCCATCCCTTCGGATGAAGTCGATGAAGAATATCTGTTAAAGTCCAGGTCCTGGAACATTGATTATATTAAAAAATTTATGTGGTATTTTGGCCCCTTAAGTTCCGTTTTTGATTATATAACTTTTGGTGTTATGTGGTTTATATTCCATGCTGCACAGCCGTTGTTTTGTACGGCCTGGTTCTTGGAATCCCTATGCACGCAGACCTTGGTCATTCATATTATCCGCACAGGGAAGATACCGTTTATAGAAAGTTGGCCAAGTCCATTTTTAATATTCACATCTATTTATATTGTATCCGCAGCGCTGGTCCTTCCGTTTACTCCGTTGGGAAATTATTTTAAGTTTGTGATGCCGCCGGCCACATTCTTCCTGGCCCTCATTATTATTCTGGGACTTTATTTATGGTCTGTTCAAGTGATGAAGGTATGGTTTATCAAAAAGTATGGTTATGAATAAAACAGAAAGACGCCCTATTTTATCCTTTAATACCCGCAGTTTAGCGCTCAAGCCGTTTTAATACTTTTTTAATACTTTTAAGCCTTCTTTTAATTAGCTAAAATCAGGGGTCATGCTAAACTCTTTTTAAGGAGATATGCTTATGATGGATATTATTTTTGTAGGCTTAACAGTTTTTTTTGGGCTCGTGACTTGGGCTTTTATTGTTTTGTGTTCAAAGGTGTAAGGGGGAGGTATTTATGTTAGTCATTTACTGGATCGGCGGCATCATTTCAGTCGCATTGTTCATTTACCTTTTAATAGCGTTGCTTAAACCGGAGATATTTTAATGAGTCTCAATGATTTTATCCAAGCCGCTTTTTTTCTTATAGTAGTATTTTTGACAGTTAAGCCGCTGGGCAGCTATATGGCCCGTATATATGAGGGAAGACCCGCGGGTCTCAATGTATGGTTTGCCCCTGTAGAAAAGGGAATTTATCGGCTTTGCGGTGTCAAACCGGAAGAAGGTATGTCCTGGAAAACCTATGCTGTGGCTATGATGCTGTTTAATGTTTTAGGTATTTTGGTGGTTTATGCCATTCAGCGCCTACAAGCCGTCCTGCCTTTAAACCCCATGGCCATGCCCGCGGTGTCTCCGGATTCATCGTTTAATACAGCGGTGAGTTTTGCCTCTAATACCAACTGGCAAGGCTACGGCGGGGAAAGCACGATGAGTTATTTGACGCAGATGCTGGCTCTAGTGGTCCAGAATTTTGTTTCCGCGGCCACAGGGATGGCTATCCTGGTCGCTATCATTAGAGGATTTATTCAAAAGCAGATGAATACGATCGGGAATTTTTGGGTGGATATGGTGAGGACCATTATTTATATTTTACTGCCTTTGTCAATTGTGTTGGCTGTTGCTTTAGCCTCTCAGGGAATACCGCAGACTTTTAACAAAAGAGCAGCGGTGACACTTCTGCAAACCACCAAAGATAGTAATGGGAAGCCAGTTACCCAACAGGACCTTGCTTTAGGGCCGGTGGCTTCCCAGATAGCCATTAAACAATTAGGGAGTAACGGCGGCGGATTTTATAATGTCAACTCTGCCCATCCATATGAAAACCCGACTCCGTTATCTAATTTTTTAGAATTACTGGCCATTATGCTGATTCCCGTGGGGCTGTGCTATACCTTTGGGGTTATGGTCAAAGACCGTAGACAAGGCTGGGCTATATTAGCGGCCATGTTTATTATTTTTCTTCCATGCTTGTGGATCGGTATACAACTTGAGCAGCAAGGCAACCCTTTGCTGGATAAATTAGGCGTTAACCAAAGTGCAACAGCTTTCCAGCCCGGTGGTAATATGGAAGGCAAAGAAGCTCGTTTTGGTATTGCTAATTCGAGCCTTTGGGCGGTTACGACTACAGCGGTCGCCAATGGGTCGGTTAATTCGATGCATGATTCTTATATGCCTTTGTCGGGTCTGATTCCTTTGTGGCTTATAGACTTGGGTGAAGTCATTTTTGGCGGAGTAGGCTGCGGGTTGTATGGCATGATCGCTTTTATTATCGTCGCTGTTTTTATCGCGGGGCTGATGATCGGCCGTACACCGGAATATTTAGGCAAGAAAATCGAGGTCTTTGAAATGAAGATGGCCGCTCTTGTTGCCTTAATCCCGCATTTGTTTATTTTGATACCGACAGCCATTGCCGTGTTGACGCTCGCGGGCAAAGCCGGGATCTCTAACCCCGGTCCGCATGGGTTCAGCGAAATCCTTTATGCGTTTTCATCCGCGGCAGGCAATAATGGCAGTGCTTTTGGCGGGATTAACGCGAACACGGTTTTTTATAATACCATGACAGCGATTTCGATGTTTTTTGGCCGTTATTGGCTGGCTATCCCGATGTTGGCTATTGCCGGATCTTTATCAGCCAAAAAAATTGTGCCCACGACCCAAGGGACCTTACCGACCCATACGCCGTTGTTTGTTGTCTTCTTGGCCATGGTGGTTTTGGTCATAGGGGCACTGGTATTTATTCCGGCGTTGGCTTTAGGTCCTATTGTGGAACATTTGATGTTGACGGCTAATTCATAAGATAAAGGGAAGGCTTTATATGAAGAAGATACACAATAAAGTGACATCGCTATTTGAGCCGACGATATTGGTGCCGGCTATTATGGATTCGTTTAAGAAATTAGATCCTCGGCATCAGATCAAAAATCCCGTGATGTTTGTGGTCTTGGTCGGCAGCGTATTGACTACAGGATTATACGTGCAGGCACTAGGAGGTCATGGAGAAGCCAGTGCCGGTTTTATTTTAGCTATCTCTTTATGGCTGTGGTTTACCATTGTTTTCGCTAATTTTGCCGAAGCTATGGCTGAAGGCCGGGGCAAGGCCCAAGCCGAAAGTTTACGCCGTGCCCGCAAAGATACGCCGGCCAAAAAACTGTCCAAACCCGTACATGGTGCGGCCTTTGAGATTGTTTCAGCAACAACTTTAAAAAAAGATGATGTTGTTTTGGTTGAGCGCGGAGACTACATCCCTATGGATGGCGAGGTTATTGATGGGGTGGCCTCTGTTGATGAAAGTGCTATTACAGGGGAAAGTGCCCCGGTCATCCGTGAAAGCGGCGGAGACCGTTCAGCCGTCACCGGAGGGACCCGCGTCCTTTCCGATTGGTTGGTCGTACGTGTGACCGCTAACCCCGGAGAAACATTTCTGGACCATATGATCGCGATGGTTGAAGGCGCCCGTCGTCAAAAAACGCCTAATGAAATTGCGCTAAGCATTTTATTGGTAGTTTTTACGATCATCTTTCTTTTAGTTACAGTGACTCTTTTACCATTTTCTATTTTTAGCGTTGCTAGCGCCGGAAAGGGAGTTGTCATTACCGTAACGGTTTTAGTCGCGTTGTTGGTTTGTCTTATTCCCACTACGATCGGCGGTTTATTGCCGGCCATTGGTATCGCCGGCATGGACCGTATGATCCAGGCTAACGTCATTGCCACATCCGGACGCGCTGTTGAAGCGGCAGGGGATGTGGACGTATTGTTACTGGATAAAACAGGGACTATTACGCTGGGTAATAGGCAGGCGGTGGCTTTTATTCCGACTAGGGGCGTTAGTGTTGAGAGTTTAGCTGATTGTGCCCAATTGTCTTCTTTGTCTGATGAAACGCCTGAAGGTCGTAGTATTGTCGTATTAGCCAAAGAGAAATATGGTATCAGGGAAAGGCAAACCCAGGAACTGGAGGCGAGGTTTATTCCTTTTACCGCGCAAACCCGCATGAGTGGGGTGGATTTAGGAGCTAATCGCCAAATTAGAAAAGGCGCTGTTGAAGCTATCGAAGCCTATGTTAGGAGAGCCGGCGGGATTTTTCCTGATGATTTAAAATCATCTATAGAGACCATTTCTAAAAGTGGTGGCACGCCATTGGTTGTGGCAGAGGATAAAAATGTTTTGGGGGTCATTCAATTAAAGGATATTGTCAAGGGTGGCATTAAAGAACGTTTTGCTGAGCTGCGCCGTATGGGCATCAAGACCATCATGATTACAGGGGACAACCCTTTAACAGCGGCAGCCATTGCCGCGGAAGCAGGCATGGATGATTTTCTAGCCCAGGCCACACCTGAAACCAAATTAAAATTGATCCGTGACATGCAAACCGGCGGCCGTCTGGTGGCTATGACCGGTGACGGGACCAACGATGCGCCGGCCTTGGCCCAAGCGGATGTGGCGGTGGCCATGAATACGGGGACACAGGCGGCCAAGGAAGCAGGGAACATGGTGGATTTGGATTCTAACCCTACTAAATTGATTGAAGTTGTGAAAATCGGTAAACAGCTTTTGATTACACGAGGGGCTTTGACGACTTTTAGTATTGCCAATGACGTTTCCAAATATTTTGCGATTATTCCGGCCGCGTTTATGGGAACTTATCCGGTACTGGGGGCGCTTAATATTATGCATTTAGCTACACCGCAAAGCGCCATATTATCCGCGGTCATTTTTAACGCGTTGATTATTATAGCTTTAATTCCTTTATCGTTGTTCGGCGTGCCCTATAGGCCTGTCGCTGCCAGCCGTCTTTTAAGGGACAATCTGCTGATTTACGGGGTGGGAGGCATCATTGCGCCGTTCGTGGGGATTAAGTTGATCGATATGATATTAGTGGCTTTACATTTAGTTTGATGAGAAGGAATACTATTTGCGAAACATTCAGGGATTTTTTAAGATTGCGGTGGGTGGATGGGAATTGAAGCACCTTAATATCAAAGCCGAGCCAGGACCCGCTATAGTAATAGTAATGGAGGAGCAAAAATGTTACGCACACAAATCAGGCCTGCTATAGTTTCATTTATATTATTGACGGCCCTCACAGGGATTCTTTACCCGCTTTTAGTGACCGGAATCGCGCAAACCGTGTTCCATAAACAGGCCGAAGGCAGCTTGATTGTCTTGAAGGATGGTAAAATAGCGGGATCATCCTTGATCGGGCAGAATTTCGATGACCCAAAATATTTTTGGGGCAGGATTTCAGCGACGAGTCCTGCCTATAATGCCTCTTCTTCTTCCGGTTCAAATCTAGGCCCTTTAAATCCCGCATTATTAGACGAGGTGAAAGGCGCGCATCGCCGCTTTGAAAGCGGCGGATCCTGATAACAATGCTCCCATTCCGGTGGATTTAGTAACATCCTCGGGTAGTGGATTAGACCCTCATATGAGTTTAGCGGCGGCAAACTATCAACTCGCGCGTGTGGCCCGTGTGAGGGGATTAGATCAAGGTACGGTCCAACACATTGTCGCTCAAAACACCCAAGGCCGATTTTTAGGATTGCTCGGGGAACCGGTGGTCAGCGTATTACAAGTTAACCTTGCTTTAGATGAGTATAAAAAGTAATGGCAGATATACTCAAATGAAGTATTATATAAAGCATGGAAAGACCTGATCCGGATGCCATATTAGCGAGGGTTAAAGCTGAAGAAAGCCACCGCGGTAAGCTGAAGATTTTTTTTGGTATGTGCCCAGGTGTCGGCAAGACTTACGCCATGCTTCAGGAGGCACGCCAGCGCCAGAATGAAGGCTTTAGGGTATTGGTTGGTGTGGCCTGTACGCATGGCCGTTCTGAAACCCAGGCCCTGCTGGACGGTTTAGAGCAGATTCCGCTCAAGAAAGTAGATTACCGCGGCATTACTCTTGAGGAAATGGACATCGATGAAATCCTCAAGCGCCGCCCTCAATTAGTTTTAGTTGATGAACTTGCCCATACCAATGCCCCGGGCAGCCGTCATCCCAAGCGTTATCAGGATGTTTTAGAAATACTGTCCGCGGACATTGATGTTTTTACCACCCTTAACGTGCAGCATGTGGACAGCCGCAGGGAAGATATTCTCGCGGTCACGCGTGTGAGTGTCGGAGAAACTGTCCCTGATACTATTCTCGATGAAGCCTCTGAAATCACTTTAGTGGATTTATCCCCCCAAGCCTTGCATCAACGCCTGGCAGAAGGCAAGGTGTATGTCCCGGACCAAGCCCGGGCGGCGACGGCTAATTTTTTTAAGACCGAGAATTTAACGGCGCTTAGGGAAATGGCTTTGCGTTTAACCACCGCGCATGTGAACCGGAATTTACGTTCGCTCATGCTGGCCCGTGGTATTTCAGGCCCCACCAAAAGCGGCGAGCGTATTTTAGTCGCGGTGGGGATCACACCATTCTCGGAATCGCTGATTCGCATGACCCGTCGTTGGGCAGGGATGCTCGATGCCTCCTGGATTGCCTTGCACGTGGAAGGGTCTCAAGCTCTTTCTGAGGAACATAAAGAGCGTTTGATGAAGAATTTGAGTCTGGCCCGTCAGTTGGGGGCTGAGATCATCCACCAAGTAGGCGATGACTTGGCCCAAGTGATCATTGACGTGGCGAATAAAGAGAACGTCACCCAGATTATTGTCGGCAAATCCGTGGAAACGAATTGGCAGCGATGGTTAGGGATCCCTGCCATGGCCGACAGGTTAGTTAACTTAAGCGGACAAATAGATGTGCACATGGTGCGCATATCATCGCAGGAAAAGAATTTTCCCCAGAAACCCAAAGAATTTTTTATCCCGCATCAAGCCCCGTGAATATGGGATAAGCTTTTTATTGTTTGCCTCAGCCACCGTTGTGAATTTATTTTTGGAACCTTTGACCGGCTATCAAACACTGGGCCTGATGTATTTACTGACTGTTGTTTTAAGCGGGGCTATGTTAGGGCGAAGTGCGGCATTGATGCTGGCGGCGTTAAGTGCTTTGGCATGGGATTTTTTATTTATGCCGCCCAAATACACGTTTCATTTCGGCAGCAGCTACGATTTAGGGCTACTGGGCATGTTTTTTATTACTGCCTTGATGATGGGGTTGGTCACTTCCAAGCTGCGTCGTCAAAAAGAAATTGAACAGAAACAACGTTTGCGTTCTGAATCTTTGTATGAGTTGACCCGCGCTTTGGCCGTCAGCACCGATGTGGCGCAAGCGATGCGGGTAGGCACCGGTCAAATTAATTTACTCTGCCAATGTAACAGCAGTGTGTTGATGATGGATGAAAATGAACAGCCCATTTTTAGCAACCCCATCGGGGACTCTATAGAAATGAATGAGAATCAAAAAGGCCTGGTCCAATGGGTAGTCGCTAACAAGAAAGCCGCAGGCCGTTTCTCGGATACCTTTTCCCAACAGCAATTAATGTATTTACCTTTAATGTCATCGGGGCAGGTGAGAGCGGTATTGGTGATTAAACTTTTAAACGATAGGCCGCTGGATTTTGCCCAGAGGACATTATTAGAATCATTTACCGCGCTTATGACGGTGATGTTGGAAAAGGACCAACTGTTAAAGATTTCGCATGAAGCCAAGATGAAGGAAGATACGCAAAATTTGCAAAGCGCTTTACTGGATAATTTGTCCCATGAATTAAAGACCCCCCTGACGATTATTTCCGGTTATTTGGATGCGTTGGTGTTATACCATCAATGGCCCAAAGATGCTATGGACCTTCTGGAAGAGTGCCGCTTGGCCTGCCTGCGGTTGACCAGCGGAGTGGACGCGGTGCTAGACTTGACTAAATTGGATACGGGTAATTTAAGGCCCAATTTTACCTGGTGCGAGATCAAGGATATCATTGCCCATGCGCTTAAACAGGCGACTACCCAAGGTGATGAAAAGCGGATCCATCTGGATTCTCCTCAAGGTCCCTTATATGTGAATGTTGATTTTTATATGATCACGCAAGCATTGAAAAATATTATTCATAATGCCCTCGTGCATGGCCCGGAGGGCCGTGATATTGATGTGCATGTGCGCATCATGGACCAGACAATCAGGATCAGCGTTATTGATGAAGGCGAAGGGATCCCTAAAGAGGTCCTGACTAAGATTTTTGATAAATTTTATCGGGGGGCCAAAACGAAAAAAGGCGGGTTAGGTCTTGGGCTTTCCATTGCCCGTCGTTTTGTCCAGTTGAATGATGGCGATGTGGAAGCAGAGAATTTATCTCCCCAAGGGTTTATGGTGACGATAACCTTACCAATGGTGGAAAAAGAATAGGATGTCTAAGGGCCTTGTTCTTGTCATCGATGATGAACCGCAAATCCAAAAGTTGTTGGGATTTATCCTCAATCATGCCGGATATGAAGTAGTCAGTGCCGCCAATGGTGAAAAAGGGTTGGCCGCGCTCGTCTATAAAAAACCTCAAGCTGTCCTTCTGGATATGGGCTTGCCGGATATGGAAGGCTTCGACGTCCTGCTGCGTATCAGAGAATTCAGCGATGTTGCGGTCATTATGGTCTCCGTACGGGGGCAAGAAGATACAAAAGTCAAATGTTTAGAAAACGGAGCGGATGACTACATCACTAAACCTTTTTCCGCCGTCGAGCTAACGGCAAGGCTTGCGGCGGTATTAAGACGGAAAACGACCGCAGGCATTGTGGGAGAAGCTTTTGATAATGCCGGTTTACGCGTGGAGTTTAATACCCGCGCAGTCACTCTTAATGGCAAAGCGCTTAAGTTAACGGCCATTGAATACGGCTTATTAACTTCTTTGATCAAGAACGCAGGGCGGGTATTAACGATGCGTCAAATTTTAAGGGAAGTGTGGGGGACGGATAACGAAGAGAAGTCAAATTCTGCCAGGGTCTATCTCAACCATCTGCGCCAAAAAATAGAAGACAATCCTGCGCAGCCTAAACGCATTATTAACGAACCGGGAATAGGCTATCGGTTCAATTTGCTTTAGTGTATACATGCATTGTAAGGGATAAATTTGTTCTTTTTGCTCCTGGAATCGTTTTTTTAACGCCAAAAAATCTTATGCTGGTTCGGTGGTCAAACAACTCGCCTTCAGCTTCTCTAGAAGCTGAAGGCTCAAACAAGTTTAATCATTTAAGACTGAAGTCTTAAATATCCTCACCGGCATAAGTTTTTTGGCTAAAAACTACAGTCGCAAAAAGAATAAATTTATCTCTTACAATGTATGCGTCTAGAGCTGAAAAGCTATTATGTGTGAGGCACAATAAGGAATTTTTCGCCAAATGTTTGCAAGGCTTTACATCAAAAATATTCCAAATGAAGAGAATCTTTAGAATATTTTTGATGTAAACCGAAGCAAACGGCGAAAAATATTCCGTGCCGAATACATAATAGTTTTCAGCTCAATATACGAAAATGACATGGCGATAGGGAGTAGATAATGATGCTTTTTTTAATTTTGATATTCGCGGGGATGATTAATCCTGTATTTGCTGAAACCTCGGATTCTTCCTTGCAACCAACGAGCGTGGCTATCCCCGATGGTGAAGGCGGTATTGGTTTTGATGATATGACTTTTTCTGCCGGTCTGCACAAGGTTTTGATCCCCGCGGGACATACGGGGAAGCTATATTTAATCGATCCTGCCACTTACGCCATGACATCTATCGGCGGTTTTAGCTCCAGCGCTGCATACCAAAAAGGGGCATGATACTGGGATTACTTCCGCGGATGAAGGGGAAGGCTTTATATTTGTTTTAGACCACGGCAGGCATGAGCTCGCTGCAGTTGACGTGGGGAGAGCAACTACAGTGGCCACAGCCCCTTTAGCCGGCGATTCTGATTATGTCCGTTATATAGGGGTTAATCACGAGATATGGGTCACTGAACCGCATAATAAACAGCTGGAGGTCTTTAAGTTTTCAGGTGGGGACCATCCGTCTTTGAAAGCCACCATGTTGATCCCTGTCCCCGACGGTCCGGAGTCCTTGGTGATTGATCATCTTCGTGGGAAGGCATATACAAATTTGGGCCATGGGGCCGCGGCTATTGATCTGGAATCACATACGATTGTCGGCAGGTGGCCTAATGGATGCGCAAAATCGCGTGGGGATGCTTTGGATGAGCAAAAAGGTTTTCTGTTTGTCAGTTGCGCTGAAGGCAAGGCCATGGTGTTTGATTTAAACCAGGATAATAAAGAAATAAGTAATTTAGCCACCGATCCTGGAGCAGATGTGATAAGTTATAATAGTAAGCTTTCTCATTTGTATTTGACCTCTTCTAAAAATGCCACACTTTCAATTTTAGGGGTATCCGCCCAGGGTGAGCTTTCGTTGTTGGCTCAGGCCAGGCAGACATAAAATCGCATTGTGTGGTTGGCGATGATCAAGATAACATTTGGGTTTGCGATCCGCCCCGAGGGCAACTGTTGCGTTACAAAGATTCATTATAATTATGCGTCCCAATAATTCTCAACCGACCACAGTATCAACAGCTCGGTCGGCACTCCTATATGATCCCTTCTCCCCGTATATGCCTGGAAGCCGGAAGCCAGGAATTGACCATGCGGGCCATGGATATGATTTGTCCCATAGGGATGGGACAGCGTGGGCTGATTGTGGCGCCGCCGGGATCTGGCAAAACTACTTTTTTGAAACATATTTGTCAGGCGGTGTCCGCGGCACTCCTGAAATAAAACTTTATTGCCTGCTTATTGATGAACGGCCTGAAGAGGTGACGGAGTTCAAGAGGACGATTCCCGGGGGAGGTGCACTATTCTTCTACAGATCAAAGTTATGAGCATCATATTGAAATCGCCGATCAATTGATGCGTCAGGCCTTTGTTGAAGTGGCCGCAGGGGCGAATGTGATGATTGTCATTGATTCTTTAACCCGTTTAGCGCGTGTGCACAATGCGCAAACCCGTTCCAGCGGCCGTACTATTTCCGGCGGGGTGGATGCCCGTGCCCTTGAGGTGCCGCGCCGCATTTTTGGCGCTGCCCGCAAAATTGAACATGCAGGGTCGCTCACTATTTTAGCTACGATCTTAATTGAAACCGGCAGCCGTATGGATGAAGTTATTTTCGAAGAGTTTAAAGGCACAGGCAATATGGAAGTTGTGCTGTCACGGGAAATTGCCAACCACCGTATTTTCCCGGCCATTGACATTTCCAAAAGCGCCACCCGCAAGCAAGAATTGTTGCTGGAGGCTGATGAGCTTCAACAAATAAATAAGCTCAGGCGAGGTTTGGCCGCCTTGAGCCCTGTTGAGGCGGCGGATGCGTTTGTCAAAAAACTTCAGCAATCACCCACCAATAAAGAATTACTCGCCGCGTTTAGTTAATTAATAGCTAAATTATAGCGTCTGTAGTAGACTACTCGACTTACGACCTAAGGGAGTACTCTGGTCAAGGAGAGTATGGCATTAATCAGTTTACAGGGAATATCTGTGGCCTTTGGCGGCCCGCTTTTGTTGGATCAATTAAGTCTTCAGGTGGAGCCCGGCGAGCGCATTGCTTTGCTTGGCCGTAACGGGGTGGGGAAGACCACTCTGATGAAAGTGATGGCCGGTCAAGTTTCCATCGATGAAGGCGAGATCATTTTTCAAAAGGGAATCCATGTGACCCATTTGCCTCAGGAAGTCCCTAATGATCTCAAAGGCCTTGTTTTTGATATTGTCTTTTCCGGTTTGGGCCGCGAGCCAAGCTTTTAAGCGATTATCATCATGTGGCCCATCGCCTGCATACCGAACACACTCCTGAGTTGATGCGGCAGTTGGATGTTTTGCAGTCTGCATTGGACCATAGCGGCGGATGGGATATTAATGCGGATGTTGAGTTTGTGCTTTCTCAGATGAAACTTGATGGTGAAGCGGATTTTGAACAGTTATCCGGCGGGCAAAAACGCCGCGTGCTTCTGGCGAAAGCGCTGGTTTTAAAACCCGAAGTTTTACTTTTAGATGAGCCCACCAACCACTTGGATATTGACTCCATCAACTGGCTGGAAGAATTTCTGAAAAGTTATCCCGGCACATTATTTTTTGTTACGCATGACCGGATGTTCATGCAGCATTTGGCCACCCGTATCGTGGAACTGGACCGCGGCAAGATTTTCAGCTGGGCTTGTGATTATCCGACCTTCCTGGAGCGTAAAAGCCAGGCCCTTGAAATCGAAGCCGACCAGCGTGCGGATTTTGATAAAAAATTAGCCGAAGAAGAAATTTGGATCCGTAAAGGGGTCAAAGCTCGTCGGGTACGCAATGAAGGACGGGTCAAGGCTTTGGAGCGTTTGCGTCAAGAAAAAAAGGCCCAGCGTCAGCTTATTGGTCAGGTGCGTATGAGAGTTCAGGAAACCGAGGCCTCAGGTCATTTGGTCATCAAACCAGGCCCAGCACCTGGGCGATCACCAGCACCGGGATCTTCATCCGCTGCACCGTCTGCACGAAAGCGCCCCTCCACTGCGCGGCATTGAGCTTGAGGACGAACCCGGACAGGATGGCCGCGACGAAAACGCCGGTGCCGGCCGCCGACAGCCAGTTGATCGCGAAGCGCGCCGCTTCCGGCTTGGCATTGACCGGCGCGACCGGCGGCATGCGCTGCACCAGGTTGTGCAGCCAGGGCATGTCCCAGACCGGCAGCGACAGCGTGCCCGCGAAGGCCGAACCCAGCAGGGTGGTCTTGAAGGTGATGCCGGCGAACAGGTTGTTGAGGGTGGTCTTGAAGGTCGGCACGCCCCACAGCGCGCAGCAGGCGATCAGGATCACCCACGGCAGCCAGGCATGGATGGTTTCGCCCACCGTGTATTTGTATTTCGATTCGCTGTGGTCGCTGGTCGCCGTGGCGGTGCTCTTGCCGGCCTGCGCCAGCGCCTCGCGCTCGGACTTGAGCAGGAAGCGGGTCTTCGGGTGCCACACGAAGCGCAGGAACAGCGCGGTGCAGATCACCGAGAACACGCCCGACACCACGTCGGTCATCAGGTGCAGCTCGCTCGTGCCGGAAGCGTA
Source organism: Candidatus Omnitrophota bacterium (assembly GCA_963828495.1). Lineage (GTDB taxonomy): Bacteria > Omnitrophota > Gorgyraeia > Zapsychrales > Fredricksoniimonadaceae > JABDGZ01. Next base: position 14,140 of record CAWHFJ010000012.1, read on the forward strand.
CAGCTGCATCAGCGCGAAAGTGCCGCCGGCGCACAGGGTTGCGGGCCAGACCTCGAACACCTCCTTCCAGGTGCCGCCTTCCATTTTCACGAACGCCGCCACCAGCCAGAAAGGCACCAGGACCGACACAAACGGCAACTGGTGACCCGCCATCGCCGACAGCGTGACCTGATCCAGGCCGCTCACCGCCGCCAGGGTAACGATGGGCGTCCCAATCGCGCCCCACGCGACCGGTGCGGTGTTGGCCAGCAGGTTGAGCACCGCGGACTGGAAAGGCCGGAACCCCAGGCCCACCATCACCGCCCCGGCGATCGCCACCGGCGTGCCGAACCCGGACGTGCCTTCGATGATCGCGCCGAACGAAAAGGCGATCAGCACGCATTGCAGGCGCCGGTCGAACGAGATGTGGACGATCGATTCCTTGACGATCTCGAATTTCCCGGTCACCACGCTCATGGTGTACAGGAACATCGCCGCCAGGACGATCCAGATGATCCCAAGGAACCCCGACAGCGAACCCAGGGCGAAGGCCGACACCGCGGCGGCCACCGGCATCTTGAAGGCCAGGCAGGAGACCACGAAGGCAGCGATGACGCCAAAAAACGCCGCGTAGGGCGCGGAGATGCCCAGGCGCAGGTTGCCCTGCGCGTCGCGGTGCCGGTGCAGGGCGATGAAATAGAGCAGCGTGAGGATCGGTATGGCGGCTACGATAGTGGAAACGAACGCATTGCCGAACGGGTCATACGTCTGCTGTGGTACATGGCTTCCCCCTCTATGGAAATTCAGGTACGGATACGCTTGTTGTTACGCTTGTTGTTACGCTTCTCGGGCGTGATTTTGTGTTGCGCCCGCTTTTCGGATCAGGCAGTTTTTTATATCGGCGTCTTGCGGCAGGCCGACCACGCGCCGGGTCCAGACGGCATGTCGAAAGATTGAGCCTGTTGTCATATTCTACGGACAAATAGCCAAGGGATCGAGCCCCTTGGACCGCTCCGGATGGCCGATCCGGTGCCGCGAGCGCAAGCCGCCACGGAGACAATCCCGCGCATGCCATAGCCGCGCATACGCGCGCCTATACCGGCTATTAGCGCCAGCCGGGGCCACGTTGCAGGAGCTTGAACCAGCAGGTCCGCCCCCCATCACGCCCCTAGCGCCGAAAGCTTGCAGAGCAATACGTAATCGCGCGCCCAAGCAGCATAAAG
>CAWHFJ010000013.1:0-251590 GCA_963828495.1 Candidatus Omnitrophota bacterium
CCTCTTGCGTAGTCGGCAACGGCTCGTTTTGAATTTCGTCCCAATCTATTTTATAAACCTGCAATAAGCGCTCTTTTAGGGTCCTTTGATTAAATTGGACTTCCTGCTGGCGCATCTGTTGATTGTGCACGTCGGTTTTGATGCGAATGATTTCATCCTCGATGCCGTGAATGCCATTGCGCAGGGAATTACAATGTCGGGACATTTCTTCTTTTTCGGCCGCTTGGTCTTTGTAAATCACACTCAACGACTCTTTTTTATCCTGCAGCTGTTGAATGGTTTGTCCTAAAAACACAATATCTTCCCCGATTTTAGCTTTTTTAGTTTCTACTTCACGGCCTTCAGCCTCGAAACGGGCAATGTCCGCCAAATCACGGTCAAGATTTTGGGTATGCAGTTGCATGGCGTCTTCATACCCTTTACGTTTGTCCGCTAAAGCGGATAATTCGCTCTCCAATTGTGCGATGGAGACATTCAATTCTTCCCTCTCTTGGGATTTGGCCGCAATGGCCGCCTGCTTGGATTTAATATCTTCCTGGCAACGCGCAATTTGTCCGCCGATACCTTCCAGATTCCGGGCCAACTCGCTTTCCTGGACTTTTAAAGAAGCCAGCAAAGATTCCACTTCCCCAAATTCGCCGGTTAAACAATCTAATTCCCCTACTAGTTTCCCGGAAACCAGTTGGATATCATTTCTCTGCGCTTCTAAGACGGACAGTTTCTTTTCCTGTTGCTGAATATTTTTCAGAACTTCTTCAAGTTGATTCGTTTGCTCTTGGATCTTCTGATTTAAATCAGATTTAACACCCTGCGCTTGTGCCAATTTTTCGTCGATGGCGGTAATGCGGTCATCCATATGGTGCAAATCCAACTCCACATATTTCGTCTCATAGGTAATTTCATACAATTCCGGCGAATGGTCACTCGCCGCAATCGTCCGGACATTCTTAATCTTACCGATAATGCCTGTTTGTTTTTCGCTGGGACGCACCGTGGCTATAAAGCGGCCTTCTACGACGGGGTCAGGAATGCCCTGATATTGCACTTGCATTTTCTGAATAAATTCTTTTTGGGACAAAAGGAAGACGCGATTCTTTTCTAAATCATCAATCAAAGCTTCCTGAATGAGAAATCGGCTTTTGGATTCCTCTAAAGAACAACGGCGGCTATGGCAATCCGCTGTCAATGCCTGCAGTTGGGCCTGGACCTGAAGGATCGTGCTGTTGATCGCTTCACAACGCTGATACACCTGGACTTTTTGATCATTGATCTTGGAATTTTCATGTTCCAGGCGGGTTTTTTGCGCCAAAGCCTCCAACGTGCGCTTCATGTTTTCGGTCAACTGGTTTTTGACACGCACCTGCTGGCCATGCAACCCTAAAATTTCTCCTTCCACCTGCGCCATGGAAGTTTTAGCGCCCTCAACGGTATGCATGAGCACGCCCAAATCATCGCGCTTATGCTGCAGGCGGCTTTGAAAATCCGCCAAATTTTCACTCAAACGGCTCACAGACGCCTTGATCTCTTCGATTTTAGCCTGATGCGTGCTACAGCGGCTCAGGCTCGCGGCCTTGTCCGCTTCCAGACGCAGACGCGTCTCATCCATGGTCTGCAGGCGCTCTTCATTAAAGGCAATCTGACGCGTATTCATGGCCACTTCGTTCTCACAATGGATATCCTGGGCTTTAACCTCATGAATGCGATCTTCAATCCCTTCTAATTGGAGCGCTTCTTCGTCGATGCGGTTATTGAGCTCTCGCAGTTGCGTCGTCAATTCAAGTTCTTGTGCCCCCCGTGCCGCCACCGCGGCCGCGATCCCCTCGTTCTCCTCATTCAAGAGGGTCATCTGCCGACGGGCAAAAAGCAATTCATAATTCTTGAGGACTTGGAACTCTTCCTTGTAGCGTTGGGCCTTTTTGGCCTGGCGTTCAATGGAAGAGATCTGGCGCTTGACCTCGACGACAATGTCATTAATGCGCAATAAATTGTCTTCTGTGTCTTTGAGTTTGCTTAACGCTTCTTTCTTTTTGGCCTTATATTTGGTGATCCCGGCGGCTTCATCAAAAATCTGGCGGCGGTCATCCGGTTTCGCCGAAACCACCAAATCCACCTTACCCTGCTGGATCAATGAATACGCCTCAGCGCCGATGCCCGTGCCTAAAAACAGCTCCACGACGTCTTTAAGACGGCAGACATTTTTATTGAGCAGATATTCGCTTTCGCCCGAACGGAAAAGACGGCGGGTGACGACGACTTCATCATGGTCAAGGGGCAAAACACGCGACTCATTAGAAAAGAATAGGCTTACTTCCGCGAACCCTAAGGGGGCTTTCTGGTCGGTGCCGTTGAAAATCACGTCCTCCATCGATGATCCGCGCAATTCCTTGATGCTTTGCTCGCCTAAAACCCAACGGATGGCATCAAACACATTACTTTTGCCGCAACCGTTAGGCCCCACGATGGCAGAAATACCGGGCTGAAATTCCAACACGGTCTTCTGGGCAAAGGACTTGAACCCGAATATTTCCAAGCGTCTGAAATACATATTATTACTTTAGTACATCCGGCGGGCGTGTCAACGGAGAATTGATTTTTTTTCGACGGGCAAAAAATTGCGACGGACGCTGTTTTTTCACCATTACGCGCATTCTCACGCACGCCCATCGAGCTGAAAACTATTGCATGGGTCTATTCGGCCATTGTATTTCCTTCTCAGGCACGCTCGCCTCGTCCAGCGACTCGGCTTCGCTAGGGCCCAGGCTGATTTGCCACCGCATGAATTCTGCCTGTGGACCATGCCAAATCAGCCTTCTACTGCCTTCGAAGAAAACACAATGTCCGAATAGACGCACACATTAATGTGCCTCACACATAATAGCTTTTCATCTCTAGACGCGTGCTATTTGGATTCATTTTTGTAAATGCTTGTATTGTAAGAGAATTAATTTGTTCTTTTTGCGACTGTAGTTTTTAGCCAAAAAACTTATGCTGGTGAGGGTATTTAAGACTTCAGTCTTAAATGGTCAAACTTGTTCGAGCTTTGAACTTCCAGAGAAGTTCAAAGCGAGTTGTTTGACCACCGAACCAGCATAAGAATTTTTGGCGTTAAAAAAACGATTCCAGGAGCAAAAAGAACAAATTAATCTCTTACAATATACCTGTCTTACAAACTTGGGCGAATTTTTTAGCGCTTTCTCTGACAGTCCTTTGCTGGGTGCTGTAATCGATGTCTATCAAACCGAACCTGGGGGCAAAACCATAGGCCCATTCAAAATTGTCCATCAGCGACCAGTAAAGGTAGCCTTTGACATCCACCCCCTGCTCCATAGCTAGATGGACATTTCCCAGATGGCTTTGTATATAGTCCCATCGCTCATTATCATCCGTCGTACAAATGCCATTTTCAGCGATAATCACCGGCAAATGGTATTTTTTAAGATTACAAAGCACATGGCACAGACCTTGCGGATAAATATCCCAGCCTAAAAAATTCTTCTTGAGCGGATGATGATTGTCGTGGCACGTCTCCATCAGCAAATTGCCGATCCACCAACTATGCACATCCACCAAATGCCTGGAATAATAATTCACTCCGATAAAATCAAGGGTTTTATGACGGGTTAAATGATCAAGGATTGCCAAATTATACAATTGCTCTCTCATAGCAACGGCTAAACGATTCTTGAGCCCTTGATTGCAGCTCGTAATCGCCGGCATATGATGAGCGATACTGACAGCAGGTGGCGCCATGTTTAATTCTTTATAAATCTTATGGATCAACCGGTACGCCTCAATATGGCCTTCAATTAAATGATCATAGACGGCCTTGGCCTTGAGAAAAGATTTGGCCTGCGGCGGCCACATCCCCCAGAGATACGCATGGGAAAGATAAATGGTCGGCTCATTGATGGTAAACCAAAAACGAACGAAAGGCGCCAGGGCACGGGTGACAAAATCGCAATAACGCAAGAACCGCCCAACACAGCGGCGATTGACCCAGCCGCCGCCAGCACTAAACCAAATCGGATTGGTAAAATGATGCAACGTCACCATCGGCTCTATCCCGCGCGAACGCAAAGCCTTCATCACATCACTATAATGGTGTACCGCCTCTTGCGAAAACTCTCCTTCTTTAGGTTCAATGCGGCTCCATTCAATGGAGAGACGATGGGCATTGTGATTCAAACTTTGGACCAAATCAAAATCCTGCGCATAAAGCTCCCAGTGTCGGCAGGCAGCCTCGGAATTTTCTTTGCCGACCTGTTTTTCCCACGGCCACCAATCCGCATTGACATTATGGCCTTCAACTTGATAAGAAGATGTTGCGGCCCCCCAATAAAAATCCTTTGGAAATTGAATCATAGAAAAATTATATCATTATGAAGATAAAATCCTTCAAAAATGTGTTTATTTATACTCAAGTAAAGAGTAAATTAATCCCATGCCCTCTCTCATCAAATTGATCCAAAAAACCTATAAAATGATCGAGCATCGAGGGAGTTCTAAGGGATTGCATAATGTGATCTCCCTTTCAGAGCTGCAGGTCATCACCTACCTTTTCCCGATTATTCTTATTCCCTACCTTTTTAGGATGATCGGTCCGGAGAAGTTCGGACTGATTGCGTTCGCCCAGGCCTTTGTACAATACTTCTGTATCCTCACGGATTATGGATTTAACGTTTCGGCCACCAAGGAAATCGCTCTCTGCATCGAGCAAAAAATTAAAGTCCGCAAGGTCATTGCCGCCGTCATGACCGTCAAGGCGGTCTTAGGTCTGTTCAGCTTTCTGATATTGGGCACACTGGTGTATTTTGTCCCTAAATTCAGGAATGATTGGATGGTTTATGTGCTGAGTTTTGGCGCGGTCTTGGGAGGCGCCCTTTTCCCTGCCTGGTTTTTCCAGGGTGCAGAAAGAATGAAATACACGGCCCAATTGAATATCATCGGACAATTTATCTTTGCATTTTGTATTTTCTCTTTTATCCGTGGGCCGAGGGACTATCTGCTAGTACCCCTCATCACATCTTTGGTGGCGCTCATGACCGGTCTTTGGGGGCAATACATTCTTCTTAGCCGGTTCGATATACACTTTCAATTACCGGAATACCAGGACATACGCCAACAACTGCAGGCGGGGTGGAATGTTTTTATTTCCAATGTGGCCATCAACGCTTATACCATCACGCGCGTCTTCGCCGTAGGGCTTCTGACAAACAACACGACCACCGGATTTTATTCCATCGCAGAAAAAATAGCCAACGCAGTCCAAACATTTCCCCTGTCTTCTTTCTCCCAGGCGATTTTCCCGCGCTTAAGCAAAATATTCAAAAGGAATAAAGCCAAAGCATTTGAAATTATGCAGCAGGTGCAATTAATCACCATCATGATCTCTTTGATTTTCCTGCCGGCCATCTTTATCTTTGCGCCTTTGATTGTGAAGCTTGTTTGCGGAGGGGATTATCCGGCGACGATATTGTCTTTGAGATTTTTACTGGTCTCGATATTTTTTATCAGCTCGAACGCTTTCCGCGTGCAGTTTCTGTTGGTGTGCGGTAAAACCGATATCTATTCAAGAATACACATCACCATGGCCATCCTGGGCCTGCCTTTAATAATTCTTTTTATATATTCTTTTTCTTATGTGGGCGCGGCCATGGCCACCGCAATCATTGAGGCGGGAGTATTTACAATGACTTATTTTACTGTTAAAAGCTTGACCTTTCCCAATAAAAAGACACGATAGAAAAATCACCACAAATTTTGCCGTACCCAGCTATCCGCTTTTCCAAGAGTATTCCATCCATTTTTATCCGGATTCGTCGAGTTTTGTACATCTTTAGAAAAACCTTCTGCCGCGCCATGAACTGTTTCGCAACCGGTGGGAACAATTAATACCAGCAGTAACAATAAATAATGAACACTCTTGCGCATATTTTCCCTTTCCTAACAATATTTGACTTTAAAATAACCTCTAAAATAGTTGTAAAACTCCACTAATATAAGTATATACAATATGGGGCTGTTTTGTCATTTATTTTTCAGGTTGCATTGTTCCATCTGCCGCAAAATAGATTCCACCGATGGACTCATATTAATAAACTTAACTTTCATTTTAAATAATGTGGCTTTAGGTCTATGCTCTGTGGCCACCACTTCCCCGTCGATAATGGTTGCTTGCGGGTACAAAAAAGAAAATGTAATATTAAAAATCATTTTTGTCCCCGGAGGATACGGGACAGACGAAGTAAAACTTAAACCTCCCCGGCTGATATCCAATACCGTCGACATATCATAAGTTTGTCGGGGGTTGTCTTTCAAGGAAAAAATGATGGTATACGGCTTCTGAAAACGTTGATGCAACCGTCTCTCGGGCATGGCGATCTCCCTTAATAATAAATAGTCGCAGGCCCCTTGTCCGCTTGTTTATTCTTTAAATAATCAAATTGCATGCCGCGGGCAGACCCTTGCTGTGTAACACGTTCGGTCTCAACTGTCTCAATGACTTTCCCGTTCGCGTCTTTTTTCACTTGGACCTCTTTAGTCACCAAGGTCGTGACACACCCTGACAAAGCCAAACATATAAATACAACAAAAACTCTATTCATAAAATACCCTCCTGTATGCTATATTACTAAGATTATACTGAGCTCTTAAATGATATTCAATCAAAATAACGGACGTTTCTCTAATTAGGAAGGAGACATCCAGTGGACTTTATCAACGAGATACTGATCATTCTTATCATGATCATGCTCAATGCTATTTTTTCCGCGTACGAAATGGCTCTGGCCTCTATCTCACGGGGCAAACTCGCGTATTTAGTGCAAATCAAAGAAAAAGGGGCGCTCGAAGCTTTGTTTATGAAAGACCGCATGGAAGCCAGTTTGGCCGTTGTGCAATTGGGGGTCACGCTCGTGGGCTCTATCGCGGCGGCCATCGGCGGTGCCGGTGTTACTGAGGTGCTTAACCCTTATTTCCAGAAGAATTTGGGTTTATCAAAAGAAATAGCGGAGTCTTTAAGCTTAGTCACTTTGATTGTCCCCTTGAGCGCTTTTACCATCATATTTGCCGAACTTATCCCCAAGACTTACGCGATTAAAAATAGTGAACGGGTCATCCTAAAATTGTCAAAGATGATGAAATATTTTACCGTTGTCGCTTATCCTGTTGTCTCCTTGCTGGAAAATATCGTTAAAACGGCCATTAAATTCATCGGCCAAAAAATGCCCAATCATAGCCCCGGCTCTGATGCCCAAAGCAGCTTGTATGAGCTGACGGCAGCTCTTTCCGTCGCCCGGACATCGCGGTTAATCGATGCCCAGCAAGAAAAAATTGTTATGTCCGCGGCCCAACTCTCCTTAAGGCCCATCAAAGAGATTATGATCCCCGCTGCTGACATATGTATGATTCCCTCCAACAGTTCCCTGACAGAGGCCTTAATCCAGGCCCATCTGGATATGCACACTCGCTTTCCTGTGTGTGAAGTGGCGAACAATCCCCAGACCATCCGGGGATACATCAGTTTCAAAGACATTGTGGCGACACTTAAAATCAACCCGGAAGACCCCACGATTAAAGGGACTATCCGTCCCATCATGAAATTTACAGATACCACACCGATTTCAAAGGTGTTGGAAAGGATGATCCAGGAAAAACTGCATATCAGCCTGATTGAAAACGCGCAAGGGCAAATCATAGGCATGATTACACAGGAAGATATTATTGAAGAACTGGTCGGAGAGATCGAGGATGAATTTGACCGCCTTCCCAGCCATATCCATCCCTACGGCAATCAATGGCTTATCGGCGGAGCGGTGCCCATGTCTGCCATAGCTAAAACCCTGGGGATAGAGAGCCCCCTTTCTTCGACTGGCGAGGGCGATTTAAAATTAGCGGACTGGTGCCAAAGGCAATCCGCAAAACCCTTTAATGGCGGCGAAATTATAGCTGGCAACGGCTTTCAAATTACCGTCAGGAAACTGAGAAGAAAAAAGATCAGCGAAGCATTTGTCGCGACCAACGATAGTCCCCGGCATGAGGGGACCAAAGCTGCGTAGGGGCGGACCAAAGTGTCCGCCCGATCCAACTTGGCCCCTACAAAGATTCTTTTAACTGATAGAGCAATCCGGCGGCTATTTCGGGTTTAGCTAAAAAATATTTTCTGGCTTTAATGATGACTTTAGAGGAAGTCCATCCCTGCTTTTGGATTTCAATAACAACGTCACAACCATACGCCTTGGCAAAAATCTTTCCCGCCGCGGAGTCCGTCTTCTTGATGGTCCCTAAACGCTTGATCAGATCTAAACTTTTCTGGTAAACTTGGAATGCAGGATGCGGGATTAGGGACGTATCCTCATCATTGGCAACAGCAACCCCTATGGCTAACCCCGGCAGGAACCCCACCCCCAGCAACGTGGTTGCGACAAACATCCCGGCGCTGCGTAAGGCGGTGGGCTTTAACGCTTCCACTACCACTAATCCCACGAGTTTAGGCACCCCCTCAATGTTACGGATGGTTTTATCCTTAAGGTCCACATTATAAACTTCAATCAAAGGCGGTGTTTGACTATCATCCTCAACTACGACCTGTTCAATATTCAGTTTAAGGACGTCGATTTTAAAATTGGGCAAAGGCCCCTTGTTCTTTTCATGGAGCTTCTCCTGCACAATTTTAAGTTCGCTGACATTCAACTTCCCTTGTGAATTTTTGAAAATAATCATTTTATCTAAACGAAAAACAACCAGGGGAAAATGCAGTTTGCCTTTTAGGGCTTCGAAGGGGGCAATATCCACCAGTATTTCAGAGGCATTAAAAAATAATTTCGACGGGAATCCCTGCTCATTATATATCCGAAAATCGGTGATGTGGATTTGATGGGTCAGAATATTTAAAGAAAGACTGCCCAGGGTGACCCTGGCGCCGATTGTCTGCGTACAGACAGCCTCGAGCACGGGCTTAAAAATGACCTGCTGAGTAATCCAAAATACGACAATGGTCAAAAACCCTGCCCACATCCAGCGATAGAAATGGGCAGGGCCTTTGGAAGTTGTCTTCATGGCAACTTTAGTTATTAGCCATATAGTGCTCTTTAAGCAAAGCAATCTGCCCGGCCGGATAATTCTTGACTAACTTGCCACGGGCGTCATAAATCGATACCCCGCCATCCGCACCCTGAAGAGAAGAATACAAAACTTGACCCTTCTCATCCTTGGCCGTAATCATGGTGTCGGTCCTTTCAAAGATCACCCCATGGTTATTACCGGCTGCCAAAGACGTCACACGAACCTGACCTGTCTTGGCATCATAAGACATTTTGTATTTTTCTTGGCCGTTTTGGACAATACGCGATGACGAAGGATTGGCAGACATCTCGACAGGATTTTTACCCGTCCAGAATTCGATGGAGTTAAAAACAATGGCATCAGCCAAAGTGGCAAATCCGTAAACCGGTATTAAAGCCACCACCAGGAAACAAAGTTCATCAGACCATTTATCAGATTGAGAACGGTGGAAATTATAAACCTTACGTGTCAGATTAAAAGAACCGGTGCACCCTGTGGTAAAGAAAGCAACAATCAGGATTACAGCCATTGTTTTTTTCATGTTCCCTCCTTAAAATAATTAAAGTTTAAACACTGGGATACGAACCTAAAATCTTTAGAAATTTGCACATCCCCTCAAGCTGATTAAGGGCGCGATGGACACGGGGATCATTTTGATGGCCTTCGCAGTCGACGAAGAAATAATAATCCCAGGCTTTCTTTTTAGAAGGCCGAGATTCTATTTTAGTGAGGTTGATCTTATTTCTCGAAAAAGGAGTCAACATCGCATGCAAAGCCCCCACTTTGTCCTTAATAGAAAACACGAGCGACGTGCGGTCAGAACCGGTAGGCGGCACATCGAAATCCGCAATCACCAAAAAACGCGTGATATTGTGTGCGCTGTCCTGAATATTTTTATTCAAAATCTTAAGTCCATATAAAGAAGCTGCAACCCGGGAAGCAATGCACGCCGCATTTTTTTTACGCGCCACAATTTGAGCGGCTTTAGTCGATGATACCACGGCAATCAGATGGGCCTTGGGCATGTTCTTAAGAAGCCACTGACGGCACTGGCCCAAAATCTGCGGGTGCGAATAAACCTCTTTGACTTCTCCCCAGTGCCCTTGTGACATCAGATGATGCGTCACATCCAACAAAACCTGGGAGCAGATTTTAAGGTCTGATTCCGCCAACAAATCCATGGTATGGGTGACCACCCCCTCGATAGAATTTTCAATGGGGACAACCCCGTAATCACAATCCTTACCCTCAACCTTACTGAAGACCTCCGCAACATTATCGCACGCCACATGTGCAACCGAGGAACCAAATCTCTTCAAAGATGCCAAATGCGAGAAGGTCGCCTCCGGCCCCATATACGCAATGCGCAAAGGTTGCTCCAAGCTCAAGGATGCCGACATAATCTCGCGGTAAATCGCTTCCACCGCCTCATTTTTAATCGGGCCCGCATTGAGTTTCTTGACGCGTTGCAATACGTCCTTCTCGCGGTCAGGCGCATAAATCGGCTTTTTATTCTTGATTTTGTCACGACCAATGGCCAACGTAATGGCTGCCCGGTCATTTAAAAGGCTGACAATCCTAGCATCCAAAACATCAATTTTTTTACGTAATTGGCTGATATTCATCATTCAGAGACCTCCTCACCGGCGGAATCTTCTGGGTATAACATGTCTTTAGCAATGCGCGACTGGCCGCTATTTTCCTGACCGGATGTTGACTCCTGCATCTGTCCAACAGATGCCTCAGATGGTGTTTCATCCCTGGGCCTATCAACGCCTAATTGATGGAACTCTTCAATTTTAGGCAAATCTTCCAGTGATTTTAAACCAAAATATTCCAGAAACTCTTTCGTGGTGCCGTATAAAAAAGGCCGGCCGGGCACTTCTTTGCGGCCGATGATTTTAATAAGTCCCTTATTGAGCAAATGCGCGATAGTCCCGTCGGAATTGACCCCCCGGATGACCTCGACCTCCGCACGGCCCACCGGCTGTTTATAGGCAATAATCGACAAACTTTCCAATGCCGGACGGGACAGTTTTTCTTTGGTTTTGGTTTTATAAAACGCGCGGATATACGCCGCGGCATTGCTGTTGGAAAGCATTTGCCAGCCTCCGGCGATTTCCACCACCACCATGCCCGCTTCACGGTTAACATATTCCTCTTGGAGTATCTTAATCAAATCATAAATTTGGGAGGGCCTAAGCTCGGGAAAGACTTCTTTGAACTGATCCAAAACCACGGGCTTTTCACTGACGAATAATAACGCTTCAATGGCGCTCTTATAGTTTTGAACGGATTCATCCATCTTAACGCCTCTGTTTATAAATTTCGTTGAGCAATTCTTCGGACGTGGCTATCGATCCCGCCTGCTCTAACGCCTTCTTAATCATATCTTCGGCTTCCGCTTTTTTATATTGCAACTGCAATAAAATATGCAGGGCCTCTTCTTGAATATCACGCGCATCCGAGGTGGCCTTAGAGACGGTTACAGAATCGCGCATCAGGGTAAATTTCCCCATCTTCCCCTGTAGCTTCGCCACGATTTCTTTGGCCCTTTGCCCGCCTATCCCGGGAAGGGTTTTCAAATAGGGAATGTCCCCGCGATCAATGGCCTGAGCAATTTCACCGATAGATTTATTAAGCGCTTTGACCGCCGCCCGCGGACCTATGCCGGAAACCTTGATAAATTCCAGAAAAAAATCACGCTCGATTTCATTCAAGAACCCAACCAAAACCGGCACCCCGCTGGAAGGGGCCATCTGATAATAATGATACGTGATTAAACGTATATTGCCATCGCTATCTTGATTTTCTTTGACCCTCTGCAGGACGGAAATGGGAGTCAAGATTTCATAACTTAATCCCCCTGTCTCGAGGATCAAGGCCGATTCCTGTTGCCGTATAATTTTGCCTTTAATGGCCGTAATCATATCAATCGATACCGCATCATATGCGCATGCCCCAATGCCAGACACAGCGCATCGCTGGCATCTAATTTAAACCTTACCGATTTGATATTCAACAGTCTTTTGACAAATTCCTGAATCTGGGCCTTAGTGGCATTGCCGTTGCCGATGAGGGCCTTACGGACGCGTTTAACACTCTGTTCGACTAGGGCGACCTTCGCTTGGGCGACGCTCAAACAAATCACCCCGCGCACATGGCCTAAAATACTGGCGGTGGCGGGATGTTTCGAATGGGCGTATATTTTTTCCAAAACCACTACATCGGGATTATGCACCTTGAGGATCGTCGTTATATGCTGGTGGATTTTCCAAAGCCTTTGCTCGAAGAGATCGCGCGTATTGGGCTCAATGGTGCCCGCCTCGAGGATTTTGATGCCGCCGCTCGCGATTTCGACGACACCATATCCCGTGGTGATGAGACCCGGATCGATGCCTAAAATGCGCATAAATTACTCAGCAGACAATTTCGCCATTTCCTCATCGGAAATATCAAAATTGGCGTGCACGTTTTGAATATCTTCGTTCTCTTCTAAAGCTTCCAAAAGCCCCAGGATATTCCTGGCATCATTGCCTTCGACTTTGACCGTTGAGCTTGGGATCATGGTCACTTCAGCGGACGCGATGGCGATTTTATGGGCCGTCAACGCATTTTTGACCGCTTCCAGCAGCAAGGGATCACAAAAAACTTCGAAGGAGTCTCCTTCTGTCTTAATATCATCCGCACCGGCTTCAAGGGCCGCTTCCATCACGGCATCTTCGCTGCTTTTATTTTTTTCAATCGTGATATACCCTTTTTTAGCAAACAACCAGGCCGTGGAACCCGCTCCTGCCATGGAACCGCCCTTTTTATTCAACAGATTACGCACTTCCGCCGTGGTACGATTTTTATTGTCCGTCAAACCTTCAATGAGCATGGCCACCCCACCCGGCCCATAAGCATCAAAAACCACATTTTCAAAAACAATGCCGGGAATTTCGCCGGTGCCCTTTTTAATGGCGTTTTCGACGTTACTTTGGGGCATATTATATTCGCGGGCACGGGCCATCGCTGCGCGCAAACGAAAATTAGTCTCCGTACTGCCACCGCCTTCTTTGGCGGCCGCAGTGATTTCTTTGCTTAGTTTTGTAAAAAGCGCACCGCGCTTGGCGTCTTCGGCGCCTTTTTTATGTTTAATTTTTGCCCATTTTGAATGACCTGACATTGCCCATACCCCCTATTATGTACCCTAATTAAATTAAACAAGTCAATAAGCCGAGTTCTGTAACCCCGCCTCTGTAAAGCAGCGGGGCGATGGCCATTAGACTAACACCCCGCATTTTTGCGAGGTATCTGGCAGCCTACCCGAGAATGATGGCGGGCCGGATTAAGCCCGCTTTCCGTCAAAGGTGGAAATCTTCTCCTATTTGGCATTGCTCCATGCAGAGATTGCTCGTTTCACTTCCCCCGCCAGCGGCGGAGGACATCGTCACTGTAGCTCTGATCCTACCCCGCCCAAGGGCTGGGTGTCCCGCATTATCGGGATGCATTATCCTTTGGAGCTCGGACTTTCCTCTTCGACGCCATGGGCATCAAAGCGGCCATCCTGACTTGATTTTTTTAAAACCTGACGAACCAGTCGATCAGCCTCACGGTTCTGCTCGCGCGGCAGGTGCGCAATGTGAAATGATTTAAAGCCCGTCACTAAATGTTGGACTTGCGCAAAGAGCGGTTTGATGTTCTCATGCTTGACCGCATACTCGCCCTTGATCTGCTTACACATCAATTCACTGTCCGTGTTAACCCGGACTTCATCCGCTTTTAAAATCAACGCTTCCTGTAAAGCCACGATCAACGCCGTATATTCTGCAATATTATTGGTGCCACAACCGATGGCACGGCTCAACGTCTTGACGGTTTTGGAGCCGTTTTTAATGACTACGCCGATGGCGGCCGGCCCCGGATTACCCGAACAGCCTCCATCGGTGAATATTTTTAATTTCAAAAGTTCCTCACTCAAATATAAAATCCGCGCGCACATATCGCAGGCGATGATCTGTTCGTATTTTTTAAGTTCATTGAGGACCTGCTCTGTTAAATGCATAAAACAACCGCCGCAGGAATGATTAACCACTTTAACAATACCCAGGCCGTCTTTATTTTTTAAGACCCGTTCATAACGGCTTAAATAATCCGGTCTGACGTCAGGTGCAATCCGCGCGCGCTGAGATTCTTTGACCTTGAGCTGATCATTGATAACCGCCACGTCATCTTCAATCTTCTTTTTGAGGGCATTGAAGTCTTTTTCATACTTGGCCACCGTAGCTTTTTCAGACTCCAGCGCACGGCGTGCCGCTTCCACTTCATCAAAGCCCAAAAGGATTTTTTCCTCGACTTGTGACTTATCCGCCTTCAAACTCTCGATTTCTAAAAGTCTGGCTTGGTATTCTTTGTTGGTCTTGATAAGACTCAAAGAGGCATCGGTTTTGGCGATATTTTCCTCTTTGACTTTAAGATCCAGTTCCCATTCTTTCTGCTGGACCTGGATCGCTTTTAATTTATCTTCCAGGACCTTGAGATTGATCTTTTTGGATTCAAATTCTTGCTTTAAATTCTCCACTTCAACGGGTTTATCGCGCAGTTCACGTTTAAAACGGAAAATTTCCTCATCCATGACCTGAAGATCGACGAGCTTTCTAATTTGGTCTTTCAAATTTTGATCTGCGACCGTCATTACATCCCTTTTTTAATTATATATATGGTGGACTCAGAAGGACTTGAACCTTCGACCTTCGCCATGTGAGGGCGACGCTCTAACCAGCTGAGCCATGAGTCCGTCAAAATTTCAATGGGCCCACCTGGACTCGAACCAGGGACCAAGAGATTATGAGTCTCCTGCTCTAACCGACTGAGCTATAGGCCCGTCATGGTCGTACTCTATCTCAGGCTCCAAAGAAGTTCAATATTAGCATAATTATATATTTTATGGGTAGGAAAAATTTCAACGGGCATTAATCTTTTTTAACAACCATGCCATATTCTCGCCCAAATCTTTCATGGTCTGCAGGCCCTCTTCATCACGGGTCACATCGCCGATCTCACGGCCAAAAGCAAAATTCCAATAACTGGAACCTACCACAATCATTTCAACAATAGTAAAAAAATGGTTCATGGTGTCAAACGCATGGATCGCGCCGCCCCGGCGGACCGCCATGACCGCGGCACCGATCTTGCGTTTGAAAAAACTGCCGTTGGACCTTGACACCAGGCAAGCACGGTCGATAAGCGCTTTCATTTCAGAAGAAACATCCGTCACATAAACCGGGGACCCTAAGATGATAGCGTCCGCTTCCCTCATTTTATCGAGGCATTCATTGACAATGTCCCCCTCAAAAGAACAATGATTATTCTTCTTTGTAGAACACTTGTAACACGCCATGCATCCATGAACAGTATGCCCCGCCATTTGAATTTGCTGACACTCGAAACCGCTCTTGCGTAAAGGCTCAAAAACCTTTTCAATTAAAATAGATGTGTTCCCGTTTTTGCGCGCACTGCCGTTGATGGCAACAACTTTCATAAGAAGACCTTTCTAGGCGATTTTTTCCCCCAGCTCAAAAGCCTGCTGACGGACATCAGGTTGCTTGACGATCTGGCCGGAGACTCCCGCATTCTTGACGACCAGCGAAGCATAATTCATCCTCGTGTATTCTGCTGTCAAACGAAAAGGTTTTTCAAAGACATCAAACCCCACGTCTTCATAGCCGCTTCCCAAAAAAACAAATGTCTTGCCCTTAAGCGGCGTTTCCATGGTGTTGGCTTCATTATCCCATTTATAAAGAGAAAACATCCGGTCCATCACAGCCTTTAATTGACTGCTGGCACCATAAAAGTAAAGCGGCGAGGCCATCACAATCACATCCGCCTGGGCAAAACGTGCCACACAATCGCTGACTTCATCCTTAATAACACAGCGATACGCAGCTTTTTTTTGACAAATCCGGCAGGAGTTACAGCCCACACCTTGTGCTTAAGGTCCGCCGCGCGGATGATCTCAACGCCGGCTCCGGCAGCCCGCGCGCCTTGCGCAAACCATTCAATCAGCAAAGCCGTATTGCCGTCTTTCTTCGGACTACCGGAGATTACCAAAATATTCTTAGACATTGTTTTGCAGCCTTGTTGAATTTGGTTCAAAAACCCGCCAGTGATAAGCTGGCGGGTTTTTCAAAGAACTGCAACACTCTTTTGAATCAGCGATTGCTATCTTTGTGCTTTGCAAAACAATCCTTACAATAAACCGGACGGTCTTCTCTAGGCTTAAACGGAACTTCACATTCTTTTTTGCAGTCTGCACAAACAGCTTTGTGCATTTCCCGTGGGGCTCTGTCATACCCACCTCTACCACCTTGAAAACCCATACTCTGTTCTCCTTTGTCGTTGGTGTTATACGCTACTGGGGTTCATACTCTCACTGATGCAACATTTTCTTAAGGGCATTCATCAGTTCAGGATTAACAGCGTACCCTAATTCTCCCGCTTTTTGTAAATTAATCCAGGCCTTATTGTATTCTTTTAACTGATAATAAACAATGGCTAGATTATTATACGCCTGTGCAAGCTTAGGATTTGTGGCAATGGCAATGACCAGATCCCCCCTGGCTTCCGGAAGATTGCCCTGTTCAATATAAATACTGCTACGGTTAACATAAGCCTCTGCAAATTTAGGATCTATTTCAATAGCTTTGCTAAAGTCGGCAATGGCTTGAGAGAACTTGCCTTGTTTGTCATAACCAATGCCGCGGTTGTAATAAGCCTTGACAAGCGTAGGATTGATTTCAATGGCTTTATTTAAGTCCGCCATCGCCTGGGGTAAGTTCCCCTGTCTCTCCCAAGTAAGCCCACGGTTATGATAGGCATCCGCGAATTCAGGATCTATTTTAATGGCTTGGGTAAAATCAACTATGGCTTTGGGCAAATGACCTTGGTTGGCCAAAGTCAGGGCACGGTTGTAATAAATCCTTGCGTTTTGAGGATTTAATTCAATGGCCTTGTTATAATCAGCAATGGCGGCAGTGAAATTGCCTGCTTCGGCGTAGGCATTACCTCTCCCCTGATACGCCCCTATATCATGGGGATTTAAGGTAATCGCTTGTGTAAAATCAGCAATCGCTTCAAGGTATTTGCCCTGTTTCTCCCAAGCCAAGCCTCGGTCATAATAGGCATCTGCAAGATTGGGACTCATGGCAACGGCTCTATTTAAGTCCTCCATGCTTGGTCTAGAGTTATTGTAAGCGGCCCCACGGTTATAATAATCTTGTGCTGTCTGCGCACAGACAGAGGAAATATTCACACATAATATACCTGCTAAGATTAATATTGTGGATTTAAAACCGTTACTCTTCATGGGGGGGAGCATTTTAGGTTTTGGATCCGGAAGGCGGTCCCATGCTTGCTTTTTTTATGCTTCAGATGAATTTGATTAAGCGCATTAAGCCACTGCTTCATTTGGTCCGGAGTCAAAATTTTACTTAATTTTTGATTCTCTTCATCAATGATCGGTGTAATCTTTTTAGCTTGAGCCACGGTCAATTTTAATTGAGATTGAATATTCGAAACAATAGACTCGGTGTCAACGACCGGCTGTGTGGGTGTTTGTGGTGTTGGGGTCTGAGGCCAAGCAGGCATTGTGAAAAAAAAGCAGAGTGCCACGGCAGAGCATATTATTCTTCCCTTCATAGCACTCTCCTTACAAGACCCCGCGGCTTTGGCCTAAGCCCAAGCGGGGCTATTTTACTGCCGCCGGCGCGTATACAATCAATTCCCCTCTGAATATTAATAACGCATCGCGCCAATAATGTATTATTTCTGTGCTGGAATTGATAATAGCATCAGCTCCTTTTTTGCGGGCAATCTTTCTGGCTTGATTGGCCAACATTTCAGGAGTGACCCCATAACTGGCATACCCTTCAATAGAAACTTTTCCAATCACATAATAAGGATTGGTGGCCGCAAGGGTCTGTGTCCGGGGATAAACATTCATGTTATAATATTGATCTTTCGGCGGGAATCTCTGGTCGGTATAATAGACATACCGTGTACTGGTCGCACACCCCACCAAACCCAACACCAATAAACCCAACAACAATATTCTTTTTTTCATAAATAAACCCCTGTTTATAAAAACCTATTTCCCATACATAAGTTTTAGCTGAGAAACTTTTGGGAATTCAGGATAAAACTCTCCTTGTGGCCCCACAAATCCCTTCCCTGATGGTTTGAGGATGACCGCCGTGTACCCTCCCTTGTCATTAGGGACATTAACAGTAATCGTATCTTCTATGTCAGCAGCCGCAGGAGTTGGGACTGTGACAGCGCTCTGAATGAAAACCCCTTGAGAGGTTACGACCGGTTGGGAAGCTACAACAGGTGGGGAAACCACAACAGGTTGGGAAGCCACGACCGGCGGCGTTACCGCTTGATAGCCGTAAGCCGTATAAATATAATACACCCCATTGTTAACATAATAAGTGACCCCATTGACAACAACCGGTTGATAACTTGTGGAAGGTGAAACAAGCACATAGCCTGGTGCCGCGTAATAAGGATCCCCATAATAAGGGCCGTAATAAGGGCCGTAGTACCCGCCAGGCCATACCCCTAGATTAATACCAACATAGCCGTGCTCATGCCCATGCCACGCATAGGATGGCGTTGGCCTAATAATTAATAAACTTAGAAACAAAAAAATAAAAACCGCCTTTAATGAACTTCGCATAAAACCCTCCTTATTACTATTCTCTTTCCGTTAAATTTTAAGTCCTGTTAAGACAAGGGGTCAAATTATTTCTTAGTACTGATGATGTCTATGATGCCTATGATGATGCCTATGATGATGTCTATGGTGATGCCTATAATGATGCTTGCCATGACGATCCCCAAACCCAGGAGAATGATGCCATTGATACACATTCCCGCCATTGCCGGTATCCGCGTAAACCAAAGGTGGCGCTAACGCCAGCGCGGCGGCCATTATAAAAATTATAATCTTAACTTTAGAAATCATGTAAACCTCCTAATTTGTATGTCTCATTAACTTAGACAACTATAGTTATTAAAAAGTTCCATAAATTATTTGGTAGGGGTCCATCCTCCTCCGAGATATTCGATGAGCAGTACGCAGGCATTCATGCGTTCACCAAGAATGGTAACTGCGGTTTTTTCATTGTTTAACGCGATGGCTTGGGTAGTGATCACATCCAGCGCGCTGACTGTCCCTGCTTTATACTGATTTGTTTCAAGTGCGACCGCTTTCTGGGCGTCCTTGACGGCTTCATCCTGCACTTGGGCTTCTTGTTCCAAAATACGCAGCGCCGCTAAATTATCTTCCACCTGGCCAAACGCGGTCAACACCGTCTGACGGTAGCGGCCACATCCGCGTCATACACAGCCCTGGCTTGGGCTGTCTGCGCCTGCCTTAACCCCGCGTCAAATATGGTTTCTGCCAATGCCGGCCCGACTGACCACAACGGATTAGGCGATGAAAATATCCGGGATAAATTTGAGCTTTCATAACTGCCTGAGGCGCTTAATGTCAGCGTCGGAAAATACGCGGATTCGGCAACACCAATAGGGCGTTGGCCGCCGCGACAGTCCTTTCCGCGGCGGCAATATCCGGCCTGCGCTCAAGAATCTCCGACGGTAAACCAGCAGGTACGGACGGCACCGTGGCCGGCAAGGTCAAAGGCGGAATAGAAAAATCCGAGGCTGGTTTGCCGATAAGCAAGGCGATAGCGTGCTCTAATTGCGAACGTTGAACGCCGATATCAATCGACTGGGCTTCAGTCGCCTCAAGCTGGGTTTTCGCCTGAATAACATCTGATTGGGCCGCCACACCGCTGGCATAACGGTTTTTTGTCAAATCAAAAAACTTTTGATAAATGGCATCCGTATCATCAATAAGCTTTTTTTGCGCATCCAGAGAACAAAGCTGAAAATAATCCTGGGCTAATTGGGCCTGGGCGCTTAATCGGGCATTTTCAAGGTCAGCCGCGCTCGCTTGGGCATTGGCACGGTTGGCTTCCATCGTTCGACGGATTTTCCCCCAGAGGTCTATTTCCCAGTTCACATCGGCACTTAACAAATTATGCGAAACGGCTCTTTGCATTTGAAGAAGTGCCTCGCCGGTATGTGATCGTGTATAAGAAGCCTGTGGCACTCAGCGTCGGAAAAAAACCTGACTTGGCTGCTTGCACAGGCGCGTGCGCCTGGGCATACTGCGCCTGGGCTTGCGCTATATTCTGATTCGAAATGTTGACCTGCTCCTCCAGCGCGTCTAATCGAGGGTCATTGAAAATTTTCCACCATGCTCCACGAATAATATCATCTTGAGGATGGGCTTTTTTCCAATCCCCCGATTCTTTATAAGCCGCCGGTATCTGCGTTGTCGGCTTGACATATTTAGGGCCGACCGCGCAGCCGGTTAAAAGCACGAGCAAACTATGATACTAAAAGCCATTTTTTTTACGCTGAACATATTGTTAACACCCCCACCTAACTTTCCCCATCAAGGGGAAGGAAAATTCCGTTATGCCGTTTACATTGAAATTTCTTGCTTTTTTTAGATTCCCACCAAATCTTAAAACGCTCCATATAAAGATAAATGACCGGAGTGGTGTAAAGCGTAAGCATTTGACTAAAAATAAGCCCGCCGATGATGGCAATACCCAACGGACGGCGCAAGTTCCGAGCCCATGCCCCAACCTAAGGCCAACGGCAGTGAGCCCAATATCGCCGACATGGTGGTCATCATAATAGGACGGAACCTCAAGAGACAAGCCTCATAAATCGAATCCCGCGAATTTTTCCCTTCCAGACGCTCGGCGTCAAGGGCAAAGTCCACCATCATAATGCCATTCTTCTTGACCAGACCAATCAAAAGGATAACACCAATGATCGCAATGATGCTTAATTCCGTGTGACAAATAAAAAGAGCCAGCAGCGCCCCCACACCGGCGGATGGCAAGGTCGAAAGAATGGTGATGGGATGGATATAACTTTCATACAAAATACCCAACACAATATAAACGGCTGCCAGCGCCGTCAAGATCAATATCCCCTCATTGCTCAAAGAGGACTGAAAAGCCTGGGCCGTACCCTGGAAACTGCCGTGGATGGTCGAGGGCAGCATGATCTTATTCATCGCTGCATCAACGGCCTTGACCGCATCCCCCAGAGCTACCCCCAAGGGTAGATTAAACGAGAATGTAATTGCCGGAAATTGGCCTTGATGGGCAACGGCCAGCGACGTAGTCGATGATGTATAGTGCGCAAATGCGCTTAAAGGGACTAATGTCCCATTTGATGACGCCACATAGATTTGCTTTAATGTTTCCGGACGCTGCCAGAATTTGGGCGCGACTTCCATAACAACATAATACTGATTTAATTGTTTATATGTAGTCGACACTTCCCTCTGGCCAAAAGCATCGTAGAGAGTGCTATCTATTTCCTGGGCAGTTATACCCAGACGTGCCGCGGTTTTGCGGTCAATGACAAGATCAGTCTCCTGACCATTGTTTTGTTTATCGCTGCTTAAATCAGCTATTTGGGGCAATTTGCGTAACGCGGCTTCCACCCGCGGTGACCATGTTGTCAGATCAGCCAGGTGATCGGCCTGAAGCGTATATTGATATTGCGCATTGCCCATCCTCCCTCCGATAGTCAAGTCCTGCACGGCTGTAAGATAGGCCGGCGCGCCCGGCACACTGATTAATTTTTTACGCAGACGTGCTATCACCTGGTCGGTGGTGACCTTGCGCACTTCTAAAGGCTTGAGGGCTATGAACATCCTAGCCGTATTTCTGGTAGAGCCGCCGCCGGTGAAAGCCGCTAGCGTATCCACGGCAGGGTCTTTCAAGATGATCTTGACCACTGCCCTTAATTTCTTCTCCATCGATTGAAACGATATATCTTGAGCGGCCTGAATACTCCCGCCCAAACGCCCGGTATCCTGCTGAGGGAAAAATCCTTTAGGGACAATAGTAAACATAACAACACTACTCACAAGGGCGGCTAACGTCAAGGTCAACATGATCCCCTGATGCCGCAATGCCCATGACAAGCTCTTATCATAACTGCGGTGCATCCAGTCAAATACCCCTTCAGTAGCGTTATACAGGCGGCCATGGGTTTCTTCTTTTTTAGATTTTAAAAGGATCGCGCACATCATGGGGGTCGTCGTCAAAGAAACCACCATGGAGATCAAAATGGCCACCGACAAGGTCAGGGCAAATTCACGAAACAGTCGCCCCAAAACCCCTCCCATCAATAAGATGGGGATAAATACAGCGACAAGGGAAATACTCATTGTAAGAATAGTAAATCCTATCTCTTGGGCCCCCTTAATGGCTGCCTCTTTAGGGGCCATGCCTTTCTCAATATAACGCGTAATGTTTTCCACTACCACGATAGCATCGTCAACGACAAACCCGGTGGCGACGGTCAACGCCATGAGTGAGAGATTATCCAAACTAAAATGCAAGAGATACATCGCTCCGAAGGTGCTGATGATCGACACAGGGACCACAATACTCGGAATAATGGTAGACCGGACATTGCGTAAAAAAAGGAATACCACTAAAATCACCAGTAACCCTGAGATCACCACCGTACGCTGGGCCTCTTTCATGGAGGCACGGATGGTGGGCGAGCGGTCCATGACAACCGAAAGATCGATCGCCGGAGAAATAGCTGCCCGCAGTTGCGGGAATAAATTAAGCACAGCATCCACTGTCTTGATCACATTTGCCCCCGGCTGGCGAAATAGTATCACAGGGATGCCTTGCTTGCCGTTGATCAAGGCCGCATTACGAAGGTCCGCCACCGAATCCTGCACATCAGCTACGTCACTTAACCGTACCGGACGGCCGTTGGAGTAAGCCACGATCAGAGGGCGATAATCTTTGGCCTCATAAAGTTGATCATTAGTTTGGATTTCCCAAGTCTTGCTGCCATTGGCGAGCTGCCCTTTGGGACGGTCCGCATTGGTACTGCTGATGGCGGTACGCACCACGTCGAGGCCTATCCCGTATTTGTTTAACGCCGTGGGATTAAGCTCCACCCTTACTGCCTGCGAAGCCCCTCCGCCGATGATGACCTGACCAATGCCATCAACCTGGGATAATTTTTGCGCCAGAATGCTGTCCGCTATATCATAGATAGCCGCTTTGGTCATGGTATCGGATGTCAGAGACAAAATAAGGATCGGCGCTTCAGCCGGATTGACCTTGCGGTAGGATGGATGGATCGGAAGGTCCGCCGGTAAAAAACTCTGTGCCGCGTTGATCGCCGCCTGAACATCGCGCGCGGCCCCGTTAATATCACGGCTTAAATCAAACTGCAAAGTAATGTTGGTAGACCCCAGACCACTGCTAGAAGTCATTTCAGTAACCCCCGCGATATGGGCCAGCTGACGCTCCAATGGTGCCGCGACTGAAGAAGCCATGGTCTCAGGGCTTGCTCCGGGTAAACCCGCAGATACGCTGATCGTGGGATAATCCATCTGCGGCAAGGTGGATACCGGTAATAAACCAACCGCCACCAGCCCGGCGAGAACCAACCCCACCGTCAAGAGGGTCGTTGCCACAGGTCTTTGGATGAATGGTGTTGAAATACTCATTTTGAAGTGCCTACACCTAAGCGTTTGCCGACCCGATCAAACCACAAATAAATAACCGGAGTCGTATAAAGAGTGAGAATTTGACTGAAAATAAGCCCGCCGATAATGGTAATCCCCAATGGCTGCCTCAGTTCAGCCCCCATGCCCCCACAAAAAGCCAGCGGCACCGCTCCCAGTATAGCGGACATCGTCGTCATCATGATCGGCCTAAACCTTAAAAGGCAAGCCTGATAAATCGCGTCCACCGGAGCTTTGCCTTCCTCACGCTCGGCATCCAAGGCAAAGTCCACCATCATGATACCGTTTTTCTTGACGATGCCGATTAAAAGGATGATACCGATGAGCGCGATCACGCTTAAATCCGTACGGAAAATCAAAAGCGACAAAATGGCCCCCACACCTGCCGACGGCAGCGTCGATAAAATAGTGATGGGATGAATATAGCTTTCATACAAAACCCCCAGCACGATATACACCGTAATCAAAGCCGCCAGAATCAAAAGGGGCTCATTGCTCAAAGACGATTGGAAAGCCTGGGCCGTACCCTGAAACTCGCCGTTAATACTGTCGGGCAATCCTATCGAACGCGTAGTCGACTCAATGGCCTTGACCGCATCCCCCAAGGACGCCCCCGGCGCCAAATTAAATGATAATGTCACCGCCGGGAATTGCCCCAGATGGCTGATAATCAGAGGCCCTGTCGTTTCCTTAAATTTGGTCAGCACATCCAACGGCACCTGTGCGCTATTGCTGCCTCGCACATAAAGATTATGTAACTTATCAGGATCATTTTTGAAATCAGGTTTTACCTCGAGGATAACCCGGTACTGGTTAAGCTGAGTGAATATCGTTGACACGATCCGCTGGCCATAAGCGCTATAAAGGGTATTATCAATGACCGACGGAGTTACTCCCATCCGGGAGGCGGTGGCGCGGTCAATGGTAATGGATGCCTGCAAAGCTTTGTCCTGCTGATCGCTGCCAACGTCAACTAACTGCGGCAAGCGACTTAAAGCCGCAACCACCTTAGGCGCCCAGGTATTCAGCTCATCGGCATTAGGGTCTTCCAGGGTATACTGATATTGAGTGCGGCTGACCGTATCATCAACGGTCAAATCCTGTACCGGCTGCATGTAGAGTTTGACCCCACGAACATCCGCCAATTTCTTCTGCAAACGGCGGATAATCTCACTGGCAGAAATTTTGCGTTCTTCAATAGGCTTGAGGTTGATCAAAATCCTGCCGCTGTTAAGAGTGGTATTAGTGCCATCCACGCCGATAAACGTGGAAAGACTTTCAACCGCCGGGTCTTTGAGGATAACCGTGGCCAATTGCTGCTGACGCCGTGCCATCGCCGGGAAAGAAACCGATTGAGACGCTTCGGAAATACCCTGGATAATACCGGTGTCCTGGATGGGGAAAAACCCTTTGGGCGCAAAAATGTACAGTCCCACCGTTAAAACAAGCGTTGCTAAAGCGACAGTTAAGGTCCATTTCTGATGCCGCAACACCCATTGCAGGGATTGGCCGTATTGCTTAATAACCTTGTTAAACATTTCTTCAGAAGTATGGTAAAACTTTCCTTGTTTGCCCGGCGGTATATGTTTAAGTAATTTGGCACACATCATCGGCGTTAACGTCAACGATACGATCGCTGAAATGACAATGGTTACGCCCAGGGTCACGGCGAACTCGCGAAAGAGCCTACCCACCACATCCCCCATAAAAAGCAGAGGGATCAGTACCGCGATCAGGGAAATACTCAAAGAAAGGATGGTAAAAGCCACCTGCCCCGAACCTTTGAGCGCGGCTTGCAGGGGCTCTTCTCCGGCTTCTATATATCTGGCAATATTTTCAATCATGACAATCGCGTCATCCACCACAAAACCCGTCGCGATGGTCAAAGCCATTAAAGACAAATTGTTCAGGCTGAAGCCCAACAGATACATGGCCCCAAAAGTACCGACGAGCGATACCGGGACCGCAATGCTGGGAATGATCGTCGCCGCCAAGGTACGCAAAAACAGGAACATGACCATAACGACCAACGCCACCGCCAACATCAGTTCAAACTGCACATCCTTGACCGAGGAGCGGATAGTGGTCGTTCTGTCGGTTAATATGGAAACCTGTACAGAAGCCGGCAGGGAACTTTCCAACTGCGGCAGCATCTTCTTGATGCCGTCAACAACCTGGATCACGTTAAAGCCGGGCTGCCGTTGGATGTTAATAATGACCGC
Organism: Candidatus Omnitrophota bacterium; assembly: GCA_963828495.1. Classification (GTDB taxonomy): domain Bacteria; phylum Omnitrophota; class Gorgyraeia; order Zapsychrales; family Fredricksoniimonadaceae; genus JABDGZ01. The sequence continues at coordinate 25,924 of CAWHFJ010000013.1, forward strand.
AGGAGAAGTACTCATCCATGCCGCCTGCTTGACATTCTCAGCGTCATCAATGACTTGGGCCACATCAGACAATAATACCGGTGCGCCCTTTTGATAGGCGACAATGAGAGACCGGTAGTCTTGGCTGGATTTCAGTTGATCATTGGCGTTGATGATGGAGGACTGCCTTGAGCCGTCAAAACTTCCCTTGGCTTGATTGACATTGGCAGAAGAGATCGCTGTGCGCAAATCTTCCAAAGTCAAACCATAAGAAGCCAATGACGTGGGGTTGGCTTGAATCCTGACGGCAGGTCTCTGACCGCCGCTGATACTGACAAGGCCTACACCTGATAGTTGAGAAATTTTCTGGGCGAGACGAGTGTCGGCCAAATCTTCAATCTGAGGCAGAGGCAGAGTTTTTGAAGTCAAGGCCAAGGTCAAAATCGGCGCGTCGGCGGGGTTGACCTTGCTGTAAACCGGAGGATTGGGCAGATCTGCCGGCAATAAATTAGCCCCCGCATTAAGGGCCGCCTGGACTTCCTGTTCGGCGATATCAATGCTCAAGTCTAAACTGAATTGAAGTGTGATGACTGAACTACCGCCGGAACTGGTCGAGCGCATCTGCTTAAGACCGGGCATCTGCCCGAATTGACGTTCCAGGGGGGCGGTAATGGCTGTGGACATAACATCAGGAGAGGCCCCGGGATAAAAAGTAACGACTTGAATGACCGGGTAATCAACCTGCGGTAAAGCGGAGATGGGAAGTTGAAAATAAGCGACACCGCCGGCCAGAAGGATGGCCACCATCAATAAGACAGTCGCCACCGGCCGCATAATAAATATGCGGGAAGGATTCATGCGCCATCTCCACCAGATGATGGGCCTGAGGGAGATTTTTTATGTTGATAAGCTGCGGACAAGGTGACCTTGCTGCCTTCTTTTAATTTGTCAGCTCCTTCGACCACAACCACCTCATCCTCTGACAATCCATCCTTAATGGCCACGTTATCTGTCTGGGTTGCCCCCAGCGTGACCGGGCGCACAGTCACCGTCTTATCATCTTTGACCACGAAAACAAAATTTCCTTGAGGCCCTTGCTGGATCGCGGCGACCGGAATAATCACAGCCCCTTGGTCGACATCTACAAGCAGATGAATATTAACGAACTGGTTGGGAAACAAGGCATTATCTGTGTTTTCAAAAATCGCTTTGAGCTTAACTGTACCTGTGGTGGGATCGATCTGGCTGTCAACAGCAAGTAAATAGCCCATCGCTATCTTTTTAGTTTCCTCACGATCATAAGCCTCTGCCGTCAATTTTTCTCCGGCTTGATATTTACTAAGTACTTGCGGAAGATTGTCCTCGGGAATAGCAAATACGACTGTGATCGGCTGCAGCTTGGTGATCACGGCCAATCCGGTGGTATCACTAGGCGAAACAATATTACCGGCATCCTCCAGGCGTAACCCGATTTGCCCGCTGATGGGGGCCGTGACATGCGCATAAGTCAGCTGCAATTTGGCATTGTTGACTTGGGCCTCATCAACCTTCACTGTCCCTTCATACTGGTGGACCAAAGCATCCTGGGTATCCAATTGTTGTTTGGGTATGGAGTCTTGGGACCACAAGGCCTGATAGCGCGCCAAATCTAACTTGGCATCAGTGAGCAAGGACTTATCCTTGGCTAATTGCCCCTGGGCTTGGGACAACTGAATCTCAAATGGCCGGGTATCAATGAGGGCCAACAGATCGCCCTGCTTGACAATTTGGCCTTCCTTGAATAACACTTGCATCAACTGCCCGCCCACCAGGTACTTGACCGTGACCGTATTAAGGGCCGTCACAGATCCCAAAGCATTGATATAAATGTCAATATCGCCTTTTTTTGCCGTCGCTGTCACAATAGGCGAATCGCTGGGCCCCCGCCCACCCTTGACAGAGCTGCTTCCGGCACTTAAAGAGGGGTTGCTAGAGGCTTGATGCTTATGCCAAAAAAAGTAGGCCCCAAGGCCCACCACTAAAACTATCACCACAAACCATTTCCACCGAGAAGGCCGACGGACCTTGGGCAAAGAACTTTTTTCAACCGCCATTAATCCTCCCTTTATTCTCCAGTACTAGAAGCACTCTCTGCCCCACCCGTTGCATATCTATGCCGCGCATGGTTTTGCATATTGCTCCATTGACTCATTTGATCTTGGCTGAGAATTTGAGACAACTCTTGATTCTCATCTTCTCTCAACTGTTCCAACTGTCCATGCATGTCCCCCTTATCCAGGGTCCCATCCTTCAGGCTTTGCCGAAGTTCCTGGCGTTTGGAGATATATTTCTCAATGATCGGTGTAATGGCCGTCACTTGGTCCGGGGTCAAATTTAATTGAGATCGCAGCTTCGCGACCACATCCGCCGTTGTTTTAGACCCCTGTCCCTGTGCATAAACAGGCATCGTTACAAAAAGTAACGCTACGCATACACCGACCATTATTTTCACCTTCATATTATATGCCTCTTCTTTATAATCAATATGACGATTTTTATTTATTTTCCATACATCACTTTAAGTTGCGAAACTTTAGGAAATTCAGAATAGAACTCGCCTTGTGGTCCCACAAAACCATTGCCTGATCTCCTAATGACCACAGGCATATACCCGCCACTATTATTAGGGACGTTAACCGTAAACGTATCCTGCATAACAGGAGCTGGTGCCGGTGGGGCTGGCGGAGCCACCACTGTTACCGCCGGCTGTGCCATCACAACAGGCTGTTCCATCACCACAGGCTGGGGCATCACAACAGGCTGCTCCACCACCCGATAACCATGACGGGTGTACACATAATAGATCCCGTCATTGAAATAATAGGTCATGCCATTGATAACAACCGGTTGAAAATCAGACGGAATGGCAGTCACCACAGCTCCTGCAGGAGGAGGCACGATCACATAATCTCCGTAGCCTGCATAGCGGTAGTACACCCCATCATAATAATAGTACCTCATCCCCCCTACCCAAACCGTAAAGCACCCGTCGGGCAGATAGTGCATGTGCAGACCATAATGAGGATGATCATGATAACGGTAAAAACGACGATCATCATCGTGATGATACCCCGGACCGCCGACACTAACGCCTATGCCCCAATCCGCGTAGGATAATCGGGGGGCGGCAAATAAAGCCAATACAAAAAGTCCGATAGATAATTTCGTTACACTGAGTTTGTTTAACATACGCCTTTCTCCTTTGTTATCACCCCCACCTAACCTCCCCCATTCAGGGGGAGGAATAGCGATGGGCACTTAAACTATTAAAATTGATTACTCTCCAAATTCAGGAGGATGTCCCTTATCCCCTTTGTTGCCCCAATCTTTATGCTCTTCTCCATGTTTACCCCAAGCGCATGGGGGGCCGAATTTCTTGTGCTCTTGTTTCATTAATTTTCTTTCTTTTTTCAAGGCCATGAAACCTGCAAATTGCTCAGGCGTCATAATTTTCTTCATTTCCAGAACGGAATTTAATTGATTATCCGCCATCTGTGCTTGAATAGTTTTCAATTGATTCTGAAGATCATTGATCTTATTCATGTCCGGGGTGGCCTTCACGATTTCTTCATTAAAGGCTTCCCTGTTTGTCTTGATGGCCTCAAAAGTACTTTTCATCGTGTCCCGCTGTTTTTGCTTAATCGCTTTTAGCTGCTTTTGCTGGTCTTCAGTCAAGTTAAGGACTCGGGCCATCAAATGATGCTTCCCATGATGACATTCCTGCCATCCCTTGAAAGAATCAGTTCCAGCCGCAAAATTACCGCCATTATCCGCGTAAACGATTGACGAAGATAAAACCATGGCCGCTACCATTAACCCCGTTAATTTAGCTTTTGTTCTCATATGCCCTCTCCTTTTGAACCCCGCCGCTCGGGCCTACAGCCCAGGCGGGGCTATACTACAAAAAATATTTCTCAATAGGTGTCCCCAAATCTGCACTCTCACTGCCAGAGACACCTCCTGAAACATCTGTCAGCAAACTCAAATATTCGACTTGTCCCACTTCATCAATCTTAACCGCTGGATTGTTCATCATAAATTGAGGCAGTATGCCAATCATAAGAATTAAAGTGACAACGGATGCCAGAGCAAATACCGGTCTAGGGAAAATGGGAACAGCTACCAATTCCCTAATAGAACTCAACCGTTGGCAAATTTCCGCTATTAAGTTTGTTTTTGCCTCTTGCCGGGCCCTAATCTCTGCTCTAACCTGGTCCCAAATAACGACCGGGACCTCTTGCTTTTCCACATTAATAAAAGGCTTAACAACCCTTTCTTGGGCAATACTGGCAAACTCTTTACAATGCTGACAATGCGCCAAATGCTCTTCAATGGCGCACTTATGCTTGTCGTCTAATTGGCCGTCCATATAATCCGTGAGGATGATCTCTTGAATTTTTCGGCAGTTCATTTTTGGTTAACCCCCTTTCACCTATTTAGACAATCAACGGGGTCAAAAAGTTCCACTATTTTTCCCAACCTCCACCCAGCGCTTTATATAAAACAACCAACGCCTGTAGCTCATTGCGCTGGGCTTGGGCCAATTCAAGTTGGGCAGAATAATATCTCGTATTACTATCCAGCACTTCCAGATAACTGGATGTCCCGCCCTTATAGCGCAATTCAGACAATCGCGCCGCGTCCTTGGCCGATTGAGTCAACATTTCCTGTTGCGTCCTAAATTCCTGATTTTTGCGGTAGGCCACCAGCGCGTCGGAGACTTCCCTAAATGCCTGTTGTATCGTCTTACGGTAAAAATGCAAGGCTTCCTGCTGTTGGGCCTTAGCGAATTTGACCCCGGCCCGGATCCGTCCGGCGGTAAAGATCGGCTGTGTCAGGGTGCCGACAATGTCCCAAAGTCCGCTGGGTCCGCTAAAAAGTTTGCTTAGCGCGGCACTTTGATACCCGCCGGTTGCGGTCAAGCTGATATCCGGGAAATACGCCCCCTGGGCCACGCCAATCTGCGCGTTATACGCAACCAATTGCTGCTCGGCTTGCTGAATATCCGGCCTGCGTTCCAGCAAAGAGGAAGGAAGTCCGGCAGGAACCACCGGTGCATGCGGCTGTTGGGTCAAGACCCGTCCGCGTTCAACACTACCCGGGTTATTCCCCAAAAGAATACTGATTAAATTTTCCTGTTGCTCGATCCTGCGTTCCAGGTCAGGCACACTTTTGGCTGCGGTGTACACTAATTGCTCGGCTTGGCGTACATCTAACATCGACGCAGAACCATGGTCAGCCAAATGCTTGATAAGCCCTAAGGAATCCTGCTGGGAGGCCAACGTGCGTTTGGAAATTTCTAACTCCATGTCTAATTCACGCAGTTGGAAATACGCGCTACTCACGTCCGCAATCAAGGAAGTAATCACCGCCTGACGGGCCCAGTGGCTCGCCAACAGATTGGCCCTGGAAACTTCAATCATCCGGCGATATTTTCCCCAAAAATCAAGGTCCCATGTCACCGTTCCAGTAAACGAATAGGCGCCCAGCTCATACGGATTGGATGAAGGCATCCTTTCAATCCGCTCTCCGATGATCCCAGTCCCTGCAGTGATAGTCGGCAGTTCATAACTACTCGTTATCGTCAACTGTGCTTGTGCTTCGAGAATGCGGTCTGCCGCGATACGCACGTCATAATTTTGCTGCAAGGCCGTATGGATCAACTCCTGCAGTTTGCTGTCTTGAAAAACTTCCCCCCATTTCTGCTCACCGATAGAAGCACTGCCTATTGATGAATCAGGAGATATCCCCCGATAGGCTCCCGGGACATCAACGCTAGGTTTCTTATAATTAGGGCCAATCGCGCAACCGGCCAATAAGGCGCATAATAAAACAAGAGATTGCTTCGCCCATCGGGCTCGCAATGACACTGCTGTTATACCTCTGTTCATTTTATATGCTCCACTGGCTTTTTCTTCTTTGCAAACCGCTCTGTAATGACAAACAAAGCGGGAATGATAAAAATCGCTATCATCGTTGCTGTCAACATGCCGGCAATGACCACTGTTCCCAGCACCTGGCGCGCGACGGAGCCGGAGCCTTTGGCAAACCACAGCGGCAGACAGCCCAAGATAAAAGCAAAAGAAGTCATCAGGATCGGACGAAAACGAAGCCTCGCTCCCTCCAGCGCCGCATCTATAGTATCGCGGCCTTTTTCATGTTCCATTTTGGCAAACTCCACGATCAGAATGGCGTTCTTGGCGGACAGACCTATGAGCATGATCAAACCGATCTGGGAATAAACATTAAGATCAAAATGGCGCATGAAAAGCCCCGCAAAAGCGCCACAGATTGCGATGGGCACGGAAAGCAAAACTGAAAATGGTAACGACCAACTTTCGTAAAGAGCGGCGAGGATCAAAAATACTACAACGATCGACAACGCGAAAATAGGACCTGCAGTTCCCGCCACTGTTTTCTCCTGAAAGGAAAGGTCACTATAATCATACCCCATATTAAGCGGCAAGGTCTCACGGGCCACCTCTTCAAGTGCCGCCAGCGCTTGACCCGAGCTATAGCCCGGCGCTGCGGACCCCAGAATCTGGGCCGCGCGGTAAAGGTTAAAACGGTTGGTGTACTCGGTGCCGAAGATTTTTTTAATGGTGACTATGCTCGAAAGCGGAACCATGTCTTGATTACTATTGCGCACATAAAACTGGTTGATACTCTCGGAACGCATCCTGTCTTCGCCTTCTGCCTGTACCAAAACCTTCCATTGCCGGCCAAAACGGTTGAATTGATTGACATACAACCCCCCCAGAAAAGCCTGCAGCGTCTGATAAACGCTGCCTATATCCACCCCTTGTTTCAATACTTTATCGCGGTCGACATCAGCGTACAGTTGAGGAACGGTCGCAGAAAATCCTGAAATAACCCCTGCAAGCTCCGGCCGTTTTTTACAAGCCGCTAAGAATTTCTTGACATTCTGGTCAAGAAATTCAATCGACCCGCCGCTTTTGTCCTGCAGCCAAAACGAAAAACCGCCGGAAGTCCCGAGTCCCGGAATAGCCGGCGGCAATCCGGCAAAAGCTCTGGCCTCGGGCACTTCGGTCGCCAATCTTCTATTGATATTGTTAATGACCGATTGAATTTGTAATTGTCGTGATGTGCGTTCATCCCACGGAGAGAGTGTCACAAAAAAGAACCCATTGTAGCTGGCTGAAACACGGGTCAACAAACTAAATCCGGAAATACTCGTATAATATTGGATCCCCGGAGTGGTCGCCAGGATCCCTTCAATTTTATGAGCCACCTTGTCCGTCCTCTCCAGCGAAGAAGCAGTAGGCAGCTGCAGATTGAGAAAACAGAAACCATAATCTTCATTAGGCAGAAACCCTGTCGGGATCTTCCACCCCATCGCTCCATGTCTAAAACCGCGAAGCCGCGCCAAGAAGAATCATGCCTATCAGGGCCTTGCGGATAACGACAAGGCTCCATTGACCATACTTTTGTGTTACTTTTTTAAACCATTGATTGAAACGATCAAAAAAATTGGCTAAAAAGCTATGGGATGCCGCATGACGAGGCCGTAACAAAATTGAGGCCAAGCGCCGGTGAAAGGCTCAGGGCATTAAACGCTGAAATAAGGACCGAAATGGCCACGGTCAAGGCAAACTGCTTGTTTAAACTCCCCTGGATCCCGCTCATTAACGCAACGGGAATAAATACGGAAGAAAGCACCAGTGCTATGCCTATGACGGGACCGGAAACTTCCTCCATGGCCTTAAACGCCGCATCCCTTGGCGTCATCCCTTCCCCTATATGACGCTCAATGGCCTCCACCACCACGATAGCATCGTCGACTACAAGGCCGATGGCCAACACAAGACCGAACAGCGATAGCGTATTGATGGAGAAATGTAAAAACGGGAAAAAAGCAAAAGTGCCGATCAAAGAAACAGGGACAGCGATCATAGGAATAAGTGTGGCCCGCCAATTTTGCAGGAAAAGAAAAACGACCAAGGTGACCAGGAGCATCGCGATCAGAGCGTTATTAAAATCTCCCGGATCCCTTCAGTCACCGGCAAGGTAGTGTCCAACGCCACTGTATAGTCAAGGTCAGCCGGGAAACGATCTTTGAGCTTTGCCAATGCCTTTTTGATCCCTTCGGCGACCTGTATAGCGTTAGAACCTGGGGTTTGAAAAACAGCAATATTACAGCTGGGCTGGCCGTTAAATCTCCCAATGACTTGATAGTTCAAAGCGCCCAACTCAATGCGGGCCACATCTTTCAGGCGTACAAATGAACCGTCCGGATTGGAGCGTATCACAATTTGCCCAAATTCCTCAGGAGTAACCAGCCGCCCCTGGGCCCTGACAGTATAAGTTTTTTCTTTACCCTTGGGGGCCGGTTCAGATCCCACCTGGCCGGCAGGATTGACGGTATTCTGCTCTCCGACGGCGTTAACGATATCGGCAACGATTAGACCCAGCTTCGCCAGCATTTGCGGCTTGACCCAAATGCGCATCGTATAATCCCCTGCGCCAAAAATCCTGACTTCGCCGACACCCGGAACACGATAAAGCACATCATTAATATTAATATTCGCATAGTTAGCCAGAAAAAGAGATTTATACGTCTTGTGAGGTGAAAACAAGGAGACGATCATCATCGGGAAGCCTGTTGACTTACGAAATGCCAACCCATATTGATTAACATCCGGAGGTAAATTAGGCTGTGCCTGTGCCAGGCGATTTTGCACGTTGACCTGGTCGATGTTAGAATCACTGTCTACGCTAAAAGTAATGGCTTCTTGGAAGGTGCCGTCATTGGCGTTGGTCGACTGCATGTAAAGCATGTTCTCAACACCATTCATGGATTGCTCTATGGGTGTTGCTACCGACTGCTCGATGGTGATTGCGTCGGCCCCCGTATATGCTGTGCTGACAAAAATCTGCGGCGGGACAATCTGAGGGAATTGGGCCAGAGGCAACCCCTGTATCGCCACAAGACCGGCGATAACAGTCAAAATGGCGATGACCATCGCCACGATAGGGCGGTTAATAAAGAATTTTGACATAATTGTAATTACCTTTTAGTGGTCATTGACAAGCATTCTTCAGTGTCATTGCGAGGAGCGAAGCGACGAAGCAATCTCTTAAAAACGGGATTGCTTCGCTTCGCTCGCAATGACACCAGTAGTCACATTAACTACCGCTCCGTCTTTGACATTCTGTACGCCTTCGACAACTACGCGCTCGTCGGGTTGGAGGCCCTCATTGATGATCCACATCGAATCCACAGTCTCACCGACTTTGACCGTACGTATCGCAACCTTATTATCGCTACCGACAACCGCAACCTGATAACTCCCCTGAAGCTCCATGACTGCGCGTTGAGGCACCAGAATCGTGCATTTCTCTCACACTCATCACCGCGCGCACGCGCCCAAACTGTCCGGGGCGCAAAATATTGCCCGGATTAGGGAACGATACCGCAACAAGAATGGTCCCGGTGCCGGTGTCTATCTGACGGTCCGCAAAAATAAAGGCCCCTTTTTCCGGATAAGTTTCTCCATTGCCCAAAATCAAAGTCAGCTGAGAATCTTCCTGAGGAGGCTCTTGATCCCCCGATGCGGCCGCATCAATTTTTTTAGTGAAACTGAAATATTCCTGCTCACTCATAGACACATAAGCTTTGATAGGGTCCACTTGCGAAACGGTAGTCAACTGTGTCGTGGGCCCGACCAAATCCCCGATCTGCCCTTTGGCAATCCCCGCAATCCCGTCGACGAGGGACTTGACCTTGGTAAAGTCTAAATTTAATTGGGCCTGGGCGACATCGGCCTGGGCGGATTCGACCGCGGCCCTAGCCGACAACTCTGCCTGGATATCGTCGTCCAACTGGCTTTGGGCAATGGCTTTTTCTGCGGCCAGCGGTGTATCGCGCTTGACATCCAGTGTCGTCTTGCCTAATTGGGCCTGAGCTTGGGCCAGCGCTCCCCGGGCTCTTTCCAGAGCTACCTGAAACGGACGGGGATCAATCTCAAAAAGCACATCATTCTTATGGACAAGAGAGCCTTCCTTATATATCTGCCCCACCAGATAACCTGAAACCTGCGGCTGAATATGCGCGTTGACATACCCGTCTAAGGTCGTGACCCATTCTCTATAAACAGGAACGTCTTTCTGAACGACACCGGCAACTTCCACATTAGCCACCATAGCAGGGGGCGCCACCGGTTTGTTCTGGCATCCCTGAAAGCATAAAGTAACCGCTATCGTCAATAAGAATAAAGAGAATCGAAGAATATTCATAGTCCCCTATGCCCCCCTATTTTCATAAGAAAAACTTTCCACAATTTTCTCCAGGATCCTTAAATAATCTTCCCTTTCTTTGGCGCTGACCCGGCTGAAAACCTGCATAAACGCTTTTCGCCGCCGCTGGTTGTCCTCCAGCAGAATTTTCTTGCCCTTGGCACTTAACGCCACGAAAACCGTACGCCTGTCTTCCCTGCCACGTTGGCGTATGACAAACCCTGTCTTGACCAATCTATCAATAATGGTAGTTACGGCGGAAAATTTGACCTTGAGGGCGCCCACCAAGGTATTCATCTTGCAAGGGCCGCACGCGGACAAACATTCCAAAACCAAGAGCTGGGTGGTGGTAATCCCTCTGCGGATTAAAGAATGGTTCTCATAGCAGGCAAGCTCAACCTTTAATTTGGGGACAAGTTCAACCATGCGGCTGCCAAACTCATCCAATCTTAATTGCCCCATAGCCCCTCATTTATTTATCAATGTGAAATATTATCCTTATTAAATATATACCACGCCAACTAAGCCGTCAAGACAATTACTTAATTGTAGACGTCACCATTAAACCGCCATTCAATTTCTTTTCTAACTCTTCCACCTGCTTTTGAAGGACATTGATCTCCCTGGCTTCTTCATCATTTCTTTTTTGCATGTCTTCAAATTTCTTGTCCAACTCCTTAATGGCATTAACAGCTGCGGCGAGAATGGGCGTTGTGCTGACTTGTTTGTAGCCTTCCCCGCCGATATTGACCGCTTCGGGAAGCGCCTTCTCAACGTCCTGAGCAATAAACCCGGAATAACGCACTCCCCCGTCATAAAGATAGGAATCTTTTTTCCACGAATAAGTCTGAGGATTGATTTTAGATATTGCGGATAAGCCTTGGTCAAAACTGCCGTGAATGTCCTTGAGCCGCACATCAGAGGTGCAGCTCATCAAACCGGCCGCGCTTGTCTGAACGCCAGCGCAAGAAACAAGCCCTGCAACAGTAAGACTTCCGCCGTTAAGCACCCTCGCGCTTCCAAACACGTCAAGCTTTGACCCCGGCGTGATCGATCCAATCCCCACATTACCAACCTGCACGATTAAACTCCCTCCGGGAGTGATCCATGTGCCGATGCCTACATTACCGTTAGTCACAACCAGACCGGCCTGTGGAGTCGTCGTGCCTATGCCCACGTTGCCTAATCTTACAGCAACACCAATATCGGAAACATCCATTGTAGGCGCAGCCGCCGTTCCGATTTCAAATTCAGGTTGGGCCATCTGATAGGCGCCCTGACCAGGACGATTTTCATACCGTATGTTCCTTTGATTGGTTAAACCTTTAAATACAAAATCTACTAGATCCACGCTCCCCAATTGCTGAAACATGGCACCATTAACGCCATTTCTATTTTGCATATTTAATGCTACTGTCCCATATGTATCTCCCGTTTCTTGAAAAGTTAAACCTGTGTTGGCTGTAATTACTGAGTTAACTGCTCCAAAGGCCCATTGTGCCCCCCCAGTCACCCACGTCCCAATCCCCACATTGCCGTTCATCACCACTAAAGCTGCTTCACCGGCTCCACCGACAAAGGTTGTACCGATGCCGAGATTTCCACTATGGTACGCATCCCCAATCGTGCTAAACGGCTTTGCCGGCACCCATGTCCCTATCCCCACATTGCCGCCCATGACGCTCAAAGCAGCAGTCGATGTCTTAGTCGTGCCAATGCCTACATTACCGTTACTGTCAACCGCAAAAGGATCAGCTACCATTGCTGACCTGAAACATCACCGTCGGCGCCCACGTCCCTATCCCCACATTCCCGTTCATGACCACCAATCCTGCCCCAACCCCTGATGTTGTTCCTATCCCTACGGTGTTCGTCGTATTTATCCCGACGTTGCCCATGCCGCCGGCTAACGACCAATAGTTATTAGCCTCAACCCATGATGTTTTACAACTACTGCCAAAACAAATCGTGCCTGTCGGGCTTACGTCTAAGGAACCAGCCGGAGCTACGGAGCTGATGCCGACGTTCCCATTTATGGTCAGCTGTTGCCCCGTGAGAGAGCCAGCTGAACCCGAGAATGTACCATATAACAATGAATATGTATGATCGTTTGCAAGACTCCCTTCCGGAACATTATTCACATAAAAAGAGTTTGAAGCGGTCTCATTATAGCCAGCATTGGCGCCGATAAAAATATCCCCTGAGCCTGTGCTATTGTTATTACCTGCTTGATATCCAAGAGCGGTGTTGTTAGAGCCTGTGGTGTTATTACCGAGCGCATAATATCCATTTGCGGTGTTGCTAGTGCCTGTGGTATTAAACCGGAGCGCATTATATCCATTTGCGGTGTTGGAAGATCCTGTGGTATTAGTAGAGAGCGCCCCTTCTCCATTTGCGGTGTTGTTAGAGCCTGTGGTGTTAGAATAGAGCGCCCAACTTCCATTTGCAGCGTTGTTAGAGCCTGTGGTGTTATTATAGAGCGCATTATATCCATACGCAGTGTTATTCAAATTTCCTGCTGCCGTTAAAACTCCAGCTTGATAACCGGCATAAATACTTGTCGTGTCTGCATGCAAAGTTAAAATAGTAGTGCCTGAAGTGCCTGCCATAATACCAAAAGCCGTACCAATGCCAATGTTGCCGCTAACCACATCCAGCAAATTCGCCGGCACCCATGTGCCTATCCCTACATTACCATTGGTCACCACCAATGCTCCTTGATTAGTCGCCTTGGTCCCTATCCCTACATTACCATTATAATATGTGTCCCCCATGACGCTTAACGGTTTGACCGGCGCCCATGTCCCTATCCCCACATTGCCGTTCATAACAACTAATCCTGCTCCAACTCCCGAAGTCGTCCCTATACCTACGGTGTTCGTGGTGCTTATGCCGACGTTGCCCGTGCCGCCGGCTAACGACCAATAGTTATTAGCACTAGCCCATGATGTTTTACAACTACTGCCAAAACATATTGTGCCTGTCGGGCTTACGTCTAACGAACCCGCAGGAGTTATGGAGCCGATGCCTACATTACCACTGCCAAGAATTGTCATTAATGGTGTGCCATAGCCATTAGAAAATTGTGCCATAATGTCCGAATTGGCAAGATTAGTAACACCAGTACCGCCATTAGTTTTAAATCCCTGGAATATAATTGCTGCCAAACCATTTGTATTGGTGTTTCCAAAAACTCCACCTAGAGCTAATGGTTGATCACTATTATTATTGGAAGCGTTTGTACTAAATCCGTAAATCAATAAACCTCCCCATCCAGCACTATCATTATCAATTAAACCGTATGCATGAGTTGTTAAATTATTTGCTGAAGCGCCAAAACCAGCTGAAGAATAATTTGGAATAGTTAGACTAGTGTCCTCAAATAGTACACCTGCACCCGCCGGGGAGACTAAGTCCATAGTATCCACCGGTATCCACGTGCCAATCCCCACGTTACCGTTCATCACCGTCAATGCGCCTTCACCGCCACCTCCGCCGACAAAGGTCGTGCCGATACCGATATTCCCATTATTATATTCATCCCCCGTCACGCTCAATGGTTTCGCCGGCGCCCATGTCCCTATCCCCACATTGCCGTTCATAACAACTAACCCTGCTCCAACTCCCGAAGTCGTCCCTATACCTACGGTGTTCGTGGTGCTTATCCCGACGTTGCCTGTGCCGCCGGCTAACGACCAATAGTTACTAGAACTCGCCCATGATGTTTTACAACTACTGCCAAAACATATCGTGCCTGTCGGGCTTACGTCTAACGAACCCGCCGGAGCTACGGAGCCGATCCCCACATTACCAACCACATTCAACGCCGAGCCCGGCACCCAGGTGCCGATGCCTACATTACCATTCATCACCGTCAATGCGCCAAGTGGCGTGCTCGTCCCGATGCCGATGTTCATATTAACGTTGGTATTGAAAGGCATATATGAGGCCATCGCCGGTAAGGAACAAGCCATGCAAAGGAAACCAATGAGCATAAAAACAATCGATTTCTTACGGTCTGCTTCTATTAATTCCCTGAGAATCGTCACAAAAGACGGGTCTTGCCCACGCATTTTTCTATCGAGAGCTTTAATTTTAAGAAACTGGTATTGATCGGCGGTCAGATCAATAGAAGTCTTAATCATTCTCTCTTCGGGTTTCTTCTGTGCCATACCTTTACCTACATTAATTTCTCTCAATTCCCTATACGGGATTTGAGATCAGCTATTTCTTCCTTCATCGTTGCGATTTCTACTCGCAAACCCTCAACTTGTGCCTCAAGCGTCTTGACACTATTGATTTTATTATTCAACGATTGCATGCCGAGGATCATATAACCCAGGGTATTGACCGGATTAACAATGTTGCCGTCATAATGCATCGCCCATGGAGCATCCTCAGCCATGACACCCACATATTCTGTTTTACTATCTCCCGTCCCCATGCCGGGTTTATAACGGAAGCGGTAGACCTGGGTATGAAGTATTTTGTCAAGCGCATCGGAAGAATTGGCAAGACCAATAATATTTTTCCATTTCCGCAAAGAACCTGGGGCCGCCCAAGAAGTGACTCCGCTGTTGGCGGCAGCTACTGTCAACTGAAATCCGGCTGTGGGATTCTGAGCGGCAGGCAAAGTCATGGTCCATGAGGTTACGGTGGCAGGGACAGTTATCGCTAGGGTCCCAGAAGTTGCGCCGGCAAGACGGATAACTCCGGCTTGAGAACCGGCATTACCCACATCCAATAACACGCCAGGGTTCGTGGTGCTGATACCCACGTTGCCGTTGGAATTGACGAACATTGCCGGAATAGGGTTCCCCCCTACGTTATAAACTCCAAACTCTAAACTACTTCCTGCACTGGCGTTTTCAATAATGTCAAGATTACTTGTTGTATTTACGCCAAAATTGAGCGAAGTACCTCCTCCAAGCCAACTGCCATTGGCAATCTTCATCATGGGATCTCCAGCGACCAATCCCCACTGACTCATTCCTTCTCCAGCTCCATCACTTCTTCCGATGAAAGTTCCTACGGTAGGCGACGTTATGCTATTCGCAGTATCTATTACGTGGATCGCCCCGCCCTTAACATCCAGCTCGTAACTCGGCACCCAGGTGCCGATGCCCACGCTACCAGATATAGCTAATCCATTGCTTGGCCCCGCTGTACTGGCAGAATATCCAATGGCCGCATTCCCACTGACTTGCAACGTGCTTCCCGAAGCACTCGTCCCGATGCCCACGCTGGCATTAGTAAAATATGCTTGTGCATACCAAGAAGAAGCGGTAATTGTAAAGTGTTCGTAAGGATTGCCGCTGCCATCAGAGGTATACATGCGAATTCCACGCGGGTTTATGCCCGATGGATCCCCTCCCACAAGCGTGAGTGTATCAGGGGTTGCGGGGGCAGGGGCGGCCAGCGACCCACCAGTGATATTAACGCTTGATACCTTGCCGTTTAATATTATTGGATTTGTGCTTTCTACATCAAGACCGCCTACCGGAATCGTAGTGCCGATGCCAACGTTGCCTCCAGCCTGATTAAGACCATTAAAAATAATTGGAATAGTTCCTTCGACATCAAGCCTACCTGCCGGCTGATATGAGCCTATACCCGTGTTGCCGGTGGGAGTAATAGTCAAGGCGCCCCCGACCCAAGTCCCACCCATTACAGGCTGAAATGTCATGATACCTGTGCTCCTAACGCCGAAATCACCGCTTCCGTCAGGGGAATAATTGAGCCATGTACCATTGCCATTACCGACAGAAAATATGAACGTTCCGGTTCTGATGTCCAAATTTTGAGCGGGACTCGTCACTCCGATACCGACATTGCCGTTTGTTATAATCAACCCTCCACCGTTAGCTGTTGTTGTCCCAACCCCGACAATTTCTAATGGAACAAGCGGCACCCAGGTGCCGATACCCACGTTGCCGTTCATGACGCTTAAAGCGGCAGTCGATGTCTTAATCGTACCAATGCCTACATTACCGTTACTGTCAACCGCAAAAGGATCAAAACCATTGCTGACCTGAAACATCACCGCCGGCACCCAAGTACCGATGCCCACATTACCGTTCATGACAACCAATCCCGCGCCAACTCCCGAAGTCGTCCCTATCCCTACCGTGTTCGTGGTACTTATCCCGACGTTACCTGTACCGCCGGCTAACGACCAATAGTTATTAGCACTAGCCCATGATGTTTTACAACTACTGCCAAAACATATTGTGCCTGTCGGGCTTACGTCTAACGAACCCGCCGGAGCTACGGAGCCAATCCCCACATTGCCAACCCGCACGATTAAACTCCCACCGGAAGTGGTCCATGTGCCGATGCCCACATTACCATTGGTCACAACTAAACCACCTACCGGAGTAGCCGTGCCGATGCCGACATTACCAGCACCGGTAACTACATCATAAACTACAGTTCCAGCCTTATTATCCAAATCGAGAATGTCTGAAGTAGCTGTATTAGAACCAAACACAGTTAGGGCTGGGTCTGTGGCTGTGCCGGCAATAAATCCTCCGGTAACGCCTGCATAAGCTCCATGTATTTCTATCCCCCAATAAGCGGATAATTGCATCCTTTCACCATACCCATTTTGAATAACATTGTTGTTATCCCCAAATTGCAGTTGAGCTGCTTGCCCATTGGCAAATGCTGGTGCAAATCCGAATGTTCTTGGGGCAGCTGTACTTGAACCGGCAGCGTTCTCTAATATATTTCCAGTTGCTCCTATAGAGCCATTGACGGCTAAAGTGGTTGTTAGAGACACCCATGTCCCGATGCCCACATTGCCATTCATTATGTCTAACGCGCCATTCGTCACCCATGTCCCTATCCCCACATTGCCGTTCATCACCGTCAATGCGCCTTCACCGCCACCTCCGCCGACAAAGGTCGTGCCGATACCGATATTCCCGTTATGATACGCATCCCCAGTCACGCTAAATGGCTTCGCCGGCGCCCATGTTCCTATCCCCACATTACCGTTCATGACCACCAAACCTGCCCCAACTCCTGAAGTCGTTCCTATACCTACGGTGTTCGTGGTGCTTATGCCGACGTTACCCGTGCCGCCTGCTAACGACCAATAGTTATTAGCACCAACCCATGATGTTTTACAACTACTGCCAAAACATATTGTGCCTGTCGGGCTCACGTCCAGGGAACCCGCCGGGGCTACGGAGCCGATCCCCACATTCCCGTTCATCACCGCCAATGCGGCTTCACCCGTTGCGCCGACAAAATTAGTACCAATGCCAACATTCCCTTTAACTACTAAACCATAAGAACCGCCAGCAGGTACCCATGTCCCTATTCCAACATTTCCATAGGGATAAATAGTAGTAGTTACGTTATGGTTGCCGAAAGTAATCGTATTGCTTCCGTTACCTGTGCAGTTATATCCATAACAGGCCTCGTTTGTGTCCCCGGAGTTATTGAGAGGAGCGGCGTTTTCTCCTACGAGTGTTAAATAAGTGTCATAAGTTTCGCTGCTTCCTGCGTTGTAGCCGACTGCGGTGTTATCTGTTCCTGTGGTGTTAGCATAGAGCGCTTGAAATCCATTTGCGGTGTTGTAAGAACCTGTGGTATTAGCTTGAAGTGCATAATATCCATTTGCGGCATTGCTGAGGCCCATGGTGTTACTTTTGAGAGCTTCATATCCAAATGCGGTGTTGCCAGTACCTGTGGTGTTATTATAAAGTGCCTGCACTCCACTTGCGGTATTCCAACTACCTGTGGTGTTCCAATAGAGCGCCGCCCATCCATTTGCGGTGTTTTGAACGCCTGTGGTGTTACTATAGAGCGCCTGATTTCCATACGCGGTATTATTTAAACTTCCTCCTGTCGTTGAAGCTCCAGCTTGATAACCGGCATAAATACTTGTAGTGTCTGTACGCAAAGTTAAAATAGTATTACCTGAACCGCCTGCCATAATACTAAAAGCCGTCCCAATACCGATGTTGCCGCCAGCTACATCCAGCAAATTCGCCGGCACCCATGTCCCTATCCCCACATTGCCGCTCATCACAACCAATCCCGCTCCAACTCCTGAAGTCGTTCCTATACCTACGGTGTTCGTAGTGCTTATCCCGACGTTGCCGGTGCCGCCGGCTAACGACCAATAGTTACTAACACTAGCCCATGATGTTTTACAACTACTGCCAAAACAAATCGTGCCTGTCGGACTCACGTCCAGGGAACCAGCCGGAGTTATGGAGCCGATACCCACATTGCCGTTCATCACGCTCAAAGCCGAGCCCGGCACCCAGGTCCCTATCCCCACATTGCCGCCCATGACGCTCAAAACAGCAGTCGATGTCTTAGTCGTGCCAATGCCTACATTACCGTTACTGTCAACCGCAAAAGGATCGGAACCGTTGCTGACCTGAAACATCACCACCGGCGCCCAGGTGCCAATGCCCACATTACCATTCATGACAACTAATCCCGCCCCAACCCCTGCAGTCGTTCCTATACCTACAGTATTCGTGGTGCTTATGCCGACGTTGCCGGTGCCGCCGGCTAACGACCAATAGTTACTAGAACTCGCCCATGATGTTTTACAACTACTGCCAAAACATATCGTGCCTGTCGGGCTTACGTCTAACGAACCCGCCGGAGCTACGGAGCCGATCCCCACATTACCAACCACATTCAAAACCGATCCCGGCACCCATGTCCCTATCCCCACATTACCATTCATCACCGTCAATGCACCAAGTGGTGTGCTCGTCCCGATGCCGATGTTCATATTAACGTTGGTATTGAAAGGCATGTATGAGGCCATCGCCGGCAAGGCATGAGCCATGCAAAGGAAACCAATGAGCATAAAAACGATCGATTTTTTACGATCTGCTTCTATTAATTCCCTGAGAATCGTCACAAAAGACGGGTCTTGCCCCCGCATTTTTCTATCGAGAGCTTTAATTTTGAGAAACTGGTATTGATCGGCGGTCAGATCAATAGAAGTCTTAATCATTCTCTCTTTGGGTTTTGAGGATTTCTTCTCAGCCATGCCTTTACCTGCCACAATATTTTTATATAACGCTATAATTATATAAAATTGGAGGAAAAAAGCCACAGGAATTTCGATAATTTTCATCGGGAAATAAATGGTGACATCTACCAAATTATTGTATACTTAAATAGGGTGAGATATGAATAACAGAAAAGGGTTTACTTTAGTTGAAATAACAGCGGCTCTGGTTATTATAGGCATTTTGGCCGCCATCACTGTCCCCCATTATACGGCTTATACCCAACAGGGTGCGGCCAGGGCTGCCCTGAATAATTTAATAACCATTTATGGGGCGCAAAATAATTACTATACGGGGACAAGCGGCAATGGCGCCTATTGTATCGCCGGTTGTGATACTCTGTCTGATATCAATACTAATCTGTTTTTGAACCTCGTTGACCCCAACTTCCAATATACCTGCAGTACAACCGCTACGCAAAACCCGAATCGTTCGACTGGATTCACATGCACAGCAACGGACAGTTACTTTACTCTGACCTTAACAGACGCTCATCTCGTGCCCTATGCTAACCCAAAATGTGTCCCTGCTGGTTCCACAACTTGCCCTGGTTAAAAAGAGATTACTGCGGGATTAGAGGACTTCTTTAAGACGCTTGGTGAGAAGAGGGATAATTTCGAAAATATCGCCGACAATGCCGTAATTAGCGACATTAAAAATCGGAGCGGACGGATCCCTGTTAATGGCAATGATAACGTCCGAGGACTGCATGCCGACCAAATGCTGGATCTGGCCGGAAATGCCGCAGGCAATGTAAATAGTGGGACATACAGTCTTCCCGGTCTGGCCGACCTGGTGGGAATAGGGCATCCATCCCTCATCGACAGCAGCACGTGACGCACCCACCGCCCCATTCAAGACCTTGGCCAATTCTTCGAGCATTTTGAAATTCTGTGCCCCCCCCATGGCCCGCCC
Source organism: Candidatus Omnitrophota bacterium (assembly GCA_963828495.1). Lineage (GTDB taxonomy): Bacteria > Omnitrophota > Gorgyraeia > Zapsychrales > Fredricksoniimonadaceae > JABDGZ01. The sequence continues at coordinate 46,164 of CAWHFJ010000013.1, forward strand.
GCCCGAGACGATCACGTTGGCCTCGGCAATATTGACCGTCGATATGACCTCATCAACCACCTTTAAGACTTTGGCCCTTGAGATAAAAAAAGACTTGTCAAATTCAACAACTTCGATGGCGCCTTTTCTTTTGGGGTCAACGGCAGCTTCTTTCATTACCTTATGACGGACCGTGGCCAACTGAGGCCTGTGATGTTTGGAGAGGATCGTGGCCATAATATTACCGCCGAAGGCCGGCCGCGTCTGCAAAAGATAGCGTTCATCCATATTAACGTCCAAACCTGTGCAATCCGCCGTCAGGCCAACACGTAACTGGACCGCAACTCTGGATACCACGGATCTTCCCATATTGGTGGCCGGACACAAAAAGATCTCAGGCCTATGCTTTCTAATGAGATTTGTCACGATCCTAGCATAGGGTTCCTCCAGCAAATGCTCAAGCTTGGGATTATCCATCACATAGACTTTATCCGCCCCGCGAGCAATCAAGTCTTGCGCTTTCTCTTTAATATTATGTCCCAAAAGAACGCAGGCTACCTCCACCTTCAGTTTATCCGCCAGCTCCCTGGCCTTCCCCAGCAATTCGTAGGTGACCGATTGGACAACACCTTTTCTCTGCTCTGCAAAGACCCAGACCCCTTTGTATTTTTCTATATCCGGTGTTTGGGTACTCGTGCGGACAATTTCAATGGCGCAAAACTTGCGGCAGGCCTCCACACAGGAACTACACAGCGTACACTTGTCCAGATCGATTATGGCTTTCTTGTCAACTACCGTGATGGCCTCAAAAGGACAGGCCTTGACACAAAGCGCACAACCCGTACATTTATCTTGATAAACAGTGATCCCGCTCAATGAAGTAACCCCTTTAAAGAATCGACCAGTTGATCAACGACATGCTGCCCCTCGCCTTCAAAAATTTTTCCCTTGGGTTTGGGCGGGGGTGTGAAAATCTTCAACACCCAGGTCGGCGAACCTTTCAATCCAATACGGTTTTCTTCTGCACCGATATCCGCCGCTTTCCAGATCTGTATGACCGCACTTTTAGCTTTCATCTTGCCTTTTAAAGAGGGCAGCCTGGGAGTATTGATTTCCTTGACCACCGTCATAAGACAAGGAAGCTTTGTCTCAACGACTTCATATCCATATTCTGTCATACGTTCGAGCCGTAATGGTCCCGTCTTTGATATCTTCGATCTTGCGCACATTAATGATTTGGGGAATATCAAGGGTCGCCGGCGATCCCGGGCCCGACCTGGGCCGTGTCCCCGTCAATGGCCTGTTTCCCGCAAAAAATCATATCATAATCTTTGATCTTCTCGATCGCTTTAGACAGGGTATAACTGGTGGCCAGGGTGTCTGAACCGGCAAATGCGCGATCACTGACTAAGATCGCCTCATCACAACCCAAAGAAATGGCTTCTCTTAAAGCTGATTCTGCCTGCGGGGGCCCCATGGTGAGAACTATGACTTTTCCGCCGAGTTTTTCTTTAAGGCGCAAGCCCTCTTCAATGGCATACATATCAAAAGGATTGATCATGGACTTGACACCTTCTCTGACAAGGTTATTGGTGGCCGGATCAATCTTGACTTCAGAGGTATCCGGCACTTGTTTTACACAGACAATGATGTTCATTTGGAGCTCTCTCTGATCAAACCCATGCCAATGATATTACGCTGGATCTGATTTGTCCCTTCATAAATCTGGGTGATCTTGGCATCACGCATATATTTTTCAACAGGATATTCTTTCATATACCCATAACCGCCAAAGATCTGGACCGCATCCGTGGTGACCTTCATCGCCACATCCGAGGCATACATTTTAGCCATGGCCGAATGCACGCCGACATCCTTCACTCCGGCGTCCACTTCTCTTGCCGAAGCATAAACTAAGGCCCTGGCCGCTTCTACTTCGGTCGCCATATCCGCCAGCATCCATTGGATCCCCTGAAAACTGGCGATGGTTTTATCAAATTGTTTTCTTTGCTTGGCATACTTAAGCGCTTCATCCAGCGCGCCCTGGGCAATGCCGACGGCTTGAGCGCCAATCCCCGGCCGGGACATATCAAATGTCCTCATCGCAGAAATGAATCCCATCCCTTCCTTCCCAATAAGATTTTCTGCAGGGATCTTGCAATTATTAAAAATCAGTTCACTGGTGGAAGAGGCGCGGATTCCCATCTTGTCTTCCTTTTTACCAAAAGTAAAACCCGGGTGCCTTTTTCAACAACAAAAAGACTGGCCCCCCGGGCCCCTCTGGATTTATCCGTCATCGCAATGATCGTATAGATATCCGCATCTCCGCCGTTAGTGATGAAATGTTTGACCCCATTAAGGATATAGTGGTCGCCCTTTTTTTCAGCCGTTGTTTGAAGGGCGCTGGCATCCGAACCCGCGGCAGGTTCTGTAAGACCAAATGCGGCCAGCTTTTCTCCTTTAGCTATTGCGGGAAGATACTTTTTCTTCTGTTCGTCGTTGCCGGCCAAAATGATCGGATAAGTCCCCAGCGCTGATGCGGAATAACAAATCGCAATCCCCGCGCACCCTTTGGAGAACTCTTCTGTCGCAAGGCATAACTCCAATATGCCGCCGCCCATCCCGCCGTACTTTTCTTCAATATAGACCCCAAAAAGGTCCGATTGGGCGATGATCTTCATAATATCCCAGGGGAATTTTTCAGACCGGTCATATTCAGCCGCTACAGGACGGATTTTTTCATCTGTGATCTGGCGGGCCAGATCACGGATCATGATTTGTTCTTCTGTAAGCAAATAGTCTATCATTATGCCTCCTGATTATCATTGAATAAATCGGACACTGCTTTCGAACTAGCTGGATCTAATGTAAAATAGTCGGGGACGACGACCCACTTAATAAGCAATTAAGTATTCTTGAATAGTACCAATAATATCAAGGAACGTAAAGAATAAAGAATTATTTTTAAAAAATACTTACTATAGGGACTTCAGTGGTTGACATCAGCTTCATAATCAACACCATTAAAACCAAAACCGAAAAGTTTTAAAAAATCATCATTGTAACCCTGAATGTCAGCGACCTTAGGAAGATTCCCGCTATCGACCTGTTCCCAAAGGTGCCTGACTTCTTCCTGGACGTCACTGCGCATTTCCCAATCATCTATGCGCACACGCCCACGATCGTCAACGGGAATTTGGAACAGAGGCCGCCCATTGTACAGTCGCTCGGCAAAAAGACGATACATTTGATGGATACAATATTCCTTCAGCCCCTTTTGTTTCATGACCTTCATCAAAATGACAAAATACAAAGGAATAAAAGGAATAGCCGAAGAACTCTGGGTGACAAGGGCTTTGTTAACAGACACCAAGGCCCGGCCGCCATGTTTGCTGCATGAACCCATCGAGCCGTTGGGCCGTCGCCTCAAGATGGTCTTTGGCCGCGCCCAAGGTCCCGTTACGGTAAACCGGCTTTGTCACATCCGGACCGATATACGAATACGCCACCGTGACTGCTTTAGGCGCCAGTAAATTCTCGGCATCCAAAGCCTCGATCCACAATTGCCAGTCTTCCCCTCCCATGACTTTAACGGTTTCTGCGATATCTTGCTCGGAGGCTGCTTCCAAAAGGATCGGGACCACCTGAATATTTTCAAAATCAATGGTCTTATTCTTGTACGAAGAGCCCTTGGGTTTAATGACCGATTTATAAATATAACCGGTTTTAGGGTCTACCCTACGGGGAGAGGCCAGCGAATAAATGACGCAGTCAACGCCTCCCCAATCCTCTTTGATCGCCTTGCAAACATCCTGCCGCATTTGATCAGAGAAGGCATCGCCATTAAACGAGCGGGAATAAAGGTTCGCTTTTTTTGCTTGGGATTCAAAGGCCGCAGAGTTATACCAACCGGCTGTTGCCGTCCGGTGTTCCTCAGACGGCTTTTCAAAAAACACCCCCATCGTCGCAGCGCCGCAGCCAAAAGCCGCGGTAATGCGTGAGGCCAAACCATAGCCGGTTGAAGCGCCGATCACTAAGACTTTCTTGGGGCCGCCGGTAATGGGGCTTGTGATTGCACGTAGGCAATCTGTTCTGCCACGTGAGCGGCACAACCCACCGGATGGGCCGTGGTACAGATAAATCCCCGAATTTTAGGCTTGTAATCAATCACTTAGGTCAAGCCAGAATATCATAACGATGTTTTTTTTGCCACAATGACAATGCCGGAGGTCGTCAGCACAAAACGCTGGCGGTCCAAATCCGGATTAAAACCAATCTTTGTTCCTGCAGGAATATCTACGTCCTTATCAATGATGGCCCCCTGGATCTGGGTCCCTCTACCTATGGTCACCCTATCCATGATCACGGAATTTTTAATAAACACACCGTCTTTAATGACCACATTGTTGGAAACAACCGAGTGTTCAATCCGGCCGCTTTCCAGGACACAACCGCTGGCGACCAAAGAATCGACAATCGTGCCCGGAGTTTTCCCTGTGGTGTAGACTCTTAGCGGCGGATAATGATGATGGTGCGTGCGCAAAGGCCATGCCTTCTCATACAAATTAAATTTAGGTTTGGCCCCGCACAGGTCCATATTCGCCTGATAATACGAATCACGGGTCCCTATGTCGCGCCAATAAGAAGACGTATTCTCCTTGGCAAAATCATAGGCGAACACTTTGAGTTTCCGTGCCACCATCTGAGGAATGATATTCCTGCCGAAATCATGGTCAGAGTCCATCTTGGCCGCGTCAGCGATCAGTTCTTTTTTAAGGACATCCGCATTAAATAAATAAATCCCCATGGAGCCAAAAATTGCGTCGGGGATGCCGGGGATTGTCTTGGGTATTTCGGGTTTCTCCTGAAAACCGATGACCATGTTATGTTTGTCCACCTGCACCACCCCAAAATAAATGGAATCATTTTTAGGCATGGCAATGCAAGCGACCGTCATGTCCGCACCCTTATCCAAATGATATTCGATCAACTTGCGGTAATCCATTTTATACACATGGTCCCCGGCCAAAACCAGCACCCGTTTGGGATCATAATCCCCGACCATGTTCAAATTCTGGTAAATAGCGTCCGCCGTGCCGCGGTACCAGTCGCTGGAAATGCGCTGCTGGGCCGGCACCACATCAATGAATTCCCCTAATTGATTGGAATAAATGTTCCAGCCTTCTAAAATATGCCTCTGCAGGGAAAATGATTTATACTGGGTCAAAAGAAATATGCGGCGCAACCCCGAATTGACGCAATTCGAAAGCGCAAAATCAACAATGCGGTAAATCCCGCCGAAAGGCACCGCAGGCTTGGCCCGATCGCGGGTCAAAGGGTCAAGGCGTTCGCCTTTCCCGCCGGCTAAAATAAAAGTTAAAACGTCACGCATACAATTAAATGACTTTCCTTTTTAGGAATCTTTATATTTTTTTTGCTATTTATAATATCATGAATTTTCTTAACATCAACCTTATCTTCAGGAGCCATTTTTTGAGCCTGATTAAGCGCGTCCAATGCTTGTCTTTCCTGTCCGCTTAAAGCATAGACGCGGGCCAAACCAAAACGGGCGCTGACATTCTTGGGGGAAGCTTCCACCACCCTGCGATACTGAATAATCGCCCCTTGATACTCTTTTAAATTCTCATACGCCATGGCTAAATCCAAACGCATGGGAATGTCCCCGCCGGCAAACATGGCCCCCAGCCGGAAATACTCAAAGGCTTTATGATAATCTTTGCGGTCATGATAAATCTTCCCTAATATTTTATAGGCGGGCGCGTAATCAGGAGTCACCCGAAGCGCCTCTTTGGCATTCCCTCAGCGCCGCTTCCAGTCCCAAAGTTTCTAAGATGTGCGCCCTGCTGGTAAAAGGAAAAGGGTCGATGCGTTTGGTGGCTAATTTAAAAAGATCCATGGGGCCGGGCTTCCACTTGGCTTAAATTCACAGAGAACTTGTCAATGATGGGTTTATTGGCAGGGGTCTGTTTTAAAAAAATCACCGCGTCATCATCAAAATAAACGATAGACCAATTTTTAAAAGAATGGAACATCTTAAGGACAGGCGTGGGGATCTCCTGATGGGCATCATTCAAGAAAGCCCCGGTAATATTGTCTTTGCGCTCAAATTGTGCAAAAATTTTAGCATTACCGTCTTGCCATATTTTCTGGTAAGTCTCAAAAAATGACGCCCCATAAACTTCGGTACGCCCGTCTATAAAAACTTTAATATTAGGATACGTCCTGCCGATCAAATAGGCGCCTGAGTTAAAATCATTAAAAATATTGGCCTTAATCTTGTTGCGCAGGAGAAAATCCACCGCCTTGTAAGGATAGACACGCTTGGAGACGCCAAAAAATTCACTCTTACGGTTGTAGGTATCAAAATCAAAATAACCGTTGAGCGTCATTTGCATGCCGTAGTTAACCATCCACATGATCAAAACTGAACTTAAAGACAATCCCGGTAATATATTTGAATCGGACAGAAGAAAAATGCAACGGCACCACGGCCTCCCACGATAGGGAAATGACATTGACCATAAAAACCAGATACGCTGCTATCGCGAAAAAAACCAGATTACGGACGGCCGCCAAGGAGAACCCTAAGAAAATCGCCCATACCAAAAAACTGCTGATATCTATTTTGCGCCGGTTAAACACAAAACTACACGCGGAAAGGATGATCAGGATTTTATACTGCAAGTATCTGCTCGCTGGCAACGTTCGCCAGGGCAATGGGTCTTTGCAATTCAAGGATATGGCTGAAAAATATTTTATTATTCCCCCCTAAATGAAAAAAGACGCCTAACGGATACCAGGCCCCTTGGAATGTCAAAGGGTTAACACAGGACGCTAATATCAAAACCGGAAACATTTTCTTGAGCGCCCCGTATTCGCCATCGGTCAGACGTCCCCCTGTGTTCCATTCATAGGGCATCGGCAGGCGGCGCTTGATCATCTCTGCCAAAATACCCACCCCCACCAGTAAAGGGCCGAAAAAGAAAAAGCCGTGCATATTCGTCCACAAGATTTGCAAGACTACCAGGGCATACAGTGAGACGCGTTTATTGATATGCAAGGCGAGGATATAAATGTAAAGCACAAAAAATAAAAGGCTGAAAATATCCGGACGGATGGTAAAACGGGTTTGATACACCATCAGGACCATCAGTAGTGCAAAGACCGTCAGCCATTGACGCTCACGGCTATAACCTAAAAACAACAGCACCAAAAACGTAAAAGCCACGACTACCGACTGCATGCTGATAAGACCGTCGAAACCAAAGGCCCTGTAGATTTGGTAAATGAAAACTTGAAACAACCATTCGTGATTGACCCAGGGTTTTCCGGAAATAGTACAGGAAAGCACGTCGTAGCTCGGGACAAAACCATGCTGGCTGATCCATTGCCCCATGCGCAAATGCAGCCATAAATCCAAATCCTTGATTTCGATGCTGGAAGAAAAAGTGATCAGGGCAAAAAGGACGCAGATGGACAGCCAGCCCAAAACCATACTCAATTTTTGCCAAAACCGTTCGCTCATAAATTTTTACCAAACGCCGCCTGTACCAATTGCCGCGTATACGGATGCACCGGGGATTCCAGGACGGCCTCAACCTTGCCTTCTTCCACAATTTTCCCCTGATACATTACAGCTATTTTATCACTAAAATTCCGCACCAGACGCAAATTATGAGAAATAAAAATATAGGTGAGATTAAATTCTTGTTTTATTTTTTTTAAAAGGTCTAGGATCTGTTTTTGCACCAGAGTGTCCAACGCAGAGACCGCTTCATCCAGAATAATGATACGGGGAGACGCCAGCAAAGCCCGGGCAATGGCTATGCGCTGGCGCTCTCCTCCGCTGAATTCATGGGGAAAACGCTGCAACACTCCGGGGCTAAGTCCAACGGCCACAAGCATTTGCTCCATTTTCTCCTGCATTTGGGGCACTGATAAATAACGTTGGCGCCATAAAGCTTCCTTTAAGGTCCCCCTCACATTCCATAATGGGTCCAGTGAAGAATAGGGATCCTGAAAAATCATCTGCACGTGACACTTGTCTGCTGCGATGACACCGCCATCGGGTTTAATGAGCCCTATCATCATTTTAGCCAGGGTGGTCTTACCGCAACCGGATTCGCCGATTAAGGCCAAATGGTCTCCACAATTCGAGTGAAAAGCTGACACCGTCGACGGCCCGCAGGTCCCCAAAAGTTTTGACCACATGGTGAACTTGTAAAATACTCATTGAAAAGCCCCGACTAATGCCTTTGTATATGCCTGTTGAGGATGGTCTATCACCTGGCGGACACTCCCTTGTTCTATCACTTGCCCCTCTTGACAAATAATGACCTCATCCGCCAGACGAGAAATCATCCCCAGATCATGGGAGATTAGCACAAACGACACCTTCTTCTTAGATTTAAGGGCCCCGAAGAGTTCCATAATCTTGGCCTGCAAGGTGACGTCCAGACTGCTGGTCGGCTCATCGGCAATAATTAAAGAAGCTCCGCCGACTAAGGCCTGTGCCACCATGGCTCGCTGGCGCATGCCGCCGCTTAATTGATGCGGGAAGCTTGCATAAACGCGTTGGGGGTCCGGCAATTCCACGTCGGACAAGGTCTGCAACACTTGGGAGTACCTGTGGCGTTTTAAGGTGCGCGTGTGTGCGATTAAAACTTCGTCTAATTGTTGACCGATGGTAAACAAAGGATCAAAAGCGCTTAAAGGCTCCTGAAAAACCATGCCTATGCGCGAGCCCCTACATTGGCGCATCTCTTCATCCGCAAGGCCCAATAAATCTATGCCTTCAAAAATAATACTCCCTCCCCGAATGTGTAACCCGGGGGATATTAAACGCAAAATAGATAGCCCGATAGTTGTCTTGCCGCTGCCGGAGCCTCCTGCAATAGCCACAATCTTGCCCCTAGGCACATCGAAGGACACATCATCGACCAAGACCTTGGCCCCAACTGTTACCGTTAAATTTTTAATAGAAAGGATTTTTTCCATTTAGTCTCCGGCTGATACTGCTTTAAGCGAACTGATAAATGCAGGATCAACAACAGCCCCTAATTCTTCGGTTTTGTGTACATCTTGCCAAGCCCTATCATATTCTTTTAAGGCATAATAAACACGCGCTCGGTTATAATAAAACCTTGCAAAGTTAGGATTTATTTCAATGGCTTTGCTGTAATCTGCTATGGCTTGAGTAAAATGACCTTGTTGATTATAAATGTTCCCCCGGTCATTATAGGCCTCCGCACTGTGGGGGTTTAATTGAATGGCTCTATTGTAATCTGCCAGCGCTTGCGTGAGATGGCCTGCTTCAGCGTAGAGGATGCCACGGTTGTTATAGGCCTCTGCAATGTTAGGGTCAATGGCCATAACTCTATTATAATCTGCCAAAGCTTGGAGTACGTTGCCTTGCTTGACGTAGCAAATGGCGCGGTCGTAAAACCCCCATGCTAACCCGGGATTTATTTCAATGGCTTTATTAAAATCAGACAGAGCTTGCGTGAATTTGCCTTCTTGGCTATAAAGATTCCCGCGGTTATTATAGGCATCCCCAAAATTAGGATCCAGCTCAATAGTTTTATTAAAATCAGACAGAGCTTGCGAGAAGCGACCTTGTTTGCCATAAACGTTCCCGCGATTATTATAGGCCTCTGTAAAATGAGGATCGATTTCAATGGCTTTATTAAAATCGAACAACGCCTGCGTGAGATCACCTTGGGTTTCGTAAACCATGCCAAGGCCATTGTACGGCCTTGCGGCATGAGGAGATTTGTGCACTGTATCCTTCCATAAAGTAATTTCACTTTCCCAAACTTTATTTCTTTGATACGCCAAAATGGCATAACAGGCTATGGTCATAATGAGCACTTTAATCATTGTCTTAAAATGCTTCATCCCCCCAAGATAGTACGCGCCACAGACGAGAAACAGGCTATACCCCACCAAAGGTAAATAAAGCCTGTGTTCAAAAATCACATCTTTGATCGGGACAACGCTGGATTCAGGGACAAGTGTCAGGAAAAACCAAAAAATAGAAAAAGAAAGTATCCTGTACTTTGAAAACAGCTGTTTGGCCCAAAAAAGAATCGTTAGCAAAAATAAAAAGCTGGTGACCACCGGCCATTGAAAGAAACTCTTAAAAATGGGGTAGTCATAATCCAGGTTCTGATGCACGGGCAAAAAAACCAATCTGACATAGGTGACCATGACCCTGAATTGAGTCAGCAGATAGTGTAGCGAAGAGATCCCCGGTTCACGACTCAGCTCCTGTAATCTCACCGGCCGGGTCTCGGTGAGCAACATGGTTAAGGGAATAATCAACAACGTCATCAGAAAGGGAACAGAATATTGCCAATTAAAACTCTTTTTAGTTTTGAAAAAACACAACTCATAGAGCACAACCATCAGAGGCAACGTGATGGCTGTCTCCTTCGTAAACATGGCCATAACGGTAACTGCCAGTGCGCCTATATAATAAAATTTCCGAGTAACGACGGTGGGATTTTTATCCTGCAGCAGTCTTGATTGGACAAAGGCATAAACTGGCCACATAGAACATGGTCGCCATAGAAGCGGCCCGTTGCACAATATAGGTCACCGCTTCGGTTTGAATGGGATGCGCTACAAACACCAGCCCTGCCAATAACGCAAGGGTCTCGGCATGTTGCGCGATCTTTTCCTTTTTCATCACAGGACTTGAGAAAGTCAAAAGGGTCAGCCACCAAACTAGTATGGCTGTTACCAAATGGACGCCCAAATTAAACAGGTGATAACCGCATACATCCAGCCGCTGAAATGATAGTTAAGCGCAAGGGAAAGATAGAGGATAAAACGACGAGGCAGAAAATTCCAAATGCTTTGCCAATAATGGATATTCCTGATAGTAAAATTGTAAATAATGGAAGACTGGTCGTCCAAATGAAATGAGCAATGAAAAGTGTTCGCATAGATAATGATCCCTAAAGCAGAAATCATTACGAACGTCAGCAGCTTCCTATTTAATGGCTTCACAATCCCCTCCTCGTAACATCGGATCAAAGGCATCCCGCAGCGCGTCCCCGACGACATTAAAACACATGACGGCAATAAAAATAAAAAGTCCCGGTAACAATATCCACGGGGCAAAAATTACGGGCACGATTTCCATCGCCTGAGAAAGCAGATTCCCCCAGCTGGGCACCGGGTCCTGGATCCCTAACCCCACGACACTTAATCCCGCCTCCGCTAAAATATACGATGAGACCGTTAACATCAAGGTGGCCATCGAATAGGAAATCGTCTGGGGCAAAATATGTCGTAAAATAATGACTATATCCGGCACCCCCAGAGTTTTCGCCGCCAATACATAATCCCTCTCGCGTAAAGAAAGCGCCATGCCGCGGATAATGCGCGCCAGGGACGCCCAGCCGATAAACGCCAAAATGACCACAACACTGAAATACACTTGGAAAGAATTAAAATTCTCCGGCACCGCTGCCCTTAGGGCTAGCATCAGATAAAAACCCGGAAGCATCATGAACATTTCACACACACGCATCAAAACACCGTCCACCCAACCGCCATAAAAACCGGCTATCCCTCCGATCAAAAGCCCCAGCATAAAAGAAATAGCGACCCCCAACAGGCCGATGGACAAAGAAATCCTCGCCCCATACCAAATACGGGAGAACAAATCACGGCCGCGCGCATCCGCACCCCACAGATAAAGACGGCCCGGGGCATCCACCCCGAATAAACGTCCGTCTTTAAAAAAATGCAGCGGATATTTTTTAGTCTTATCTATGACATAAACCCGCCGGTGCATGGGGTCAAATGTCAAGGTGCGATGATACACAAAAGGACGGACCGCGTGACCATGGTCGAAAAACTCAACAGCTGTCGGAGGACAATAAGAAAAATTACGCTCTTCATCTTTATAAGAATAAGGGCTGATAAAATCAGCGAAAATGGCGAGCAGATACAAAACCGCCAACACCCATAGGCAGGCCATCGCTATACGATTACGGCTAAAGGAATTATTATTCATAGAACATTTCGTTCAATGTCATTTTACGCGAATACGCGGGTCAACCCACGCCAATAAAATATCGGCCAGAATATTACCCACCACCAAAAGGACTCCTGCTAATAATGTGCTGCTCATGACTAAATACACATCTTTGGCCCGTACGGCGGTCAAAAGCAGGAACCCTAACCCCGGCCAACTGCAGACAATTTCAATCAAGGCGGCCCCGCTTAAGAGTGCCGCGAATTCATACCCCAGCAAAGTGACCATCGGATTAAATGCATTGCGCAGCGCATGACGGTAAATCACAACCCTTTCCGGCAGGCCTTTGGCACGGGCCGCTAAAATATACTGCTGGCGTAAAACCCCCAGCATATTGCCGCGCATAATCCGCTGTAAAGACGCCATCGCTGATAAAGAAAGGACCCCCGCCGGAATCACCAAATGAAGGGCCGTGTCCCCGATTTTACCGATGAGCGTCATATCATCATAATGCGGACTGTGCATCCCGCCTAAAGGGAGAGCTCCCCATCGACTGGCCGCGTATAAAACCAGCATCGCCAAAAAGAACCCCGGTGTAGAAAACGCGGCAAAAGACAATACGGAAAGTACGCGGTCCACCCATTGATTGCGCCTTAACGCGGCCCACACGCCCAAGGGAATTGCGAATCCCCAAGTCAAAAGAAAACTGGTAAACGACAAAATAAACGTATTGAACAGACGGCTGCCCAGGACATGCGTGACGGGCACATTATAATAAAAAGAATACCCCCACTCTCCGTGCAGGATATTGACGATCCAATGTAGGTACTGCACCAACACAGGGTCCTTGAGATGATAAAGCTTTTCGTAACGCGCAATAGTCTCCGGAGAAATCTGAGGATTTAACCGCAAGCTATCAAAAAAACTCCCGGGGGTCGCGTGCATCAGCCAGAAGGTAAAAAAGCTAACGGCCAGCAAGTAGCAGGATCGTTGAGCACAGGCGCTGGATAATGTGTTTGATCATAAATTAAATGGTGACGTCTACCAATTATATTCGCGTACATTCTATTCGGCCATTGTATTTCCTTCTCAGGCACGCTCGCCTCGTCCAGCGACTCGGCTTCGCTAGGGCCCAGGCTGATTTGCCACCGCATGAATTCTGCCTGTGGACCATGCCAAATCAGCCTTCTACTGCCTTCGAAGAAAACACAATGTCCGAATAGACAGCTGCATTAATGTGCCTCACACATAATAGATTTTCATCTCGATTGGCGTATATATATTTCCTCAATATTATGAAACGCGCCGCCGTTGACCGTGGGCTTTAGGTTCCCGAATTTATTGCGCACGGCGTACATGTCTGTGTTTAAAACCGTATAGATGACCGGCAACTGGTCGGCGACGATGCGTTGAAATTCATCATACAAAGCTTTACGCTTGGTCTCATCTAATTCTTGGGCGCCCTGGTCATAAATTTCGTCTATGCGCGCCTCCCAAGCGGTCTGGGGCTTCTGCTGATGCGGATTCCATAAATGCAGTCCGCCGGAGGAACGCCACACGTTTTGCCCAAAATGCGGCTCCACCCCGCCGGTCAATCCCACCATCACCGCATCCCAATCAAAAGACGACATCAATTTGTTGACCAAGGTATTAAATTCCACCGGCACTAAATTGACCTTCATGCCTAATTTTTCCATATCCGAACGGATGATGGCGGCCATTTGCAGATGCGCGGCCCCGCCCGCATCGGCTGTATATAAATTAAATTCCACAGGATGCCCTTGGGGGTCGACAAGCGTCTGAGTGCGCTCGTGATATTGAAATCCCGCCTGCTTCAAAATTAAGCGCGCTTTTTCTAAATTATAGTCATACCCCGTCACATCAGGATTATAAAAAAAGCCGCTGCTGGGGCTCATGGGGCCATTCTGGGGATACCCAAAACCATTATTAAGGATCTCTATGATTTTCTTTTTATCAATAGCATGGGCTATGGCCCGACGGAATTGCAGGTTGGTAAACCAGGACAATTTGACACGATCAACAAAAGGCTTATGGGTATTGGGATTGACGGCCGGGGTTCTGATTAAGGGTCAGAAAATTGGTGCCGAAATCCGCCCCAGCCTCATAAATATGGAAATTCTTTTGTTTCTCCAATGGTTTCAGTAACGGATACTCCTGGCCTTGCACCGGCGGTAGCATCAAGTTCACCATCGATAAATTTTAATAGCTGTGCCTGGGGATCAGGAATGATCAGAAAAATGACTTTGTCCAAATAGGGCAACGCCTCGCCTCTCGGAGAAGATTTTTTCCAGTAATGGGGATTACGTTTAAATACCAAGCGCTCGCCGGGATGATACTCACTTAACATAAACGGGCCGGTGCCGATAATTTGGGCGGGTGGCGTATCAATGCCCCAGGTAAAAGAAAATTTCTTTTGTTCGACAACCCTCATTAAACAATGTTTGGGCAAAATCGACCTGACTCATGGCCCTCAAGAATGGGGCGAATTTGACCGGCAATATAAAACGCACCGTATACTCATCTATTTTTTCAACCTTCAGAGGTTTTCCGTTAATAGTCAAAACATCCCTCGAAGAAGAAGGGATATCCGGATTATAAATCACGTCATTAAAAGTAAATAGCACATCATCCGCGCTGAAGCCTACCCCATCAAACCACGTGACATCGTCCCTTAAATGAAATGTCCATTGCAACCCGTCGGGACTGACTTCCCAGGATTTGGCTAAATTGGGAATGACTTTTAAAGTGAACGGATCCGCCGTAGTCAAGCCTTCAAAAAGCATGGCCGTGATAGCACCGCTATACGCATCTGTGGAAACAATATCATTGAAGGTTTTGGGATCGGAAGGGACGGCTTCGACAAGGCTGCCGCCATAACGGCTGGGGGTGGTGGTCGCCTGGGCACAAAAAGCCCCTAAACAAACACACCCGATAACACAACACAAGAATAATTTATTTCGTACCCTCATGCCGGGTACTATCGCTGGTCGTAGCATTAGCCATCGGCTTGGGAGCTTCAACTTTGACAGTAGGTTCAGGCTCAGGTTCCGAAGGTTTGGCCATGGGAACCTTTGTGAGAAGTCTCTTATGCGCCATCAAAGACTGTGTCCCTTTAGATGATTGAAAAGCGAAGATCAAAGAAGTGCTTATAAAAATCACCGCCAAAATCGTCGTAAAACGGACCATGAACGCGTTGGTCTGCGTGCCGAACATGGATTCCGCGGATTGAAAAGTCTCGGTCAAGCCGCCACCGCGGCCTGCCTGCATTAATATGGAAATCACGAGCAACATACACACAATCACATGAATAACAAGAATAAAGCCCATAGATTTAATACCTCTTATTGAGATCCTTCGCCTCTACGGCTCAGGATGACTCTGACATTTCGTCAGAGTCATTTTTTAGCGCCTTTAACAATGGCCGCGAAAGAGGGCGCTTTTAAACTTGCTCCCCCGACTAATGCGCCATCAATATCTGCCTGACTCATCAGGGCCACAATATTATCCGGCGTCACGCTGCCGCCATATTGAATACGGACACTGCCGGCCACATCAGGATCAAACATCTTCCCTAATAATTGGCGGATAAACACATGCACTTCCTGGGCCTGTTGTGGTGTGGCTGTTTTTCCCGTGCCTATAGCCCATACCGGTTCATACGCTAACACTATTTTTTTAACCTCTTCCTCGGTCAAACCTTTCAGCGAACCCTCACAATGATTCTTGACGACATCAAAAGTCTTATTGGATTCACGTTCACCCAAATTTTCCCCCACGCATACAATGGGAACAAGCCCATGCTTTAACGCTGCACGCAAACGCTTATTAACCGTCTCATTGGTCTCATAAAAATACTGGCGGCGCTCGGAATGGCCGATAATCACGTAGGCGACACCCAAATCTTTGAGCATGGGCGCGGAAATTTCTCCCGTAAAAGCGCCGGCATCTTCCCAAAATATATTCTGGGCCCCCAGCGCAATATTGGTCTCTGTCAAAACATCCGCCACATCGGCCAGCGCCGTAAACGGCGGACACAACACAATGTCGACGCCATCCACATCAACGATGTCACGTTTAAGCTCATTGGCCAAAATAATCGCCTCATGCGGCGTCTTATTTAATTTCCAGTTTCCTGCGATGATCGGCTTACGCATATTTCTTTATGCCCCTCAATTATTTTTTATCATTAAGTGCCGCAATTCCCGGTAATGACTTGCCCTCTAAGAATTCCAGCGATGCCCCGCCTCCGGTGGAAATATGCGTCATTTTATCTTCCAAGCCGAATTTAGCCACCGCAGCCGCAGAATCCCCGCCGCCTATGATCACCGTTACATCTTTTAACCCAGCCAGATAATCCGCAATGGCCCGGGTGCCTTTGGCATAAACATCCCGCTCAAAGACCCCTAAAGGACCGTTCCACACCACGGTTTTGGCACCAGATAAAATGTCTTTATAGTGCTGGATGGTCTTGGGTCCGATATCCAGGCTCTCCCATCCGTCGGGAATGACATCCGAAATTTTACACTCATCCGAGGTAAAGCTTTGGGTAATGACAAAATCCGTGGTCAACGCCAGCTCCACACCCGCTTTTTTGGCTTGCGCCATCAATTCACGGGCCGTATCAATCTTGTCTTTTTCTAATTTGGAATTGCCGACATTGATCCCCTGGGCTTTTAAAAAGGTATAGGCCATGCCCCCGCCGATAATAATGGTGTTGGCTTTGGGGATAAGATTCTTGATCAATTCGATCTTGTCCGATACCTTGGCCCCGCCTAAAATAATGACCAAAGGACGCTTGGGGTTATTGATGGCATTGCCCAAATACTGCAGTTCCTTTTCTATCAAGAACCCCGCCACCGACGGTAAATAGGCTGTTATGCCGGCGGTTGAGGCGTGCGCGCGATGCGCCGTGCCAAAGGCATCATTCACATAAATATCCGCCAATGACGCTAATTCTTGGGCAAACGCAGGATCGTTCTTTTCTTCGGCTTTATGAAAACGCAGGTTCTCCAGTAAAACTACCCTCTCGGAAGACTTGGCGATCGTGTCAACAACTGACGGGCCTATACAATCATCCAAGAATAAAACTTTTTCTTTAAGAAGCTCCTGCAGTCGTTTGGCCACGGGCGCAAGAGAAAATGCCTTTTCAAAACCAGTCCCCTTGGGGCGGCCCAAATGGCTCATGAGAATGACTTTGGATGCCCCCTGAGCTAGAACATATTGGATGGTCGGCAAGGAGGCTTGAATGCGACGGTCATCCGTAATATGAAATGCTTCATCTAAAGGAACGTTAAAATCCACACGGATAATCACCTTTTTGGATTTAACATTGATATCCCGCACAGTCATTTTCTGCATAATGCAACTCCCTAGCTGGATTCCCGCTTCCGCGGGAATGACATATATAAATGTTAATAAAAAACAATATTATAACGAAGAGCGCTGTTTTGTCAAAGAGGATTACGCTTGACCCGCATTCCTATTTAGATCATGCTTTTTTATGTAGTACGAATTTTTTTATACCAAGAAGTATATTCTTATACAGAAACATTAAGTTAATGGCATGGGCAGGTAAATAACAACGGTCGCAGACCTGGGTCCCGTAGATTCCTGTTATCAAAATAAAAAGCACTATTGTTAAGCCAAGCGGCAGTGTAAAAAAATGGGTTTCTCGAGGGTACCAATAGAACACTAAAAAAGGGGTTAGGAAAATATTGAAAAATAACAGCCACTTGAATAGTTTTTCGGCGTCTTCGAGTGTCCAGTAGAAAGTGTCCATGACCCAATGATGTGCAGGAGGACGAAATTCAGAATGGGCAACATCTGCCTTTGTTAGGTGAAAGACCTTCGCTGTCAATACATTGGCTAAGTCAAAATAAGACCATGTCACTAGATGATAGATGCCCCCAACAGCTGTCCAGCAGGCTTGTAGGGGGTGGCTTTTAATAAATTGAGCGGATAGTTCAATGAGTTTTTGATCTAATAGGGCATCTGCTTGGGAGGCTGAATTCCCCTCATGAATGAGCTGATGATAATATTCTTCCCGTTTTTGGTCTCGCCATCCCCAATATTTGTCTTGAGGGGAACAATGATAATAGACGAAACAAAGAAACATATTGGTGCCTGTGATAGTTGAAAATGCCGGTTTTTTACATACAACATAATTTCTGGCGCACCATCCAGAAATAACCAAGCCTAATATCAAAAAAATCAAGATGATCCATTTAAGGGATTTTTGGGGGTTCTTGAAGATTAAAGATAAAAAAAGGAGTCCAAAAATAAAGAATAGGTTATTTGTCCGTGTTAGTATCGACAGGGCGCCTACCAAAATAACAGCCAGAAGGCGGATCATAAAACCTTTGGCGGGCCATTTTTCTTCACAGATAAACAGCTGAAAAAGGGAATATGTAAATAGAAGAAGGAGGCATGAAGCAAAAAGATCGCAATTGATTCCTTGAGTAAAAAACAACACAAGCGGAGTAAAACAATATAAAAGTACCAGGCCAAGGGGACTCAATTCTAATAATTGAATAGCTAATCTGCATAGGACCAGAGCGTTAATGACCACGCAGAGAACATTGAGCAGATAAACAGCGGTTGGTCCGGGGGTAATGGTTCGTGTCGCCGCCAAGGCTAAAGGATAGCCCGGTAATGGATAGGTACAGGGGATGAGGGTTTTGACTTCATTGACATGTCGTTGCCATCCAAATTCGCCGTAATGACCATAGGCTAACAGGTTAGTGGCAAGATGCCAATATGTGTCGGAATCTGAACCCCACCCGATCATATTTTCTTGAATGGACCATGGTCTTATCCAAAATGAAAAAATAATAGAAAGAAAAATAACTAAAGCGATCAACAGTAGTTGTACTGGGGGGTGATTTTTGCTCACAGGCGCTCATACCAAGCGATCGTTCTTTTTAGTCCCGCTTCAAAAGAGGTTTTGGCCTCAAAACCGAATTCCTGGCGCGCGCGTGTGACATCTAAACAACGTCGCGGCTGGCCGTCGGGTTTGCTGGTATCCCAGAGAATATCCCCCTTGAATTTAGTCAATCGAACGATTAACTCCGCCAGCTTCTTAATGGAAATCTCAAATCCTGCCCCCAAATTCACCGGCTGGGAGCTATTGTATTTTTCGGCCGCCAAAACCACACCACGGGCCGCATCATCGACGTATAAAAACTCCCTGGTGGCACGGCCCGTCCCCCAAACCGTAATATGGTCATCCTTGCGCTCTTTGGCTTCCACACATTTACGGATCAGTGCCGGGATCACGTGCGAAGTCTCCCACGAAAAATTATCCCCCGGGCCGTAAAGATTGACCGGCAGCAAATAAATAGAGTTAAACCCATACTGCTGACGGTACGCTTGCGACTGCACCAGGAGCATTTTTTTAGCCAAGCCGTACGGGGCATTGGTCTCTTCAGGATAGCCATCCCATAGATGGTCTTCTTTAAAAGGGACCGGGCAAAATTTGGGATAGGCGCAAATCGTGCCGATGCCGACGAATTTGGGAATCCCCAACTGACGCGCCTGCTCCATCAACTCAACGCCCATGATCAAATTATCATAAAAGAATTTTCCCGGATTTTCGCGGTTAGCGCCGATCCCTCCCACCACCGCGGCCAGATGAATGACCATATCCGGATGGGCCTGCGTGTACAGCTTGCGGATAACTGCGGTTTTGCGCAAATCAAACTGGGCTGAACGGGGAACAACAATATGTTGACAGCCACGGGCTTCCAGTTGAGCTTTCACCCTTTGGCCTAAAAACCCCCCGCCGCCGGTCAACACCACACGCTTATTTTTCCAAAAATTCATGACTTACCCTTTAACCCATACACCGTCTGGCGCACAATTTCCATGTCGCTGTCAACCATCATGCGCACGAGCTTCTGAAAATCGACCTTCGGGGTCCACTTCAAGACGCGACGAGCCTTGGAGGCGTCCCCTAAAAGTAAATCCACTTCCGTCGGGCGTAAATACCGTTTATCAAGGCTCACATATTTGCGCCAATCGAGCTTGGCATAACCAAAAGCCTCTTGAAGAAACTCCCTCACCGAGTGGGTCACGCCGGTCGCAATCACATAATCGTCCGGTTTGTCCTGCTGGAGCATCAACCACATGGCCTCGACATAATCCCCCGCAAAACCCCAGTCGCGCTTGGCATCCAGGTTCCCCAAATACAATTTCTTTTGCAAACCATGCTTGATCCGCGCCAAAGCCATCGTGATTTTACGGGTGACAAAGGTTTCCCCTCTGCGGGGGGATTCATGGTTAAACAAAATACCGTTGCAGGCAAACATATGGTACGCCTCACGGTAATTGACCGTCATCCAATACGCGTAGACCTTCGCGATGCCATAAGGGCTGCGCGGATAAAAGGGTGTCTTTTCGCTCTGGGGCGTCTCCAGGACCTTGCCGAACATCTCCGACGATGAGGCCTGATAAAATTTAGTCTTGACCCCCGAGTCCCGGATCGCCTCCAACAGACGGGTCGTCCCCACACCGGTCACTTCCGCGGTGTATTCCGGGACTTCGAAACTCACCTTCACATGACTCTGCGCTCCCAGATTATAAATCTCATCCGGACGAATCGTCTTGATCAATAAATTTAATGAACTGGCATCGTTTAAATCGCCAAAAACTAAATTCAGTTTGCGGTTTTTTTCGTGAGGGTCTTGATACAGATGGTCCAAACGCTGGGTATTAAAACTGCTGGAGCGGCGGATAATCCCATAAACCTGATATCCTTTTTTCATCAAAAACTCGGCCAAATAAGAGCCATCCTGTCCTGTAATGCCTGTAATCAATGCCTTTTTTGATTCTCTCATTAATAAGCCCCTTGCCCTTTGAAAACCACCGGAAAAGTTTTGAATAATATATATAAATCCAGTCCAAAAGACCAGTTATTTATATACCAGATGTCCCAACGCAGCAATTTGTCAAAAGACACGTCGCTGCGTCCCCTGATCTGCCAGAGTCCCGTCATGCCCGGGCGTATCCCTAAACGTCTTAATTGGCGTAAATCTTCCTTTTCTACCTGAGTGATCGGCAACGGCCTTGGCCCCACCAGACTCATGTCGCCTTTAAGAACATTGAATATTTGCGGCAACTCATCCAGACTCCAGCGGCGCAAATAGGCCCCCACACGGGTGATACGGGGATCTTTCCTGATTTTAAAAATAGGGCCGTCCGCTTCATTGCGCTCTTTTAACTGCGTCAATAACTCGTCCGCATTCACGACCATACTACGGAACTTCAACATATTGAACACCCGGGCATTGTACCCGTGGCGTTTGGAACAATAAAAAACCGGTCCGGAGCTGTCTAACTTAATCAAAACGATCAGCACAAGTAAAAAAGGCAAAAGGAGAATCGCCAACAGCAAAGATAAAACAAAATCAAAGACGCGTTTAGCCCCCTGACGGGAATTGACGTCAACGTCGGAATATTCCAGAACGGGGACGATGCCGACATTATATTTGATAAAATCCTGGACCATATACTCATAGCCCTGAGGCACCACCCTGACGGCGATACCCAGCTCACGGGCCTCCTCCAGCAATTTGATAAAAGTCTGATGTTCGGGATAAATCGTAATAAAAACCTGGTCGATAAATTCCCGTTGTACGATATTCTGAAAATCTTTCAACGAGCCCAATAACTTCTCCCCCGTCTGGTTCAAAGGCTCCTCGTCATCCAGGAAACCGATAATTTTAATCCCTAAGGCCGGCTGTTTTTGTATTTCCTCCGATAATAAAACGCCTACTTTCCTGGCACCAATAATAACAGCATTAAAATTGTTATAGCCATGCTGTACCAAAACATTGACCAGCAGTTTCTTGAGGACCCTCCACAAAGACAACAAAACGCTGATGGCCACCGCGCTAAAAACCAGGACCCCTCGAGGGAAATCTTGAATTTTGAGTAAATACACCGCCACAATGGCCACCAACGTTGAGATGGCGACCGCCCGCATCACCTGCCATATTTCCAGACTTTCGAGTTTCTCGCGACGGGTTTGGTAAAGGCCGTGGGCCTGATTAAAAAATAAAATGACGGGGACCCACAGGAGAAAAACTATTTTGAAAGGATTGGCCGAGGAGAAAAACCCTTCCCACGAAATCGCAAAGTGCAAAGTCCCCTGGCGCAATAAAAGGACCAGATAAATCGCCGCATAAATACAAATAATATCTATGAGCACATAGACGCTGTGAATGATCCATTCCTGACGGGCATTACGCACGGTGATTTTCATTAAATTTAAAACAATCCTTGATCACATAATAAATAAATAGGCTGTTGCCGACTAAATACCTTTTCCATAAACGCCGCGGCTCACAGATCAGGCGAAACAGCCACTCCAAACCGCTATTTTGTATCCACCGGGGCGCCTGAGGTTTTGACTCCGGATAAAAAATCAAAAGCGGCTCCTGCCCCAACGATGACCGGCACATCCAAAAAGGGCCGGTGATTTTGCATCCAAAAATCCTGCTTGGGTGAGCCTAATCCCACCCAAAGAATGTCGGCTTGGGTCTTCATGGATACGGTCAATCGCCTCCTGGTCTTTAAAGGCAAAATCCTCCCGGAAATCCGGGGCCAAACTGCCGACAATTTTTATTTTAGGATAACACAACTTCAAGCGCTGCTCTAATTTTTCTAATGTCTCCTTGGTGCTGCCATAAAAGAAATGCCGTAAGCCACCAGCCTCCCCCTGCCGACAGACCTCTTGCATTAAATCCGGGCCATAGGTGCGGACAATATCTTTGCAGCCTTTAAAACGCGCCAGCCACACCACGGGCATACCGTCGGGGGTGACCATGCCGGCAGCACGGATTACCTCCCTATATTTCCCATCACGCTGCGCGTCCACCAAGGTCGCAACCGGGGCCACACACACATAGGTGCGATATTTCTGCGCCACCCACTGGCAAATCTGCCCAGCTGCAAAAACAGGATTGACCCGGCTGACAGGAACGCCTAAAAGAGAGATAGTTTTGAGCATCATGCGAAGGCAGTATTATATATCAAAAATTATATATCATGGGGGAAAATCAATCCCTTACAGGATTGAAAACACATAACCCCCCAACCCAAAAGCAGATATGAAATTCAATGAAATAAATCTTTCCATCGAAAAAGGCAGTACCCAGGAATACAGATGATGAAATGAATTAACAACTAAAATAAGTATCGCCGTAATCCAAAACACCCTGTTTGCTTTAAAGATCCTCTCCATATCATAACGCTTCATCACCAGTGCCAACGCCGTCATCATAGCCACTAGCCCCATAGCCCCCAGTCGTGTCCCGCTGCCTTTAGGATAGCCCGTCACTGCGGGGCCGGCCAAAATCGGTTGCAAAGAAATAAGCAGCATCATCAACAGGCAACTGAAAAACTCAACCGCATGGTGTTGCCTAGACGACCAACGATAGTCCCCGGTATGAGGGGACAAAGACAGTTTAAGAAAAATCCCTGCCATAAAGGCCAGTGCGAAAACATCCGGCATGAAACTTCTCAACACAAGCTCTGTGATAATCTTCCATTGAAATCCATGTTGTGCGATCCAGGGGAATAAACCCGAGAGATGTGCTGCGATCAAAAGAGGAGAGGACGTCATTAGGCCAGCCATAAACTCTGTCCAACGGAAAACAGCAGATATAATAAAAATTAACGTCCCGGCAAAAATCAATCTTCGTTGTAGTGAAATAGCCTTCCATGATGGGGCAGCTAATACCCACCACAACACCCCCGGCAATAATAACAACAGGCTTTGACGTGAAAGGATACCCGCAAGACCGGCTATGAGTATCAATACCCTATTACGTTTGAACAAGCCTAACATCATAGCCGCCGTAGCGCATATAAATACGGTCGCATTCAAATCCCCGGGCACCAACATATAAAAACGAAAAATATAGGGATTAAATATGAAAAAAGCCATTATCAGCGTATAGGAGGAAATGCCCAATCCTATAGTTTCAAGGATCAAATGGAAAAAGAAAAGGAGCAAGAATAAACTTAATCCCGTAAGTAGGCAAAACGCCGAAGGGATCGATAGATGACAGGTCTTAGCCAACTCCCCTGCCACATATGATGGGAAGAAACGCTGGGCCAAATGCAACGGTATCGGTTGGACATAAAGGCCTGGCACTGCCTGCGCCATATGCACGTACGTGGGAACATCCTGGCCATACATATAATCGATCCCCTCTTGCCATCCCATCCAGCGGTTGGTCAACATTAAAACCAAAACAAAACCAAACACAATGCCTATTTTCATAAAACACTCTTTAACCGCGTAATGACCCTTTGCGTCCTTATCTGCCTGGCCCGTGCATTCAAATGATAGTCTGTGTCATAGAAGTGGTCCTCAGGGAAAACGTCTTCTCCAGGCGTCCCCAAAACAGGGACTTTCAACTCTTTTCTGAACACTCGGGCAAGTAAGTTTATCTTTTCTTCCTCATGCCTATACTTCTTTTCTTCCGTCGCCGGGTAAATCAAAAAGACTTTGGCCCCTTGCACTCGAGCATAAAGTTCCAAGTCATTCAGGGCGGCGATAGCTTCCGGATTGATCGGGCCATTGATTGTCTCCCGACCAAACACCCCTGGTCGCTCTTTATTCAAATGCCCCAAGGAATCCCCATGGGCATTGAACGCTGACCGACAATACGCAAAGCTTGTCGAAAATAATTGGTTGGAAAGCTGATTATACACAGAAGCCCTTATGGCCATCGGCGAATTCTTTATAATCATCACATATTGTTTCCAGGAGGTTATATATTGACGGCACTCCGGGAACCTCATAACGATAAATGCCAGTTCAAATCCGCCATCAAAGGCTGAACCGAAGAATGGCTCATATTCGGAAATGACAATAACTACATCCCCTTTCCTAATAAACGGCTTAACCTCGGACAGCATATAGCGCAAACCGAACCCCACATGCAGCCCCATGTTAACCACGCGCATACCTATCTGCTTCTCAATAAGCTCGCTGTCCAGACCAAACGCCAATCCTGAGCCTCCGACGAAGATAAGGCGCGGAGGGCGGGTTTGCTCTAACAGGCGGTGCTTGTCCAAAATGGCGGCTTCATAGACAGGGTCCTGGGCCGGGGCCGGCTTCGGGAAGAAAAAGAAAAGAAGCAGCCAAAGGGTCCCGACAAGGAATACGAGAAGGCCTATTTTAAGAAAAAACTTTGTCATGATCAAAATTGAAAATAAATAAATTGTTGTGAGATATCAAAATACCCGAAGATCAGCATAGTGATCATCAAGGAACAATAACATCCCCATCTCACCCACACAGGCTGTTGTGCTAATCTTATCCTGATGGCACCCTGCCGCTGGACAATCTCGACGGCTATCAAAAAAATGATCAAAACTACCGCTACGCAAAACTCCATAGCCCTATGCCCCAGAAAAACCGGCTGAAAAACTTCCATGCCTGTGCCTATCGGGCCTTGGCGATGAATGACCCTGATAAAAAAATCGGGGACGCCGGCAAACAAATGACGAACAATATACCAGGCGTCAGCTATGTTCTTGGCCCGGAAGAATATCCACGCAAAACACACGAGCAGAAAGGTCACAACCCTTTGGATGAACGGATAAACCCCCTTGTCCTCCTGCAGCCTAAAATATCCCGTAATTTTCTGCCTGATATGCACTGTCAGGGCCCCGAATGCCATAAAAAAACCGTGCATGGCCCCCCAAACAATATACGTCCAATTCGCGCCATGCCATAGGCCGCTGAGCAAAAACGTTATCAACAAATTATAATACCAGCGTATCTGGTGGACCCTGTTGCCTCCCAAAGGGATATAGACATAATCCCTGAACCAAGTGGACAGAGAGATGTGCCATCGCCTCCAGAATTCGGCTATAGATTGGGCAAAATACGGCCTGTTAAAATTGCACATCAGACGAAATCCCATCACCTGGGCCGCGCCGATGGCGATATCCGAATACCCCGAAAAATCACAATAAATCTGGAAAGCAAAAAAGAATGTCGCCACGATAAAACTGATGCCCTGATAATCTGTGGGCTTGCCGTAAACGCTGCTGACAAAAGATGACAGTCTATCCGCGATCACGATCTTTTTGAACATCCCCCAGGCCATGAGCTTAAGGCCGTCGGTCACCCTTTCATAATCGAAGTAATGTTCTTCATAAAATTGATGCAATAAATGCTGCGGCCTCTCAATGGGGCCGGAAACCAGCTGGGGATAGAACATCACATAGAGAGAATATATGCCGAAATGATGTTCCGCTTTTTGCCGCTTTCTGTAAACCTCAACCACATAACTCAAACTTTGGAAAGTATGAAACGACAAGCCTATAGGTAAGGCCAGCTGCAAGATCCCGACCGGATAATTTAAATGAAAGAACTTTCCGATTATAGCCGCATTAGTGTTGAAAAAATTGAAATATTTGAAAACGAACAACACCGCGCATGTGGAAATGATGCTCAGGACAAGGAGTCCCCTGCGCTTGCGCTCATCTTCGGTTTTCTCGATCTGAATGCCTAAGAAATAATCTATGGAAATAGTCACCAATAAAATAAAAATATAAACCGGGATGAATGCCATGTAAAAGACGCAACTGGCCAAAAGCAAAAAGGCCCAACGCATCTTGTGCGGAAGTAAAAAATACAACGCCGTTACTATGGGGAAAAAAATAAGAAATTGGTATGAATTAAATAGCATCGGACCTGTTCCCGTTATTTAACAAACCGATTGATATAAAGATATTAATTTTTCATAATTCATTTGAGCTGAAAACTTACCTTCAAACACGCTTCTGGCTGCTTTGCCCCACGTCCGTAACCTTACGCTATTGTCGGTCAACATATGTATTTTTTGTATCAGATCTTGAACATCTCCCGGATTAAACAATAACCCCGTTTGATTGTCAACGACTATTTCCTGCAAACTCCCTAATCGGCTGGCTATGACCGGAATCCCGCAAGCCAAAGCTTCTATACTGACAAGGGTGTACTGCTCATACCAAAGGGAAGGGACAATCACAGCCTTGGCCTTTTTAAAAATCTCATAATAATCTGTCTTCCCCAAATGCCCCAATAAACGGATGTTCTGTAATCCATATTTTTTGATAGTGTTTTGAGAACTTGCCTTTAAAGGACCGTCTCCCATCACCATCAGTTTCTCTGCTGGTAAATATTTAAAAGCCTCCAAAACCACACTAATCCCTTTTTCCTCAGTTAAACGGCCGGCAAAAACAAAATAATCCCCTACGTCTGTCCGAGGGCCAGGGTCAACAGCAAGAAAATTGGGCTTAACAAAAATTTTTTCGGCAGGCAGTCCTGCTTCTATAAACTTACCGCGCGCAAAATCATTAACCGCAATAAAAAGATCAACCTTATGCAGCCACGTGTCCTGTTGCCAATGTTTTTCAAGCATACGGACAACGCCCCAGGTCAACACTCGGGAGTGACGATAACATCCGTATTTGATACCTGTACGCAATGAATGACGCCTACACTCTTCACACACATGCCCCTGACGAAAAAGAAGCCCGTTGGCACACAATAAACGAAAATTATGCAGTGTTTGAACAACCGGGACCCCCATGCTTTTACAGGCTGAATAGACCGAAGGCGTCATCATAAAAAACGTATTGTGAAAATGGGCAACGTCAGGCTTAAAGTTTATACAATGATTAAGGATGCGCTCGTAAGCTTCCTTAGACCATCCCCAGGACAAAAAGTTCTGCATCTTAGAGGTGACTGACAAATCATTAAAATCTTTATTATCACATTCTAAAAATAAAACATCATGCCCATGCTGGCGCAGCATGTCGACTTCTGATTGGGCGACAACATCTTCTCCGCCGGGCTGTTGGTAATGATTATGGCCAATAAGTATTTTCATAACTCAGCGTAAATGGTGATAGATCTCGCGCAAACGCCGCATTTCGCGCTCGACATTAAAAGAAGACCGGACCTTCTCCAAACCCCTTTGCCCCATGGCGATCGCTTGAGGGACATCCTGGCAGAGCCCTACTATCTTACGGGCGAAAGCCTGTGCATCCGCCGTATCTACCAGAATACCGTCTATGCCATCCTCAATGGCTTCCCGCACCCCATCGATATCAGACGCCACCGACGGCCTGGCCATCGACATGGCTTCCAGTAAGGTCGTGGGCAGGCCCTCCCTCAAAGAAGAAAGCGCGTAAATATCATAGGTCTGCAGCACATCTTTAATGGCCGCTCTTCCGGGAAAAGGCCTGAATTCCAGACGGTCATCAATCGAGAGTTCTTTCGCCAGCGCCTTTAAAGAGTGCTCCTGCGGACCTTGTCCGCAAATCACAAAACGGGCGCCAGGGACGTCCTCGAGGACCAAAGCCGCCGCCCTGATAAACCGGTCCAAGCCCTTTTCAACACTTAAACGCGACAGTGTCCCGATGACAGGAGCTCCACTCATAAGCCCGGAATACGTCAGCTCTTGTGGCGCTCCCTGGTGAAGGGGACTGATCCCCAAATGCACCACTTCCACTTTTGAACGCGGCCTGAGGCCTTCTTTAATCAATTCCCGGGCAATGCCGTTGGAGACCGCAATAGTGCGGGTAAAATAGCTTTTAAAACACGCATTCATCGCACGGTACAACATCCTTTTAGGCCAAGATACCGTCGATGGCGCAAACCTGCCATCATCATGGCATAAAAAAACCTTGATACCCGCGAGATACGCCGCTACCCCTGCCAGGACCTGGGTCTGGTCATCAAAGGCGTCGACAATATCAAACTTTTCCCGGCGAAAAATACCTATAAGTTCCGCCATAAATGGCAAAAATAACATTTTCTTGGCATGAGGGATAATAATAATATCCCGGGGATCCATAGCCCCGTCGGAGGCAATGGCATCCCGCATCTGGTCGGCGACCTTTGAACAAAGCAAAACCTTGAAAGATAATCCCTGGCCATTAAGATGACCCACAATACTGCGGATATGCCATGACACCCCGCCGATCAGGTTGTTAAAAGAAACCAGGACGATTTTTTTATCTTTCAAATCCATCTCTTGTCCCTGATAAACTCTTCGATAATATTTTCCGGACTAAATGCCGCGGGCCACCATGACCGCCGCCAACAGGCCATCATCGCCAAAGGCAAAAGAATAAAGGACTTCAAAGGGATGTCCCAACTTGCCCACGATAAGCCTCTATTGTGTTTAATTAAATTTTCCCAGATCCATCGTCCTCTCAAAGCACTGATGCCGTCTTTCCCAATGTTATCAAGCCATTCTTCGATATCCTTCTGGTCACAATCTAATCCATAGACACGTGCCGTGTTAAACAAAAGAGCCAAAACAGCATAATAGTGTACGTCTCTACCCTGCGGCTGATGCCGCGTTGTATGTGAATCGGCGGCCCCAAAACGCAGAATGCCCACCCGTTGGTGCACTCCACCCAGCCGCCCATGTAAACCCAAACGCAGGACAAGATCAAAATCCTCAGCTTTCTCCATGTCTTGTCTGTAACCTCCTATCTGGTGAAAAATTGTCTTTCGAAACACAAGAGTAGAATGGAGAATCGGAGAAAGAGTGGACCGTAAAAAAAGCATGATTGCCTCATGCTCCAAAGGATACCGGGTCGTCCATTGGTGTCTTCGAAAAATTGATTGCCCCCTCCGCTGCGAAGAACAAATTCTCTGAGCGTTCCCTCCAACCGCAACTAATGCCTTGTCCTTGCTCAATAATGCCACCTGAAGACGCAGGCGGTCAGGTAATGCCCTGTCATCCGCATCTAAAATCGCGCAAAATTCACCCCGTGCTTGTTGGATAGCCCTATTGCGCGCGCGGGCTACCCCGCAAAACTCTTCGTGGATCACGCGCAGGCGAGGATGCTTGAGCGATTCTAAAACTTTTCGGGAATTATCCGTAGAGCCGCAATCAATAATAATGTGTTCCCATGAATCAAAGGACTGATTAAGTACAGAAGCCACGCAATCCGGAAGATAACCGGCACCATTATAATTGCTCGTAATAACAGAAACTAACGGGATATTATCCATAACACTCCTATAAGATCTTTAACCAATCCCCGGGCCATATATCATCATTAACCAATCTGGCCTGGGAAAGCCATTGTTGAGGCGCCACGACGACTTTGTCCGGACTGGCGTTAAGCCACGCCCCCCACCAGCTAAAACTGCTGTTGGCGATAATATGATGCCGGCATCTCGTCATCAGCCGCATATCCATCCAAGCGGGCTTACCCGCGTTCACATCAACAAAGACACCCTCACCTTTAAAGCGCAGGTTGTCGCGGCACCAGCTCAAGTCATCTGAAAAAACATAATAGCAACCCCGAGGGAACCTCTTGTCTATCACAGACATGGCCGATTGATAATACTCCAGCGGCAACAGCCCGTGATGAGCATGTGTTTTAGGATCAGAACTATAATCCCCCCTACGGACATGCACAGAAACAGACTCGACTCCGCCTCTGAGGTCCGAGGCCATCTTGTCTAGCATCGCCTGATTGGCTTCATCAGGCACAGCACGAAAAGCGAAATCATTCCGGATCACATCCTCTGCGTCCTTAAAATATTTTTCCGACTGCCAAAAGCCTTGCAAAAAAACATTCCCTCCGGCGCGCCATTCGAGAATGCGCTTTTGGGCCACCGGAGAATGGTCAAACAACACAACCCAAGCCGGTCGTCCGCATAAAGCCCTCCAAAAAGGCAGGCGCCGCAGCAAAACATTGCGTTGTTCCAAGGGTATGTCCTTCTTATCCGCAAACCGTATCGGCAGAGAAAAAATATCCAATGCAAATGCCCTGATCGTTTCATGAGCAGGGACATCGATAAACCATGACTTATCAAAAAGGACGGCATCCCCTGTGCGTAGCCCCAAGGCCCGTCCCAAGGCATACTGAAACATCTGATTACCAAGGCCGCCTTGAAGCTTAACAATAATCATTTTTTAAATACCTCTACCGGAATAAGAGATGCCTGAGTATGAAGGACAGGGTGCCTCACAGGAAACAGAATATTTTTTAAGAACCCCTTCAAATTTTTTCCCCAAAGCCCCCCATAGTCCAACTGTTTACTCAAAAATAATGCCCCGTCTTGAGAAGAAATAACAACGGTCAGGTTCTTTTCAGGAAACACATCGCGCAGTGATGGCGGGGTTATCCCCAACTTGGGAAATTCCGACGTTAAAACAAAAATACAATTAGTTTCCGTACAACCAACGAAACTATAGCCCTTCTGTCGGGCCAAATTGACGATCGCCAGAGCGGAAGCACCAAAATATTCCCCTTGGGCTTGTACGATTTCCATACCCGGAGGAATGGTGGGATTATATTCTATAACTAAAACACGAGGCATAAATTTGGTTAAACTTTTTAATATATAAAAATCGTCCCCATCAATGTCCACAGACATTAAATCCAATGCCGCGGATACGCCGTGAGCACATAAAATATTATCAATACTGGCAGTCCCTTCCGGCTTGACAAAAGCATTAATGACTTTCACGTTTTTATTGCCCAACCCCTCGCTTAACGCTCGAGAGCGCTTGGCATCGCCTTCTATCAGAATGGCAGACCAGCCCTGATTATGCCACAAATCCCATGTGTTGCTTAAATACTTGCCGTCCCAAGCCCCGAATTCGACACATAATTGGCTTGTTGTTCCAAGACGGCGAAAAATCTCAGCAATAATCCCGTCTTCCCCCCATTGGGATGTTATGGTGTTGCGAAAACCCAAAAGGCCTGTATCAGAAACCATATGCCCCTCCTCACTGCACATCAATGATGCCCGTAGCACAACAAAGCTTTTTAGCCGATAATTCATCCGTCATATTTTCCAATACCCACCGCCTCGGGGAGAACTTCCCTTTTCTATCCCTGTACAGTTCAAGAACACTGATAAAATCCGCAGATGACTGAAAAAAGAGCCCTGTTTGATGGGACAAATACGGCGCAGATGATGCGGCCCATGTTTTTTCTCCACCCGCATGATCGCGCAGTTTGATGCTGCCCGGATTCCAAACCAACGTCGGCACATTAACAGCCCACGCCTCCAAAAGACCGATGCCTTGGCTTTCAGACCTGCTGAAAAAAACAGCGAATTCAGATGCCCTTAACTTCCTTAAATACGCCTTCGGCGTATACTGACCATACTTGATCTGCGCTATGGTGTACCCGAAACGCTGTAAAACGTCCTTGCAATGTCGGACCAACGCGGATTCTGAGGTCTTCTCATAAATTAAAACCGTCCCCTCTGTTAAATCATGCTCCGGCTTCCAAAAAGCGGCATCGACGCCTGTCGGCCATATCAAACAACGATGCAATAAAGCAGGGGCATCTTGAATATACATGTCGTAGGTCCACTGGCTATTCACCAGATAATAATCAATTAAAGGATGTGTAATCAGCTCCAGATTATCCGAAGGCAAATTAACTAAATTCGGCCCTGCCAGTAATTGTTGAATCTTCCCGGTTCTTTTTAATTCAATGGCCTCTCTCAGGGCTTCTATATGGCTTAATACGATGACAACCCCACCGACGTCTTTACGGCTTTTAGGGTTGTAATTAAAATTAACCCCCTCACGTTTAAACCCATTCATCAAACTGCGTACAACAGCGCCAGGACCACGCTCGGCATACCGCAGCATTCTTTTGACATACCGCTTAAAGGCACCGCTATTGGTCATCGGCAATTCATACGTCGGCTCAGTCAATATGGTTATCTTCTTTCCCTTAAGCATTAGATATGGCCATAAAATTCGTTGTCCTGAATTGCTCATGAATTTCTTTATACGATCCGATGGGGTACAAGTATCCCGAAGGCGTGATCCTGAAGATTTTCATATTGAGCCCGCTAAAGAAATACCAAAAATCCCGAAAGAATGTCCGTGTATCTATATTGCATCCGCCGAATTCAAACGTGATGATGTCGATCGCCTTCGTGGCAAACATCCTTCTTGCACCGGCGAGAGCATCAAGCTCGTGGCCTTCAATATCAAGTTTTAACAGATGGATATGGTTGATCGCATTTTCTAAACAGTACTCATCAATAGTCGTGATCTCTACTTTTTCTGATTCGTTAAAATCAATCCCTAAGTGATCCAGCCTTCTTTGGGTCAAAGAGGCAAGACCGGAACCCTCGCTATCAAAATATAATACGGCCTCGCCTTTTTCTTTACCTATCCCCCTATTATTCAGTCTGATCCGCGTGTCTTTGGGAAAGGATTCTGCCATAATCTTAAATGTCTGACGGCCGGGCTCAAAGCAATGAACGGAAAAATCACCTTTGATATTATCAAGAATAAGCCCAAGGAACTGCCCCTTGTTGGCGCCAACATCAAAGATGCAATAGGGAGGCTTACATCTTTGCTTAAGAACACCCCATACAGCTTGTTCT
Organism: Candidatus Omnitrophota bacterium; assembly: GCA_963828495.1. GTDB lineage: Bacteria > Omnitrophota > Gorgyraeia > Zapsychrales > Fredricksoniimonadaceae > JABDGZ01. The sequence continues at coordinate 79,571 of CAWHFJ010000013.1, forward strand.
CCGCTGGATAAAACCTCGCTTCCGGCGCCTATCCCCATCAAGTATTGGGGAAACTGCACCTTTTTTTCCAATACATCTTGAATAAAGCGGTTCCCGGATACGTTGATCAAAACTTTCTTCAAAGCTTTTTTCAATATTGACATTTACGCTGCCCTCAGCTTCCGATAACACTTTTTAAGGAATGAGTACACTGACCGGGAATATTTGAATAATTTCCCCATTCTACTTTTAAACAAATATTTCCTTTTTTCCCTCTTGACCCGCTTCGCCCAATGGTAAACCTCAGGGATCAATTTGGCGTGGTTCTTATCGTGCAAACATAAATACATCGCTAAATGCGGATGAGACTGATGTTCATGGGCTTCTATGAGAGTCCCCTCATCCGTCACTTTCCATACGCGATATCCAAAACCATGGAGCCAGGCCAGAGTCTTGGCATAATTTAAATTTCTGTACTTCCTGCCTCTCAGATGCTCCGCTATCTCAATCAATAAAACAGGCGAATCTTTCCGGAGGACCTCCTGGGCCCCCTCTAAAACCGACTGTTCAAAACCCTCTACATCAATCTTAATAAAATCCAACTTATCAATCCCTAATTGTGCCGCTTGATTGTCTAGCGTATCCACTGGTACACGAAGAATAGGGCACTCAACATGATCGATAAAATTGTTGTCAAAACTACTCCCGGTCCCTGTTACATGCAAATCCAGATCTCCCGGCTTATTGCCTAACCCCATCGCATGAACATAAACCCTGTCTTCCCAATTATTCAAGTTAATAGTTTTATGCATAATCTCACACGCATCCGGCTGGGGCTCAAAAGCATGAATACGAGCCTCCGAAGGACAACCGTGAGCTGCAACAAAACAATAAAGACCTGTATTAGCCCCCACATCAAACATGATTTTTATATACGGCAAAAAGAAACGAAATATTTGCACATCAAATTCTTCCGGGATCCCGCCGGTCGTAACATGATGGGCTATGCACGCCGGGTCTTCTAATACCCCGGCATATAAAAATCCCATATCTGATTGTCCATACGAAACCTCCCTGTGTAATTGAGTGGGGCCTTCGGCCTGAGTAAAGATAGCCTCATAAATCTGCGCTAATTTCTGCACACAGCTATCGATAGAATAATACGTTTCAGCGTGAGGCTTTGCTTTGGATGCCAATTTCTGCCTCAAATTTGAATCAGCCAACAATCGGCCCAATTTTTCAGTATAATCATCCAAATCACGTGCACATAAACCGGCCGGCCCCATCATTTCAGGCTGAGTGTTCGCACCGTCTCTGCTATAATGCGACAAACACGGCTTGCCGTGCATCATGGCTTGAGCCAATACTGTTCCCCATGTTTCTCCGTCTTTTCGCCCATGCGCAAACACATCCAAAGTATTTAAAAATTTTGAAATATCTACCGGACTTTCAGAGTGGTCCAAAAAATACACCCTTTTAATGCCTAATGCCTTAGCTTGTTTTCTATACAATTGGCCCCCACCCATGATCACAAAATACCGATCGGATCTTTGAAGCCTCGCGAATGCCTGAAGCGGGATGGGACTAAATATATGATTATCGGCCCTCTGGTGGAACCCTGCCACCAATGCCTCTGATGGTATAGCGAGAGCATTTCTAAAATTATCTGATGATGCCGGAGGCTCTGCCGGTATAGGGATGACGCTGCTTTTTTCTAATCTTCCCCCGGAGCCAAGCCATCTGGTCCTCTGCCATTGTGACGGATGAATAGCGCATGCTATATTCCTGCCATTATCTACTTGTGCATTTAACCCGACATACTCTACAACCGGCAGCTTGGTTAGAGAATACGGATATACCCCATGACCTACCTTGCCTGTCTGAACCATATCGTATTTCTTTTCATCAAATTTTTTCCAAAAATCCGTACCCCCCCCATCATGTGAGGTATCGCAGTCATAATAATCCGCGACAAATCTATCCTTCGGAAGATTGGCGGCCATCATCCGCAGCCACTGCTGGGTTCCGCCAGCGGCCAGCCCATCGAACTTGATAAAAGCAATCCTAATTCTTTTTTGAGAGCTCATAACGACCTTTTTCCTGCCCTATTTTTTATCTTGCTCCAGTCTCTATGCACTCTGTTGCGAACTCTCTTAAAAAACGGATCCCTCAATACCGGCTTGGGCTCTCTGCCGACGGTTTTGATAAATTCTTCCCTCAAGCGTTGAATATGCCATACCTGCAACGGTTCAAAAAATTTTATCCCCTTATCATCAAAAAATTCTCTAATAGAATCGTAATACCATCCCACCCCTGTACTTTTCAATTCATCGATAGCTGCTATGCCATCCAACCATTCCTGCGGGATATCCGCGCATAGGGCCTTGTCATCATCCATCGTAATAGCATATTTCGCATTGATCTGGGCCGGGCTGCTTTGGCCTAAATAAAATTCGCGACATCTTTGAAAGGCCTGTTTCATCTGAAATCTCTCGAATGGCACAAATTGAAAATGTAAAACGCCACCCTTTTCCAATGGGAGTTTGATCTGGTTGGCCGGGGTGTTTTCCCCAGGAGTGCGGCCTTCATGAAGTGTTGCCCCTCCTGTAAATTGTGATGTCCCATCATCGCAAAACACGAAATCTTTATACAGCCCGGACCAGACAGACCCATCCCGGCGGTATTTACGGGCATCTTTCCATAAACACAGCCATTGTAACGTTAATTTCTGGCCGGGCTTAAGGGGCCTGAGATAATTCCGAAATTCCGCAAGCATATGAGAGCCAAACGCCTCGTCCGCATCCAGCCAGATAAAATGTGTTCCTCCTCGCTGTCTGCCCCAATCCAACAACATCTGACGCCATAATGAGTAATCGATAGGATCATAGGGCTGTTCTTTGATCTGTACCCCCAAAGACTTCAACAGTTCGGCTGTCCGATCGGTTGATGGCGTATACAAAGCCAGTATCTCATCAGCAAAACGCTGCAATTGAGGGATCGATGTGGGCAATATCCATTCTTCATTCTTGACTGGCAACAGAGCAATGATCTTCACATGCGCCTCTTTATCCATCGGCATCCGTAATAAATATGGTCAAAGAAAATCCTCGGCTTCCCATAATACGCAGCGGCGCGGGAAACATCTTTTAAAATCTTTTTTGATACGACATCCTTATCAAAGTACCTGACAGCAAAGTCACGGGCGCGCCTGGCAAGCTCAGGGGTCTTCTCTCTATGTTCAACGAAGAACTTCATAAATTCATAGTACTGTTGCCAATCATCAATACCCGCAACCTTGCCAAAAGGCCCCTGCAACAGGAACATATGATCGTTATGATAACGAGACCTGTGCGATATGACAGGATTCTGCGCCAGCATGGCTTCAGCGATCGCCACCCCCAAGGTTTCACCATCAGCGCGCGCATGAGCGAACACATCAATGTCTTGATAGAAACATTGCAGCTGTGTATCGGAAAGCCATTCTCTAAATTCGACTTGCTGCAAATTTAATTCTCTCACAAGATCACGCGCCTTAGGGGAAGGGTTCACATACACGTACTTGACTTTATCCTTATATTCTTTCTCCAGCTTTGCAAACGCCAGTAACGATATGGGGTCAAAAATATTAGGGGCCGGCCTGCCGCATCTGCCAAAAACAATCTGTTCGCTTTTTGACTTTGACACGCCTTTTTTATGATTCAATGGAGGGACCGTTAGGGGGTTAAAGAAAGTTTGCGCGAACCATATCCCTTTTTTTCTCAATTGAGATGTCCCCCCAACCCCGGAAACATATAACTGCCTCACATTACCGTTAGAACAAAATGCGGCAAACGGCGATATCAAAAAAAGAGGGATTTTTTTGGGTATATTAATGATCGGAAACTGAGTGCCGGACCAAACCGCCCCAATAAACACGCTCGGATCAACTGTTGCAAGTATCGCGTTGAGATCCGGCTTCATGTCCAAACATCGAAATGGCTCCTGGCTCTCTCGATGACTATGCGTAAAGGAGAGAAAGTTGCAGTTGGCAAGCCCTAACAAATCCGCAGGAATGGCCTGGCCGTTATTTTTCCCGTAAACCGCAAAAACATCAAACACGTCCGCATTCGATAAAATACGCATAAAATCATGCAGAAGCTTTTCCGTGCTCCCAATCGATGCGCCAAACAAATTATCATGATAAACAATAACACGTGTCTTCATCAATAGCGTCTCTGCTTGAACTTTTTCTTTGCACTTCTCACCAACCTTCTTAACAAACTTCTCTCTTTTTCCAACTGCCAGTAATAACGCCCCATGCCTTTGGCAAACCATTCCCTCCGGCGCCTCTCAAGAAGCTCGTCGTACCCGGGGACGAAAGAACGCATAGGCTGCCATGTGCCGTTGTACAATATATAGGGAATATTATAACGGACCGCAGCGGGCAAGTAGTTATAGTCGATCTTGTCGTATATCCCGTAGCGCAATTCTATGACCGTACGTTCCAGAGGCTGCAGAATCCCTTGACTGGCGCTTTGGGCGGCGTCAAGTTTATAGACAAGGATGCCTTCGGTTTTCTTAAATTGACAATTGAACGCAGCCCGGATTTGAAATTCGAAATCTCCTCCTGAACGCAACTGCTCGTCCCAAAAACCGACTTTTTCAAGCAATTGTCTTCTAAAGAAATGGTTTGGGCCCACCATGCTGCCACGAGTGAAACTAGAACGGTCGAAATCCGCCGTCACTATGCGCTTGCCCGTCGTATCACCGATCTTTTTAACATCCAAAAAATCTCCATAAGTAAAATCTACGTCAAGATTATTGTCCAGTGTTTTGATCTGGCGGACATACGCATCCGGGGGCCTGAGATCATCGACATCGGCATAAACGACATAGGGAGAATCTGCCATTGTGTAGCCCCGGTTTGTCGATGCCCCTATGGCCTCTCTGGGGGTATAGACGAGCCGAAATGTCCCTGGAAACCTGTTCTGGTATGCGTCCGCGATCTTTCTTTCCGCAGGGGTCGCATCGTTCAATACCACAATGACCTGAAATCCATCGAGCCCTTCCAGGGAAAGGATATTTTGAAAATAAAGTTCCAGATACTTTTCCGCTTTGTACGCGGAAGTTACTATTGTTAATATTTTAGGCATCTGCTCCCCTTGAGGCGTTTGACCGCGCATTCAACACCTGCCGGGCAATCCACTTGTAGGTAATCTCAAGTCCGATATTAAGAGGCTGTGCGGGTCTCCAGGCCAATTTTTTAAAAATAAGTGCGTTATCGGATTTCCGTCCACGCACGCCCAAAGGGCCTTTAATATTTTTGATCAAAAGTTTTTTACCGGAAATAGCGATCACTCGCCCTGCCAATTCATTGATAGTGACCATTTCTTCGGAACCCATGTTCACCGGCCCCATAAAATCTGAATCCATGAAACGGCGCATCCCTTCGAGACATTCGTCTATGTAGAGGAACGTGCGGGTCTGCTTGCCATCCCCCCATATCTCTATGGAAGTGCCGTCCTGTGCTTCGGCCACCTTACGACATATGGCCGCGGGTGATTTTTCTCTGCCATTATTCCATGACCCTTCGGGACCGAAGATATTATGAAAACGCGCAACCTTGACATTCAGACCGCTATTACGGCTATACGCAAAATACAAACGCTCGCTAAAAAGTTTTTCCCACCCATACTCGCTGTCCGGAGCCGCAGGATACGCGGAATCTTCCGCACACAGCGGATTATCAGGGTCAAGCTGGTTGCGTTCGGGATAAATGCATGCGGAAGAAGAATAAAATATTTTTTTAACCTTATGGACACGGGCTAATTCAACAATATTCAGATTAATCATCGCGGAATTATGCATCACATGAGCATCATTGTCCCCTGTAAATATATATCCTGCTCCGCCCATGTCAGCCGCCAGTTGATACACTTCATCGAAAGACTGGTCTACGGCCCTTGCCGCGACCAATGGGTCGCGTAGGTCACCGATGATGAATTCATCCGCAGATGTCTTACTGTATTCGGGGAACTTTAAATCAACACCACGCACCCAAAAGCCTTCTTTTTTGAGTCTTTGTGCCAAATGACTGCCAATAAACCCTCCGGCTCCACACACCAGTACTCTTTTCATTATTTCTCTCCTTCCTAAAAAATTGCTTTCTAAAATAATTACTGGATTTGTGCCGCTTCCTTAATGTGCCTATTAGAAATGCGGCCTTTATAGAATGCCACAATCCGGTTAATGCCTTCCGCCATGTTTGTTTTTGGTTCCCAATATTCACGAATGAACTCATCCGGTTGGTTGCGTTTACCCAGCTGGAGTTGATCATTGGATTGGCCCGGCTTAATCACAGTCCCCGGGAAATGTCCAGCGATCATCCGTGCCACCTCCAGGATACTGACCCATTCAAAACTGGTGATATGCAGTTCTTTATCCCGATGGATCTCGGCATATTTTTGAGAAAGGATGCTCATGGCCTCACAGGCGTCCTGAGCATACAAAAATTGCCGGACCTCAGTGCCGTCGGTCAGCATATCAATACATTGCGTATTTTGAGCTTTCAGGACAAAATCGGTAATGACATGTGTTTTTTCGGGATCATTTTCTATGCCATAAACATTCCAGAACTTGACCACCAAGCCCCCTAAGACTTTTGTGTAATACTCCCCTATGGCTTTGAGCACACCATAGGAGGAATAATTCATATTCGACATCTGGCTTGAAGTAAAAATGAATTTACTCCTATATTTTTTAAACAGGTCAAATGTGGCGTTCATGATCTTTACGTTATTGGAGATAAAATCATAGGTGTTCTGGTATTTCTTCAGATACAACGAGCCGCCGACATCAAAGGCAAGAAAAAAAACAAAATCGCATTGGCCAAGGTATTTCTCCAATAACGCATTATGGTCAATACGCAAGTCTTCTTGAGGGCTGCGGACGATATCAAATTCATAAACCGTATGACCCTGCTCTTTAAGATAGCTCGTTAAAGCCGACCCCACCTGTCCTTCTGACCCCAAAACAAGATATTTCATAAATCAACTCCCGCAAAACCATTGCTGATTGATAATAAAATCCCCATTACCCCCGCCGGGCACATCATGTCCTGTCCCGAAAAGATCACACTGTGTTATTTCAAATTGAATGGCGTTTTCCCACTCATCCCACCGCTCCATGCCCCAGACCCTGACAGAAAAATAGAACGCATAAACGCCCATCGTCAATGGCAGAGGCCCCAGCTTGCAAACAAAATGCGTATCTTCTTTTCTAAAATACGTGTTTTGGACAGGATTGGCGGCGCCGAAGCTAATTCTGTTTCCCCTGGCATTAAAGAGAATGAATTCAATGGTGTATCTGCCCGCCGGCGCTTGGCCATTGGACCAAAGATGGACTTCGATTGTGTCCCCCGCCGCGAATCGGCAACAGGGAGTCCCTGTCGCATTCCTTAATTCCACCTTGTTTAAATAGTAATGACGAAAATTAAGATTTCTGGTTTTAGTCGGAACATACTCCAGGCTTTCTTGCAGGGACGTCTCCTCATAAAACGCAGTCACTTCGTCGGTCGCTCCGATCTTTAGCGCCTCGCCCTTGGCAAGCAGGAGGACCTGACGGCACAATTGACGAATACTCCCCATGTCATGGCTCACAAACAAAACAGTTCGCCCTGCGTTTTCACCGATGTCCTTCATTTTTCCCAAACATTTGGCCCTGAAATTAATGTCCCCAACCGCCAAAACCTCATCCACCACCAGAATCTCTGCATCCAAATGGGCCGCCACGGCAAAAGCCAAACGCATATACATGCCCGAAGAATACCTTTTGACAGGCGTATCAATAAACTTCTCCATCTCGGCGAAGGCGACAATGTCATCGAATTTCCTGCTCATTTCTTTTCTCGTCATGCCCAAAATCACGCCGTTGAGATAAATATTTTCACGGCCTGTCAGCTCCGGATGAAATCCCGTGCCGACCTCAAGAAGGCTGGCCACTCTGCCATGCAGTTCGATGCGCCCTGTCGTTGGCTCGGTAATACGGCTTAACGTCTTTAACAGCGTGCTTTTGCCGGCGCCGTTGCGGCCGATGATCCCCAGACACTCCCCGCGTTTGACCTCGAAAGACACATCCTTAAGAGCCCAGAAATCCTCAACGCTGGCACCCCCTTTTTGAGGCGGATGCCATAAAGACCCCCACTGGCGCGCCAGGGCCTCGCGCATAGTCTGATACCTTTCGCGTCCCTCATGGCGGATCTGATATTTCTTACCTAAATGTTGAACTTTAATAGCAATATCCGACATAGTCCCTTAGATCACATCCGCAAAAGTTTTTTCTGTCTTCCTAAAATACCATATCCCTAAAATAAAAAGCCCTATGGACATCCCTACCGAAAGCACAAATGACGGGATCCTCAGCGGTTGGCCCAAAATCGCCCAGCGGAATCCATCGATCACACCGACCATAGGATTCACCGCATACAACAAACGCCACTTCTCGGGCACCACATCACTGCTGAACCCCACAGGTGAAATATACAAGCCGAACTGGACTATAAAAGGCACCACATAACGGAAATCCCGGTATTTCACGTTAAGCGCCGTTATGTATAATCCGGCTCCCATGGCCGTCAAGAACGCCAACAGAATAAAGACCGGCAGCGTCAGGATATTCCAGCTGGGGGCATACCTATAAAAGACCATCAAAACTGCCAGGATCCCCAAAGCGATAAAAAAATCTACCAAGGCCACAATGACCGTACTGGTCGGCATGATGATCCGCGGGAAATAAATCTTGGTTAAAAGATTGGTGTTACCAATCAGGCTGTTGCTGGCCTCTGAAAAAGCGCTCGAAAAAAACTGCCAGGGCAGCATCGCGGCATAGACAAGGATGGGATAGGGTACGCCTCCTGACGGAAGCTTAGCGATCTTCCCGAATACGATCGTGAACACGACCATGGTCAAAAACGGCCGCAGCACGGCCCAGAGCACACCAAAAACCGTCTGCTTGTAACGCACCAGGATATCGCGCCAGGCCAGAAAAATAAAAAGCTCCCGGTAACGCCACAGGTCCCGGAAATATTGCCCTTCAGTTTTACCGGCTTCAATGATCAACATTCTTTAAAATCCCAAAAAACGCCGTTGAGACACGATAAAATCAGCGACGGTCTTACTCCAGATTTCTGCTGCTCTCTTAGTCGGATGAGATGAATCAGTAAAATCTAAATCCGTAGAATTGGGCAAACGCTTACCTAAATCGATATACCGCACCCTGGGTATTTTTTTAATCTCATTAAGAGATAAAGACATCTTTAAAACATATTTCTTATAATACGCGGAGCTTTCACGGACCCATGGCGGCACAGGAAGATCAACGATCACTAAGGACGCTCCGCTTTGTGATATGTCTTTACAAAGGGCGAGAAAATCGTTCATCTGAGGATCTTGGGCAAAATCCTTAATAGCACCCAAACCTTCCTTCCAAAGCGTCAAAGCATTCTGCTTCATGGCCTCCCCTTTAAGCTCTTCTTGATGCTTGCCCATCATAGAATATAAAAACATCCAACCATCGACATAATACGATTGAATATCAAAGAAGATAATATCCCACCATAAGAACGGTCTTAATAAACCAACTGCCAACGGCATAAAATAAGGATCGATAGTAAGTGCCAACTTGTCATCCCTTAGCTTATATAAGCCATAACGTAGAGCTTCCAGTTGAAGGTAGGTTAAATTTTTATTTTTCCATAAAACATGCCCATACAGTGTGTTGTCATTGACAAATTCTCCGTAAAATGGGACAACAACAAAAATTGTTCCTTTCATCGATCGTGGGCTTGACATACGGATCACATCAACGACCTGCCTTAACTGAGTAACCGTTGAAGCGCCAACACCGGCATTGGTAACGGTAAAATCCGGCAACCGTGTTTGCAACACAGAAGGATATATCCCTACCCTGGCGGTAGATGATCCTATAATAATAATACGCTGGGTATCATGCTTGATCGTCCAAAACCCCAAAAGAACGCTGGTGGTATCTTTTAAAAAAATGTTATCTACGTATTGATCGTGGGGGCGCATTCTACTATTATCGATCGCCCCGCTTTCCGGATAAAAAAAATATGTTAAAAATAAAAAAAACAAATACCAAAGACCAAAGAATCCCAGAATGATACCTGCTTGACGAACAATATTCTTCATAACGCGCCAAAAATCGTCTGCTTGTTAAATTTTCTAAAATCCTAAATAACGCCGTTGGGACACGATAAAATCAGCGACGGTCTTACTCCAGATTTCTGCTGCCTCCCTGGTCGGATGGGCCGAATCCCTGAAATCTGAATCTGTACGACCCGGCAAACTCGTGCCCAAATCAATATACCGCACCCTGGGTATTTTTTTAATCTCATTAAGAGATAAAGACATCTTTAAAACATATTTCTTATAATACGCGGAGTTTTCACGGACCCACTGCGGCACAGGAATATCAACGATCACTAAGGACGCTTTGCTTTGTGATATTTCTTTACAAAGGGCGAGAAAATCGTTCATCTGAGAATCTTGGGCAAAATCTTTAATAGCACCCAAATTAACCTTCCATTCCGCCCCAGCAGCCTGTTTCATTTTCTCTCCTTGAGGCTCTTCTTGATGCTTGCCCATCATAGAATATAAAAACATCCACCCATCGACATAAAACGAATCCGCATCAAAAAAGATAACGTCCCAAAATAAAAACGGCCTTAATAAACGGACTGCCCACGGCATCAGATGAGGGTCAAGTGTCAATGCCAGCTTGTCCTCTCTTGGGCTATATAAGCCATAACGCAGAGCTTCCGATTGAAAGTACGTGATATGTTTCCCCTTCCATACCACATGCCCATACTGTGCATGGTCATTGTAAAATACTCCGTAGAATATACCGGCAACAAAGATTGTTCCTTCCATCGAGCCCGGACTTGACATGCGGATCACATCAACGATCTGCCTTAACTGAGGCACAATGGAGGCCCTCACACTCGCATTATGAATCGTGTACTCCGGAAACACGGTTTGCAATACAGAAGGGAGTATCCCCTGCCCGGCGTTAGATCCGCCTATAATAATGATACGCTTAGCATCATGCTTGCTGGTCCAAAACCCCAAGAGATCGTTGGTGGCATCTTTTAAGAAAATACTCTTTATTAATTGATCATTACGCATCCTCATTTGACTGTTATTAACAATCCCGCTTTCCGGATACAAAAAATATGTTAAAAATAAAAAAAACAAATACCAAAGACCAAGGAAGCCAAGAATGACACCTGCTTGACGAACAATATTCTTCATAACACGCCAAAAATCGTCTGCTTGTTAAGTTTTCTAAAATCCTAAATAACGCCGTTGGGACACAACAAAATCAGCGATGGCCTTACTCCAAATGCCTGCTGCCTCCCTAGTCGGATGAACGGAATCACTGAAATCTGAATCTGGCCGACCCGGCAAACTCGTGCCCAAATCAATATACCGCACTCTGGGTATATTTTTGATCCCATTAATATATAAAGGCCTATTCAAAATATATTTTTTATAATAATCCGACCTTTCACGGACCCATTGCGGCACAGGAAGATCAACGATCACTAAGGATGCTCCGCTTTGTGTTATTTCTTGACAAAGATCGAGGAAGCTATTCATCTGCTGAGCTTGGGCAAAACCTTTAATACCACCCAAATTAACCTTCCATTGCGCCAAAACAGACTGTTTTAATTCTTCCCCCTTCATTCCTTCATGCATACCCGTCATAGAATGGACGGAATCCCAAAAATCAACATAATGCGATCTCACATCAACAAAGATGCAGTGCCAGAATAAAAACGGCCTCAATAAACGGACTGCCCACGGCATCAGATGGGGTTCAAGTGTTAATTCCAGCTTGTTATCTTTTGGTTTATATAGGCCATAACGTAATCCGTCGGATTGAAAGATGGTTAAATCTTTATTTTTCCATAAAACATGCTGCCCCGGGACGTCGTCATTAAAAAATGTCCCGTAGAATATGCCGGCAACAAAAATTGTGCTTTTCATCGATTGTGGGCTGGACATCCGCACAACATCAAAAATCTCTCTTAATTGAGTAACATTGGAACCCCCTATAGCGCCATTGTAAATAGCAAAATCAGGAAACAGTGTTTGCAACACCGAAGGACGGATCCCTCCCTGGGCGTTGGATGAGCCTATAATAATGATACGGTGGGGAGCATTTGGGCTCAACCAAACCCCCAGGTCAACGCTTGATCCCCCATCAGGATAAATACTTTTTGTGAATGTATACCCGCGATGCGCTTGATTATCATCCACCACTCCGCTATCCGGATAAAACAGATATGTTAAAAATAAAAAAAACAAATACCAAAGACCAAGGAGGCCAAGAATGACGCCTGCTTGACGAAAAATATTTTTCATATCAAAAACCTTTATAGACAAAATCGGGGATTTCCCCAAAACCATAAAACCAAAACGCAATCACCATCAATAACTCGAAAGATAACCACGCTCTGACAAAATAAAAATTACCTAATACCGGTAATAATGTGATCGCCACTCTATCCAAAACATATCTCAACATGCGCATACCCGCCATAATGACAGCGCATATCAAGCCCCCCAATACAAAAATCACCAAAAACCCCTGTATTTTAAGTTTGCCTATCAGTTGCGCCAGATCGTTAAAATTCAACCAAAAACAACTTAAGCCCATGCTGAAATACATAAATGTAAACGCCGCGCCCAAAAGCCCTGAAAGGCTGTGGTCAATCATTTTGTTATAGGACACACTAAAATATTTGCGCATCAGAACATCAAAAAGCTTGGTTAAACTCACCCCTGCCCCAAGAAATAAGCCATAAATTAAAAACATCCAGGAAGATCCATGCCATAGCCCCATAATAAAAAATGTCAAAAAATAAGCCATAACTCCCAGATAGGGGACCGCTTCTCGATTAGGCCATCGAAATGCCAACATTGAAAGAAACGGGTTGAAGACATAAAATTTGAACCAATCCGCGAGTGTGATATGCCAACGGGACCATAATTCCAAAAAACTGCGGGATGCAAAAGGCCGGTTAAAATTCTCAGGAAGCTGGAAGCCCAAAAGCCTCCCCCAACTGATGACAATGTCCATATAACCGGAAAAGTTAAAAAATAAATATAAAGTATAAAAAGAACTAGCAAGAATAAATTTACGGCAAAGCCAAAGTGAACTTGCGTTAACTATCGGGCCTTGTAAAGAAACAATCAGATAGTTATGATAGTTCATGCACATCGTAGAAAGAATAACAACCTTAAAAAGCCCATGGATCATCCTTGCAAAACAATCAAACGCCTCAGTGGCCTTCAACGCCTTTTGCCCTAAAGACACCTCCTGTATCTTATAATCCTGATATCTTTGGATAGGGCCGGAAACAAAGGTCAAAAAATTGCAGCAGAAATTAAAAAAACTGACCGGGGATATCCTCTCCTGGATAGATTTTTGATAGACATCAATGAGCATTTGGACCATACGAAACAAAATGTAGGACAAACCAACGCTTAAATACGGCCACTGGATAAAATGAACAAAAGAAACAAACGTGTATTTTTTTAAATATACAAAAATAATCAAAATAGCACTTAATGCTGTCAGGAAAGTCCCTCTATTAGCCCATGTCTCTACCAACCGTACACCGGCGAACCCTGCGGCTAAAAAAACGACTAACGGCCATAACTGGAAAGGGGCATTGATATACGTCAGGATAAAAAGCGCATTCAACACAGGGAAGGCAACCCTGACACGGTAGCGTACAGGGGAAAGATAAATAACAACAATGGAACTAAAGAAAAATAAAAAGAATTTTATGGAAAGAAAATCCATGATGACCTCCCCACTATTTACCGATTGTTATGTTTTTCCAGTAAATCCAGCATTTCTCCGACGTTCTTGAGCTGCCCTACCTGGGCGGCATTGAGCCTGATGGTGAATTCCTTCTCAACCGCGACCACAAGGATAATATGCATCAAAGAGTCCCATTCCGGTATATCCTTGGCCGCCATGGCATCAAAAATTGTGATTGAGTCATCGTCAAAAACGTCCCTGAACACTCGATTCAGCCGTGTTTTGATTTCTAATCTTGTATCCATCATTTCAGGCCTCCGGTTGTCTTGATCTCAGCATTGATTTTCTTAATGAATGAGCTATAGCACGGACTATCATCCTTTAAAGACAGCTCCCAAAGAGTAGTTCCTTGGGTCTCATTGATCTTACGAAAATGCAGGCGCCCATAAAGATCGGCGACAAGCTTGTTCTTTGCGGTGGGGATATATTTTCCGATGACCTTCCGGCATTTTTTGTGACGGGCCAAAGAAACAATCTCGGAACAAATAAACTCCTCAACTCCCCTGGACAGCACACGACAGCTCATGACCCAGGTATCAATAACCATCGACGCATCCGGCTGTTGCTGCAAGATCACCGCTGAAATCAAGCCATTATCACCAAAACGGTCTTTTAACTTGAAATACAAACCTGTCCGGCCCTTGTCCTGCCCAATGGCACTAATCTCACTTTCGGTATAGCGCCTCGTCGTTAAATGAAACTGATTACTTTTATTAATCAGTTGGGCAATCCGCGGCAGGTGAAATTCATCAAAGGGCCCGACGATCATTCCCATCTCTAAGCTGCGTAAATAGTCCGCAAGGTCTGAAAACTGACTTTGAAATCCGGCCCTTTCTATATTAGAACGGTAATAGGTGCTGCGAATGGTGTCTTCATCCGAAAACAAAACAGTCTCAAAATAAGAACTGCTGGACAGGGCATCTATGTAATCAGATGGGTCCTCCGGCATCTGGACAACGCTGACCATCGGCAAAACAGTTTTGACAAGCTCTCTTTCGGCCGGGTTATCATCCACAAAAACAATAGAATCCAATCCTATATTCAAACTTTCGGCAATGTCTTTAATATTGCTGGCCTTGTCCTTCCAATTGGCTTTAAAAACCACCATGTCTTCCAATTTTAGGACCATATCCGGATGTTTAAGAAACGCTTCTTTGGCTATGTCTTCCTCGTTCTTGCTGCACACGGCCAGGATGATCCCGCGTTCTTTGAGCTTTAATAGATAGCGTTGAAAATCCACAAAAGCTTCCCCGGTAGCGCCATGTCCCAATGCAATCCCTTCCAAGCCATCATCAGCTACGACCCCTCCCCATAGCGTATTATCAAGGTCCAGCACCAGGCATTTTTTAGCAGTGCCCTTAATAGCACCGATCGTTTTAGCCAGCTGCTGGGCCACCAAACCCGTGGCATCCAGGGCAAACGCATGTTTGGAATGATACCAGAAACGGCTATCATGCCACTTACGCCGTCCATAGACAGAGGCCAAAAAATCCATATCCAGAAGACTAACACCCGGCTCAAGGGCCTTGGCTAAATTCAAATTAAATTGCCGCAAGACATGTGTTGGCCCCCATACCGGGGTAGTTTCATAATTGCCAAAAACCCTATGGTAAGGCAAGGCTGCATTACTCTGAATAATATGACAATTGGATTTTTGACGCAGGGCCTTCCATAAAGATACACATTCATTCACAGCAGCGCTGATGATCTGGTCAACAACTGTGGGACTGGATCCCGCAGGCAAATCACATTTGATATCACGATAATTAGTAAATACAAAGACCACGTCTGGCTTGAATTCATAGAGCTGACTCTGAGGGTCTATGATCGTCTGGTGAATAGTGCTGTATTCGGCCTCATAGATCTGCGCCGCAAACCCTTCCTGCGCAAGCCAAAACTTTAAGACATCATTAAAATGCGTGACCGTACTCGAGGCTAAGACAGCCACACGCATTGTCTTCAACTCAGGAAGACCATCGGCCATAGCCTTGAAAAGGGAAGCATATTTCGCTTGCAGGACAAAATCATCATCAGGGCTGGAAAGTCCAATCAACGAATTAAAAGATTCCCGCCACTTGCCGGCCCCTATTTTTTGTTTGATATCTTTTAATGCTTCTCTTTTCGACGAGGCGTCCATATCATTACACATTGCGTTAGAGATTGTTCAAAAAAGCGATCTGCACACGGGCACGAGCCAGATTGACATGCGTCCGGGCATTATCCACTAAAACTTCCAAAACGACCGCATTGGCTCCATGAGAAACCTGGGTCACGCTGGCTTTTATCTGGACCGTATCCCCCACAAAGCAAGGGGCATGAAATTTTATGTCTAACCTTTGCAAAAGGCAATTTTCTCCGGGGAAATGCACGCCAATAATTTGAGAAATATACCCGACCAAAAGGGCGCCATGGACGACCCGTCCTCGATGCCCCCTGCCCAGCGCGAAAGCATCCGACATGTGCAAAGGACTGATGTCTCCGGAAACTTCCGCGAAACGATCAACATCCCCAGCCGTGATGGTTTGAGTCAAGGCATAACTCATCCCTTCAGACATGTCAGTTATTTTATACTTGGCTATCGGCATAAGATCGGCCATACCTTTGAAGTTTTTGCGCTAATTGCCCAAACAACGGATTGTCATCATTGAAATTTCCATCCATTTGTGAAAGCATAATTGTATTGATGTCCTGTTGAAAATCAGCAATCTCTGCCATGGTAAAACCCTGATCATAAAGGTACGCCAGATACCAAAGGCTTGTATCAGGATCAATAAAGACACTTTTGATGTCCCGGAACATTTGCATTTTATGGGCACTGGCTTCTATCGAGTTCATGGTATGGTGTTGCCAGTGGCTTCCCATTCCGGTAAGCCCAAATTTTTCCCGGTCCCGATAGATGGGAGTGTTCTGGATGTAGAAAAATTCCTTTAACGTGTAAAATTGAATGCCGTTTCTTTCCACAAATTCTTTATTATCCCTGATCGTCTGCTCGGATTCACCCGGAAATCCCACGACAAAGGCCACCATCATGGTGATATCATGTTTGTTCAAAAGGGCAATCCCTCTCTCAAAATCAGCACGGGTCGCTCGTTTGTTCATGTTTTTAAGCACTTGGTCATTGGCTGATTCCACCCCTAAGTAAACCCCCCGGCACCCGGAATCCTTCATCAGCCCAACGACTTCTTCATCGACATACTGCACGCGTAAGAAAGAAAACCATTCAAAATCATACTTACAGAACATGCGGCACAAGTCTTTAAATCTTTGCAGAGGGACATTAAAGGTGTCATCCAGGAAAATAATTTTGTTAATGTGGGGGTGGCGTAATAGTGATTGGATTTGCCCTTCTACCGTTTCAATGGGCATGGCAAAATACCCCCCGGCTGTTTCAGGATAAGAGCAAAAAGCACAGTTAAAAGGACATCCTGAGGCTGTGCGGAATTGGATCGTATGATTTAAAAAAGGCATGTCCAGCCGTTCCCAATAATGAGGAAGGTTATTGATGAGAGGATCCCTCCAGACTGTTTTGGTAACCCTAACGGCCGTCTCGTCATTGGTTTTGACTCGATACACAAGATTATGAACTGACTCTGGGGATTCTTTTCTTTTGTAAGCCAAAATCAGGTCCTTAAGATCACCTTCTGAATTAAAACTATGGACAGCATAATCAATTGCCAATTTTTTCATCGCCTGACTTAAGGGCTCTGGATTGTCTTGATACATCTGGCCACAAATAAATGCCCCGCCTAAAACAATGGCAACATCAGGATATCGGGCACGTAAGTGTTTCGTTAATCGGGCAATTTCTGCATAGTTAAGATGAAAGGTGGTGGAAATAGCGACGATCGGCTTAGGGTCGCATTGCTCATAGACATCATAAAGAATATCCCATTCGGCATCAAAATTGTTAATAACATAGGTGTTGATATCAAATGCTTTTAAATAGTTGGCGATATGAGGGCCGACAAAACCCGGCAGATTCCATACGCTCAATAGTTTTCGGCGGCCTTGCGGGGACGCTTCATGCCAAAATTGCCCCGTACGTAAATAGTTAATCATATCGCAGTGAGACCGGAAACCTCCTTTAAAATGAACCATCCGCGGATAAATAAGATTTTTATACATATCCAGGCGCTCAACGGGAAGTTTGGCATATCCACCGTAGTCGACAATTTCCGACTGAGAAATGAATATCAAATCTATGTTATTATGCACAAGCCCACCCCCGCCTCATCTGGCCCCCACCAACTCCTCGTCACGGGCCAGCTCCTCAATCATATTAACCGCCTTTACGCCCACAGGTAAGCGCACATCTTCACGACAGATAAGCACCACCCCATCCGTCATGCCTAACGCAATCTCCTGCACCTGCACAAGACTGCAATCCTGACTGAAGTTCTCCCGAAGCGCCATCTCAATGAGACCCCCTAAATCAGAGGCCCCCAAAATATAAAACTTCCTGGCACCCTTGGCGTAAAGATCTTTCAAAATGTTCAAAAGGTTCTTTTTTATAAGCCCGATAGAACTGATGGTCTTTAACGTATAGTTAACGGACTTGCGCATCTTTTCGCTAAAGCCTTTAGGCGTTAAAATATATTCCACTTTCCGGCGGTCCAGTTGTTTAATACGGATGTAACCTTTAGTCACCAAACGCCTTAAGAGCATATTGGTCATGCCTAAAGAAAGATTCAGATGGCGGGAAAGGTCTCGCTGATTGGCGCCAAGCTTGGCGCCTACGATGTTCACCAACTCAAATTCACGTTCGTCTAAAAGTTTATTGGGCATGGAAGGATAGATTGTTCAATAATTGAACATTGTAGACAACAAACTCGAACCCGTCAAGGATTTTAATTTTTACCGACACAATCAAATAAATTTAATCTTCTGCATGGCAAACCCGCACATCTTAAGCAAGAGCAGGCCGTGGCGGAAACGTTGAATTTGAGTAGTGCCGTAGATACGGCTTTTATAACGAATGGGCAATTCTATGACTTTTAAATTAAGTTTCACCGCACCGAAAATCAAATCGAAGTCGCCAAAGGGGTCAAAATCACCGAAATAATGGCGGTTGGCCGCCAGTTCCTCATAATGGTGTTTGAACATCACCTTGGTCCCGCACAGGGTATCTTTAAACCGCTGGCCCAGAAGCCATGAAAAAAACACCCCGAAAAACTTATTGGCTGCCAGGTTCAAAAACCGCATCGCTTCCTCTTCCATCGGATAGACCAGACGGCAGCCGTTGATAAACTCTCCCTTGCCGCTGCGCAGGGCCTCATAAAATTTGGGCAGGTCTTCCGGAGACACGGTCAAATCGGCATCCAGAATCATCAGAACGCCCCCCTGGGCCTGGGCAAAACCCTGGCGCACGGCATCCCCCTTGCCCTCACCCTGCTGTTTAAATAATTTAATGTCTTTCTGCGGATGGGCTTGTATGACACGCTGGACTTCCTGATACGTGCCGTCTTGAGAATGCCCCTCGATAAAAATAAATTCCTGATGGGTGCCGAATGACGGTGTGCGCACCAGTGCCGACTCAATATTCCCCTTCTCATTACGGCAGGGGACCACAATAGTCACGGCATAATCGCCGGTCGTCTCAAACAAAGCCCGGGCCACTATAAAATGATTCAGCGTCAAGGCATTAAATAACGGCAGCTTAGCTATATACTTATTGACTAGAAAACTCAATGGCCAAATATTAAAGGGAAAAAGTGTTGCGCGTTCATTCTTGATCGTCTCGAAACCTGCCAATCTTAAAAAATTATTGATGTCATTAAAAGTCAGCCAATTGATTTCATGATGGGGCATCTTACAGCCTAGGTGCTCGGCGATCTTTAACAAAAACTGCCAGAAATAACTGTAATACTCAATGATGATCCGTGTGTCCGGTGTACAAAATTTTTTTAAATATCCCAAAAAAGTCTGGATATCATCAAGCTCGCCTAACAGCCCCGAAAGAACGATATAATCGAATTTTTCTTTAACAGCTGTCTCCTGAATGGTCCCGGAGTAAAAATGCAAGGATGGATATTTCTTTTTCGCCAATTCAACCATCGCCGGACTTATATCAACACCCACGCCCCACGACGGCCTTACAGCCGCCAACAAGTCTCCGGTGCTGCAGCCTATCTCCAGCACTCTTTTGCCTTCGGGAATAAAATAGCGGTACTGTTTCTCTAATAGGGAATAGTAATAATAATTGCGGCGGCGATAATCATCGCGACGCATGGCCAAGGAATCATAATAGCGGGCTAAGTTTTGTGTCATATGCTAGTCAATATTAAAAGATATCCGGCCGTATTGCAATCTAAAAAAGAATTGAAAAACTTTCTTTGAGAAATCGTTGTCAATTGAGCTATAATAGCGCCTATGTTGAATAATCAACCGACTTTTTCTTTCGAGCTTTTCCCCCCTAAAACCGAAGAAGGTTATAAAAAGTTGCTTGCCACCATCCCCCTGTTATGCGCCCTGGGTCCGGATTTCATTTCCTGCACTTACGGGGCCGGAGGCGGCAGCCGCGAAAAAACCCTGGATATTGTTGCACATATTCAAAACGACCTGCATGTCGCGTCGGTGGCACACCTCACATGTGTTTTGCACACTAAAAAAGAAATCAAAGATATCCTCAACGAAATGAAACGCCGCGGTATTACCCGTGTGCTGGCCTTACGCGGAGATACGCCCAAAGATAACCCTAACTGGACGCCGCAAAAAAATAATTTTAAATACAGCTGGGAATTGGTGGCTTTTATCCGGAAGCATTTCGGTGATTATTTCAACATCGGGGTCGCCGGGTTTCCTGAAGGGCATATCCTTTGCCCCGACCGCGACCAGGACGCGCGTTATTTAAAAAATAAAATCGACAAAGGCGCGGATTATGTCATCACCCAGCTTTTTTTCAACAACCAGGATTATTTTGATTATGTGGACCGCTTGAGAAAATTAGGGGTCACCCAACGCATCATCCCGGGCATTTTACCGATTGGTGATTATCCGGGTTTAGTGCGCTTTTGTGCGGTGTGCGGGGCGTCCATCCCTGAGGCAGTCCACGCTATTTTCAAACCTTTAGCCCGTGACCCTGAGAAAACATTGGCGGCGGGCATTAATTTTTGCCTAAAACAATGCCGGGATCTGCTCCAAAGAGGCGTTCCCAGCTTACATTTTTACATACTCAATAAAGCACATCCAATTGATGTAATCATTAAAGGACTCCGCTAAGGCCTGTCCTTTAACCCCTACCGCCCAACAATAGTCTGCTCAACAGAAAACTTTTTCTAATCAACAGCTTTGAAATCAACATACATAGCCACACGAAAAACATAACCAGTAAGGGGGCAAAAACATAAAGAACTACCGGGGAATTAAAATCAAAATAGCTATGCATCTTATAGAGAACTCTGGGATAAATACCCTCGACGACACACATTTGAATGATATAAATATCTAAAGCATACGTGCCGATATGCCCTAAAAAGGAAGCTTGTTTGATCTTTGTCAGATACGCTCCCATATAAAATAAAATAATGATCCCTAAAAAACCCATGAGATACCTGTACATGATTCTCAAGATCTCATGCCCATACTGATGGGATGCAAAATTCATTTTATTAATGTAAATATAATCCTGCGTCGTCCAATAAGGCAGCAGCCCTATAAACAGGGCCAATGTTATAAAAAATACCGCCGTTGGGATGGCTTGAGGTGTCCCCCTTAAATCATAGGCATGGATAAAGTATCCGGCTAAAAAGAACAAGTAAAACCATTTAATATAATAAAAACAGAAATAATCGTTATACGGAATAATCAGTATAAAAACATAGATGCCTAAAAAAATGGCCGGGCCCAACCGCTTGGCCCAATGAATGGCATATAACAATAAAGAGCTCAATATAAACAAAGTGAACAAAAACCACACCGAAGGCTTTAATAATAATTGATCGAGCAAATCCTGTAGAAAATTAACAACCCCCCTGTTATTCCCGAATATGATATTAAGGCCATAACTGACTATAATGCCCAGGATCGTCAACGACACAAATGGGACGAGCAAGCTGTCAAACTTGCGTTTAAAGACCTCGCTCGGAGGTCTTCTGCCTAAACTCAATGCCATCAGATAGCCGCTGATGAACACAAACAAGGGCATGTGAAAAGTATAAATAACCTTAAAAACCGGATTTAAGAAAAAATCCCCTCCCTGGGGAGCCATCCCATGCTCAATGACATGGCCATAAACAACCAGGATGATGGCCATGCCCTTGACTATATCTATGGTAGGATTTTTATTTTTCATTGGAGAATTTATCCAAGACTCCCGTAAGCAAAAACAGCCATTATGTAGACAATACAAGCAGCTAACAAAACAAAATTAAAACCCATAAACTGCGCAATGATGATGGCCAACATGGATCCCAGAACACTGAAACCACAATTAATCCCCCAAGCCCATGGCATAAGCCCAGGATCCCTTTTCGAGATCGCCTTAAGCCCTGTTGGGAAAAATAATCCCAAAAAGCATCCTGCCGGAGCGAGCAAAATGATTATTAACAAAATGCGTGCCCATAAAGGCCATGCCATAATGCCTTCCAAGAATAAAGTCATATTTAAAAAAGAAAATATTAAAAATAGAACCCCTATTATCATAAAACGAATGAACCCCACACTCCATTTTTTTATAATATCCCTCACCAACGGTAAAAGATAACTACCCATACCCGTCCAAAATAAAAGCCCAGCTAATACAACAGAAATGGAATAGATCGGGCTTCCAAGAAATAAAACAAATTTTTGCATTAAGGGGATTTCAACAAACATATACCCTAAACCAAGACACGCAAAATAGGCTATAAAATACCCTGCTCTCAATCCCGATAACGACGAATCCACACGTTTAAACATCCCCAAAGGCACAAAAATAAAAAGAGTAATAAATAAAACTGCTTGAAGTAATACAAAACATTGTGTCCAGAATATAATTGGCCCTGTGTGATGGTATATGGTAGGGTTAATCAAATAATCCCAATAAAACTTATAATATTTATAAAAAAAAGGCTTATCGTCTGTCACCACAGAAATATCATAGGGATAGGAGCTCATGAACTGTCGGGATTTCCCATCACGGTAAGCTTGTGCGTAAAGGTTAAAGAACCTGAACGGGTCGTTCGGTCCCATTTTATTAGGAAAAAGAAGTCTTCCTTTACGTTCACTGGCGTAGGTTGACAAAACTTCTATCTCTTCTGCCGTAAAAGGAGTTTTGCGAACAAGCGTAAGTCCCCATGTATTGGCATCGAAAATCAACACATTGTCCCAGGGATGCTCAATGCCCATTTCCTTCAAAGCTTGAAACGCCATAGCCTCGAGTCGCAAGGTCTCACGAGGTGGCTTAAAAAGCCACCTAAAGAAACACAACACGCCTTTATCATTCATAATCCGCAGATAATCTTTCAATGCCTCTTTAGTGTACAAATAACTTTCCGCATAGGCATACGCCCCAGAAGAAAGGCCATTAAAGGTATCGACACCATTTAAGATAATATAATCGAATTTTCCTGATGGTTGCGTTTTGACAAGATGACGGGCATCAACAGGATAAATGTTCCCTTGATCATAAATTTTTCCCGAATAAATGTAAGCAGCGCCGCCTTTAGACATGTTCCTAACAATCTCTGTATTAACCTCGGCCCCAATAACCTCTTTGGCCCCATGCGTACGGGCCATAAAAATATCGCGCCCGCCACCGGCCCCAATAACAAAAACTTTGGGATTTTTTAATAATAAATAGGGAAGCTCAACAATCGTACTGAATGATTGTGTTTTAAATGGTGTTCCCTTCCGACCAAGCACCTCATAACGATAAACCGGTGTCCCTGACAGAAAATTGGTGACAAAATAAGCAAATTCAGGATGGGGTTCGATATTGACCTGAAAAGGAATGGTAGAATAAAAAAAAGACGAGCGGAATTCTTGGCCTTTCATTCTATAAAGATCTGTTCTGCCTAAAGGCTGCCAATGGGAGGACAACAAATCATAACTTTGTTGAGAAAAATATCCAGGGATCCATTCCCAACCTTTTTGAGGATCAACCGAATACGCCAACGGTTCTGGCATCCTTAAAACCCAAATTTAATAAAAGGAGCGTCAATAGCATCAGAACAATGCTAAGTTTTTTAAGCCATAAATAACTGCCGACAAAAAATAAAACAATTGAAAGGATTAAGATAGAATGAAAGACTTCAAAATGGTGGATCATAAAGAAAAATGCACCTGCCCCCAGGCTAGCTCCAATCAAATCTACAAAATATAACCAGTGAGACTTAAGATGATTCTTTCGAAACAAATACACAACGACGAAACCCATCACCGTAAATGGCAACATAAAAAGAATATACGCCTTAAGCAACATCCCAATGGCATCAAAATTCTTAAAAGCATTTAACAAATAGTCGACTTGGATGGGTAACGAAATAAAATTAACAAAAACAAAAATCGTTATTAACGAAAGCATGATCAGAGACAGGCCCAAAAGACGGCGAGGATCTAGTTTCAAAAAAAAGCCGTCTTTAATAAGAAGGATGTTGGCTCCTATCCCATAGCCTAGGATCGCAAATGGTATAACCGTATAAACAACATGATTCCACGCTTTCAAACCGAGGATGCAAGTTAAAAATAATTCCAATAATATACATACAAAAGACACTATAAAAATTACAACATAATTCATGTAGTCTCCCTTAACCGATTTTCCTACAGCGGAAATAATTGCCTATCGATCAATTTAAAATCAGTATAAAGACCATCTATAGGGCATTCAAGAATAATATAAGAAAAAGGCCAGCTTCGTTTTTAGCGTAACTGGCCTTTTTCATCTGGCATAGATTGGTTTTTGCGAATTTCGTGCTGTTTTGACAACTTTATTTATTTCTTAGAAATATACCTAACCAAATCGACAACCCGCATCGAATAACCCCATTCATTGTCATACCAGGAGACGATCTTAAAGAAACGCTTCTCGCCTTTAAGGTTGTTCTGCACCGTCGCTAAAGAATCATAAATAGAAGAACGCGGATCATGGATGAAATCCGTCGACACCAACTCTTCATTGGTGTAGCCCAAATAACCTTTTAAATAAGTCTCTGAAGCTTTTTTCAACAAACCATCAATTTCCTCGATGGAAGTGTCTTTGACGGAACGGAAGGTCAAATCCACCACCGACACATCCGCAGTGGCCACACGAAAAGCCATCCCTGTCAATTTGCCCTTAGTCACAGGTAAAACTTCTCCTACAGCCTTGGCTGCACCCGTTGTGGAAGGGATGGTGTTGATCGCCGCCGCGCGCCCGCCGCGCCAATCTTTTTTGGAAGGGCCGTCCACGGTTTTTTGAGTGGCGGTATAGGCATGGATGGTCGTCATCAAACCGGTTTCAATGCCGATGCCTTCTTTAATTAAGACATAGACCAGCGGTGCCAGGCAATTGGTGGTGCAGCTGGCGTTCGAAATAATATGATGTTTGGCAGGGTCATACTCTGCTTCATTGACACCCATGACAATGGTCTTGACTTCCCCCTTGCCAGGAGCTGAAATAATCACTTTCTTAGCTCCGGCTTGTAAATGGCCGGCGGCTTTTTCACTGTCAGTAAAAAGGCCGGTGGATTCAATAACAACCTCTACCCCTAAGTCTTTCCAGGGAAGCTCGGCAGGACTTTTGGTGGCCATCACGCATTTGATTTTGTGTCCGTTGACCACGATCATATCCGCCTCGGCTTTAGCCGGATCGCTTTTAGCGGCCGATACCGCATGCTTGAATTTACCATGGATAGAATCATATTTGATCTGGTACGCAAAGTAATTCGCATCCGTGGAGACGTCCACGACCGCCACCACATCAATTTCATTCCCCAAGAGTCCTTGATCACAAATGGCCTGAAAAACCATACGACCGATACGCCCAAATCCATTAATACCCACTTTGACTGCCATTTCTGCCTCCTTAACTAGGTGCCGCGCATTGCCACAATCGGCAAACGGGGCTGTTATTCTAATTGGTTCATGATTTTAGTATACACTTCCTGAGCAACACCCAAACGCGGGAAAATACCATTGCGGGCTTTAACACGGAGCTTACTGGTGGTCAAATTGACCTGGATCACCCAGACCGTCACATGATTGCCATAAACAATGGCCTCAATAGTGCCGTCTTTGGGATGCTCTTCTTTTATCGTCCCCATAATAGATAAAACCTTACGGGACGCATCTATCAGTTCTTCCTGACCTTTACTGGTGACGCCTTCGAAAGTGTCACGGGTTACAGCATACCCGCCAACTGCACCGGCCCCTCCGACAACCAAAAACCAGCAACCACCGGAAAAAACGCATAGAACAACACCAGTGCCATTTGAAGAAATTTAAGAGAAAATTTCATATCTCTAAAATTACCCCTTCCCTGGTTTGGCGCCGTGATTGGCTTTTTTGGAACGCCAATTTAATTTCCCCTTACGTAATCTTTTACTCATAACATCCCTCCCTAACCCTCCCCATCAAGGGGAGGGAATTTATGACTTTTCTAAGTAGACTCATTCTACCGATAATTCTCCAAGGTTTCAAACTTTTTAATTCTTTCTTTGAACTCGACCCTGTGGCGACCGCGACCATGCGTATCCCTGCCGCACGGGCACACCGAAGGTCAATGGTCATGTCCCCGACATACAAAACCTCTGCTCGATTGCTCCCCAGACGCTTGGCAATGGTCCATAATATATCCGGGTAAGGTTTGGGACGATCGACACCATCCGCGCAAAGCACATCATCAAAAAGTTCCCATGCCCCCAAAACCTTTAAAATGATACGCGTAAATTTGGTCGGCCGATTGCTGGCAATGGCAATTTTATACCCATGGTTTTTTAAAAATTTTAAAGTCCCTAACGCCCCGGGCAAAAACCGCACCATGCCTTTGGACTTTAAAACTTTCGCATGATGCGGCCTGTAGATCGCCAGCGCAGCATCTGTCCGCTTGGGGCCGACGAACTTCATCACCAGCCGCCGGTCACCTTCCCCGACACTGCGTTTGATTTCAGCATGGGAACGAGGTCCCAACCCCAAAACCTTTAACGTATAATTAACACTTTTGGCTACCGCCGGATACGCGTTAACCAAGGTGCCGTCCAAATCAAAAATAACTAATTTAATCAAAAGGCCCTGTTCCTTCAAAGTCGTAAGGTTATCTCATCGCTAAAAACTGGAGGCAAATAAAACAACTAGCCCACCAACCGCCAGAAGCGCTCCGATCGTACCTTTAAACAGCACAACCACCGCCCCCCACTGTCGGTAAATGAGAGTCACCCCTGTGATCGTCAGACCGAATCCGGCTATGAATGTCATCACTTTACGTCCCATGGACCCTCGCTTTTTCTTGAGGTGGTGACGGAGGACGGCTTTTCCAGCGACGGTGCATCCAACCCCACTCTCTGGGATACTTACGGATATACCCTTCAATAACGTTCGTCAGCTTTTGCACATTGTATTGAATAGTTTCTTCGTCTGTTGATTTTTGTTCCAAATAAAAATGCGGCTCAATGATCAGGGTATGACAATCGCCATCATCCCGGCGCAGGGTGAAAATCGGCAATAAGGGGGCCCCTGTACGCATGGCGAAAATAATCGGACCTGTGGCTGTCCCTGCTTTCTGACCAAAAAAATCAACATAGACCCCGGACTTGCTGCCGGTGTTCTGGTCCATCAAAACTACCAATAATTCTTTATCGCGCAAAACTTTCAGCGACTGGGCCACACACGCCTCGCGCGGGTAACTATGCACGGTCTTGAGTCCGAGGCGGGAACGGGACGCCTGAAAATCCTTTTCAATGATGGGATCCCTGCTGGGACGAATAATGGCATTTGTCGGATACCCCATCTGTGCTAAATAAAGCAACATTAAAGGGAAATTACCAAAATGTGCAGAAATACCGATGACGCCACGCCCCTCTTTGGAGGGCGGCATCCAAATGTTGACGGGAATCGCCTGTAAAAGAAAAAGTCTCCTTAATCAAAGAAGGGCGTTCTGTGAAAACACCCAGCTCAATGACCCCGCGCCCGGCATTATAAAAACATGCCTTACAAATTTCTTCCAATTGGTCGCGGGATTTTTCCTGGCCCAACGCAATGGTTAACGTATTCATGGCGGTGGTGCGCATACGCCGCAGGACACCATAAGCTATAGCCAAAAGCCCCCCTGTCATGGCCTTGATCGTGCTATAAGGCAAAACCCTAAACAGCCAGGAAAAAAAATAAAAAACCCAGCGCACAAGGGTCCTCTCAATTTTTTTCTTCACATCTTTCAACATGATTATTGTCCGATAATACTACTGACCGTTTGCAATAATTCTGACGGATTGACCGGTTTTGTCAGGTGGGTGATGGCCCCTGCTTCCAACTCGGCCTTGATATCATCTTCGGAGTCCTTGGCCGTTAAAAAAATAACCGCAGTACTTTTAAGCACATCATAGGCTTTAATCTTCCTGCATAAATCTCTGCCCTTGATCCCGGGCATAATAACGTCCAAAATAATCAAATCCGGACGATCGCTAAGGGCCAAAAGTAACGCCTGCTCGCCGGTTTTTGCAGAAACCACGGTATACCCGGCTTTGCTTAAAATAGGAACAATAACCACATGCGCGCCCGGATCATCATCAACCAATAAAATTTTTTTAGCCATATGCGCTCCTTAAATATATTTTCTCAATATCCCTGCCACTAATATACACAAAAAACACAAGATAGTAAAAACATCTCCGTATTTTGTATAAAAAGTCTTTCCCTGATTTAAAGGGAGTGTGCCCCACCTCGTAGCTTCCACAAAAGCTTTCTTCCCGTGATCGTCAGCAACGACCTGAACAATACGACCATAGGGATCCACCAAGGCACTGACCCCCGTATTGGCCGCGCGTACCAGCGAACGCCGGTTTTCCACACAGCCCAACACCGCGGCCTGCAAATGTAAAAACGGCGCCTTGGTGTCTTTAAACCACGCGTCATTGGTCATGTTGACAAAGAATTCAGCTCCGGCTGTCGTGAAATGGCGGCGCAAATACCCTAACGTATCTTCAAAACAAATAAACACCCCAAACAGCTTGTGGTCACCCGTGACTGAAAAAATTTTATACGCTTGGCCTGAAGTAAAATCATCCAGCGGAACAAAAATATTGATCCATCCTAAAATCGGCCTTAACGGTAAATATTCGCCGAAAGGAACCAGATGAATTTTATCATAACGGCCCTGAATTTGTCCATCCGCTCCGATCAAAAACGCGGAATTATAATAATGCCCCCTTTCTTGGGCCTCGCAACCGATAAGAATCGGCACCTGCCAACGCCGTGCGGTCTGCCGGATGTCCTCCACTAAAAGAGCATTGTCATCGTCACTGATGACCCCCGGCAGTGATGTTTCCGGCCAGACGATCAGATCAAGTTTTTTGCCCTCCAGCTGCCTAGTCAATTGCAAGGTATGCGCCACGATCCAAGGTTTGCGCGTCTGGTCCCAATTGATCTCTAAAGGAATATTGGGCTGGACCACGCCTACATTCACCGTTCTATAATGCTTTTTTTGTCCGGTCATCCACGCCCCGTAAATCAAAACCAGCGATAAAATGACGACCACAGATACCTGTGCCCTCAACAAGGCCTGACGCGCGCGATCGTCTTTTGTCACCATCGCCCGCCATGTTTCAAAAAATAAAAGATTGACTAAAATAACCAAAAACGACACCCCGTAGACACCCGTCGTGTCGGCGATTTGAATAAACAAGAGATTTTTATACTGGGCATGCCCCAGCATCACCCAACCAAAACCGGTCAACACATGCGCACGGAGGTATTCCAGGGCCACCCAACCTGACGACAAAACAAAAATGCGCGGGGTTGTAGGCAATTTCTGGAAATAGACAAACATCACCCCAAAGAGGGCAAAATAAAGGGCCAGGAAAGCGATTAACAGAATGGCGCCCGGATACGTGACATAGACAAGCCATCCGAGGGTGCCAAAGAAAAATAAAAATCCGCACAGGTAAGCGCGCCTGAACGCCCGCGCAGGCGTCTGTCCGTCAAGAGCACCAAAAAGCGGCACCAGAGCCATCCAGACCAAGAACGACCATTCAATCTTGGGGAAGGACAATACTAAAAGGATTGCGGATAAAAAACAGGATAAAAATGCCATCAGCTTTACACCCCGCAGCATTTTTTGTACTTTTTGCCGGAACCGCAGGGGCAGGGATCATTACGGCCGACTTTATCAGTGCTGCGCACCGCCGCTGCTGCGTGTCGTTGAGGCAGCATGGTTTCCTGCAACGCCGCCTCTTGAGGGGTGACCGCATGGGAGGTACCCTCCGCGCCGCCTACAGCCCGTGGAGGCCGGGGGCCTTGAAATTCCTGGTGCACCGCTTGCTGAGGGATCGTGCTAAATACCGAACGCGGGCGTATCTCTTGCGGCATGGCTTGTAATCTAAAAATCAAAGACGCTACTTCATGATTAATCGAACCATACATGGTCTTAAACAAATAAAAGCCTTCCTTTTTATATTCTACCAGCGGGTCGCGTTGACCCAAAGCGCGCAGGCTAATACCGTCTTTGACCTGGTCCATGGTATGCAAATGCTCTTTCCATTTGGTGTCAATGACATGCAAAAGAATCATGCGCTCCATGGCGCGCATGACTTCAGCAGTCACCTGGGTTTCTTTGGTTTCATAGGCCTGGGTTAAAATCTGGGCCAATGCGTCTTTAACCTGCTGACTGTTGAGCGTGCTCCAGTGTTCCTTCACGGGATTAATGTCCACCATAAATTTGGAAAGTATATCCACCGCCACAAGATTCAAAGCTTCTTCATGTTGCGCCAGCTCATAATGACTGTCAATAACATCATCCCCTGCCGTCAAAACCGCGTCTAAAACGACATCCCTTAAATTCTCCCCCTCGAGGATGGAACGGCGCAAACTATAAATGACTTCGCGCTGCTTGTTCATGACATTATCATATTCCAGCAATTGCTTACGGATTTCAAAGTTATAGTTTTCGACCCGCTTTTGAGCCACCTCAAGGGCCCCTGAAACCATCCGTGATTCAATGACCTCGCCTTCTTTCATGCCCAGCTTGTCCATGACAGTCATAATGCTTTCGGAAGCGAACAAACGCATCAGATCGTCCTGTAAGGACACATAAAATCTCGACGAACCCGGATCTCCTTGACGGCCGCAGCGGCCTCTGAGCTGATTGTCAATGCGGCGGGACTCATGGCGTTCGGTACCGATGACGTGCAAACCGCCGACCGCAAGCACCTGCTCTCTTTCCTGGGCGACCTGGGTCCTAAATTGCGTAATAAAGGTCTTGATCATCTCTTCCCGGGCTTGATCGTCGGCGTCAACACTTTTCTCTGCCGCCAGCGTCCGTGCCAAATATTCGGCATTGCCTCCCAGCACAATGTCGGTCCCGCGACCCGCCATGTTGGTGGCAATAGTGACCCCTTTATAACGGCCGGCCTGGGCGATGATATGCGCTTCTAATTCATGGTATTTAGCGTTAAGGACCTGGTGGGGAATACCTTTTTTCTTTAACAGACCGGAAATCAATTCCGATTTTTCGATGGAAATCGTGCCCACCAAAACTGGCTGGCCTTTTTGGTGGCAGGAGGTAATTTCATCAACAACCGCATTATATTTTTCTGGCGCGGTCTTATAAATGCAGTCCGGGTAACTTTCGCGTATCAACCGGCGGTTGGTGGGAATGACGACCGTATCCAGATTATAAATCTCTTTAAACTCATTGGCCTCGGTATAGGCGGTCCCTGTCATGCCGGCTAACTTACTGTACATACGAAAATAATTCTGAAAGGTGATGGTGGCCAACGTCTGGTTCTCGCGCTCAATCTTAATGCTTTCCATGGCTTCCACCGCCTGATGCAAGCCGTCCGACCAGCGGCGTCCCGGCATCATGCGGCCGGTAAATTCATCGACGATGATGACTTGGGCACCCTTGACCACATAATCCACATCCCGGGTAAAAAACTCCTTGGCCCGCAATGCACAGATCACATGATGGCGATATTCATTAGTGTCGATTTCATGTAGATTCTTCACGCCGAAAAGACCGGCCGCCTTGGTCTCCCCTTCTTCCGAAAGTGAAATGGACTTATTTTTCTCATCCGCCAAATAATCATACCCCTGATATAAATCTTCGCCTTTATGTTTGGCATCGATTTCCTGCGCTTCGGTCACGCGACGGCCCTTGAGCTGACCGGCGATTTGAAAGGCTTTATAATATTTATCCGTGCTTTCTTCCGCCGGGCCCGAAATGATAAGCGGAGTGCGCGCCTCATCCACCAGGATACTATCCACTTCGTCGACAATGGCAAAAGCATGACCGCGCTGGACCATTTCTCCTTTAAAAGAGACCATGTTATCCCGCAAATAATCAAAACCGAACTCATTGTTGGTCCCATAGGTGATGTCACAACCATAGGCGGCCTGGCGTTCACGCGGGTTCATGTCATGCTGGATGACGCCGACGGTTAGGCCCAAAAATTCATACAGAGGCCCCATCCAATGGCGGTCCCGGTGGGCCAGATAATCGTTGACGGTGACCACATGCACCCCATCCCCGGTCAAAGCATTCAAATACGCCGGCAAAGTCGCCACCAGGGTTTTCCCTTCACCGGTAGTCATCTCGGTAATCCCGCCGCTATGCAGCACCATGCCGCCGACTAACTGCACATCGAAATGACGCATATTTAAGACCCTGCGGCCCACCTCACGCCCCACCGCAAAAGCCTCATTGAGGATTTCATCCAAAACGCCTTGCTTGGATTCAAACAATTCTTTTTCCAAACGTTTGATTTCAACAACTAAATCTTCGCGCTCCTGCCCCGAGGATGCCTTGCGGTAATTAGATTGGATTTGTTCGTATTCGTTCTTTTTAACATTGACGGCTTGCTGGATACGGGCCTTGAATTGGTCGGTCTTGGCACGAAGTTGGTCATCGGACAAAGCTTGTATACCCGCTTCCAAGGCACAGATTTCCGACGCCCGTTTGGACAGCCTTTTGACCAAACTGATCGAAGGCAAAGGGGCCTCCGGATGAATATTGATTTGGACCGGCGGATTTAAACGGTCGATAAAGCTTTGGGCGCTTCCCACGAGCCCTTTACGTATAAAAAAGTCAAACATCGTCGTTCCCTCTTGTCTTAAGACGCTTGTCCCTGTCTTGGGGTCTAGTTTTTAAAAAACCTTCAATAAACGCATCAATATCTCCGTCCAGAACTTTCTGGGCATTGCCGGTCTCCACCCCTGTGCGGTGGTCCTTGACCATCAAATAAGGATGCAGCACATACGAACGGATTTGCGAACCCCACTCGATTTTCTGTTTGTCACCGGCCTCTTTGTTCATAATATCTTCCTGCTGCTGGCTTTTTAAAGCACTTAACCTGGCCCTTAACACCTTCATGGCCTGGGCTTTGTTCTGCAGTTGAGAACGTTCCTTCTGCGACTGGGCGACAATATTCGTCGGCAAATGCGTAATGCGTACCGCGGAATCCGTTGTATTGACACCCTGCCCTCCGGGACCTGAAGCGCGGTAAACATCGATGCGCAAGTCCTTAGGATCGATTTCCAGTTCGGCATCATCGTCCACCTCCGGGATCACTTCAACAGAGGCAAAAGACGTATGCCGGCGCTTGTTGGCGTCAAACGGTGAAATACGCACCAGCCGATGCACCCCTTTTTCTGATTTTAAATACCCGTAAGCCTTGTCGCCTTCGATACGCAAGGTCACATTTTTAATACCGGCCTCTTCCCCGATAAGAATATCAATTGTTTCACACTTATAACCCTTTAAATCCGCATGGCGCACATACATGCGCATCAGCATGGCGGCCCAATCGCAGGACTCCGTGCCTCCGGCCCCGGCATTGATACCCAAAAGCGCATTGTGGCTGTCAAAAGGCCCGCTTAAATGCGCCTGCAATTCCAGGGCATCAATTTGAGTTGTTAACACAGCGGCCTCAGAGACTAATTGCTCATTTAAATCTTCGTCATCTTCCACCAGACCCGCAAACTCTTTGGCGTCGTTGACCCGCTTCACACATTCCGCAAAAGGCTCAACGATATTCTTTAGCCCTTTAAGTTCCTGCATGATTTTATTGGCTTGTTCTTGATGGTCCCAAAATCCTTCTTGGGACATCCGCGCTTGTATCTCGGCTATGGATTTCTCTTTGGAGGCCACATCAAAGATACCCCCTTAGGCCGGCCAGCCTGTTGGCAAGTTCATCGAATTGTTTAATTAATTGATCTGTCATAAATTATACGCTAAACCGAAAATAGGCGCAGTCCCCATCCTGCATAATATACTCTTTCCCCTCGAGGGTGACCAGATTTTTTTCCTGCACGGCTTTATAAGAGCCCAGCCTTTTAAGGTCATCAAATTTGTAAATTTCCGCGCGGATAAATCCGCGTTCAATGTCCGAATGGATTTTTCCGGCGGCCTTGAGCGCTATCATTCCTTGCGGGATAAGCCAGGCACGGGTCTCTTGCGGCCCTGCGGTAAAAAAACAAATCAGCTTGAGCAGTTCTTTGCCCGCCTGTGCCAACTGCGCCAAACCGGGTGTCGTAATGCCCGCCGCTTCATAATACGCCGCACGCTCTTCAGAGGCAAGCTGAACAATTTCAGCTTCCAGCTTCGTGCACAAAGCGACTAACGCCGCCCCTTCCCGGGCTGCGCGCTCGCGCAAGGGTTTGAGCAGCGCTTCATCCGGTATCCCCTCATCGGTATTGGCCACGTACAATAAAGCCTTAGCGGTCAAAAATTGAAATTCATTCACAATGTCCGGCGGGATGTCTTTCAATCGCCTCGCCGGGATCCCTTCATTGAACGCCTTCATACAATCATTGAGACAATTGCATTTGGCTATGGCGTCTTTGTCGCCGGACTTAGCGGTTTTAGACCACCGGTCCAACGCTTTCTGGCATTGCTGGATGTCTGCCAATAAAAGTTCCGTCGTGATGATATCAGCGGCAGCGAGAGGATCAAGTTCTGTCATCACATTGACCACATTTTCGTCTTTAAAACAACGTACCACATGGGCTATGGCATCGACCGAACGGATATGAGAGAGAAATTTGTTGCCCAAACCCTCCCCTTGGGAGGATCCCTTAATTATTCCGGCGATGTCCACAAAACGGATACCTGAAGGTGTCGCTTTAACGGAATGCCATTCTTGGGCCAAAACATCCAACCGCTCATCAGGCAAGGGCACGATGCCGATATTAGGCTCAATCGTTGTAAAAGGGAAATTTTCTGCTGCCGCTGCGGCACCGGTCAACGCATTAAACAGCGAGGACTTACCCACATTAGGCAGGCCGACAATACCAATTTCCATGGTAAACCTTTCAGAAGACGATCGGGGGAGCTGTCCATAAGCCGCCCAATCATGCTCCACAAAAATTTACATAATAGTCTTAAAACTACGGCCTGTCGAGGTGTTTTTTAAAAGGCCGCTCATGACAAAAGCCGGCGGGCGATGTCCTCTTCAATGGCCAAAAGTTTGGACTTTTGGCCGTCCATTTTTCCGGCATAACCGCCCGGAGTCCCATCGGATTTGACCACCCGGTGGCAGGGGATGATCAAAGGATAGGGATTTTTGCGCAAGGCTTGGCCGACTGCACGCACGGCCTTAGGCCGGCCTATTTTGCGGGCGACCCACTGATAAGAACGAGTCTCTCCTAAGGGAATAGTCAATGCGGCGCGCAAAACCTGCCATTCGAAATCGGTTAATTGTTTTTTAGCTTTCACGTTTAAAACCTTAGTTTTTCTTCAGCCGCTTCTGCCGGTTTCCAGAACCAACCTTTGGGGTCCCAGCATTGAGCATAAAAATATTCATTAATAAGCTTTTTATACGCTTGAGCAGCTTCTTCATATTGACCGGCATTACGGTAGGCTTCCCCTAAAATAAATAAAGCCGTCCCTACGTCGTTAAGGGCCCAATACTGAAAAATATTATCCTTGCTCCCTCCCGGGTAGTCATTAAGGCCTTCTTGCATACTGCGCGCCTGCTTGGCGTAGAGCTTAATACATTTGTTCGTGTAAAAGATGACGGCTGAAACATCCTTTTTTTGGAGTGCCTCCCATGCTTTATTCACTAAACTCGTAGAACTATAATTCTCCACGGGATATCCTTCTTGCGCATAAACTAACGCTGTGGTCATCATGATGAAACAAAACACTAACAATTTTTTCATAAAAATCTCCCGGTTATTGATCAAAAAAGTTATCCCAGGTTCTTTTTTATACCTTCCAAAATTTCCGGCTCAACGTGAAATCCATGCTCCATGGCCTTTTGCATATTGACCCAAGATTTATCATATGCCTTTTTACCTAAATACGCATTCCCCAGACAAAAATAGGCTAACGCATTATTGGGGGCCATGGCGATGACCTGATTAAAATCAGCAATGGCCTTATCCCAACTTTTTTCTTGAAGATACAGTCCTCCCCTGCGGCTATAACCAACGACGGAAGAAGGATTAATCCTAACGGCATAGTTATACGCAAGAAGAGCTTCTTCGAATTTCCCTTGGTTTTGATAGATATCTCCCTGCTGAATATACCTACTTTCCGCAGAATGGCTGAATTCTAAAGATTGACTGTAAAAAATACCTATGCCTCCCAAAGCTAATAATCCTCCTATCATTAATATTATATAGAAGTCCCCTCCTATATAACCCGGTTGAAGAACGGCCTCCTGAGGATTTTTAGGATCATAGAAAACCGTGACTTCGTGTTCGCGGCGATATTTATTCATGACCTTTAATGCATCTTGAGGGTTTGGAGAATCTGCCTCTCGAAACGACAGTCTATCTGATATGTATGGTTGGTCGCCGACTTTATATTCATACTCAACTTGTGTCCCATACCACCTGGCCGGATCGGCTCTTGGGTCTATGAATTTAGGTAAATGATTAATAGTTAACCCCGATGAAATCATGTGCCCTTGTGTGTGAGGCCAACTCAACGCGGCTCGACACTGTTTTAAAATAGAACCGCCCCAAAACAAAATAGCTATCCCTATCCCTGTCATCACTAATACCGAAATATTTTTTACCATTGGGGTTAATCTCCTGTTTCAAGTTTTAGCTAAGAATTTTTTGGCACGCAAAAGCGTATGGTATTTTAACCCGAAGCGGTGGGCTTCATCTCTTAAGCGCATCAGAAGCCTTAAGCCCAGCGAATCTTGGGATAACTTTAGGGGCAAACGTTGTCTGTGCGTAAAAATTTCTTCTTCCCTTTTGGCCAAAGCAATGACCTCCAGCGGCAAATTTAATTTCTTTAATTCCTGCATCGCGGCGCCTAACTGACCTTTGCCTCCGTCGATAACAATCAAATCCGGGAACCCTGCCCCTTCTTTTTGAAGACGGGTGTACCGGCGACGGACTACCTCGGCCATCATGTGAACGTCATCAATGCCTTCAACGGTCTTGATCCGAAACCTGCGGTAATTATTTTTATCCGGTTTGCCGTTGACAAAAGACACCATGGAACCGACAGCCTGCTGGCCCATGATGTTGGAAATATCAAAACATTCAATGCGGACCGGCGGACGCGCAAGGCCTATGGCCCTTTGCAACTGTTCCGCCTCTTTAAAATAATTAATGTCCCCGGTCCCTGAATACAAAGCCCCGATGGCACGAATACAATCGCGCAAGCAGCCGGCCTTTTCAAAGTTTTTACAACGGGCCGCCTCTTCCATGTCTTGGCGCAAATGACGATATAGATCATCTTTCTTACCGTCGAGAATGAGTTTTATGTTGCGGATATTGCGGACATATTCCTGCCGGCTGATTTTCCCCTCACAAGGCGCCTGGCAGAGACCCATATCATAATAAAGGCACACTTTATCGGCAAAAGGCTCACAGGAGCGAAAAGGAAAAATCTTACGGATGATTGTCAAAGCCTCGCGAATGAGTTTGGGATTCACATAGGGGCCATAAAAGTCTGCCCCCACATCTTTATATTTGCGGGTATTGATCCTCACTACCGAAACCAGGGGGAACGCCTCCCTGGTAATCCGAATAAAAGGATACGTTTTTCCGTCTTTAAGCTCGACGTTATATTTGGGCTGGTGTTGCTTAATGAGACTGGCTTCTAAAATCAGGGCCTGGGCCTCAGAGGAGGTCCCAACGGTGTCGATGTCTGCTATATGGCTGACTAAAATATCGGTCTTAAGGCTTTGCCTATGCGCGCGGAAATACGACTCCACGCGCTTGCGGATATTAACGGCCTTGCCGACATAAATGACTTGGCCCGCGGCATCTTTATACACATAAACGCCGCTGGTCGTCGGTAATCCTCTGATCTTAGCCTTAATGTCTGTCATATCCTTTGGCGAAGCCCCCGCCATAACAGAAAACAGTTGGCCGCGCTGGCAATGCTGCTGGCCAAAGCAATGCCGCCGACCTTCAAAGGGAACATCAAAATCCCGTTTAAAACCGCGTTAATGACTAAGCAAACCGTCGCTGTTTTGACCGGCGTTCGGGTGTCCTGCAGAGCGTAAAAAGCCGAAACTAAAATCCTCGAGGCGCCAAAAAACGGCAAGCCCAGTGCGGCATAAAACATGACCTGAGAAGTGATATTAGTTGAATACGCATCAAAAGCCCCGTGCTGAAAAACGCTATGGATAATCCATCGCGAAAAAATGACCATGCCCACCGCCGTCGGTATCAACACCAGCATCAGATTGCGCAAAGCAAAAAACAGCGTCGATCTAAAACGGCGCATGTCCCCTTCCTGGACGAGTTTGGAAAGCGACGGTAACGTGACCGATGAAAGCGCGTAACCGAATACCCCCAGAGGAAATTGGATCAAGCGGTTGGCATAATAAATCGCGGCAATCCCCCCGGCCCCCACAATGACCGCCAGCGATGCGCAAAAAGTATCCACAAACACATTCATCTGATAAACGGCCGAGCCCCATAATCTGGGCACCAAAAGCCTGCCGATCTTTCTGGCCCCCTCATGATTCAGGGTCACCGGCATATGCCAATAAACCCCCCGGCGGCGCAGGGCTGCCCATTGGGCCCAAAACTGCCACACCCCTCCGACCAGCACCCCGACGGAAATCGTATACGCCAAAGGCCAGGAGAAAAAAAGAGCGACCCACACGCTTAAGATCATGGCCAGGTTCAATAGGCATGGCCCGAAAGCCGGGGCAAAAAACGCGTTTAAAGAATATAAAATCCCGACCTGAAATGCGGTCAGGGCAATCAAAACCAGATACGGAAACATGATGCGCGTCAAATCAACCGTCAGCCGTAGTTTAGCGGGGTCATTGATAAATCCGGGAGCGATCAAACGCACAATCCAGGGCGCCGCGAAAATGCCGATGACGGTGATGGTCCCTAAAATAATGCTCCCCCAGGCCAAAACCGCGTTAATACATTCCTGCCACTGCTCTTTGGATTTTTTCTGGGAATACTCCAAAAGCACCGGCACAACAGCCGCATTGGCCGCCCCTTCCCCGGCTAAATCCCTTAATAAATTAGGGATGCGCTGGGCTACAAAAAACGCTTCTGCCAAAAAACCTGTACCTAAAAAACGCGCCAGGATCACATCCCGCACAAATCCCAACACACGCGAAGCTAATACGCCGCACGCCACAACGCTGCCAGATTTCAAAAGATGGTCGGTATGAGATTTATCAGTTGACATATAGGAAGGGCCTTGCTATCATTGCTTCTTCAATAGGACGATTAAAAAGGAGAATTACACTCATGCCACAACGCCGTACTGCTATTAAAGATTTGCGTAAAACTCAAACCAGACATCTGCATAATCTGCAGATTAAGACTGATCTGAAAAAAACAGTCAAAAATTTCCTTGCCTCCGCCACAGCCAAAAAAGAAGATGCTCAAGAGCTGCTCAAAAAAATTTACAAGAAATTCGACAAAGCGGCCAACCGCCATGTCCTGCATAAAAAAACAGCTGCCCGACGAAAGTCTCGCTTCGCACGCACGTTAGGTGCCCTTGCGACGTCGAAGTAAACCTAATTCCACAACTAATTTTTCAACCGCCCATTGAGGGTCAAGACGGCTGCGTTTGATATTCAAATCCGCCTCTTGCAAAGCTTGAAGCCCTCGCTTGAAAATTTCTGAACCGCAAAGCCTGCCTTCTTTGCTCCAATACCACACCAACGCAGGCATGATCTGCAAAGGATGCACATTATCGTTAAAAAAAAGGTTCAGCATCTTCAATGCCTCAGCGCCCCTCCCGGCAGTGATCAACTGGGTCATATCAAAAACATTGGGACCTTCAGGCTTGGCAAACACCACTGTCTTGGTATAAAGAACCAAATCTTTTAGGTCGCCTTTGAACGTCTTTTCTGCCGATTCTAAAATCACATCGCAATATTTCGCCGGCTTCTGGCAAAAATTAAGCAGGACCTGAATATCGGCGGATTTTAATTTGTGTACCTGGCGTAGGACGATCAGGCGTACGGGAATCACAACCGGCAGGGTCAAGAAGGATTTTTGTAGCGCGTCATCAGGAAGTTTATTGGCATCCAGATTATCGAAATCAAAGCTCAACGCTTCCTGGGAATTTTTAAAAAATTGACTTTTGATTTCGATGATTCTGGCATCTTTGGCGGCCAGGTCATCACCTAGAAACAGATAAATCATAGCTTACCAGTTCTCAATGGTACGCTCAACAACACGGGTCGCGAGGTCGGTCAATGCAGTGGCCAATGCCGCGCTCTGTGATTGGGCCTGAGGCCCTGTCGTAAAATATGTGACCTCCCCGGCAAAAGAAGGCTCTTCCCAAAGGACTTTGTGAGTGACGGTATCGGTCAATTTCAAAGACACAATGACGCGGGCATGGTATTCCTGGATATTCTGATTGACATCGGTACGCAAAGAATCTTGTGTGAGACCGATTAAATCACCTTCCATCAATAAATCCGCTTTGTCCGCCTCAGCAATATGCAAATTACCGTCAAATAAAAACCTGTCAATAATAGCTGTGCGCACATTGGTTTCCAAAAGCGGCACATAAAGCGCCCTGGCATTCTCGCTGATATAAGAGACTTTATTCTTGAAAGGCTGTATGGCAATCGTGCGGTAATTCTTAGGGAGCAAGGACCCGGTCGTATACCCACAACCGGTCACTGTCAATACCAAGACCATACACCATAAAATACGTATCATCACTCACCTATGGCTTTCAGACGCGCCCGGGCCTTGATGGCCCAGGACGTATCCGTATATTGATTAGTAATTTCTTTATAGTAGATCCGTGCAGCTTTCAAATTCTTCTGCTTTTCATAAAACTTGGCGATCACAAAATTATTCTCCGCCTCTTTTTCTTTCAGACGAAACATCTGCTGTTTGGCCTGCGGGGTCAGTTCGCTGTCAGGGTGGGTTTTGACAAATTCCTTAAACTCCTGCATGGCCACATCCGTCACCTTCTGTTCATGTTGCGCATCGGACGCCCGACTGGTATCGGCCATGGCAATTTGGAATTTAGCGGCACGGGCCCATTCTGAGGTCGGATAATCATTCATGGTTTTCTCAAATTCATCCCGGGCTTCCTGATACAGGCCCTTTTCCTTCAAAAAAAGCCCGATTTTATACTGAGAAATCGCCGCATACTTGCCGTAAGGCGCGTCTTTGATGACCGTGCGGAATATTTCTATGACCCGATCTTCCGTGCCTAAAACCGCCTGTGCCCATTTACTGCGATGGTCACGGCCTTCGAGCATATAATTGCCGATTCTATACTCTATACCGACAATTTGCGCAGAACGCTCGCTGAAAGGATATTTATCAATGACTAATTGATATGCTTTATACGCATCATAAGGCCTATTTAAAGTTTCCAGGCATTGGCCGGTAAAAAATTGGGCTTCCGGGGCCTCTTTAGCGCGTGGATAATTCTTGATCAATTTTTTGAATTCATCAATGGCCTTGGGACATTTACCTTGAGCCACAAAAGTTTGGGCATATTCCAACTGGTCTTGGGGGGTCGGTTTGACCTCCCATTTAGGATTAATAAATTTACCTGTTTGAGGGGTCCAAATCCAGACGGCAGGGCTCAAGGATGGAAACGATACTAATAATAGAAGAGATAAAAGTATTATTCGACGGAACATATTGGGTAAATTTAACACAGTTAACTGGCTTTGTCAATGTGCTTAGGGTTGGAACCGAAGCAATTGGGCCTTTTCTGCTTGGGGGTCAGCTGTCCCGCGGTTTGGGCCGGCAAAGAGGCCTTCAAGCGTATGCCGTTTTCCAAAAATGTGACCTCATGGACCTGGCCCTGACTGTGGGCCAAATTGATCAAATCCATACGATCGGCCGGCAATACAATATCAATATCTACCACATCTTGTGATAAAACACCCTCAATCAATAAAAGCAACTGTTGCACATTTTCCCCTTTAAGAGCGGAAATACCGATGGCATCCCCACCATTCTTCTTGAATTGCCCCAAACGTTCTCTGTCTTCAAGTTTATCTATTTTATTCAGCGCCATGATCGTAGGTTTGTCCAACACGTTAAGCTCATCTAACACGGCATTGACGGCATCGTAAAATTTTCGATGGTCCGAATGACTGATATCCAGCACATGCAATAACAAATCCGCTTCTTGAACTTCCTCTAAAGTAGCTTTAAAAGCTTCGATAAGGCCATGAGGCAAGGCGTGCATAAATCCGACGGTATCGGAAAAAATGACTTTACGATTATTGGGCAGCAAGGCCTGGCGGGAGAGCGAATCGAGCGTAGTGAAAAGTCCGTCGTGTACGATGGCTCCTGCCTGGGTCAATGCATTTAAGAGGGTCGATTTGCCGGCATTGGTGTACCCGACCAATGCTACCGTCGGGATTTTCTGGTCTTTGCGTTTTTTACGTTTGACCTGGCGGCTTTGGGTGACTTCTTTAAGGTCTTTCTTAAGTCTCGTGATACGCTCACCTATCCGTCGCCGGTCAACCTCGAGCTTGGTCTCCCCCGGGCCGGAGGTGCCGATGCCGCCACCCGGACGCGACATTTCTTCTCCATGGCCGGAGAGCCTGGGAAGCCTGTATTGCAGCTGAGCCAGCTCTACTTGCATTTTACCTTCCAGAGAAGTCGCGCGCCTGGCGAAAATATCAAGAATGACCTGGGTCCGGTCTAACGTTTTGATCCCAAAGTCACTTTCCAGATTGCGTTGCTGCGTGCCCTTAAGATCACAGCTGACGACAACAGCATCTATGCCTCCAGCCTGGCACAAGGCCGCAATCTCCTCGACCTTGCCCTTGGTGAGCATATGAGAGGCTGTGGGCGGCATGGTCTTGCAAAAAACGGTCTGGACAACTTCGCCGCCGCAAGACGCAATAAGCTCCCGCATCTCCCCGGCCTCATCCTCAGGAGACCAGCTACTATGCGCATGCTCCACAACCATGGCTAATAAAATTCTTTCTACCATAACCTTACTTTCTCAAATATATCCTAGTGCCGGTCTATTCGACCATTGTATTTCCTTCTCAGGCACGCTTTGCCGCCCAGCGATGCGGCTTCGCTAGTCTCCAGGCTGATTTGCCACCGCCATCTAGGCGAAGGTGGACCATGCCAAATCAGCCTTCTACTACCTTCGAAAAAAATACAATGGCCGAATAGACAAACGCATTATAGCAATAAATTTGTCATATAGATGCCATCATTGTAAGTAATAAA
This sequence comes from Candidatus Omnitrophota bacterium, assembly GCA_963828495.1. GTDB lineage: Bacteria > Omnitrophota > Gorgyraeia > Zapsychrales > Fredricksoniimonadaceae > JABDGZ01. The sequence goes on from CAWHFJ010000013.1 coordinate 123,173, forward strand.
TTTGTTCTTTTTGCGACTGTAGTTTTTAGCCAAAGCATGAGACCTTTGGCGTTAAAAAAACGATCCCAGGAGCAAAAAGAACAAATTTATTACTTACAATGCTGCGTTTGCTCGACAATAATTTCCGCTATCTGTTGCGCACTCTGGCCCGCCGTGATATCTATCCACGTCAAACGCTTGTCCCGTCGAAACCAGGTCAACTGACGCTTGACATAGTGGCGGGTATTCAGCTTCATCAAATACTTGGCACGCTCCAGATCATACTCCCCTTTTAAATACCCCATGACCTCAGGAATACCGATGATCTTACTAGCGCTAACGCTTAACGGCAACGCTACGACCTGCTTGACCTCCTCAACTAATCCTCTTCTAAACATATCATCGATACGGGCTCCAAGTCGTTGGTAAAGTTCCTCCCGGGGACGATTCAAGGCAAAGAGTCGGATAGGCATTTTCCCCCACAGCCCTTCGCGCTTGGGTTGAAGTTGGGACAATAGCTGCCCTGTCGATAAAACTACTTCCAAAGCCCTAATAATCCTCTGAGGATCATTAGGGTGGATCTTTGCTGCTGCCTGCGCGTCTAAACCTTTCAGGCGCTCATGCAAGAAAGCCGGGCCGCGGACTTGAAGCTCTTGGGTCAATTCTGCCCTGATATCTTCATCGGCCGGTGTTCCCTCGAAGATGCCGTCCAGCAAGACCGACATATACATCCCGCTTCCGCCGACGATCAAAGGTCTTTGGCCACGAGCCTGTATATCTTGAATAGCACTGCACGCTAACTGGCGGAAGTGCGCCGCATTAAAATTTTGGGTCACTGAAAGGATGTCTGCCAAATGATGCGGAATTTGGGAACGTGCCAAGACTGACGGTTTATCACTGGCAATAGCAATTTCCCGGTAAACCTGCATGGCATCACAACAGACAATCTCGCCTTCAAACAACCTGGCCGTGGCCAAACCTATCTCGGATTTACCGACAGCGGTTGGACCAACGATGAAAATAAGAGGGATCTCTTTCATCAGGGATAAATCATGGTGGGATACCCCAACGTGGACAGCCGTTTTTTCAGATCTTCGGCATCCTTAAGCGAGCTCATCTGCCCCACGCGCACACGATAAAATTTCTGCCCGTCGGCTGCAGTCGTCTCTACCACATACGCATACTGGCCGCCGGCTTTTAAATCGTCAATTAAAGTAATGGCCCTCCCCTTGTCCAAGAAAGACCCTACCTGGACCGCGAAATATTGCTTTTCTTCCAAAAGCTGACGGGCAATGGGAGCTTCAGGACTTTGGGGGAATTCATTGATGATTTTGTTCAAATATTCGTTGGCTTTTTCCCATCGCATCAATTTCAAATTGGCCCTGGCGATCTTCAAATAAATAAGACTCAAAAACGAAGAATGAGGACTACGCTTTAACAAGTGCTCTCCGGCCCCCAGCGAGTCTTTATAAAAACCTGCCATATAAAAGCCCTCAGTCATCCCTAAAGCGGCCCTATCATAAATATCCTGAGGTGGGCGGGCATCCATCACTATTTGGAAAGCCTTATTCGCATCGGCGTATTGGCCCAGGCGCAATTGGGCTAAGCCAAAATAATATTGGGCTTCGGTACGCTGGGAGACATCATTGCTGTCTTTAAGGACTTGGGAGGCCAACTCACGCACCTGGGCATAATCTTTGTTCATGACCGCGGCTTCAATATCAGGCAAAGCCGCGTACAAATGACTTGTCCATCCTATCATAACAGCGCAGATCACTATAATCCGTCTCATAAGATCCTTTCAAAACTTGGGTTAACTCCGCCCTCCTGTGGTGGGTGGCTTCTATTAAAGATTCTACACCTTCCGCATCATTTAAAAAAGCAATGATTGAACTTTCTGATTTAATTTAAAGATGGGTTTCTCGACGCCAAATTGCGCCAAAAAAACGGATGCCTTATGCAAGTCTTTGTCCTGGGCCATTTCCATCAGGCGCAAAAATACGGCCACGGTCAGATGAACATCCGCCATAGCGCGATGTGTTTGATTGACCACAACGCCTAAAGATCGGGCCAAATAAGCGAGCTTATGATTGCTTAAATACGGCAATAACTCCCTGGCCATTTTTAAAGTGTCTACCGCCGGGGTCTGCGCATTGAGCCTGCGGCCGATCAAGGCAAGCTCGAAACACAGGAAGTTTAAATCAAAACGCACATTGTGGCCGGCTACACATGCGCCGCCGATAAAATGGATCATTTGAGGTAAAATATCACCCGCCACAGGGGCCGTCGTAATCATATCTTCCGTAATATTATTGACCCGGGTGGCTTCGGGCGGCAGCGGCCTTTGAGGATTGACCAATGAATAAAATTGATCCACCACCTGGCCCCCCTTGACTTTGAGGGCGGCGATTTCGATGATACGATCACCGTCCATAGGAGAAAGCCCTGTAGTTTCCACGTCGAAAATCACAAATTCTGTCAGTTTAATATTCAATATTCCCTCTTTCTTGCCCGGCTTTCCACCGCCGGGCGCCTATGTTTTTAATGGACACCGTATAAGAAGGAATCAACTCGGACGGATGATACGCTTTCTTTGCCCGCGCCACATTAGGCATGCCAAAATCATCCATCGTATTAATCCGGCTAAAACTTTCGAGTTGCCGATCAGCGCAAAAACTTTTAAAAATATAGGCCGCAGCCCCTGTCACTTTTAAATCCACGATTTCTGCATAAACGCAAAAGGTCGCTTCATCCAACGCGTAGCCCAAGGTATACCCTATCATTTTCCCCTGGACTTTCAAAACCCGGACCACCAGCCCCAGCGGCCGCCAAAATTTCAATAAACGCTCGTGCACCAAGCGGTTTTCTTCCAGCATGGCCCGATAGATATCGTCGCTAAAAGCCCCTGCGCGCAAGGCCGCCCAACTCTCATAAAGCGCCAGACAATCGTGCAAGTCTTCATCCGTATACGGCTCAAAAAAACTTGAGGGCTGATGGGCTAAAAAACAATTACAATCATGCCTTTTCGACTTGTATGCATTGCCTTTAAGGGACTTCAAATCCTCTTTACGGTACACGTATTCCGCGGGCTTTAAGTATTGATTATAACGGCCCGGCCCAAAGGATGACAACAAATTTTCCGGAATATTTTCTATACGATTGATGGCTTTAAGAGCCCCCCGCGGGCCATGTGAGTAAACACCAGCTCTATCGTCCGGAAATCAAAATTACCTCCTAAAGGCGGCAGATATAAAAAGCATCCCTCCTCTTGATGGGCAAAGACACATAAACTTTTGCCTATCATTTTGAATTCAAAATCAAAAAAATCAGACCAGGCAAACACGCTGACAAAAGAAAAACCGGATAAGGGCCTGGGGCCCTGAGTCAAAAAAGATTCCACCAAAGCTTTCTGTTCTAAAAGCCCGCTATCTTTCATAAAAAAGATAAACCAAACAGATGCAGCAACTCCGGAGCATAAGGCGTGTAATCATGAAACATAGCCTTATTGTCGACTAAAAATTCCCGAACATCCCGTCGGCTAAAAAAATCTTTCAAATAAGCCACATAACCATCAAAATCGGCTAAAGGCTGATGGTCTTGCACATACGGGCACGCGAGATGCGCATATACTTTAACCCCGTCGAGTGTCTGAGAAAGAATAAAAGGATATACCGCGCATTCAAAAGGCCGCTTAGCATAAACACTGCACGTATTGTCCGCAGAATTGAGGCAGCGGCATAAATGTCCCGGGCCGGATGGAATGGTTTCGATATAAACTTCCGAAGTCCCTAAATGCCGTTGATCATTTTGTCCTAATTTAGGACGCCAGACAGAATCCGCCTGCTTATACCGGCAGCAGCCGTTGCATTTAAGGCAAACTTCAGAAGGGACAAATTGTTTAAGGGACACTTCCGTCATAACTCGTTATCCTGCTAGGCGCTTCTTAGAAACGGTCCAACTATTTTAACTATTTAACTATGCTGCCTAATGCGATATCTTTATCCGGCATCACCAACGCCATACCACCGGCGGCATCGGATGCCGCCAAAAGCATGCCATTGGAAGTCTCCCCACGAATGACCGCAGGCTCCATATTGGCAACCAGGATAATCCGACGGCCGATGAGCTCTTGGGGTGTATAGGCCTTACGTATCCCCGCGACGATCTGCCGCACATCACGGCCGGTGTCCACCTGCAGAACATAAAGACGGTCCGCGTTAGGGTGTTCTTTGACCTCTTTGATTTGGGCCACCACCAGCTCTATTTTCTTAAAATCTTCTATCGTCGCCATAAAGATCTCCTTATTTTCACTAAACTCATTAAAGAAGTCACCACCGCAGGCCCAATATTCACCTTGGAATTGCCATGATGATGCCATGCGACCGGCTCTTGATGAATGCGAAGCCCCATATGATGCGCTATGGCTATTAATTGTGTGTCAAATGCCCAATTATAAATGCTCTGGTGCACAAAAACCTTTTCACAGGCCTGTGCGGTAAAAATTTTAAACCCGCAGGTAAAATCTTCCAAGGAACAGCCGCTGCTGACCGACGATAAAAACGCAAAAATTTCCCCCAAAAAGGCCCTGTGCCATGGCCTTTTTTGTGCCCATAATTTAATACTGTTGCGGTTGCCCACACAAATATCGCAGCGGTCCTCACGCACATAGTGCAAAAATTTGGGAATTTCCGTCAACTCGGTAGATAAATCCATATCCATAAACAAACGGTACCGGCCGTGGGCCTCCATCATGCCGCACTTGACCGCAAAGCCTTTGCCCTTATTGTCAGCGTAGCTGATGAGGGTTATATGTTTCCCTGTCATCGTGGCGATCTGTTCTGCCGTATCATCACTGGAACCGTCATTGACAATGATAATTTCGTACTCAAGGCCTAATGTTTGCAAATAATCATCGACCGTCCGGAGATTGAGCCGGATAATCTTGCCTTCGTTATACACAGGTATGATGACGGATAATTCTTTCATTTACGTTTTAATGCGACCAGAAATTCCCCTGCCTTATAAGGCTCATAGTGACTGAAGATATACGATAAAAGCGCGACTAAATCTTCATTGTCATATAAATACGCTTGCGGAATAGGGGAAACCAGATATGTTCTCTCTACGAATATATAGAGAGGCTTGAGGGTTTCAATACGATTAATTTCACGCAGCAGCTTCTCTTTGGTGTACAGCACCGTCACAGGAAATTTGCGCATGCGCCTGGGTTGGGAAACAATCATACAATAAGTATAGAAAAAGGGGCGGCGCTTGGCCTGCATAAGGATCGAGGTCTCAAACGAAGACACTAAAGGCACTTGCTGCTCCAAAGAGGTCAAGGATTGAATCAAAGCGGCATCTTGACTGTAATCGGACTCTTTTCTAAAAAATTCTTTGAGCTGATTATCATCGGTAAAATCATTTTCAGTCACCAGCATTTCATTCCTCTCTCCTAACCCGTTAACCGGAAGTTTAAAGGCATCCGGATAACTGATAAACAGATGGCTGAAATAGCTTTTTCTGCCCACGGGGACCTGACTGACGACGGGATGTGTCATAGGATTACGCGACAGGTTAAAAATATTCGGATGTAAAAGGAACTGATGGGTCGTGACCGTCATCACTAAGACCAACATACCGCCGATCAGCTTAACCATCCTTTGATGATAGGTGCCTAAGCGCGCTGTTATTTCTTTAAGCCCAAAGACCGCGACCATCGCGATAATCACTCCATTGCGCAAATAAGCGGGCGCATTATTAGCCAGGGTGGCATGATAATGATAACTGATCAAAAGAAAAACAGACGCACCGGCCATGACCAGCCCCTCAGCTTTGAGTGTCTTTTGCATCAGTTGGCCTAAAAAAATAACCAAGGCCAACAAATAAAGAACAGGTAAAAGAAAAGCCATGGAAGCACAACCAACAAAAGGCGGCGTCAAATTGTTGATCATCAGAGATGCCAGACTTCCCGCTTGATAAAATTTTATATATTCAAACTGATTAAACCAGAATATCCCGGTAAAAATATGTGCACCGGCCACCATCCATAAGCTGAATAATAAAACTATCCAGGGCATGACGCATAATAAAATACCCTGCCTTGTATTTAAACGCGGCATCAAGCTGCCGGGATTATTGACGACAAACAGCTCGCGCAAAAGCAGAAAACCATAAAAAGCGGCCAACGTGTACGCGCCCTCTCCGATAATATAAAAAATATAAAAACCGCAGACCGCCGAGGTCAGATATAACCACCTCATCCGGCCGGTTTGCACATGCAAAATACAAAATAAAAAAAACAAACTGTCAAAAAAGAACCGCAACGGGGTGTCCTGAGGATACGTAAAAATAAACGGGAAGGTTTCACTATTAAAAAAATGCAGACGCAGCCCAAAGAAAATCGCGATCAGGGCCCAGGCCGTATTTTTCAGGACAAGGCGCAGGGCATAAAACCATATCCAATAGTACAGGACACTGATTGTCATCATGACCACCACCGCCCGGACATAATCAAAGTGCCCTAATAAGCGCTGGGCTATTTCGGCAACAAGAATAGGGGCTCCGATCCCGTAACCACGGGATGTCGTATCTACCCCCAAAATATTCCCTGACAGATGCGACCATCCCGTTGACATCAATAGCCCGTCTATGTGATGAAACTGTTCTCCGCAAAACATCCTGGCCACCGCTCCTTCAATATCAGGGACCCAGATGATTAATGGCATAAGCACCATGCCTGCCGCTGTCAGCCAGCCGGAAAGATTTAAAAAAGGCGCCGGGTCTTTCATGCGTTGGTCTAAAGACCGCACCCATTTAAGGATCTCCGGCGTGAATATTTTTATACCCACACTGGCGATCAATGATGCATAAAAACCGTTTTGCCACAAAGGATACCGGTAAACGGCAAACTTAAACAAAAAGAACACCTCCGTAATAACCACCACGGCCTGCAGTAATGTGAAATACTTCAAGGAGGTCAGTTTTTGCCGGGCCTTCGATGAGTAAAAATGCATCAACAGCATAAAACTGCCCACACCAACAAGAATAAAAAGTCTCAAAAATAATACGTCATGCTTCGGCGTAATGGCGTTTTGATAGGTGGCAAAGAAATCATGGACCAAAGAGGATGGTTGAGGAGGGAAAAACGTGGAAAGGCATGTTCCTACGAATACACTTTCAATGGCTATTAAAACACTTAAAAAACCAACCCAATAAATCATCGCTCACCCTTCATTCATTCTTTTTATTGACGTTTCATGGCCACTAAATACTCCCCCATCCGCCAGGGCGTATAATGCTGGCGTACATAGGTAACGATGGGAATAATGTTTTCCGGTTTATCTGCATAGGCTTTCGGAAAATCATAAAGAAAAATTTTCTCCAAAAAAACATACTCCGGTCGAAGCTCCTGAAGCTGGTCAATGGTCTTGCGGTCCAAGAGTTCCGGGTTACTGTTGGCCGAGTCAATCGGCATGACCCGCATGTGTTTAGGCCGTGATTTAACTAAAGGAAAATAATAAAAAAACGGAGGGCGGTTGGCCTGCATTAAAATTTTGATTTCGAATGAACTGATCACAGCCACCGACTCCCCAGGTAAAGTTAACGATTGTATCAAAGAAGCATCACGACTAAAATCAAAATCTTTATGATAGTACGCCGCCACATCGCCATCGGAATAAAAATCCTTCTCCGTATAAAGCGCCTCATCTTTCGTCCCCAGGGAATTAGTGGGGAGTTTTAATTCCTCCGGGTCATTACGGTTAAGATGATAAAAATACGTTGATAAATCCGCCGGCAAAGGCTGGGCTGTCAGAGGGTCAACCATAGGATTATGCGACCAGTTAAAAACATTAGGATACGCCATAAAATTATGGTTGGTCAAAAGCGCATACAACGACACGCCTATCAGGGCCCCCACGGCCATATGTCGATGTCGGGCCCCTCGGAAACTGCCCCCTAAAAAAAGCTTGAGCCAGTACCCGCAGACAAAAACAAAAGGCAGGCCTGTCACGTAATAACTGGTCAAGATCGCGCGCATGATGTAATAATGGTTAATGCCAAGGCCATACACACATACCACGATGATAAAGATATGCCGGCGGGCAAATTTCTTAAAAAAGCACATCCCCCCTACAAAAATAATGGTGAATACCAAAACTGCCGGAATAATCAAGCCCGCAAGACCGGCCCAAAAATTATGGTATTTAAAATTCTCGTATATCGGATAAGTCCCCTGACCGGCGACGACAAAATAATTGACGAATTCAGTATAATTCCGCCAAAACGCTGCCTTTAACAAATGCCCTCCAGCCACACTATAAAATAATGCCAACGCCACCACGACCGGAAAAAGAAAGTACGTGCCTAACAATATTATGTCCCGTTGACTTTTATAAAGCATCGAACGGGTATAGGGCATCCCCAAAAGGCATGCCAGATACGCCCAATACGCAATCAAAAGAAAAATACCGGTAGAATCCATATAATATACGGCAAAGCCGCTTAAAGCACCCGCCAACCATAACCAACCCGATCGTCCCCGCTGTAAATGACAATAAATAGCCGCCAAGACAAAAATATCAAAAAAGTACCGGATGACAGTGGCGCTGGGGTAGGTCAAAACAAAAGGATAGTCCCCGGGATGAAACATCTGCACACGTATCCCCAAAAGCATCACAGCCAATGCAAGGCCAACACTTTTAAACCAACGCGAGGCAAACCAAAACATCACCACGTAATAAATCATCACTCCGGTCATGATCATCAAAAAAACATGCTCATAGGAAAAGCCGCCCATCCAGCGGGCCAATTGCGCAAAGACATAGGGCATCCCCATCCCATAGGAAGAAAATTGATCCACATAGATGATATGACTATTGGCCGCAGCCCATCCGGAAGCCATCATAAACATATCATAATGAAAGAATTGCTCGCCCACGTACATGCGTGCCAACACCCGCTCAAAATTCGGCACAAAAATAATAAGCGCCAGAAAAACGCTGCCGCCGACTAAAATCAATGGCCTCAAAATGCCGGCATTGGCCCTTGCGCACATCCTCGCATAAACCGAAGTGCCTATCTGTCTGATCTGAGGCCAGAATAATTTATTGAGCACGGCCAATATCAAGAGCACCATGTACGCGCGCTGGGCCATTTGAGCACGGTAATCGTAAAAAATCATTTTAACCCATGCGCTCAACAAGAAAAAAGTTAAGACCGCTTCTACGATTAAAAATGCCCGATTGTAATGATAAATCCTTACAGCTATGATTTGCCCGGCGATAAAAAATACCAGCCAAAGGCCTAAATAAACAAGTGGGGACTCGACAGCAAAAAAACTTAAAACTTTCATCATCAACAACAGGGCCTGAATACTCAACAGCAAAGCCGTCAGGGAAAGCCCCCACCAGTTTTTAAGCTGTCCATCCGTCGAATTATTCATGGTTCCTCAGTAATAAAACCAGGCTATGACTTTGTTCGCCCGTGTAGTGATAATGCGCCTTTAAATAATTAATCAACGCATCAATACCTGCGTTGCCGGTTACACCCAATATTCTTTTATCGACAAATACCTGCCCTGGTTGGCCTTCATCCAACTGATTCATCAAAGTCAGGTTACTATAAAAGAAAGGGGCCCGGTCAGCCTGCAGTAATATTTCAGTGGCAAAGCTGCTGATTAAAGCCGCGCGTTCTGGGGACAAAACCCCATGACCGACAAAATCAGCATCATTATCAAAATTAAAATTAGCGCGGTAAAAAGCTTTCTCCTGTTGAGCATCCCCCCCTGCCATATTAAAAACATTGGGGTAATAGGTAAAAAGAAAATTGGTGAACAAAGCAATCCCGGCGATTAAAACAAAGATTAACTTAATAACCCGTTGCCGGAATGGGGCCATCCCCTTCAAACACTGTACGGCCCAAAAACACATACAGCCGACCAGCGGCAAGGGAACCATATAATATTCATTGATGGTGGCATGCCACAAAAAATGCGCATATACCCCCAAGCCATAAACACTCACAGGAATGATGAATAATTTCTCCCTGCTCCAGCGGCGAAAATAGACCATGCTGACCGCCCATGCGCTGCCCCCTGCGTAAATCACAGGAGGCACAAATGAAGCAAAGAATGCGAAAAAATTCCTGCCACTTAAACAAGAAAAAATCGAGACCGCCTCCCACCCATTGAGCCATCGCGGAATATCTTTGAAGGTCTCCATCCAAAATTCCCTGTGCAAGACAACAGACCCCAAAAACATCCTTAGGACAATGACCATCAAGACCAACGGCAATACAGCCAATCCCAAAATTTTACGCCACGCGGCCGGTGTAGAACAAAGCCGACAGCGAGTGTCTTTAAACGCCAACAGCACCCCTAAGTAAACGTATAAGGCCCCCAGCATATACACGCCGGTGTCAAACACATAGCCCAAAGACACTCCAATGAAGATGCTCGATAGCAAAAGAAACAATTCCCCCCCCGCCACGGGCATACACCAGCAAACAAAAAAATACCGCTACATCAAGGGTGTGGCGCAACACGCTTTGATCCGGATAAACCCATATCAACGGATTTATCCCCATATGAAACATCTGCAGTTTGACCGCCAATAACACCCCAAAAATCGCCGGCAAAATCCCAAGCCAAAAACGTAGAAAATAATAAAAAACCGTATAGTAGACCACTGCCAAAAGACAAAGGACCCCCACCACATGGACATAGGTCAGACCTCCTGCCAAGCTCACTAACGCATGCACTAAAACCAGCGCTCCCCAATTTAACGGAGCAAAAAATTGTAACGCAGGAGTCAGCGCTTTATGATACGCCCAAAGCGGCGTCATCAACCATTGGTTAAAATGATTCGTATGATCCACCATCGCCATACGCAGCAGGGCTCTTTCGCCATCAGGGATCATGATCGCCGATAACAGAAGCAGTATAATTCCGCCATCCGCTAATCTGCGCCATAAAGCAGGGATATCTTGCCCCAGCCAAACCTTAACGACCTTAAGGCCTCTTTTCAATTCAGGCCAAAAAATCTTGGCTAATAGTGCCGCCGCAAAGCCTGTATATAATAAAATCCTGGCCCACGGCGGATTATCATATTGCAAGATCTTAAACACCGCGAATAATTGCCACACCACCCAGACCGTCTCAGCCATCAAAAATTCCCGGATTTTTCCTGCTAGTTGGGGCGCGGCCAAACGCCTACGAAAAATATAAAGGCCCAGGGCCTGGCCGATCGTAGCCGTTGCCACAAATGCGTGATAGAAAAAATAATTGCGGTTAGGATGGAACAATTTGAGCAGCGTCGAGGGGATGCCACCGGCAGCCGGGGCCACGGCCAAGGGGATAAACTGATACACAAAAGCCAGAATGATCAATGCCTGCAGTGCTTCTACAAAAACCAGCGCGGATATGTACCCGATATTGCGGCTGACAGGGTCCTTAAAAAAATCTTTATTCATTCAGCATTTTCCCATTTCAGAGCTAAAAAAATCAGTAGGGGTAAGCCCAAGGTTGTCAAAATGGCCGAAACTAAAAGGTAAATCCTCAACGGCGATTGCGGCCAATACGCAATGAGTATTTTATGTTCTCCTTGGGTCAGCGGGAAACCGATAAAACTTTTATCCACGCGATAATAAGCAACCGGCTTGCCATCAACGGAAATCCTCCATTTGGCATCATACGGATAGTGGCCGACAAACCAGCCGTCTTCCTTGGCGTTGTAGATGAGTCCTAAATTATCAAACTGCTTCTTCCACAAGCCTACAACGCCCTGATTGTCCCCGGAGCGATACAGCAAAACACATTTGTGGTAGAAGGGAAAATCGTTCCTGGGAAAAGCGGCATTCAATTGGCCTTGCTTGATATTCTGCACATCAAAGGTATACGGCCTGATCAATTCCCCTTGCGCGGCTTGGAACTCCTGCCATTGTTGTCCAGTTGTCCCGACCAAAAAACGCAAGTAACGGCTCTCCGGCAAAAACCATGAACTCGCCAAATGTTGCGGGAAACCGGGAGGTAAATACAACGTATATATCATCAAGTCCCCTTGTAAATGGTAGGTCGATAGTTTAGTCCCATCGAATACCCCTGACACTTGACTATACTGCAAATCTTCCTGGCCTTTGGGCCTCATGCCATCAGGCCATCGGTCGGGCAGTTTCAACTTTCGCTGTGGATCTTGAACCTCTACCACCTGCCGGGCCAGCCCCGCCGCAGTAATGCGGCTTAAAGCATCCGGTGCCGCATTGATGGCCGCCGGTGCTAAAAAAATAAATTCATTATTCTGCGTAAGGTAGGTCAACGTGGAGGGATCATTCAACCATTTCAAAAACTCCACATGTCTGGGATTATATCCGTTCAAATAAGTATAATTCAACCCTTGGTTGATCACATGGTGGAAATCAGAGGATACGCTGTGAGGAAACCATATATAAGGCTCATCCCTATAAGAAAAATGAAGCGTATACGAATACCTATACGGAAAAATAGAAGGATTCTCAAAATCATACCCCACCATCCCCGCCTGCGGGAACGCATCAAAAGTGAGAGGCTTACGATAATAACTGTTAACAAAAATATGTTTTGATTGATAAATGATAAAAAGAACATCGCTGATCACAAAAAAACATATTGTTCCGATTAAAAAGTTCCGCGCGCGCGGAGAATTTCTGAAATGTATCCAGACGATTGCCCCTAAGAGCACCACTGTAGACACGACCAGATATAGACGGACCTCAGAAGATACAACAGGAACCCCGTTGACGACCAGAACCCCCGTCAAGACACCCCACAATCCTAATGTCCACCCGGAATATGTTTTCCCCTGATATAATTCATATACGGCTTCAATACCCATCACGGCCAACGGCATCATCAGGTAAGGAAGCATGGCATGACAAGCAAAATAATAAGAACGAGGGATAGTCTTTAAGGGATTTGTCAACGCATTGATCCAGTGAGCTATAAGACCGATGTTGAGCCCTTCACGCGGGAAGCTTAAGAGCCATAAAAAAAACACGCCTAATGCAAAAAAATACTTTAATCTATTCCGGCTTAACATAAGGCCTGCCAACGCCAAAAAAAGCAAGGATAGACCCAGATAAAAATCATCCAGCGACTGTATATTTAAAAGCGAGCTAAAGAAAGAACTTGGATTGCCCAGGTCTAACTCCGGATTATGAAAATACCATCGGGGGCTAAACGGGTGGGTGATCCGGCTATGGTCCTGACCAAAAGCAAGGTCAGAAAATCCAACTTTAGCAATATATACATACGGCGCCATAATAAGGACCGCCACCAGGATAACCCCTGCCATCTTCTGCCATTGAAAAGTTTTTCTAAGATGTCCATCAAACGGTTGGGAGGAAGAATTGAAAAAAATCCTCCATAAAATCCCCGCTATGATAAAAAAGTGCATCGGCAGGTACATATACCCGCCATAATGCATCCCACTGCCTAAGCTTATGATAAAAAATAAAAACGTGGCGGCTAAATAACGCCATTGCATCTGTTGGAAAAAACGCACGATAAAATACATCCCTAAGGGGAAGTAACTCATGTAAAATCCCCCCTTCAAAAAAGCCCATTGACTGAAAAATACAGCAAAAACAACTGCTCCCATGGACAAAATAATACGGTTTTTCGTCACGGTTTTTAATAATAGAAAAATCCCGGCGATCCTGATCAATAAAAGCGTCATCAAATTGACCCAAGCAAAAACATGGAAAAAAAGACGGCTGGAATCGTCTGCAAACGGGGCTAATACATGATACGCTATCGCTGTTACCACATTAGGAAATTTAAATAATCCAAATACCGCGTACGTATGAAAAAACGGCATCTGTCCGAAAAAATCCCATAATTGAAGTCCCCCCTGATAAAAGAAATTGGTCAAAATAAAAGTCAACGGATACTCGATAAGATAATCGCTCCACAGCACAAAACTTATTTTAAAGGTGATAAATATCTCGGGGTAGACGGCCACGCTAATCAACACCGCAGCCACAAACAACACAAGCACGGTGACAAAATTGGATTGGAAGAATTTTTTCATCTTACTCGCGTACACCTATTTTCCTGGCAGGAACACCCGCCACAATCGTAAAGGGCTCAACATTTTTTGTCACCACGGCACCGGCCCCTATCACGCTTCCTTTGCCGATGGTCACGTTGCACTTGATGACCACATTGGCACCGATCCACACGTCATCCTCAATAATGATCGGCCCATATTTGACCGGCTGCTGATGGATCGGGACGCTTCTATTATCAAAGGTATGCTCACAGCTCGCTATCACGCAATTAGGCCCGATCAAAACACCATCGCCGATCGTTATGCCTCCCCGACCGTCCACATACGTATCCACATTGATCGCCACACGTTGGCCAACCGAGATGCGATGAGAAAAAATAATATACACCGAAGGGTAAATGATAAGACCGCCCTTCGAAGACTTAAAAATTAACTTATAGAACAGTGCCCTTAAAAAAAGGCCCTCAACGCCAGGCAATGCCCTTAAAATGGCACCGATATAGACTTCCGCCATATGAATACAAACAGCTTTCATGCCGTTGCGCCTGATAAAGTCAGTCAGCTCACGCCATAATCTCATAGCACCCTCCCCTTGCGCGCGTTGGACTCAATGTACTCCCTGAATTTCACCGGACACTGCCCCCTTAACACGGCGAGCGTTTTTTGAGGCTCATTCCAATATTCATTATTAACCAAAACTGAAGCCTGCCAAACACGGTTATACACCCCGTGAGGTAACATGCGTTCCCAAGAATTTTTATGGCGTGCCACAAACCTTCCCCATCCCCATAACCAACCGGGAAGCTTGAGGGGACGGTAGGACTTGGCATACGCCTCGCAAATAATTTTACACATCTCGGACAAACTCAATGATTCAGTCGACGGAATATATAATTCCATTTGGGCCTCAGCGCTCTTGCGCCCGGAGACTTCGACAAGAAACATGGCCACATCTTTCACATAGGCTATGGCAATCTTCCCCGGCCAATCAAGCCGGGACAATAATGAATTTGTTAACGTCAGCCTAATCGCGCTCTCAAAGAGACCTCCCCTGCGGGTGCCATCCCCATAGACCCCGCAAACCCTCACGACGGACAAAGAAAAACCCTCCTTTTTGGCCTCTGATTGCAATATCTGTTCCGCCAAAAATTTCTTGCGCCCGTATTCATGGCACGGGCGAACGGGAGACGGCGTTTGTTCATCAATAGGGCAATCATAATTCCCCCTGTTGTCATTAACAGCGATAGAACTCGTAAAAATAAAATGCGTCCTGTGGTCCAAAGGCCCAATCGCTTTTAATAAATTCTGGGTCCCGACAACATTAATACTATGGTCCGGCTGGGCAGTGTCCGTACACGAGGCCAAATGAAAAACGCTCTCCCACACATGCCCCTTCAAAATATCCAGCCCCTCGCCGGTCATCAATTCCGCCTCGGCTGTCCTTACCCCCAGTTCTTTTAAAACGGCTCTTCCTGTTGTCTCCACATCAGAACAAGACCCTTGATGGGTCAAACACATGATTTTTTCAGGACCGTCCCTTAAAACCAAAAGCCGTACAAGTTCACGTCCGATAAACCCTGTCCCACCGGTGACGAGGATCATTTCTCCTCCTTGTCATGTCCCATGACCCCCAGATTATAGGTACCATCCATGCTGTGGTCAAGTCTAGGCATACAGTATATTCTTTTCATATACGTTTTAGCGCCATCAGAAAATGCCCTTCACGAAAATTTTTATAATGCGCGTGAATATAGCTCATCAGGGATAAAAAGGCCGACCCGTCCTGATAACTGACCAGGCCCATGTTCTCTTGGCGGAAAATCCTCTCGATAAAAATATATTCCGGCTTCTGAGTCTCAAGTTGGGATATGGTCCTTTGCCAATGACCTTGAGTATATAAAGTGACCACTACCATGGTACGCATGTGCATCGGCCTGGAAATAACAAACGGCACATAATAAAAAAACGGCGGGCGGTGGGCATCCATCAAAATTTTGGTCTCAAAACTGCTCACTAAAGCGACCTTGCCGTGCGGCGGCACCAGGTCATCAATAAGACGCGCATCCTGGCTGAAATCAAATTCCCGAGTATAATATTTTCTTAAATCTTCATCCCCGGCAAAATCTTTCTCGCTGCGCAATTTTTCATCTGTTTCTCCTAAGGAATTAACAGGCAGACGGGTATCTACAGGCAATTGACTGAACAAATGGTTGAAATACGATCTGCCGTCGGGCAAAGGATTGACCACCCAAGGGTCCACCAAAGGGTTGCGGGAAAGATTAACGATGTTCGGGTAACTGACATAATTATGGTTGGTCACCAAACCATACGCGGCCAAAGCTATGCAGGCCGCAATAATATTGCGGCGCTTGGATGCGGCTATGGATTGCGTAGCTTGTTTTAACCAAAACGCTAAAAGAAACACATAGGGCAAATCAATACCGTAAGCACTGGTGGCCGTGGAGCGGGCCACAAAATAATGATACAGAGCCAAACCGTAAACAGCTATAAAGGCAGCCAATAAATTCTCCGTCGGGCACTTCCGGTAAAAATAAAGACCGACTATCACTAAAAATGTGCTCATATAAACCAACGGAATCAGCATGCCCATCAATAAAGGCAGATAATTATGGTCGGCAATATTCTGCTGTAGAGGGACATCGCCAAAACCACTCAAAAAATAGTTGTTAAACTCCTGCATGTTATACCAAAATTCCCTGGTAAACACATGCTGCCCTCCGGCGAGCCAAAAACAACCCAAAGCCGCTATAAAAATAATGCCCAGGCAAGCCGGCAGAGCCCACCAGGCTTTGCCATTGTTGAGGGCTCTGGCGCGCAAATCAGGAAAAACGCATAAGCTCGCCAGATACGCCAGCCAGGTTAAGGTCATGGATATCCCGGTGGTCGTCATATAAAATACAGCGACTCCGCATACCGCAGAAGCGGCCCAAAGATACCCCCATCTGGCACTTTTTAAATGTCCCAGCATCAGGGCAAAAAATATCACATCCAAAGCATAGCGAAAAATGGTGTCGCTGGGATAGGTAAAAACAAACGGATACGTCCCAGCATGGAACATCTGTATTTTGATCGCAAACAGGATCGCGGCTGCAGCAATAAAAGGACTTTTAAGCCAATAACGCAAAAGGCAATACCACCCCAAGTAATAAAAAATAACCCCCCAGAGCAGGACTTGAAAAACATGCTCGTAAGTAAACCCTCCGAAAAATCTTGTCAAATGAGCAACAAAAATCGGCAAACCTAAACCGTATTGGGAAATAACGTCCACATTCAAAACGCAGCCGCTCACATAAGCCCACCCTGGGGCCATCACAGCGCTATCCAAATGATGGAATTGTTCCCCTAAAAAATCACGGGCCATCACTCCCTTGGCATCAGGGACATAAAGTATCAAAACGACAAGAACAGGAAAGATGATTTCAGCCAGACGCCTCAGGGAAGACGATGAAGAATGCCCATAGCGGTAAGCCCGTTGGGTAAAATCACTCCAGGGTTTAAAAAAAATCTTACTGGCTACACTTAACCCGGCGATGGTCCAAAAAAGAAAAGTCGCTAATTGAGGCTGTTTGGCATACACAATGGTTTTAAAAGCCGCGCTTAAAAGCAGCAATGTCCAAATCATTTCCAGCGCTAAAAACACACGGGCCTTGTGCATGAAGAGCCCATCGGCCAATTTACAGCGCAGCCGCCACACAATCACAGCGGTCAATCCCAAGGCCACAAAAACAAAAATATGAAAATGCCAAGCATCGCGTTCGGGTTTGACAAAATACCACCACTCCGGGAAAACGCTCTGGGTGAGCACATTCGTGGGCGGAAAATTTTGCAAGGCAAATATAGATATCAACCAAACCTGTATACTCAGGGCAAATGCCGTGAAGGTCAGCGTCAAAATATTCTTGGTTTCCATAAAATAACTACCTATCCCTTACGTTTCATCGCTATCAAATATTGGCCCTGCCTATCGGGCGTGTAATTCATGAAAATATAGTTAAGCACCGCTGCCAAAGACTCATCCTTAAAATTTTTAGTGCCGGGCGCCTGGAGAAAAATTTTCTCCATAAATATATACTCCGGTTGGGCCTCCTGTAGTTGGCGCAACGTCCTTTGCGCGTGGATCAGGCTGTACATCGTGCTGTTGGGAAAAGTACGCATGCGCATGGGCCGGGCCAGTAAAATCGGCGAATAATAAAAAAACGGCTTGCGGTCAGCCTGCATAAGCATTGTTATTTCAAAACCGCTCAATAAAGCTACCGCCTCTGAAGGTCGCGTCAGTGCCGCAATCAACGCAGCGTCCTTGCTAAAATCAGATTCCTGAGCGTAATATTTTTTAAGCTCGGCATCCGTTTTAAAATCTTTTTCGTATTTTAGCCCTTCATCCTTCTGGCCTAATGAATTTTCCGGCAGCTTCGTCTCTTCGGCCACTTGGCTGACCGCCGCATTAAAGTAAGAACGTCCGTCAGGCAAAGGCTGGACCAATAAAGGATCAACGATCGGATTGCGCGAAACGTTTAAAAAATTGGGATATGCCAGATACAGGTGATCGGTCATCAGGGCATAAACGACGAGGGCACCCGCAGATAAAAGCACAAGGTGCCGTGTATCTTTTTTAAAAACGGAAAGCCATCGCTGGGCCCAAAAGCATAAAATAAACACATAGGGAATACAAACCACATAATAACTCGTCGGTGCGGAGCGGCCAAGATAATAGTGGTACATGACCATGCCGTACAATGAAAGGACAAGCGCCAGCAAATCATCCCGCCGGGATTTTGCATAATACAACAGGCCCGCCGTCACCAAGAAGGTTGCCATATAAACTACCGGAATAAAAAATCCCATCAATCCGGCCAGGGTTTCTTTATGCTGGAGGGTCTCATACATGGGCATCAAACCGAAACCGGATAAAAAATAGTTGTTAAATTCCTGCATGTTATGCCAAAACTCCCCTGTCCATAAATGAGCGCCCTGGGTCAGTCCCAACAGAACCCCTGTACTCAAGGGCACGAGCACAACGCAACTGGCCAACCCCATCACATCCCCAACGTTCTTACATACCAAAGACCTGAAATGCCCCAGGACCATAAAAGCCGTCACATACGCCACCAAAGCTATCGTCAGGCAATACCCGCAGGTCGTCATACAAAAAATCTGCACCCCACAGCAGATGGCTGCTGCGACTAAATAACGCTTACGCAAAGTGCGCAGGTGTCCTAATAAGAATAAAAAGAAAATAATGTCCCAAAAATACCGCATCACGGTGGCGCTGGGAAAGGTAAAAATAAACGGGAAGGTCCCGGAATGAAACATTTGAAATTTAATGGCCAGTAAAGTCGCCAATAGGCCCAGCGCCCAAGATCCCAGCCAGCGGTGTAAGAATATAAAACACAACATAAAATATAGGATCGTCCCTCCCATCCAAAACCATAATATATGCGTATAGCTAAAACCACCCATAAGCTTGGCAAACCAAGCCATGACGATGGGAGTGCCCACCCCATACTCGGTCATAATATCCACATTTAATACCGCGCCTTTGGTATAGGCCCAGGCGGGTGCCATAAAACTGTCGAAATGATGCCATTGATCGCCGAAAAACATCCGGGCTAAAACCGCTTGGGGGTCGGGAATAAACAACAGTGCTATTAAGCCTGCACAGGCCAAGACCTCGGCTTTAAAACCAAACTGCACAGACAGCATCTTCTGATAAAAACGATAACCCCATTCTTTAAGCTCCGGCCAAAATACTTTGCTGGCCAAAGCCCCCACGGATAAAAAAATTAAAGCATGTTGCGCCAGCCCCTGGCTGTCATGATAGACGATGATTTTAAAACCGGCATTTGCCATCATGGCCGTCCATGCCAACTCTACTACTAAAAAAGGCAGGACTGCCTTAACAAAGGATGGCTGGTTTAATTTATGCCGCACCGTCCAAATGCCGACGGCCTGGGCCGAGAGCGCCAGGCCCACAAAACAGTGGTATAACAAGGCGTCCCTCTCGGGGCGCACAAAATATTGCCACTCAGGCCAAACCACCGCGGTTAAAGTATTGGCCTGCGGTATGACGCCCGACCAGGCAATCAACACCAGCCATACTTGCACCGTGACACAAAAAATAATTAAGGAAAAAATGAGGACAGGGTTCATGGATTATTTACGTTTTAATGCCATCAGATATTGGCCCTGATCAAAAGGCTCATACCTCGCGGCCAAATACCGGATTAAAATCGTCAATGTCTGAAAATGCTGATAATAGGCTGCGGGCAATTGCCCCAAGAACAATTTTTTCTCTATAAACACATACGCGGGTTTTTGATCGTCTAACTGCCTCAATGTCCTTTGCATGCGGTCAATAGTAAACAGGGTCGTGTCCAGAAAATCCAAACCCTCCATCGGCCTGGAATCAATCAAGTTAAAATAATAAAAAAACGGTTTACGCTGAGCCTCCATCAGTATTTTGACCTCAAAGCTGCTAATCAAGGCGACCGGCTCATCCGAGAGCGTCAAACGGTCAATCAAGGCCGCGTCCGGTTTAAAGGTGAATTCTTTTTGATAGTAAGCGGCTTCCGGCCCCAGATCAAGGCCTGCCAGATTAAGCACATTAGGATACACCGTAAATAAATATCCGGTCACCAATGCCCCGAAGGTCAAAACCACCAATACGGATAAGATGATCCGCTGCCATTGTTGGGCCACCAATTTTAAAATCTGCTGGAGCCAAAAACATAACACAAAAATAAACGGGATACAGACCACGTAATAACTGGTCACCGCCGAGCGATAAACAAAATAATGATATGTCCCCAGCCCATAGACACAGACATAGATGATGAACATTTGGGGCACATCCATTTGGCGCAAGTACAAAAAGGCCCCGACAATCATGATAGTCAATACATAAACAGCGGGGATGATAAATGCCATACAAAAAGCAAAAAACTGTTTATCGCCCAGCCCATCCCCATACGGCAATGAGCTGAACCCCTTCAGAAAGAGTCGCGCGAATTCGGTGAAATTACTCCAAAATCCTCCTGTCCATACCCCAGAGCCTTCGACCATCCCCAGCAAGACAAAACCGGCTATAAACGGCAGGATGCCCCAAGCGATGATTTTGCGGATATCACGGGGATAATGAAAAAATTTAAACCTGGTCGATGGTAAGGTCAAAAGCATAAAGACATAGGCATAAAAAGCTAACGTCAGATAAATCCCTACTTCAAATATATAGGCCATCATCAAACCGCTGACAGCGGCAGCCAGCCACAAATATTTCTCACGGCCGCCGGTGGCATGTTTGTAAATGAAAAAAACAGGTACTAAATCAAAAAGGTATCGTACCGGGGTCGCGCTGGGGTAACGCCAAAGGACCGGTAAAATACCCCAGTGGAACATTTGAAGTTTTACCGCCAGCAAAAATCCAAACGCCGCCAGCAAGCTGCTCTTGAGCCAACAACGTAAAAAAGCCCAAACCGCCACATAATACGCCAATGTGCCGATAACAATCCAACGTATGGCATTCTCATAACTAAAACCTCCGCCATATTTAACTACCGTGCTTAAAAACGCCGGCATCACCACACTGTAGTTGCTGGTAATGTCACGATCCAGGGCCAATCCGTGCAGCCAAGCCCAGCCAGGGGCCATGAGGAATCCGTCTAAATTATGAAAATAATCCCAGGCAAACACATGCGCTACCAATTTAGTCATGTCCGCCGGCCACAGCAAAATAACTATCAAAACCGGCAGCAGTATGTCCAGCCAACGGCCGGCTAAGGCGGCGTTGAGAGGCTGGGAAAGCCAATGATAAAAACGCACCGACCAGCTCTTCACCTCGGGCCAAAAAATGGTATTCAAGGCCCAGGCCACTAAAGATAAATATAAAAACCCCTTGGCCCACTGCGGAGAGCCGAAAACAAAAATCTTGAAGGCCGCGGTTGTTTCTATGAGGACCCACACCCATTGCATAATGACAAACGCTCCTAACGCCTTGGCAAATTCCTTGTCCTGCAACTGTTTCTTTAAAAAAATCATTCCCCAGGCCTGGGCCACAATCCCAAAAAGAATGAATACAGCGTAAAACTGGATCTGGCGATGCGGGCGGACCTGGTCCCAATACAAAGGCAAAAGTGTCTGGACAAAACTATTCAGTTTGATCGGAATAAAACTGAAAATAACGGCAAGGATGATCACGACCTGCACCGACAAAGCCAACACCAGCGCTGAGTAGGCCACAATATTTTTTGTTTTGACGTCCGTCACTTTATCCTCCTGATTTGCGTTTCATAGCCACCAGATATTTACCAACCTCTACGGGTTCATATTTAGAAAGACAATAGCGGATCAAAACAATCAAGTCATCAAACTCGTAGAAATACGCCTGCGGGACTTGAGGTGTCAAAAAAATACGTTCCATAAAAATATACGGCGGCTTTTCGGCCTCCAGTTGGTCTAAAGTCTTTTGCAGCTGGGTATAACTAAAAAGACGCGTCACCATAAAATTGCGTACGGCCAGCGGCCTGGAATTAACCAGCGGAAAATAATAAAAAAACGGTCGGCGATCGGCTTTTTGCAGCAGCAGCACTTCAAAACTGCTAAACACCGCCGCTTGCCCGCCTTCAGGTGTCAGGCGTCGGATCAACGCCGTATCTTCAGGCCATGCGGTCTCTTGGGCATAATAAGCTTTCAGCGCCGCATGGTCTCTAAAATCGCTCTCAAGCTTCACTTGTTCGTCCTTCTCCCCCAAAGAGTTGACCGGGAGTTTAAACGTTTCAGGAAAAGCTGCCCAAAGCTGATTGACATAAGAAATTTGTTTAGGGCCCACGCGAAAGGCCGTGCGGCTGTCCACCAAAGGATTTCTGGAAACACTCAATAAATTGGGATATCTGGTAAACAGTCGATCTGTCACAAGGCAATAGAGTGAGATGACTACCAGCCCCCATGCGATGCGTTTACGCCAAGGCCCAGGGGCTTTTTCTAAGGCCTTAGCTATCCAGTAAAAAAACAAAAAAATCCCCGCAATGCCCATGGTATACCATTGAGCGGCCATCAGAATGTAATAAGAATTGTTCTCCAGTCCATAGAACGCCAAAAGCCCGGCAAAAACATCGCGCCCGCGCGCCTCTCCAACAATGACCCGGCCGGCCACATAAAAAAAAGTCACCATATAAAACACCGCATACATCAAGCCGCCGAGACTCCACAC
The DNA here is from genome assembly GCA_963828495.1 of Candidatus Omnitrophota bacterium. Lineage (GTDB taxonomy): Bacteria > Omnitrophota > Gorgyraeia > Zapsychrales > Fredricksoniimonadaceae > JABDGZ01. The sequence continues at coordinate 146,417 of CAWHFJ010000013.1, forward strand.
ACCATTGTCCCCTGAAAGCAGCACCGTCAAAGAGCCTGCCGTGGCCCCCTTGATAAAATAAGTGTTAAATTCCGCTAAATTTTTCCAAAAAGTCGCTTCTAAAAGGTGTGTGCCCACACTCCCATAAAACCACAATCCGGCCCATAGCCATACACTGATGATGGCCAAGGCATGATTACGCCAGAGTGGTAAATTTCTGCCGCCCCCCAGACAAGGCACACATGCCGAAACACCGGCGTAGAGCACAAATACCAGGAACATATATGTACCCGTCGACAACATATGGAACACCCCTAATGAAACGAAAAATGCGGCCGTTGCTAAAAAAACCGTACGGCGCGTCTGCATATGCATCCACAACATCCAGAAAACCCCTATGTCAAAACAAAAACGAAAAACCGAGGCCATCATCGTCGCCCAGATAATAGGCTCAACCCTCAAATTAAACATCTGCATGCGCATGGCGCATACAACGGCGGCAAAAGCCAACAGCGGGGACGCCAAAAAACGCCTCAGCAAAAGAAACCATAAAACGAAATAAATAATCCCCACCCACATCACAATACCCAGCAGCCTGGCATAGTCAAAGCCGCCCAGCCAAGTAACAATTTTAGCCAGTATGACAGAAGCCCCGAACCCGTAGAAGGTGACCACATCTATACCGGGTATGGCCCCGTGAACAATGGCGTACGCAGCCCCCAACACATCAGCGTCCCAATTATGAAAATAATCCCCCAGGTATTGCATGGCGACGACGGCCTGCAAGTCAGGCATAAAAATCACTAAAAAAATAAAGAGACACCCAAGGACAACGCCCACCCATGGCCTTACGTTCAAAGCCCTCCAGCTATTCTTAAAATAAGACATGCCCTCTAAAAATTCCGACCAGAAAATTGATATCAGAACACCCGCTATAAAAGCTCCCCAAAAAACCGGCCATGCCCACACCGGGTTACCTACGGCCACTACCTCAAACCCGGCGTGACACATCAGGCCAACGATCAACATATGGAACATCAAAAACGGATTAAGATCCCATTTGGATTGCGCTTTATTAAACTGCATCACCCAACACAAACAGGCAAAGATAGCTGTGCCCGACACTAGCCATATCCCATACAAAAATAAATCCCGCTGCGGTTGAAAAGTCCTCTGATACTGCCACAATATCGAATGGACGTAAGAAAGATCTACGGCAATGGGGACCCGGCTCAACAGCGCGCTGACAACCAGAATAAGCTCAACGGACAGTACCGTTGCTGTTAGCGCCATAACTATATTCTTCATCTGCCGATCCATTTTTTAATCCCCCCCGCGATGGCATCAAAAATAAAAAAAAGATTCTTTTTTCTGGCGACCCGATAACGGCCGTCTTTCTCAATGATATCTCCCGAGCCCATCAGCCGCCGCAGGCGCAAATCCACAATGGTTTGAGCATTATACCGTTTTAAAAGTTCTTGCCGGGAAATACCCTTGGCGCCTGCCCTGGCAATTTCACGGACCAGACGCATACGCACAGAGGTTTCATAGGGCCCAAACACGCACAGCACATACACAAAACACAATAATCCGTTGACCGCCATGGCCAATGCCCCTGCGCAAACCCAGGCCTGCAGGGACGCCTCTGCCCATTTCCAAGTAAAAAGCACGGCCATCAACAGCGCGGGAAGTCCCGCGATAGCGATGACGGTCATGGTCAATGATTTCAATAATTGTTCGGGGGAGATCCACCGGAAGGTCAGCCAATGAATCAATAAAAAAATGCCGAATGAAACAAACCCCACGCCCACCGTCAAAACATCTATGCCCATAAACTCTTTAACCCCCGATATCACGCCCCAGGACACGCTGCATGATATCCAAAACAACCGCGATTTTTTTACCCTCCGGACTCAAGGTATACCGGCCGGCCGTCTCTGTCACGCAACCGCTGGCGCACAAATCCTTTAAACGCGTGGTAATAAAATCTTCCTTTTGCACACAAGCCACAATGTCGCTATGTGCTAATTCTCCCCGTTGAGAAATAGCCAAAAGGATCTTTTTAGAAGGGCTGGTCAATTGAGTCAGCACGTAAAAACACAAATACACAGGGACCAGCAACAAAAAAATAACCCCTGCGGTGATTTTAAATGGCAAACCCCAATGCGGCAGGGCTAAAACGCCTCCGGCATAAATACTCAAAAAAACAAAACCTATGACGACATACGCCTTGGCCTGTAACCCTGCCTTGGTCGTTCGGCGGCAGAATCCTATATGAACAATCACCGAAGCTATAAACAATCCCAGAGCGAAAACAACATACAACATGTTATCGGCCTTTCCAATCATTGCCCTGCCGGCGCAACTTATACATATGAGGGTCTTTCAACAACTTTTTTGTCAAGGCAGTCTTTCCCCACTGATCAAAAACCACGCTAAAATTACGGCCGCCCACCACACGACGTTCGGCGCCAAGAAGCCAATCACAACAATCCAGAACTGTTTCCATCGGCGTGCACTCGTCCCCGGAGAGCTTGGCGATAGTCTTTTGATAATTGGCCCCGGCTTTGGGGCCTGCCTGCAACGTCGCTTGATGAATTTTGGTTTTGACCCACCCCGGCCCCATAATGACAAAATGCGTGTCCGGGATTTCCGCATCCAATAACTCACACATTTTAATCAACGCGATCTTGGATACCGTATAGGCTGAATAATTCACCGGTGCACTGTTGGTCCCGCCGCCCGCGAAAAACAAGACCACCGGAGGATGTTGGCCCTTTGTGTTACGTGATGGTAATAATTCATGCACCGCCTGTAGCTGTCTGATAAAATTCACTTCCAGGGACTTGACCCATCGGTCAAAATCACAATCCGTAAAAGCTCCCACCGGCTCCTGCGTCCCCGGGCATAAAATCAAATAATCCCAGGATTTAACCGTCAAACGCAATTGAGCACACGTCTTGCGCAGGGACAAATTATTCCCCACGTCGCACTGAAAGGTTTGGACACCGGATTTTTCCAAATCATCGACTAAAGAAGACGGCGTCCTGTACGTGCCGTAAACCTCTAGCCCCTTACGCCTCCACCTTTTGGCCAAAGCATTCCCGATGTCACTCGAAATCGAAATAATCACCGCTTTTAAAGCCTTTTTCTTCATGAATCAACCTCAAATATTGTCTTTGATAAATTCATGTGTAATACCGTGGGTCTGCAAATAATCTTTATACACCGCTTCGTCTAAAGTATTTTGAAAATACCCGTTGTAAAAAATGCCGAGCAGATATTTGCCGCGCTCAATGGTGCACAAGCGCCAATTGACGCTTGAGGACAACAGCAAAGCCAATAAAGTCCACCAAACAATGTTGCGTCCCAAGATTTTCTTGAACACTAAACCCTCCGATATAGCATCAACATTGTCCCTATCATAAAAATAAAAAGCGCGGCAGTGGCGGTGATATACACCCACGCCCCACCGGGAGGATGATACGCAAATGCCACGCTATGCCTGCCTGCCGGGACCTCGAGGCCTTTAAAAGCACCGTTAATCCTCAGCAGTGGGATAGGTCTTGCATCTAAATAAGCTTTCCAGGATGTAGTGTAACTGTCATTGTATACCAAAATTTTGGGCCTCGAAAAATCCGTCTTCATCTCAAGCGTATTGACATCGAAATGGCTGACCGACAACTGCGGGGTGGGACCGCTCATAGGCTCCGGTACAGACCCAAAATCGTCATAAAGAACAATTTTATAACGGGCATACCGCGCCAAAATATCCTTAGGCGTATGCTCGGATAAATCAAATGTCCATCGGGTGACTGATTGCGGGAAGCCCACTTCAGGCGGGGCATCCGTCATGCTCATATCATACCAAAAATCTTCATAATGGACGAATTGATAAATGCGGGAGGTGTCCACCGCAGGTTTTTCCGGACGCACCCAACCGAAAACAGGCTTGACATGCATAGAAGGCAAAATGGATTTAAATTCCCTAGCGTTTAAAGCATACTCTCTTAATAGCCACGCGGGCTGCACAATCAAAAGAACCGCGAAGAGGCCTGTCCACAGTCTGCGGGACAAACGAAAGCCTCCGGCATAGTAAATCGCTAAAGCTACGGCGGAAGCGCCCAAGGTCACAAAAGAAACCGCGGGCACTCCTTGGAAATGTTTTAAAACCAAAAAAAGAACGGCATGCAAAACAATAACCCCGCAGATAATCCCTTTTTGAACACTGACGTCCTTGGGGTGAATATCCAACAGCATTTGCAATTGATACAGTCCCCATACAATCACAAGTGGCACTAAAAAGGCACCGAAGAAAAAAAGATTGCGGAAATACGCAAAGAAAAAAATATGCCTGTATAAAAATCCCAACAAGCCCGACGCATGGCCGCAAGAGACTAACCCCAGGATGACCGTCATGGCGCTTAAAAGCACGGTCAAACGTGTAAGCCGCAAAAAGAATGATACCCCTAAAAGAATATAAATCCATACGGGCAAAAAAAACAGCGAGTCGCTGCCATAAGTGATTTTGTCTAAATTCCCCAATAAATACTGCAGATCCAGGCGCTCACCCAAGGTCCCGCTGCGGGTGATTTCATCATACGACATCCCTCCCTGACGGCCCATCGTCCTGTCGAAACATTCCTGTGCGGAAGTATACTGGCAATGCCGTCCGGGGGCGACCACTTCTCCGCTGGCATCAATGATCTTGTAGGCCAACAAAGGGGCCGCGGCCAACATAATCCCGACCGCGCAAAATAACGCCAAAAACCAGTGCTTGATGAGGAAACGGTACAAATCCCTGCAAAAATCGCGGGCCTCTCGGGCATATAAAAATACAAAAAGTAATATAAAAACCAACGCCACCGTCAAAAAATAAAACGGCAGATAGGCGCTTATCAAAACCATCCCGGCGAAAGACAGTCCCAAAAAATGTCCCTTATTCTGCTGACGGGCAAAACATAATAAAAAAAAGAAAAACCAGATGGTTGGCACCACCAATTCCAAAAACGTCAGCTGGGTGAACATGGAAGCCCCAAAGCTGGAAAACATCAGCGCCACATACGCCAGATACGCCATCGCACGACTTTTAAGAATTGCCAAAGTCAAAAGATAAAACCCCGCGCATCCGATGAAAAAATAAACAACCATATAGGCCACAAAAGCGTTCGCGTAATTAATACCGGCTAATTTACACAGAGGCACGAGTTGGGTGACGGGGTTAAAAAGATTACAGATGGCAATGGCGTAAAAAGGCCGGCCGAGGCTGACAAAAGGCTCCCATAAAGGGAGTGTGCCGTTGAGGATATTATTGAAATAAAACTTGGCCACTCCGTATATGGTATTGGTATCCATATTAACGGGGATGACACCAAAAACAAAATTGCGCATTAAGAATATCCATAATACGCAAGGAGCCATGAAGCCAAAAGCACGCAGCATGGCAGGCATTATAACTGACTTGAGGCTTTAGGACAATTAATTGTTATTAGCAAACGGGCCTTTACAACTCCCCGCTACTCTTCTAAAATGCCGTTATGCCTTTTTTCAAAAGACACGCCAAATGCCTCCTATTGCTCCTGGTTTTTGGCACCGGTATCCTCATCACAGCCCCCTACGCCCGCCTTCAAGGTCCCCTGGCTCAAGGTGACCATGGCCGCGATCTTTATGCGGCCCAAGTAGTCCTTCGCGGAGAGCTCCCTTACAAAGATTTTTGGTGGGTGTACGGCCCCTTGATGCCGTATTATTACGGGCTATTCTATAAAATTTTCGGGATTAAAATCAGCAGCGTCCTATTAGGCAAACTGCTCCTCAAAATCCTCGGCGGCGTACTCATGTGCCTGGCCATGATGGCAACGAGCTCCTGGATCGTCGCCTATCTTGCGGCCTGCTGGTTTATGATCATGGCCTCAGACTTTTTCTTTACTTATAATCACATCGGCGGCATCGTCATGCTTGTGGGTGTGGTCTTTTGTCTTTTATCTTATATTCAAAAAAGCCGTCCGGCCGCGGCGTGGGGTGCGCTGGCTTTTATTTTACTCCTGAGTCTGATAAAAATTAATTTCGGGCTAACCGCGTTAGCGATGTGTGTCCTGACTGTGGCGGTGAATGATGGGGTCAATCGACGGACTTTGAATACGGCCAAAAAAATTTTTTATACTTTTGCCTTAATAGGGATACCTTTTTTAGTCTATACCATTTATTGGTCTTTATTAAAGAACTTGTCGGCGATGGAAATCCGCCAATGCCTTCCCTATATAGAAGGCGATCAGCCTTACAACATTAGTCCCTGGGTCGCGACCATTACTTTTTTACAAATAACCTATCGTAATGCAACATCCAACTGGTGGAATTTAGCTTTGGCCGTACTTATCAATGTCAGCTTCCTGCGCAGCATATACCTCTTTGCGAAAAATAAACTGCCCTTCGCCCGTAAAATCACCTTGGGGCTATCTTTAGGATTGCTGGGCCTTTTTTGTCTAATCAATTTCCATGAATATCTTAAAAGCGGGGTGTGGTACCGGGGTTTCTGGGCCCAGCCTTTGAGTATGATGCTCTCCTTTCTGCTGGTCGACATAGCCGCCCAAAGTGTTCCTAAAATCCTACGCAAAATAGTTTTCTTGAGTTTAGCGGTATTGGTCGTCACTCCTTGGCTGAGTGCCTTGCCGTCATTGAAAGCCATAAAAACCGAAAGCCAATATTTGTCTTTACCGCGCGCAGGCGTTTATGTCATTAATGCCCCTGCGTGGATTATCACCATCACAGAAACCACTGATTTCTTAAACAAAACCCTAAAACCTGACGAATTGTTTTTTGCCCTGCCGTATGATTGCCTCTATTATTTTCTAACAGACAGAAAATCTCCCACACGCCAGCTGATTTTCTTTGAGCATATCAAAATTCCGCCAGAGCAGGAAAAATCCGTGATCGCAGAATTACAAAAAAACAATGTCCGTTATGTCGTGATCTCAAGCCGTGCCTGGGCCCGTCAGGAGTTGGGGCTTGGTCTTTTAGGACAAACCTATTGCCCTTTAATCGGAAAATATATTGATGACAATTTTGAGCCCATCGCCCGCTTCGGTGATTGGACTAATGAGCCGGGCTGGGCGTGGAATCATGGGACATTAATTCTTAAACGCAAGCAAGCTTCGCAACCTTAAAATTCTATTGGAAAAGCGAAGATTCCTTGCTTGCGCAAATACAGATGTACTTTTCTATGCGGCAAGAAATGAAACTTTCTCCGAAAACTATTTTTTTGCTCTTGACCATCCTGGCCGCGGGAATTTTTGTCTGGCCCGAGCTGAATTTCCAGGACTTGCTTTCCCAGGGCGACCATGGCCGTGATTTATACGCTTTTGACGCCGTGACTCATGGGAAATTGCCTTACAAAGACTTCTGGTGGGTCTATGGCCCCTTAATGCCGTATTATTACGGCCTGTTCTTTAAAATCTTCGGGGTGCATATGACCAGCGTATTTTTAGGACGGGCCCTGCTGGTCGTTATGTGTTCTGCCTTTTTTTATTTATCCGCCGTGTGCATTATGTCGCCGGGTCTGGCCTTCCTGTCCGCCGCCTGGTTTACCCAATGCCGTCAGGAATTTTTCTTTACCTATAATCATATCGGCGGTATCGCGGCTGAGTTAGTCATTCTCTGGTGTCTTTTATCTTATATCAGGGCCCCATCCATGCGTTATTTATGGGGTGCCGTCGCAACCGGATTTATTTTAAGTTTGATTAAAATCAATTTCGGGTTAGCCGCTTTAACGGGTGTAGTCCTGAGCACCCTGACCCTTGACCACGTCAAAAAACACCCTCTCATCATGCCCAAAAAGACATTCTACTGGATTGCAGCTCTCTTGGCTCCTTTAGCTATCGGCATTATTTACTGGGCCCTGCTTAAGGATTTGCCGTTTTACGCCATACGCCAATGCATGCCTTATTTCGGCGATGACCAGCCGTACCATGCCTCGCCGCTTCTGGTCATCCCTTATTTCCTGATGCAAAATTGGCTGACCTTCATCCACTCTTTCGTCGGCGTTGCCATCGGCATCGTCCTGCACGGATGCACTCTGTGGGGTTTGTATTTACTGGTAACCCATAAACTCGAGAAAACTCTACCGGCAAAATGTCTTATTAACGCTGGGGCTGCTCGGATTGTTTTTCGTGCTCTATTTCAACGAATTTTTAGTCAGCGCCATCTGGTATCGCACCTATTGGTCCCTGCCATTCCTGGTACTCTTTCACTTTGTGATGATAGCCGTTGCTTTTAAATTTATGCCTAAATTCCTGCGGGTATTCATCCTGATATTTTTATGGGGATTGACGATACTGGGGATTGTGGCGCATATCGGCAGCATCCAAAGCCAAAAGCAACCCTGGCGCTATTTAAGCATGGACCGGGGACAAGTTTACGTCGGCAATGAGCCCCAATGGACACAGACCGTCAATACCGTCACTCGTTTTCTGAACACCACCCTCAAAAAAGACGATCTGTTTTTTGCCCTGCCCTATGACTGCCTCTACTACTATTTAACCGGCCGTGAAAGTCCCACGCGCCAATTGATTTTCTTTAACCATATCAAAATACCGCCCCGGCAGGAAATTGAGGTGATCAAGGAATTGGAAAGTAAAAAAATCGCTTACGTTCTGATGTCCAGCCGCATCATTTCCAATGAAACCGGCTTAGGCATCTTCGGCAGGACCTACTGCCCTTTGATTTCCCAATATATCCACGACAGCTTTATCCCCTTAACCCGCCAAGGCGGCGACTGGCTACCCCCCCGGCTGGGCCAATAATCACGGTGTCATGATCCTGAAGAGAAAATAAAAAACCTTCTGTGCGACGAGAAGGTTTAAATTAATGGCGGGGTCGACGGGAGTTGAACTCGCGGTCTTCAGCGTGACAAGCTGATGTGTTAACCAGGCTACACCACGACCCCGTATTTAGAGGGATAGTCTAATGTCCGTTTAAAATTTTGTCAAAGCAAAAAACTGGTGGGCCGATTTTCTAATATGAATATTAAGGTAACGGCTCATCTCTGTTATCATTTGTAAAAAAAGTAAAATTATGGTGGGCAAGGAAGGACTTGAACCCTCAACCTTCTGAATGTAAATCAGATGCTCTAACCAGTTGAGCTACTTGCCCTTAATTTTTCTTGTTCAGCCTACTATTAAACCGGCTGTAGGTAAAATAAATAATCAGGCCTATAACCAGCCAAATTAAAAGCCGCCACCAGGTTTCCTGTTCCAGCGAGGTCATCATGGCCAGACATACCAGAATCCCTAAAAACGGAAACAGCGGAAAACAGGGGCAGCTGTACGCCCTTTTGAGCTTAGGCTGGGAATAACGTAACACCATGACCCCGGCGCAGACAATGATAAAGGCCAACAAGCGTACCGATGGATGTCATATGCGCTAATTTGGAAATCGGGAAAACCCCGGCCAAGAAACTCACAAAAACCATGAACAGCAAATTGGACCGCCAGGGTGTGCGCCATTGGGGATGTATGTCGGAAAAAAGTTTGGGCAAAAGCCCGTCGCGCGACATGGCATAAAAGATCCGTGACTGGCCTAAAAGCATCACCAGAATCACCGATGTGAGTCCGGCGATGATCCCTAGATTGATCAAAACACGCAGCCAAGGATACGGCGTTAAACTAATGGCTGTCACCACGGGTGCGGCATCCCCCCTCATCAATTTATAATTCAGCATGCCTGTCAGCACAAAGGAAAACAGGATATACAGCACCGTGCACAAGACCAACGAACCGATAATGCCCCGAGGAATATCTTTTTGCGGATGACGCGACTCTTGGGCCGCCGTCGAGACTGTATCAAAACCGATATAGGCAAAGAAGATGATCCCTGCCGCACGCATGATACCGCTTACCCCAAATTCCCCAAAGCTGCCGGTATTCGGCGGGATAAACGGCACGTAATTGCTATGTTTTATATAATGAAACCCTACAACAATAAAAGTCAGCACGACCGCCAGCTTGATCACGACAATCACATCATTGACGCTGGCACTTTCCTTAATACCCAGCATCAACAAAAAAGAAATAATGGCAATGATCACCATCGCCGGTATATTGACCAGGCCATGCGCCTGACTGCCATCCGGCAGAGTAATGACGTCAAAAGGACAGGCCGCTAATTGCGCGGGGATAGTCATACCAAAATCATGTAAAAAAGAACCCATATACCTTGACCAGCTCACCGCCACCATCGCCGCAGCCACCGCATATTCCAAAACTAAATCCCAGCCAATGATCCAGGCAATAAACTCACCCATGGTCGCATACGCATAGGTGTAGGCGCTGCCTGCCACCGGAATCATAGACGCCAGCTCGCTATAGCACATCCCTGCAAAAGCGCAACCGACGGCCGCCACGACAAAAGAAAGCACTACCGCCGGCCCTGCGTTTTCCGAGGCGGCAATACCTGTCACAGAAAACAGGCCGGCCCCGATAATAGCCCCTATGCCTAAGGACACTAAATTCAGTGCGCCCAGAGAGCGTTTCAATTTATATTCCCCGCCTTCGGCGGTTTCTATGAGATGGCTTATGGATTTTTTGACGAAGATGATTCATTATCTTATTTTTTCATGTCTTCTAAAATCTTTAGTGCGGCTGTGCGCGGCGACGGAGCTTGGATAATGGGACGGCCTACCACCAAAAAATTGCTGCCTTGCGCAATGGCCATCGCAGGCGTGGCGACACGCTTCTGGTCGTCCATGGAGGCATCCAAGGCCGTATGCCCGGAGTCACAATCAAAAAATCCTGGCCTAATTCCCGACGGATAGCGCCTGCTTCCTCAACGGATGCCACCACCCCGTCCAAACCGGATTCACGGGCCAGCCGGGCGCGCTCTAATACCGTCTTTTCTAAATTACCGTCCCGGGCCGTGCTGGTCAATACCGTGACCCCAACAATCAAGGGCCGGGGCACATTTAAAGCTTTGGCCTGGGTCTCTGCGGCCTTGACCGCGGCCTCAAGCATTTCTTTTCCTCCGACGGTGTGCACGGTCAACATAAACAATGGTGCCAAAATCGACATCCCCATGGGGAGCAACACTTAAAGACACCGCACTCTTGACTGCGGAGGCCACGGTATTGGGGATATCATGAAATTTCAAATCCAAAAAAACTTTTTTCCCTTTGGCCTGCAGGTAACGGGTGATAAACGGGCCATACAAAGTGAACATCTGGCTGCCGACTTTAAAAATGTCCACCGTATCCTCCAATTCGTCGATCAGTTTGCGGGCCTGTTCAAAATTATCTACATCTAAAGCTAGAATTAATTGGGCTTTGTTCATATTTTTAAACTTCCGATGATTTCATGGATATCATCTATTTTATTGTCTTTCATATAGGATTCAATGCCCTCCAAAACATCGATCGGCGCGCGGGGATTGATAAAATTGGCCGTGCCCACCGCCACCATCGTGGCCCCTGCAATAAGGAATTCCAAGGCATCCTGGGCATTCATGATCCCGCCCATGCCGATGACCGGAATTTTGACCTGGGAGGCTACCCGCTGCACCATATAAACAGCAATGGGCCTGATCGCCGGGCCGGATAATCCGCCGGTCACATTACCGATGCGGCTTTTGCGTGTTTTGACATCAATGGCCATGGCTGTAAAAGTATTGACCAAACTCACCGCATCCGCGCCCCCCTCCTGGGCCGCTTGGGCAATTTGGGCGATGTCTGTCACATTGGGAGACAATTTGGCAATGATGGGAAATTTAGACAGCGCTTTCATTTTTTTGACTAACTGCATGGTGGCCTGCGCATCCTGGGCCACCAAAACTTTATGTTTCAGATTAGGGCAGGATAAATTCAATTCAACCGCCGCAATACCCGTCTGCGTGTTTAATTTTTCAATGATACCCACAAATTCTTCTTCGTCATTCCCCAAAATGCTGATGATCAAAGGCACCCCGATATTCTTTAAGGCCGGCAATTTGTTGGCGATAAAAGCGTCAATGCCGGGATTTTCAATACCAATGGCATTGATCATTCCCGACGGAGTTTCAAAAATCCGCACCGGCGGATTGCCGACCTGGGGATGAAACGTCACGGTCTTAGGAACAATGGCCCCCAGCCTCTTGACTTCCTCAAGATTATAATAACGTTCGGCATGGCCAAAGGTGCCGGAAGCCACAGTCACAGGATTTTAAAAGACACTATTGCCTATTTTAACGGATATATTCATCAGTGAAACATCACCTCATCTAAATTAAACGCCGGTCCGTCGTGACAAACAGTTTTATACCCATTTTTAGTTTCAATCGAACAGCCTTGACACGCCCCCAAGCCGCAAGCCATGATCCCTTCGCAAGCACACTTGGCCCAAAAGGCCATGCTTGGCCGCAAAAGCCTGCACGGCCTTTAACATGGGATTAGGCCCGCAGGTATAAATAAACGCGTGTCCTGCGGCGGTGTCAATCTTATCAAACAAAACACTGACCCTGCCCTTGGCTCCGACTGAGCCGTCCTCCGTTGCCATATAAACCTTGACCCCGTTGTCTTTAAATTCCTTCATCGGGATAGACATATTCCCGGCTTCGGGCACCATATAACAACAGTAATTCGCATTTTGTCTTTTTTAACACATCGGAAAGAATAAGCATAGGCGCCACACCAATGCCCCCTGCAATCATAACTACCTGCTTGGTGCCTTCAGGCGGACTGATAAAAGGCGTGCCTAAAGGCCCTAAAACATCAAGGCTATCATTCTTTTTCTTTAGGGAAAGTAGTTTGGTGCCCCGCCCCACCACCGCATAAAATATCTCCACGTATTTCTGGGCGCGGTAAACGCTAAAGGGGCGTCGGAAAAAAGGCTGCAGGCCTTCTTCGTCCGTGCGGATATGGACAAACTGGCCGGGCTTGACCCCGGCGGCGATCGCAGGGGCATCAAAAACCATGCGCCAATATTTCGGGCAAAGATTTTCGTTGACGAGAACTTTGTATTTATTTTGTATTTTTTCCATGGACTAGATTCCCGCTTACGCGGGAATGACAATATTCTCGGGAATGACGAATGAGAGTCAGTATAACATTATTTCCGGCAGCGTGCACAAATATTCTAGAAGTTCAGGCCTGTTGCAGTTTTTTAATGATCGCTTTGATTTTCTCCCGGGCCTGGGCCACATTGCGGGCGGGGACCATGCCTTTCATCTTCCAGCCGCCTAAATCAATGACCGGACGTCCATACACTAACCCATAACAAATTTCAGAATTGGTGCCGAAACTGCCGGGCAGGGCAACGATAATATCCGCTGAAGCAGCCACCATAGCGTTACGCGCATAGCCGATCGTCGTCGGCAGCGCAATATCAATATACGCATTAGCATCTATTTTATTCTTGCCGGGCAAAAGGCCGATGGTCAGGCCGCCGGCACTTTTGGCCCCCTTGGCCGCCGCTTCCATGGCGCCCCCTAATCCTCCGCAAACAAGGACACAATCTAATTGGGCAATCATTTGCCCGACGGCTTTGGCCAATGTCGAAACCTGGGGAGTGATGCTGCTGCCGCCGATCACAGAAATGGTGATTTTTTGTTTGCGCATAATTACCCTCAAGCCAAAAGTATGGCGCTCGATCTGGAGTTTAAGCGGTACGTTTGTTGATTTTCTAAACGGGGCGCTTCGCCAGATGTGTCAACGAAAACCCTCCAACGCCTCCCTCCAGGTGGGGATGGCAGGCGAAAATCGCCCGCATGGCTCGAGGCATTGAACATCAAAAAAAGCGCATGCTCCTGCTCTTCATGGATCAAACAAGCCAACTGTTTTTCCCACGGTGACTCCAGTTAGGCGCCCCTCCTTGCGGGGCAAACCATTGGATTTCAGCGTCGGTATAAAATTGCGCTTGGCTTAGGACCGGATGTGCCCGACGAAAAGCGATCATGGCACGGGTGAAACTAAAAATGTCCTTGTGCTGTTTAAGACACCCCCAATCATACCAGCTTGTTTCGTTGTCCTGACAGTAGGCATTGTTATTACCCTTTTGCGTGCGGCGAAATTCATCTCCGCCCAACAGCATCGGCACCCCGCGTGCAATGAACAATGTCAGCAGAAAATTCTTGATCTGACGCTTCCTCATAGACTCGATGGCGAGGTCCGATGTCTGGCCTTCCGTACCGTAGTTATCGCTGAAATTTTCGTTTGCCCCGTCGTGATTATACTGCCCGTTAGCTTCATTATGCTTAGTACGGTAGCTCACCAGGTCATTTAACGTAAAACCATCGTGACAGGTAATGAAATTAATGCCATTCTGCGGACCTTTGCCCGAATGGGCAAAGATGTCGGCACTGCCGCAGATGCGGCTGGCCAATGTCCCCAGCATCCCCTCATCCCCGCGCCAGAAACGCCGGACTTCATCGCGAAAACGGTCGTTCCACTCCACCCAGCGCCGGTCGGAAAAACTGCCCACCTGATACGCGCCGGCGGCATCCCACGGCTCAGCAATGATTTTGACATCTTTCAAAACAGTGGTCCTTGGCAATTTTCTCAAGAATAGGGGCATTCGCTAAAAGATTACCGTTGGTGTCCCGAGCGAGCGTCGAGGCTAAGTCAAAACGAAAACCATCCACATGCATGGCCAGTGCCCAATAACGCAACGCGGCCAATATATACTCCTGCGCCACGGGATGATTGGCATTAAAGGTGTTGCCGCAACCGGTATAATTTTTATAAAAACGTTTGTCGTTTTCCAACATATAGAAAATCGTATTATCCATCCCGCGCCAAGACAGTGTGGGCCCCGGCTCATCTCCCTCCGCCGTGTGATTAAACACTACGTCTAAAATCACTTCGATCCCGGCTTTATGAAGACTCTCAACCATTTCCCTGAATTCTTGGATTTGTTGGCCCAAACCTCCCGCACTGCTGTAGGAAGCTTTGGGGGCCGCGAAAACAATGGGATCATATCCCCAGTAATTATTGAGTGATTGGAGCGTCTGCGGATGAATCCGCCTGGACTGATGTTCATTAAACTCCTGCACAGGCAAGAGCTCAAGGGTCGTCACTCCCAGTTCTTTGAAATAAGGGATCTTTTCTATCAAGCCTCGATAGGTGCCGGGATATTTCACTTGGGAGTTAGCATTGATAGTAAGGCCTCGCACGTGTGTTTCATAAATAACTGTCTTGGACCAAGGGTGGCGGGGTAAGGTGTCCTTGCTCCAGTCAAAATGATCCTGAATAAATATACATTTGGGCATGCTTGCGGCATTGTCAACCGCCGAAGGGACTAAATCTCCGTCGGGCACAGACGGATTGTATCCCAAAGGCCGGAATAAAATCCCAAATAGGCGGTTTTGCAATCGCCCTCGCTAAAGGATCGACCAGAAGCTTATTGAAATTAAACCGCTGGCCCTCTGAGGGGTTATACGGGCCGTCCATACGACAGGCATACAACTGGCCATCCCTAATCCCCTTAATCCAGACGTGCCAAACGTCCCCCGTGCGATTACGGACCGGGTCTAAATCAATGGCTTTTGCAGGCGTGGCGTCTTGGGGATGGTCAAACAACTCCAGCCGAACACGCGTGGCATGCCGGCTGAAGAACGCAAAGTTGACACCTCCCTCATGCCCATGAGCCCCCAAAGGCCACGGCCCACCCGCTTGAATATCACTCAGCTTTGGCTCTTTCATATGCCTAAAGTATATCTTATGTAGACTGAATTGTTAAATTAAATATTCTTATGAAAAAGCCCTGACAGGATTGCTCCCGTCAGGGCTTTAGCATTACAAAGGTGAAATTCTCGGACCTACTTCATCAACTCATACAGCGCCGGGACATTCTCCGGCGTTATCGGCGTAATCCTGCGAATAATGGACGTTAAGCCATTCAAATTCAACATGGCCTTGTCTTGATACCGAGGCGGCAGAGGCATGCCTGCTCCGTCGACCTTGATATTAATGACCTGATGTTCATCACTTAAGTTGATACCACCGAGGTCTTGGCATTTTGTGCTTGTTTAGCGCCGAAATCCTGGGCCTTTTGCTTGATGTTAGCTACATCTTGGGCAAGACCGTCAGCAACTCTTTTTTGTTCATCTTGCGCTGCCCGCAGCGCTGCTAAGCCGAAAGGACCATTATCTTCACCCGGCCTAACACCAAATCGACCATTATAGACCTCTCTTTGATCTGCAGCCTGCTTGGCCTTGGTTAACTGACCTTGCGCCTCTTCTAGGGCTTTGGCTTGTCCGGCCAGTTGAGCATTTAAATTCTCAAAAATGGTCGCTGCCGTTGTAGCTGCTGCAGATTGCAGCTTTTGGATCTGCGCGTTTAAGTCCTCTATATTTTGATTAATCTTAACTATCTCTTCCTTGATCCCGTCAAAAACTTTTTGCTTTTCAGCTTGCACAGCCCGTAGCGCTGCTAAGCCGAAAGGACCATTATCTTCACCCGGCCTAACACCAAATCGGCCATTATAGACCTCTCTTTGATCTGCAGCCTGCTTGGCCTTGGCTAAATCCGTTTGCGCAGTTTCCAGGGCCTGGTTTTGTTTAACCAACTGAACCTGCGCATCCGCAAAGGCCTTGGTTTGTTTGGCCAATTGATCTTGCGCGTCAGCCAATTGCTTTTCTAAATCCGGCTGAACGGCAGGAGCCTCTTGCTCAGCAGCTGGGACTGCAGCTACGGCTTCTTTGGCTGCGGCTGCCAGGTTGGCGTCTTGTTGAACAGCAGCCGGCGTTTGAGCAGGTGCTGCGGCCTGAACAACCTCTGCAGGCTGATTCAACGCATCCAATATCGCATTCACAAAAGCATCCTTAGCTTTTTTGAAGTTGGTTTCAGCGTCGCTTAATTTACTCATCCCATATGTCAAAGGATTGTTCCAAAATTCCTTAGTTATCCTGTCTAATTCCTTCTTGGCATTATTCATCGCCGTTTCCAAATCCTTGATTTGGGCATTTATAGCAACAGCTAACGCAGCCGCTCTAGCCAATGCTTTGTTGTAGGCTCTTCGAGCTAAATATAATTTAACTTTAGCTTTCACAGCACTTAAACCTTTAGCTTTGGCTGCTTCCTGCTGGGATTGCTCAAACTTATTTACTGCGTTAACAAGCACCTCCCTGGCAGCAGCAGCTTTAGGATCTGCGGATTGGGCAGTCGGAGCTGGTGCTGGCGCGGGTGCCGGAGCTTGCACTGCTTCGGCAGCAGCTGCAGGCGTTCCCTGTACAGGCGGTTCAGTGACCACTGCAGCAGCTTGAGTCTCAGGCGTAACAACATCAGGTGCCGCCGCGACCACAGCCGGAGCTTCAACATTAGCTCCTGCTCCCACATCCCTCATCTTTTGTTCTGTATTAGCTATATCCTGGGTAAGCCCATCAACAATTTTTTGTTGTTCATCCTGCGCTGCCCGTAATGCTGCTAAGCCGAAAGGACCGTTATCTTCACCCGGCTTAACACCCTGTAGACCATTAGCGGCTTCCCTTTTATCCGCAGCATCCTTGGCCTTGGCTAATGCTGTCCGTGCATCTCTCAGAGCGTTGGTCTGCTGTTCTAACTGAGCATTTAAACCGGCAAGAGCAGCTTCTTTAGCCGCTGCAGCTTCTGCTCTCATTTTTTCGATCCGGCCATTTAGTTCGTCTCTCTTTTGTGTTGTCTTAGCGACATCCTGGACAAGCCCCTCAACAATTTTTTGTTGTTCATCCTGCGCTGCCCGTAATGCTGCTAAGCCGAAAGGACCATTATCTTCGCCTGGCTTAACACCCTGTAGACCATTAGCGGCTTCCCTTTTATCCGCAGCATCCTTGGCCTTGGCTAATGCTGTCCGTGCATCTTCCAGAGCCTTGGCCTGCTGTTCTAACTGAGTTTGCGCATCAGCTGCTTGCTTTTCTAAATCTGCAATAGAAGCAGCAGCTTGAGCGGCAGGAACTGCTGCAGCAGCTTGTGCATCGACCACCTTTTGCTGAGCAGCAAGTTCATCATTGGCCGCTGCACTGGCAGCCTCAGCTTTCTTTACGCCATCTTGAGCAGCCTTAACTGCTTCGGAAGGTGCTGCTACTGGAGGAGCAGCTTGAAGAGCCCCTAGTTCTTTCTCTTTCGCGGCTGAAGTAGCGGTTGCGTCAGTTGCGTTTGTTTCAGCCTCTTCTTTACTTTTACTCTTTTTTCTCCCGAAGAAAGACAACAATCCTGCCAAACCAAGCCCCGCAACTAAAGCTATAAATGCGCCTCTCCACCAATCTCTTTCTTGAATAGCGTCCTTAGCGGCTTTCCGTGCAGCATCAACCTCAGCTTGCTTATCCTTGAGCTTCTGTTGGAAAGCTTGCTGGTCAGCAGCCCGGGCTTTTTTCTCCTGATCAAGGGCTCTTTGAAGATCCCTGTTTTTCTCTTGAGCTGCCCTAAGACTGTCTCTCAGCTTTGCATTTTGTCTTTGTGCGTCTCGAAGTCTATCAATTTGCTTCTGTAATGCAGCTTGCTGATCTGCTGCTGCAGTTTTCATTTGATCTCTTAATTTATTTATTTCACCAGTTAAACTCGCTTCCCTGGCATCGGCCTCACGTCTTTGAGTATCTAAATTAGCTCTCTGTGCGGCCAGATCATCACTATATTTTTGTTGTAAAGCAACGAATGCCGTATTTTGCTCATTAATCCTGTTGTTCAATGCTTTTATCTCCGCATTAAGTTGTGCTATCCTCGTCGCATTCGCAGCGTTCGTAGCTATCTCAGCATCCAGAGCCGCCTGTTTTTGTTGGAGCTGTGTACGTAAACTTGCTATGGTCCCGTTAGCTTTATTCAACAAATCACGGTCTGTCTGTATTCTACCATCAATCGACTTTGCTCCCGCCTTCCCTTCATTGATGGTAGCTTCACCCAACCCCGCAATCCTGCGGCCTCCGGCTCCGACCCCTCTTTTAATTTGCCCGCCTACAGTTTCCACCTTTTGTGGTAGGTGATTAAAGGGGTTCTGGATAACCCTAGGCTGAGCCTGAGCACCAACTCCAAATACTAAAAGGCCGACACCTGCCATTAGAAACCTCTGAAAACGATTAGCCTTCATCGCTTTCTCGACATTTCCAACAAAAGCCCCAACTTCCGGATTATTGGCAGGAACTGGTTTAACCAAATCGATGGCTACCGGCATAGCCCCACCCGAAAAATATTTCCTTGGAATAGTCTGTCCATCCGGGGTTGCGTCTTCCCTTATATAGTTAAATACACCCTTCTTGTACGCTCTTAAATACTGCTGATAAATCTTCTCCCTTGCCTGCGGGTCGCTGACCTTCTGCCCCGCGATCTTGGATTTGTTGGCGAAAACCTGGCCTAAAAGACTTTCTCTGAGGGTCTTTTTAAACCATGTGGCCATAATCTCCGCGCTATAGGCTTGACGGACCGCGGCAAAGCTCTTGCCGTCGTTGACTTCCTTCTCAATGGCCGGGATAATGATTTGCACGGACAATGTCTGAGGCCATCTTGGTCCTGGCATCCTTGGACTGATCTTGAAGGGCCCGGGCATTGCCGAACTGTTCCTTATTCTTTTCAATGGCCATGAAATCCTGCTCCAACATGACCTTCAAATGACTCTTCACTAAAAACGCGGTGTCGTCTTTTTGATAAATGTCGGCCTTATCTGCCACAATCCACACTTTGTTGAAAGTATTAACATTAATATTAGTGGTGCCAAAACGGGCCTGGGCCTGGGCATAGACTTTAGTCCAGAATTCCTTGCCTAAGCCATTTTCCGGATACATCAAGGAAGCTGTGAACTGTTTGAGAATATAGTCCTGCGCTAAAAGATCGCGGCCCATTTCAGTTTGCCCGAAAATTTCAGGGATGATGCGATTGGACTCATAAGGAGAAAGGTTGACCCACATGTCCTTATTAGGCATGGCCAGGGACACCAGGAAGTATTTAATAATCTTATTAAATTCTTCTTTCTGAACATCACTGGGCATAGGGGTTTCGCCCTGATCCATAATGAAGTTGAAACTAAACGGGTCTTTAAGATCGATCTTAAGGCCCACCATCTGAGGAGGCTCAAAATGGTTGGTGACATGGATCATCTGGCCCGGAGGCGTCATCACAATGGACACCTGCGCGTAGCTTGGTTGAGCCGGAAGCAGCCCAACAAAGGCGACTAATACCGTCAACGCAATAAAGCGGAATAACGGGGACTTCCTAAAGGTGGCTGTATTCATTCTTTTCTCCTTGTTAAAATAGACAATTTCAAAGTTATACCAACAGATAATAGGGTTTTAGAAAACTTTCAATTTAAACTCAAAAAAGGTTATAAAACCCTTCATTAAGCGAAGTATAACACATGGATTTTAAAAATGCCAATCTCAAAATGCAATCTTAATATTCTTAACTTGTTTATTCCCAGATAGTTATAGAAAAACCCTGATAAAAAAATGTTCTTGTCAGGGTTTTTAAGCGCGCCCGGCGGGATTCGAACCTGCACTAGCAGCTCCGGAGGCTGCTGCCCTATCCATTAGGCTACGGGCGCAAAAATGAAGGGCCTAAGACAAATCGGCCCCTACGTTTTATAGACTATTTTCCCGCTGCAGATGGTGTATTCTACTCTGCCTTTTAAGGTCCTTCCTATAAACGGTGAATTTTTTCCTTTAGACACAAACCCTTCCTCAGAAACGGTCCATTCACGATCCGGATCGATGATCGTAATATCCGCGTCAAATCCCGGTTTGATGGCTCCCTTATTGGCCAGCCCTACAATGCGCGCGGGAGCGCTGGACATTTTATCAACCATCTTCGGCAAATCAATAACCCCGGCATGGACTAACTCGGTCATCACCAACCCCAGCGAGGTCTCCAAGCCGATCAGTCCGAAGGGCGCCCCATCGAACCCCACCTCTTTGTCTTCCTTGGTATGCGGCGCATGGTCTGTCACGATGCAGTCAATGGTCCCGTCGGCAATAGCGTGTTTAATCGCTGCCACATCTTCCTTGGAACGCAACGGAGGATTGACCTTAGTCGAGGTATCAAAACCGGCACAGGCCTCATCAGTCAACGTAAAATGGTGCGGGCAGGCCTCAGCCGTCACTTGAATGCCCTGGGATTTGGCAAAACGGATCAACTCACAGGAACGTTCAGCGACATGTGGGCCAGATGCACCCGGGCATTAAGATAACGCGCTGTTTCAATATCGCGCGCCACTATCACTGTTTCGGCGATTCCCGGATCGCCTTTTAACCCTATTCTCGTCGATACCACACCCTCATTCATGACACCACCCGCGCTTAACAGCGGATCCTGGCAATGTTCGATGAGCAAAACATCCAGCATTTTGGCATATTCCATGGCCAACCTAAACAAGCGGCTGTTGACCACAGACTTGCCGTCGTCAGAAAAAGCCAGACAGCCTGCGGTTTTGAGCTCCGCCATGTCGGTTAACTCTGCGTCTGCCTGGCCCTTAGTGATAGCACCGATGGGGTACACATGGCATAGCCCTACACGCATGGCTTCCCGGATGACGAATTCCACCACCATGGCATTATCAATGACGGGGTTGGTATTGGGCATACACATGATGGAGGTAAATCCCCCTTTGACGGCCGCGCGCGAGCCGGTTTCAATGGTTTCCTTGTCCTCATGGCCCGGCTGGCGTAAATGTGTGTGGATATCAATCAGGCCCGGCAAAACTTTTTTGCCCGCGGCATCGATGATTTCATGGTCAGCCGACGGCAGGCTGGGGGCAATTTGGGTGATTTTACCGTCTTCACATAAAATATCCTGTGGCTTGTTGCCGATTTTATCTGCGTTGACGATGATGGCGTTTTTGATCAATAGTCCCATAGTTTACTCCGTTTTTGTCCCTAGCACCAAATACAATACCGCCATACGTACGGCGACTCCGTTGGTGACTTGCTCTAAGATGACCGACTGTTTGCCGTCGGCGACATCTGCGGAAAGCTCTACCCCGCGATTCGTCGGCCCCGGATGCATGACAATCAAATGGTTGTTCGCTTCATCTAATCTGGATTGATTGATGCCAAATAATCTGGAATACTCGCGCATGGAAGGCAGAAATTTGTCCTGCTGGCGCTCTTTTTGCAAACGCAGGGCAATCACCGCATCCGACTCTTTTAAAACCTTTTTCAAATCATAACAAACCTCAACACCCATCTGTTCAATGCCGCGCGGCATCAAGGTCGCCGGGCCGCACACCGTCACCCGGGCGCCTAACTTGGTCAATCCCCAAATATTCGAACGCGCCACCCTGGAATGTAAAATATCGCCGACGATGCCTATTTTCAAACCTTCAATGCGGCCCAATTTTTCCTGCAAGGTGAACATATCCAAAAGCGCCTGGGTGGGATGTTCACGGCAGCCGTCTCCGGCGTTGACCACCGAACATTTCAGCCCCTGGGCCAGGATGAACACAGAACCTGACAAGGAATGGCGCACCACCATCGCATCCACGTTCATGGCTTCAATATTGCGGGCGGTGTCCAGCAACGTCTCCCCTTTGCTCGTCGAAGAGACACTAGAAGCGATATTGAGCGTGTCCGCGGAAAGACGTTTGGCCGCCAGTTCAAAAGAAATGCGCGTGCGGGTGGATGCTTCAAAAAATAAAGTGACGACGGTCTTGCCGCGCAAGGCAGGCACTTTCTTGATGTCACGGCTGGAGACTTCCTTAAAAGATTTAGCGGTCTCCAAAATCAGCTCTATGTCCTGGCGGCTTAAATCCTGAAGCCCCAAAAGATGTTTATGTGTCCACGCCATAAATTTAATCCTCCACGATCACTTCATCCGCTTTCCCGTCAGATTCATCCAAAATGACCCGCACATTCTGACTTTTAGACGTCGGGATATTTTTGCCCACAAAATCCGCACGGATCGGCAGTTCGCGGTGGCCGCGGTCAACCAGCACGGCTAACTGGATAATCGCCGGCCTGCCGAAATCCACCAGTGCATCTAAAGCCGCGCGGATGGTGCGCCCGGTAAAAAACACATCATCCACCAAAATAATTTTCCTGTCATTAATATCAAAATCAATGGACGTTTGACGCACCACGGGTTGTGTGGCCACCAAGGTCAAATCATCGCGGTAAAGGGTGATATCCAAAATCCCCATCGGAACCTCCACCCCCTGGATGTTCTTGATTTCCTGAGCAATCCGCCTGGCCAAAAACACTCCTCGGGTGCGGATGCCTATCAAGGCAAGATTTTCCGCATCCTTGTTTTTCTCAAGAATTTCATGGGCTATGCGCGCAATCGCCCGATGTACCGCTTCCTGGTCCATAATTTTAACCGCCGCCATGTCCCCTCCCTGCTCTATCAAAAATAAAACCCGCCACCACCGCCAAAGGCGGAGAAGACGGGTTCTAAAAAAATCGTTACTGTCACTATATACATATAAACCCTTCCCAGTCTCACAGGACCGGATTAAAGGAACTTGACTCAAATTTTTCCAACTATACCACCCTTTTAGGGGCCTGTCAAGGCGCCCGATTGTCCTGACAGTCCTAACAATGTAGCCAAATCAACGGGCTGAATGCTGATAATCTGCGGCACAAAACCTTGAAGGTTAATCTTGTCCAAGGGCTGTTGGCTGATAGGCAGCGGCACGCCATGGCCATCACGTTTGATTTGCAGGTCCATCATCTTGGCATTTAAGGCGATACCACCGGGGGTTTTAGCATTTAATTGCTCCTGCTCGTGTGACATCGCGAAGTCCGCATTCATTCTTAATTTTTCCAAATTGGCCCATGATTTGATATCGGGATCCCCATCATCCAAAATTTTATCCAGTAATTGCGACTTTTTAGTCGTGTCAGTCACAAGCACATCGATACCTTCCTTTAAAGCATCACGAAGATTCATCTCTTGAAGAGGTTTGCTCGTCACCGGATGGATCCCCTGCTCGCGCCTATTAACATCCTCAATGTTCAAATCAACGTTAATTCCTTTAGCCTTTAAATGAGCTATGGTTTCCTCTAAAGTCACTGTCTGGTTATTGTTTAAACCAGCTATAATTTCCTGCGGATCGCCTCTTTGTAAAATTTCTTTGGCTTGCCTTTTAACAAAATAATCCGCGAGTGTCTGTAGGGCGCTCATATCCGATCTATAATTCCCCAAAGCTCTCCACAACCACTCGGCATGGTCACCCTGACTCCAAACATAACGGTTTAATATCTGCATATAAAGACTAAGTCTATCTTCTTCATTGGGCACTAGGGTTTCTAATTCTTTCTGAGATGCCTCGTAAAAAGAACCGGAATGCCCGGGAATCATAGATTCAGCGATAAGCTCACCTGTAGACCTATCCCCCCTTTTTACTAATGCCATAAAATGTTCTTCCAGTTTTGTATTGCTTCTGTCCCAATCACCGGATAATTCTCTGGTTTTAATAACGTCGTTCACAAAATAATACACACCTCCCGCTACAGCAACCAATATGCCAAAACCGATTAGCCCTGGATAATTATTAGAAACCCACTGTTGCAAATCCGCAGGCGTTAAGGAGTGAAGTTCTATGGGCTTTTGGAGAAAAGCCAAGACGCTGGAAAGATATAATGACGCGCTCATCGCCGCATTCGGGTTCCCTGCCTGTGCTTGAATGGCCTCACCTGGTAATGCCTGGCCTAGTTTTTCTTTAGGGATCCTTGCTTTTAGTTCAAAAGCGGCCGCTGGTGAAATAGCACGCATATCCCACAATTTTTTGGCCCATGACCTTGCCTCGTCAATCGCTCCTAATGTCGACAAGGCAACTATGGCTTCAATAAAAAACCGTCCTCTATGATAAAAATCAGGTCCTCTGTATACCGCCTCATCTTGCTGTGGATTCGCGCCCTCGAGCGCCGTCAATAAGGCCTTAACAGCTTTTGGGTCTCCTAATAGACCTAATTCTTCTGCCGCAACCCCCCATAAATCATAGTTACCACTATTACTACCGAGTGCATGTATAAAGCTTAAAGCTAAATTATTCTTGACATTCTCAACCCCCCCATCGAGTTTGAGTTCCCGTAATCCTTCTATGGCTTCTTCTCTAGCCGCCTCAACTGCCAATGCCGCTTCATACCCTTTTTTCAAATCTTCTATAGTCGCCTCTCCCTTGGGAATGAGTTCTTTTATTAATCTTGTTGTTGCCCCCTGACGAATATTCTTATCCGGGTACTGAAGAAGGCCCACCAATACTTCCTTGTTCCCATATTTAACAAATGTCCTTGCTGCTGCTCGACGAAGAGCCTCATGACCGGGGCGGAACACCAACGAAAACGGATTCAAATAATAATAATGCTTACCTTGTGGTATATAGCCTATTGACATCCCCGCCATCTCTGCTGCCCCCTGCAAGACATTGTTATCGCTTAATCTGACTAATTCCTCTATCGCAGCCACTTTCATACCATCACTCATGCTGGGACGCTCTTCCTTAATCTCGCGAGGTTTTTCCCCAGGCTTAAAATATCTTTCCGCGCTGGGCACGTACTGCTCTCCATTAAACCTAAGCGGGTTCAATAATCTTTCTAATCGACTGATCACTGTTGGACGCCAGTACCGCTCCGATTGAGGATTCCCTGCCAATTTCGGATTGTTTAATATACTCCCTATCCCATGCGTGCCCCACACACGAACCTCCTCATGGGTATTAAACAAAGCTCTGTTATACATTAAATATATACCATCCAGAAACAGGCGCTTATCGATAATCGACAGTCTGTCAATAGCTGCCATTGCGTCTCGACGGACCTTGTCTTTGCCACTGTCCAACTTTTTCTCAAGACTCTCCACCATACCAAAATATTCCAAGATTGGGACAGTCAGCATCGCCTCATTTGAAGGCATGCCTTCTACCGCATTGGGGTTATCCCTGAGGACTTCATCTGGGGACATATGAAGTTGCTCGAATAAATCATCCAAAAGAGCTGCAGCGGTGTGCCATACGTCGTCCGTGGGAGTAGTTACGCTACTGATCTGCAGAAGACCATGCATCTTTAGGGCCGCGGGAATCCTTAATTGATTAAACGCCCTAGTAGCCTGAACCTGAACATCTGAATCAGGATCCTTTTGGGCTAGTTCTAACAATAAATCCATGAAAACTCGATCCCCGTTTTTCCCTAAAAATTTAACAGCATTCTCTCTCATCAAAGGATTGGGACTCTTTACACGCTCCAAATAAAAATTCACCATCCTATTTGGATTTATCTTCTTCTGTATGATCGCTATTAAGGTAAACACAGCCCCTCCAACTGCGAGTGACCCAATAGCCGCCGAAACAATGTGGGCAATCATAGCGGAGTTTCCGGTCAGCGCACCTGGAGTTGGTTGCTCTTGAGTGCCAAACTCATCAAGGGCTCCTTTAACTAACAGCGTCTGATCTACAGCTATTGCCGCAGCCTCAACATCCCTTCTTTCATCCGCTGGTAAAGTCTCTATAGCCCCGTGCCATTCCGTCTCATGCGTACGTAACTCGGTCCCGTTAATACCGCCGGAGAAGTACTTCCTGGGTATTGTTTGCCCTGTGGATGGGTCGACATCTTCTTTGATATAGTTAAATGCGCCTTTTTTGAAGGCTTTCAAATAGCGTTGATAAATGGCTTCAACGTCGTTAGGTTCGTTGCTCTGGGGTGCTTTCACATTCATTGCTTCATCGCTTGGCAACCGGCTTGGGGACACGTCCCCTTCGGGGACATGTCCCCTGGTCGGCGAAAGGCCTTGAATTTTACTTCTGTCTGCATAAACTTTATTGAGAATGCTTGTCTTTAGCGCTTTTTTGTACCATGTCGCTAAGATCATGGCTTGGAACATTTGTCTTAGTTGAGCAAAATTTTTGCCTTCGTTGACTTCTTTTTCTAGCACAGGAAGGACTAGATTACGGACAATTTGAGAGCCTATAGAATGCGCTGCGTTGTTTCCCTGGGGCGCTTCTACACCACTATGTTTTTGCAAGGACAAATAGTCTTCTTCCAACATGACTTTTAAATGACTTTTGACTATTAAGACTTTGCCTTCGTGTTCCCATACTACGGCTTCTGAGGGGACTATCCATACTTTGTTAAAGGTGTTGACCGGAATTTGGGTAGTACCATACTCTTTAGCGGCTTTGCTGTAGACTTGTTGCCAAAATTCTCTACCTAAGGCTTTTTCGGGATATATGAGCGAAGAGGTCAGTTGTTTTAGAATGTAATCTTGAGCTAAAAGGTCACGGCCCATAATGGTCTGACCAAAGTTATCCTGGATAATCCGTCCCTTTTCATAAGGCGAGAGATTGACCCATAAATCATCTTCAGGAATCGTCAAGGCCGTTAAAAAATACTTCATTATTTTCAGCGCTTCAGCGGAAAGCTCCTGGCCTTGTAAGCGGCTATGACCGGTATCCATCAAAAAGTCAAACTTCAAGGCATTTTCCGGGTGAATGACCATACCTTTAAGTGTCAACGGCACAAAGGCAGGGGTCGTACTAATCATCTTCCCTGGCATAGGCAGCTGATTAATGCTAAAGTCCTGCGCATACACAGGCTGACAGTAACTGGTAATAAAAGCCAGACAAACCAGTGAAGTAATAAAACGTTTAATCATTTTCTCCCTCTTTTTCCAAACAAATAAAAAGACCCGGTAAAATATAACATATTATTAGACGAAAAACAAACCAGGGGACTTAATGAATAATCAAATTAATAAAACAAATTCTCCTTGGGGGGCATGAAGGCTGAAGTGTTCGATAAGCCGGCTGGCCTTGTCTTTGCGGATTTCTTCAAATTTTTTAGTCAGTTCCCGGGCCACGACAATCACGGGATCATCTAAAACTTCCTGCATGTCTTTTAAGGTCTTGCGTAGTCGATGGGGCGATTCATAGAAAATGACTGTCCCCTTCTGTCCTTTTAAAGCAGCTAATTTATGGCGACGGGCACCGCTTTTGGGCGGCAAAAATCCCTCAAACACAAAACGGTGCGCCGGCAGGCCTGAAGCGGTCAACGCGCTGATGCAGGCACTGACTCCCGGAACCACAGTCATCGGGATATGATGTTCCTGGGCCAACCTGATCAAGGGATAGCCCGGATCACTGATGCCGGGAGTGCCCGCATCGGAAACCAACGCAATGTGCTTGCCTGCCTTTAAAAGACCGATCAGCTGTGTTGCTTTCCTGCTTTGATTATGCTCAAAAAAAGAAGTCAGTGGTTTTTTAATCTGATACGCGTCTAAAAGAATTTGGGTATGGCGGGTATCTTCGGCGGCGATCAAGTCGACGGATTTAAGCGTCTCAAGGGCGCGTAGGGTGATGTCTTTGAGGTTGCCTATGGGGGTGGAGACAATGTACAGCATTATTCCACCGTTACGGACTTGGCCAAATTACGCGGTTGGTCTACGTCGCAGCCGCGTTTGACTGCGATGAAATACGCTAACAACTGTAAGGGCAAAATACTGTCAGCGGTGTTAACAGCTCGTGTGTTAAAGGAACCTCCATCACAAAATCCGCATTATTCCTGACTTGGGTATCGCCGCGCGTGGCTATGGCAATGACATTGCCTTTGCGGGCCCTGATTTCCTGGATGTTAGAGGCCATCTTTTCATACACGTGGGATTGGGGATTAATGCACACCACCGCCCGGTATTCATCAATCAGTGCGATGGGCCCGTGTTTCATCTCACCCGCGGCATAACCTTCGGCGGGAATATAGGAAATTTCCTTGAGTTTCAGCGCCCCTTCCAATGCCGAGGGATAATTGACATGCCTGCCCAAAAAAAGAAAACAACCGAAATGCGAATTAGCTTCCGCTATTTTTTGAATATGGTGCGTGTTTTTTAGGATTTCTTTGTACACCGCCGGTATGCGGGCCAACTGGCGGATAAAATCTTTGACTTCTCCAGGCGGCAATGTTTTGCGTATTTGGGCTAATTTCAACGCTATGAGATAAAACATCATCAGCTGGGCGCTATAGGCTTTGGTGGAAGCCACCCCGATTTCAGGGCCGGCATACGTATATAAAATACCGTCGGCCTCGCGGGCCAATGAGGAGCCGACCACATTACAAATAGCAATGACTTTCGCGCCTTTAGCATGGGCCTCCCGGGCCGCGGCCAAAGTATCGGCCGTCTCTCCGGACTGGCTGACCGCCAAAACCAGGGTGTGCTTATCTATCAGAGGATTACGATAACGGTATTCACTGGAAGTGTCCACTTCAACAGGCAGTCGAACTAAAGTTTCGATGATGTATTTGCCAACCAACCCCGCATGATACGCCGTGCCGCAGGCCACCACCAGAATTTTACGCACATGTTTTAAAGTATCCTCAGAAAGCCCTAAGCCCTCTAAACTCAGGCGCCCGCCTTTCAGGCGTAAATTGATCATCTGACTCAAAACAGAGGGCTGCTCATGGATTTCCTTGAGCATAAAATGCGCATAGCCTTCCTTGCGGGCCGCGGTCACATTAAAAGAGACTGTGTCTATTTTGGCTTTCACTTTTTTCCCGTCAAAAGTAAAAATTTCTTGTGTCTCTTTGGTCAAAACCGCCATTTGCCCGTCTTTAAGATAAATCACCCTCCGGGTAAAATCCAAAATAGCCGGCACATCGGAAGCGATAAAATTTTCTTTGATGGCCTACCCCTATAATCAACGGAGAACCCACGCGGGCCGCCACCAGACAATCCGGATTGTCCCGGCTGATGACCCCCAGGGCAAAGGCACCTTTAAGCCGCAACAGGGCTTGACGCACGGCCTGGGGCAAATCCCCTTTATAAAAAGAAGCAATCAAATGCGGAATGACTTCCGAATCTGTTTCGGAAACAAATTTGCACCCTTTTTTCTTCAATGCCTCTCTGCAGGGCCTGATAATTTTCAATGATCCCGTTGTGAACGACCGCGATACGGTGCTTATTATCCGTATGCGGATGGGAGTTGATGTCTGACGGAAATCCGTGCGTGGCCCAACGGGTATGGGAAATACCTGTGCGGGCAAAGGGCCGGCGGATGACTGCGGATGAGTTCTTCCAGATTACGGATCTTGCCTTTGGATTTACGGACTACCAGATGGGCGTTATGGTCCAGAAAACCTACACCGCTGGAATCATACCCGCGATATTCGAGTTTTTTAAGACTCTCGATTAAAATGGGCAGGGCGTCTTTGCTGCCGACGTAACCGACGATACCGCACATAAGCTCGGAGATAATAATGAAGGTTATCCCGCTATGGGAGCTGGTTTAATGTTAACAAGCGTGATGACTTTATTGTAACCGTTTTTACGGCGGGTAAAATAGACTTCGCCATCGCACGCGGCCGTCAAAGAACTACGGCCTATGACATTAAGACCGGGCTTCCATTGCTGCCCTTGACGGGTTAAAATGGTGCCGGATTTAACCTTCTGACCTCCGGAAACTTTTATACCGGCGGTTTCCCAATAATATTTGCTGGAAATCCCTCCTACACGACCACCCATAGCTAAAACTCCTTCTGTTCCCCCGCCGCTTGCCGCTAACGGCAGGCGGGACAATTCATAAATTAAGAAGGGTTCAATATACACTAAAACCGTTTTTTTGCAAATAAAATTGCGTTCTATCTCTCCCCGGCTAAAATCCGGTCGATCTCCTTTTTCAAACTACTGTCATCACGGGCCAAGGTTTTGCGGCCGTTTAAGAAAAATGTCGGGGTGCCGCGCACATCCGAACTCTGCACTAACTGCATATCCTCCTGGATCTGTTTTTCCCACTGAGCATCTTTATTCTTATAATCAGCCATCAATTTATTATAATTCAATCCCAGCTTCTGGGCATATTCCTTGATTTTGGCATCGGAAACATCCCCGCCGTTTGTCCAACAAAGTTTCCATCATCTGCTGATATTTACCTTGCTCATTGGCTGCCAGTGCCAGTTTGGCC
Organism: Candidatus Omnitrophota bacterium; assembly: GCA_963828495.1. Classification (GTDB taxonomy): domain Bacteria; phylum Omnitrophota; class Gorgyraeia; order Zapsychrales; family Fredricksoniimonadaceae; genus JABDGZ01. Next base: position 177,184 of record CAWHFJ010000013.1, read on the forward strand.
GCCGGACGGGCATTAGGATGAAACGGCAGAGGGAAATTTTTAACAATCACTCTGACTTTATCCGGATAGGCCGCCAAGACACCTTTGACCAGCGCATAGAAACGGGCGCAAAACGGACATTGAAAATCGGCAAATTCGACCAAGGTGACCGGCGCGTTTCTATTGCCGATAATCACAGAGTTGCCGGGATTGATGGTATAAACTTTATTGTAATCTTCGGACGGAGGCGCCGGAGGCTGTGCAGGTTGACCGGCGGCAGCAGTGCCTATCTTCTGATCCATCTGTGTTAATTGATTTTGCAAATCTGCCAGACGTTTATCAAGATTACCGGAATTGTTATTGTTTAACGAAGCCAATTTCTCTTCAATATATCTTTGCCGGATGGCAATTTCTGAAATTTTGGCATTAAGAGGACTTAGGGCCACCCCCACGGAATTGCCAATGCCAATCAAAAGACCTACCCCCGCAAAAATGCCGATCAAAATAACCAATAAAACAACAATAACATTATTCTTAGTTTTCCATAAAATCCTCCCCTGTTTAAACCCCTGCGCCTTTTAATATGGTTCATACTACATCAAATTAAAAATCTAAACAATAAGATTTTATAAATTAATGTGCCCGTAGTGTTCAATAATAAACTTCATGTCTGTCCAGCGCTTACGGCAGCCGAATACCGCCACCACCAAAATATCATTCCCTCTGGAAACATAGCCTACAAAGCATGACTGCGCTTCAATCGTATACCCGGTTTTACCAAAGACCTGCCTTTTCCAATTTAGAAAAAGGGATTTGTTGTGGGATTTTAAAAAGCAGCGATGCCCTTCCTTGGAATAAATAATGCGGTATTTAAAAGTAATCGCCTGCCGGAAAAAATCATTTTTAAGCGCTTGCGTGAAAATCAAAGCCATGTCAGCGGCCGTGGTGTATTGCGTGGCCCATTGGAAGGAAGCCCGTGAGGATTGGCAAAATGGCTGTGGAGCGCCCCCATCTGCCGGGCGCGGGCATTCATCATCTCCACAAATTTTTCCTGAGAGCCCCCTGCGGCTTCGGCCAAGGCTACGGCCGCATCATTGGCGGATTTAAGAATAAGCCCGTAAAGCAAATCACCGCACACGGTAACTTTCACCGGCTCTTAACCCCAGCTTGGTTTGCGGCACTTGGGTGGCACGCTCGCTGACGGTGACATATTGGTCCAAAGGCAGCTTCTCTAATACCAAGAGGGCCGTCAAAACCTTGGTGGTGCTGGCGGGAAAAACCTGGCGGTCAGCCCCAAAATCAAAATAGCGCAAATTGTGCGCGGGGTCCCAAAGAATGGCCGTATTGGCAGTCAGGCGATACGGTCTGTGCCTCGAATTATAAAAAGCCATTCCTCCATCAGGAAAAGCCAAAACAGCAATCAGCCCGACAATAACGGACGCACGAAAGAATTTCAACATAGTCTGCAATATACTTATGAATAAAGAGTGACAGACACTATTTAATTTATCACTACTTTTTCACGCTGTCTAACGCCGCCTGGTGCACGCATTCCAGGGCTTGGGCCACGGCTTGGGTAGGCATCAACATGCCCCCTTCGGCCAGATTAATGCGCCAACCTTTGGCCGTGTAAAAAATCCCAATGCGTATATTCTGGGTCAAGGGCCCATCGCAGGCAATCACATGAATGAGAGCAATTTTTCTCTTGGCATCATATACAATATCCTTAAATGCCACCGCCACCCCTTCACGGGAATAATCTTTAAAGTTAAAACCATCGGGATTGAACTGCTCAATAAGATAGGTTTGCAAAGCGATGTCCTCCTTTATCGGCACAGACTTATGCGCCTTTTTGGTCAGCACCAATTCATAAAATTCACTGGTGCCCCGCCTCGACCCATTTTTTCTCGAATTTGGTCGCGTAACTAGCCGGGATCTTTTTGAATTCAACGGCAAATCCGGTGTCCTTGACGTGCTCCTGTGTCCAGGCGATATAAGGATAATGGTCCGTCACGATTTTTAAAACACCGCCCTGGACCAGCCGACTATTGACTACCTTCAAAAAATCTTCGGTAAAAAGCCTGTGTTTGGCATCGGATTTCTTGGGCCACGGCGGCGGGTAAAGGCAATGCACACGGCTGATCGTCTGCGGACTAAAGTACCTCTCAAAGCCCGCGCGCGCATCCAGCCTTAAAAGCCGCACATTGTCTTGGGCGACACGGCTTAATTTGCGCAAAGTCCTGTGAATGCGCTCGCAATACTGCTCAAAGGCCACAAAATTGACTTCGGGGCACTCTCGGCTTAAACGCTCCAAATATTCGCCATTGCCAAAACCGATTTCTACTTCCAGAGGATGGCTGTTGCCAAAAATCGCAGGCCAGTCCGTCGGACGGCTCAAATCGCCATGGTTTAAAAAAGGCTTTAATGAAATATAAAAAGGCCTCATGACGCGCTGTGCAAAGAATTCACTAAAGGCCAGCCGCGACCCATCGAGTTTGCCGTCTTGAAAGACCAGCGGCATTAATTCATCGTCTTTCACAATCCCGTCTGCCTGACGGATGGCCTCAATGTAGTATTCAATGGTATACTCCCCACCTTTTATTTTCTCAATTCTATAGGGATTGGGAATGGTCAACGGCTGGTATTTATCCGACTCGAATGCATACCCTATGAGTAACTCTTGTCCCATGATTTTATGGACTTGGGTCACCGTCATCCCTTCTTTGACTTCTTTCAAAGCCACTTTCGTTTAAAAGCACCTCTGGATGAACAGATGCCTGTACGGGATTATAGACGGGGGCTGAAGCGCAACCGGTCAAGGCCAAAAACAGTAAAATCATAAAAGCATAACGCATACAACGCTCTCCTTTGAATTTTCCTTTGTCCCAAATAATTAACCCTACCATTTAGATTTTTTATTATAATAGATTTAGGAAAATTTGCTATGGAACTTTATTTCTTGCGGCATGCCATTGCAGTCGAACGCGGTCATCCCAAATACAAAGATGATGCCAAGCGCCCTTTGACGGCGCAGGGGGCTCAAAAAATGTATCACGCAGCCCGCGGCATGCGAGCGCTTGGGCTTTCCTTTGATGCCATCCTCTGCAGCCCTTATGCGCGCGCCCGACAAACCGCCCAAATCGTGGCCCGGGCCTTTGCACTAAAAAAGCCTGAACTACATTTTACCAATAACCTTACGCCCGATGCTCCCTTAGCAAAATTATGTCAGGAAATCCGTACTCATTACCCCCAATGTAAAAATATCCTCCTGGTTGGGCACCAACCGCATTTAACCGAATTGGTGTCTTACCTACTCAAAAGCAAAAACCCGATTCCCATTGATTTAAAAAAAGGCGGGCTTGCTCACCTGAGCTGGCCGACGCCCTACGGACATACACAGGCTGTCTTAAATTGGGTCCTGACCCCTTCCCAATTGTGCCTCATAAGCCCCAGGGCGTTATCTGATTAACTTAAGCCAGCTATTAAATTTATCCTCCAATATCTTGATTTGGTCCGCCGTCAATAACTGCTGCAGGTAATCTTTATCCTCGAAATCCTCAAATTGTCCGTTGCGGCGGCCGACCGCGAGAATGTCGCGGCCCCAAAATTTATTACGTCTGTTGGCTGAAACGACAAAACAAAAATTGTCCCGGTCGAATTTCCCGTCGACCGCGATCACCGCAAAAGACAGCAAAAAATCGTCCTTCACATAAAGCGGCATGGCCTGGTCCACAAAAAATGAGACGTCGTGCGATTTGTTCTTAGTAAACCCCAATGTATCCTGAATATCTAATACATGGTACTCGGGCATGTCCTTTATTTTTCCGTATTTATGAAAGCTGGGGTCCATCAGGTATACTTCATGGGTCGCCCGGTCTACCATTAACAGAACAATGTGGTTGGAATTCTCCGCAGAGAAGAACCCCAATTCCGTAGCCATGGCGAACTTGACCTCAAAACGGGGACTCAGGATAGGTTTTAATTTCTCATACAGATACGTGGCCAATTCCGCGCAAAGCCCATAGCGTCCCTGCTCTAAAATGACCACCCCTTGGGCATCATATTCATGGATGTTCTGCAGGGTCCATGTCCGTGTAGTAAAATCAACACTCAAATTCACTTCCGGCTTGACCATCACCGGAAATCCCGAATATGACAACGGCCGGATGATGTTCATGACGGCGTCATAATAGGGCAAATCATTTTTAGAAGAATCACAGACGGCCGTGTGGGGATATCCGATAAGCGCGGCCATTAAAATGATAAAGGTAATTTTGTAACTCATTGGTATAAATATAGCATTAAAAAAGTCGTGACACGCAGTATTTTCTTGAAAAATTTTATTAAATAAATAGAGACGTCCCCTTATTTATTTATTGCCTGACCGCTGGTGTTTATGCTATAAAATAGCCCTGTGCAAACCATAACCCCCATGCTCAAACAGTACCGTGATATCAAGACCCGTCATCAGGACGCCATTCTCTTTTTCCGTTTGGGGGACTTTTATGAAATGTTTTTTGAAGACGCCACCCAAGCGTCTGTGTTATTAGATTTAGTATTGACTTCCCGCGGGTCGAATGCCTCCGGCCGTATCCCCATGTGCGGAGTGCCCTATCACTCCAGCGACAATTACATCGCCAAACTCATTAAAGCCGGCAAAAAAGTGGCCATCTGCGAACAAATGGAAGACCCTGCCTTGGCCCAGGGCATTGTCAAACGCGATGTCATCCGCATTATCAGCGCCGGGACCTATTTGGATGATACGGTCGATTCCCGTTATCTGTTGGCTATAAATATGCTACGCCCCCACCTAACCTCCCCTATGATGGGGATCGCTTTTATCGATAATTCCGGCGGGACTATTTTTGCCAATGAACTTGGCCTCACATCCGTCATCGAACTTTTAGCCAAGCTTCCCATTTGCGAATGCCTCTACCCTCAAGCCCAAGAAGAGGCCGTCAAAGATTTATTTGCCCATCCTTTAGTCAAAATGCGCGCCATTACCTTAAGCCCTGTGGACGATTGGACTTTTAACAAGGACACCGGTCAAAAAAATCTCTGCGATCACCTGGGGACTTCGACCCTTAAAGGATTCGGCATCGACGAATTGCCGGGAGCTATCAGTGCCGCCGGGGCTTTACTGGAATATTTAAAGACCATGAATAAAACCAGCCTCAAGCACATCGACAAAATCGCTCTTTATGCCCAGGATGACTATGTGTTTATTTCTCCTGCCGCGCATTATGGCTTGGAATTAGAATCCCTGCTGAAGACCATTGATCTGACCGCCACCCCCATGGGCCGACGGGCTTTACGTTTTTGGCTGTACCATCCGCTCAAAGACACCTCAGCCATCCAACTGCGGCAGGAAGCGGCCAAACAATTAACGGGCAATACCCGGCTGGGCGAATGTTTAAAGAACTACCCTGACTTGCAAAAAGCCCTCTCACGCCTTTCCTGCGGTTGCGGCTCCATCAAAGATATGTTGAGCCTGCGTCAGGGACTGCTGCGTGTGCCTCTAATTGCCGAGCGACTGGGCAACAGTTCTAATCCGCTTTTAAAACTTCAGGATTTAAATTCTTTGCGTGAGCTGTTAACCAAAACCATCAACCCCGATGTGCCGCTCGCCAAGCCTGAGGGGAAAATGATACAGCCCGGCATTGACAAAGACTTGGATGAACTAAAAAATATCCTGGAAAACGGCAAACAATGGTTGGCTAACTATCAAGCAGAGGAAATCAAAAAAACTGGCATCTCGTCGCTCAAAGTAGGCTTCAATAACATCTTCGGCTTTTATATCGAAATCACCAAAACCCACCAGAAGAGCGTGCCCGGTCATTATGTGCGCAAACAAACCCTGGTGGGCGGTGAGCGTTACATCACCCAAGAACTTAAAGAATACGAAGAGAAATTTCTAAGCGCCCAGGATAAAATTTTGAGCATTGAAAAACGCATCCTAAATCAAATCGAAGAATCGATCCTCTCTGAAGCCGCCCCTCTACACGAAGTCTGTCAACAGCTGGCGACTATTGACTGTTTGTATGTACTATCTCAACTATCCCTGTGGCCCGGCTATGTTTTTCCACAAGTCAATACATCCACCCTTCTGGACATCAAAGACGGCCGTCATCCGGTCGTCGAGAAAACTGTAACTGATAATTTCATTGCCAATGATACTCTGTTGGACACCCAGGACAATCACCTGATCATTTTAACAGGCCCCAACATGGCGGGCAAATCCACCTATATCCGCCAAAGCGCGCTGTTAGTCATTTTAGCCCAAATGGGTGCCCCTATCCCTGCCTCTGGGGCCACCATCGGTTTGGTGGATAAAATTTTTACCCGCATCGGCGCCCATGATGATATTGCTAAAGGACAGAGCACCTTTATGGTCGAGATGACAGAAGCCGCGGATATCCTTAATAATTTGACGGCGCGCTCTCTTGTAATCCTGGATGAAATCGGCCGCGGCACCTCCACTTCCGACGGGTTAAGCCTGGCCTGGGCCTTAGCCGAGCATATGCACGCCAAGAGTGTGCGCACGCTGTTTGCCACCCATTTCCATGAGTTGACGGCTTTGGCCGATCAGTTTAAAGGTGTCAAAAATTACAACGTGGCTGTGCGCGAATGGAAGGATAAAATTATTTTCATGCATAAAATCGTACCCGGCGGCTCGGATGATTCTTATGGCATTTATGTCGCCAAATTGGCGGGAATCCCTGAGACGGTGATCCAGCGTTCCAAAGAAATCCTCTCGGAGCTGGAAATAGGCACACCGAACCCTTACGCGCGCAAGGACAAACAATTAAATCTATTTGCGCCTACGCCCCAGCCGGCAATGGACGAAGTGCGCGCCGTACTGGAAGAAATAGACATCGACACTTTAACGCCCATGGAAGCATTGAAAAAATTGGATGAAATCAAAAAGAAACTAATTTAACCAGGATTGGACCGTTTCCACTTGGGCCTTAGAAAAATATGGAGTTATGACGGAAGTGTCCCCTCTATTAAAAATGAACTGGGGGGACACTTCTAGCGGAACTCATTGTAGCGCTAAGGGTTATCTGGAAACGGTCCAAGATTGAAACAAGATTGAAAATTATGAATAAAGTTAATCTTCTCCCCCCAGATGTGGTTGCTAAGATTGCCGCCGGAGAAGTGGTGGAACGTCCGGCTTCTGTAGTCAAGGAACTGCTGGAAAATGCCATCGATGCCGGGGCCACAAGCATTGAAATTCATCTTAAAGATGCCGGCAAAGAATTTATTCAAATCAAAGACAACGGCTCAGGCATTGCCCGGGAAGATTTGGAGAAAATATTTCATCGCCATGCCACCAGCAAAATCTCTGCTATTGAAGATTTTGAAAAACTTCATTCGATGGGTTTTCGCGGGGAGGCGCTGTATTCCATCGCAGCGGTCAGTGACGTCATCTTGTCCTCACGCACGGCCACAGACGAAGGCTGGCAAATTCATATCAAAGGCGGCGTACGCCAAAACCTTGAGCCCACGGCCCTGTCTGGCGCCGGCACGGACATCAAAATCGCTGAACTTTTCTTTAATACGCCTGCCCGTCGTAAATTTCTGAAAAACAACACCTCAGAATTAAATCAAATCATCGCTATCGTGCTTCCTTACACGCTGATCTATCCGCAAAAGCGTTTTGTGCTGACCCACGCTGGACGCTCCCTTTTAGATTTAAGAAGTGCCCCTTCCAGTTTAGACCGAGCGGCCGCGGCGCTGAATGTCAGCATGAATCATTTTCTGGAAACCGACCAGGAATTCGTTGAGGAGCAAATTCGTATCCAATTGATTTTAGGCAATATCAACATCCAAAGACCCCGCAGGGACATGCAATTTATTTTCATCAATAACCGTCCTGTGGACAGCAGGAATTTAAGTTTTAACCTCAACGATGTTTACAAACTCATCCTGCCGCCGGGCGTCTATGGCGCTTTTATCGCCCATATCACCCTGGACCCCGCCAATGTCGATGTCAATATTCATCCCACCAAGCGTGAGGTACGGCTAAAAAATGAAGCCAGGATCATCAGTGTATTACGACGCATGACAGAATATCAGCTGATGCACAAAGGACAGGCCAAAGAAATGGGGGGATTACCCGCCGACGAAGTGATTTTCGCCCCCGGGCAGTTACAGGCTAAATTTAATCCGAGCACTTATACTCCCACAGGGCAAGATACTAGCATGCCTTTGGATTTTCAACTCTTCGGCCAGGAGAATACGCTGCGTGCCAAATTCGCCAAGGGAAGATATGTGGGGAATTTCCTGCAGAAATACCTGATTTTCGAAGCTGATGAATCACTTTTAATCGTTGACCAGCATGCCGCGCAAGAACGCATCATGTTTGAGAAATTCAAGAACCAAATTGAGAATACCAAGGTCGAAAGCCAGCCTCTGCTTACCCCTTTGTTACTCAAATTGACCCCTCAGGAAAAAATCACGTGGGAAGAAAACCGGGAAAGATTAGCCGCCGCCGGCATTGAAACCACCCAATTTGATGAAGATACCATTGCCCTGCAGACCCAGCCGCTACTGCTCAAAAACATAGAACTTGTCGTACGCGCCCTCTTAGCCGGCGAGGAAGCCCAACGCTTAGACAAAGACACCTTAGCCCGTCGCGCCTGCAAAGCCTCCATCACGGCCGGCGACAAAATCGACCCGTCCCAAGCCGAACACCAGCGCAAAGAACTGCTGGACTGTAAAGACCCCTTTGTTTGCCCCCACGGCCGCCCGACGGTCATTGAGATAACCCAAGGCTTCCTCGACCGCCAATTCCTGCGCGCTTAAGATTACGGTTCCTCATCGTTAATCGCAACGTTCAACACACCGGCTGAAAAACCGCTTCTCCTTAAGTACGGGCTGTTCTGAATATCAAACGGGACGACTTTAATAATGACCGGTTTAAGCCCTTTGTCAATTTCAAAACCAGGTATAGCCACAGCCGGAATTCTAACGCCCTGATTCATTTTCTCAATGCGCAGATTAAGCATGGCTTGGTCAAGATCGATACCACCGTTTGCCGCAAGCGCTTCGGATCGGCCCATGGCACGGTCAAAATCATGTTCATGACTGCGCATGTCATCGTAGATACCGCCCAATTGCACAGCTTTTTGACTTAATTCATCCGCTCTTTCTTGACTGTTCGCCACAGTGTATACGCGAAACTGTGTTGTTTTGTTTTTTGAATATCGAAGGTGCACAACATCGTCATTCGCAAACTGAATCCGCACACCTGTCACATAATCGATAGCTTTTATTTCTCCCAAACCATCTTCTTCTCTGAGAAATCTTTTGGCGAGCGTACGGATGTTCGTGTATTCTTGCGCCTGTGGATCTGCCTGTGCAAGGGTCTGTTGACGCCCATCAAAGAACGAAACATGGATAAGACCGTCTGGCGCAAATTTCACTTCCCGAACAGATTTGGCTCTGTCATAGTCCGGAGCCGTATCATCATTAACTTTAGGAGAAAGCGCAGCCAAGATCTTCGCACTGATAGTGACTGGATAGTCGTCCTTAAGGCCGCCGCCTGTAAACCTGGTCTCCAGTTGGGCAAAAACCTCCGAGATCGAACGGTTTTGTTCCACAGCTGTCAGTAATGCCGTCAAAATCGGGAGGACCGCATCTCTGGTAGGAAGAGCGCGTAATGTGCCTCCTGGAAGCTGGATGTCGCTTCCGGTCAAGAAACCACCGTTGACCTCCCATCCAACAGGCCGTTTTTTCCCTCTGGCCATTGCGTCTTCCATAGCAACGGCGACATACGGGGATCCCACTTCGGTTTTCTGGAGTTCAATGCCCTGAGCGGCCAGGATTCCATCAACGGCATCATTTGCGCTGGCAGGCAACGCCACATAATCCGCCTTTAGATATACAGCCCCCAAAATGCCCAAGACATCCCCGCGATGAAAATTCCCATGTTCGTCAATGACAAAAGGCCTGTCCGAATCTCCATCCAGTGAAATAAAGGCATCGGCATCAGGATATTCAGCCGCCAACTGTTTAAAAAACTCTTTGTCCGCCGGCGTAACATTCTCGGTATCAATGGCCTTAAACTGCCCCCTCGGCAATCTGTATTTCTCCGGAGCAATAACCGTGGCCCCTAGATTGCGCAAAATCGTCACAAGAATATCTCTTCCAACAGCGGAATGCTGATAGACCACATATTTTTTGCCTGCCAGCGGAGTCGGGTTCTGGGCTGTCTTAAACACGTTGTACCGATCAACATAAAGTTGAAGCGCCTCATCATGATGATCTTCAGCCTGGGACAAAACATCCACAGACTCTTTAAACATGTGATTGTCAACCCGAAAACGGGATCCTTCCGGACTGAGAGCATCCTCAGTCTTGCGCACTTCGGCCACATGCCTAAACATGGGCTTTTCATCGGGCTTAAGAAGCTCCCCTTGTCGCTTATTTTGTTTTTCTCCATTCTGTTCAATCGGATTATGACTCGCCGTGACCATTAATGAAGGCATATTATGTGTAAAGCCCCATAACGCCAGAGCAGGCGTGGGCAATTCTCCCAGCCATTGGACCTTAAGTCCTTCATCAAGAATTGCTTGACCAGCTGCCTGAGAAATTCTGGGAGAACTCGGTCGCAAATCGCAAGCTAACGCAACCGGCGTGCCTGATTGAACACCATCTTCCGCCATCTCGTATTTCAAAAAGCCCCTGGTGTTGATGCCAACTTCCCTATCCGTCATTTTGTCTGCGTTAGCTCTGAGCCCGCTAGTCCCGATCGTCAGAGGCTGGACATTGCCCCACACGGCCATAGCCTGGTTTCCTGGCTCACCTGTTATGGCTGTGCCATCCCAGGTGACAATCGCGCCATTCATATGGGACGCCTTTACCATGGCCGGCCCACTCTGTTTGGAGGTTGAAAATGTCACCTCCCCCATGGGGATGCCTCCGGTAAAATACTTTCTTGGAACGATCTCGTGTGTCGCAGGGTCAAGATCTTCCCTAATAACATTGTAAACGCCTTTCTTAAAGGCCTTAACGTACTGTTCATATATTTTACGGCTCATCTTCTTGTCAGCGACTTCAATGCCACCCGTCTTCATTTGGTCCGCGTACTCAAGGCCAAGAATGCTCTGGCTCAGCGCTTGCTTATACCAAGTTGCCAACAGCACCGCATGATAAATTTGTCTTAAACCCGAAAACAATTTACCTTCGTTAACTTCCTTCTCGATTTCCGGAAGCAAAACCTCCTTGAGAACTTCCTGAGAAACCTTGGACATTTTTTCAGCGCCTCGCGTTGTTTGAGATCCGTTGCGCTTATTCATTCTCAAGGCGAGATAGTCCTGTTCGGTCATGACTTTAAGGTGACTGTCGACAATAAAGGCGCCTTTCTCATGCTCATAGATGACGGCGTTATCCGGGACTATCCAGACCTTATTAATAGTATCTACGGGGACCTGGGTCGTGCCAAAAAGCTCCCGGGCCCTGGCGTAAACGCGCTTCCAGAATTCCGCACCCAGTTTTTGATCGGGGATCATCAACGTAGATGTGAATTGTTTTAACAGATAATCTTGAACGAGCAGGTCTTTTCCCATTTCTGTCACGCCAAACACTTCAGGGACAACGCGGCCTTTTTCGTAAGGCGACAAGTTGACCCACATCTGATCGGAGGGGACCGTAAGGGCCGCCAGAAAGTATTTAATCATTTTTTCAGCTTCATGTTTGAATTCGGTATCGGTCAGCTTCCCGTCACCTTTATCCATAATAAAGTCAAAGCGAAACGGGTTATCCCGATGAATGTTCAGTCCCATGACCAGCGCCGGGTTAAATTTGGCACTGACAGAGAGTGTGGTCCCGGGAGGCAACAGGTTAAGAGTTTCCCCGGATTGCACCACAGATGAAGGGAACATCATGTTCGAAAAAAAGATAAAAGCTACACTAGTCCTTAAAATAGACCGCATGAACATACTTTCTCCTTTTTTTACGAATTTTTTAGGAAACATCGAAATCATCTAAGCTCCTACCTGAAGACTACGCAATAGAATTTTCAATATTTAAAGAAACCATAACATATTTTTTCACAGAAAACAAATTTTTATGTTTAATAAATGAAATACTAATTTTACAAATTGCCTTCCCACCATTTATCTTTAAGTTGCTGGGAACAATGCCTATTGATGTATTGATCAATCCTGTCCTTGTCCAGTTCCCCAATTTTACTGAAAGATATGCCATAAACATATCTCCCCCGATCTTCCCTGACCCAAGGCAAATCAACCTCAATTTTCATAAGATCGAAATTGTCCTCAAGCCCCAAAGACATGTTCACGGGTTGCTCTTGGGGCAAACGTTTGTTAAAAGACGCACACATCCCTTTTAAGTTTATATCCTCGATTATACAGTGGCTGAATTCCTGCATTTGGGGCAGCCAGACCTTGGCTTCTTTTTTGACCTGCCAGCGCGGCAGTTGTCTGCGTTCATCCATACTCTCTTCCCTCCTTGCCCACTTAAACTATGATAATGTATGCATATGTTGTTGTTTGATAACTAATATTACACGTATATAGGGTAATAATAGGCGGCACTAAATTATTAAATCCTGTCCAAAACCCTTTGCCGCCCAACGGCACACCCATTGAAGTTTTTATCCACAACACAAACTGTCTTTTGACCAGAGTAATAACAGGCTTAATAATGGTGACATAAACTACCCGTATGGAGTGCAGCCACCATCTTGTTATGGGCCATTCAAAAACTGGGAGAGGTTTTATGTTGGCAAATAAAGAGACCTCCGTGCCTGCTCCTGGTCCGGCGTTGGGAAGACCATTCCCTGCGCCGTTGCCGCCAACGATAGTGCTTTGTTGTTCTTTCAGGGGTTGCCCGCCAATTCTCTGGATTGGTGAGGTCTCTCCGAAGGCGGACTTCGCCATTCGGACTCGCCGTGGCGCTCGCCGCGGCGCCGGGGACAATGCCACCCGCCGCAACACTTTCAAAGGCGGAACTCCTCCACTAATTTTAGGAATACCCGTTGATGCCGGCCCAGGCAATCCATTTATCCAAACAGTGCTCAGTATTAAGAACCTGGGGAAAATACACGCCCAATTCATGAACCGCTTGAATATAATGAGAGGATAAAGCGCCATCACTGCGAGAATCAAAAATTCGAATATCAACGCTGCCGTTCTTTCTTCCCATTTATTATCAGACTTTTGGGCAACGGTCATGGCCAATTTACTTTGGCCGAATTTAAGCCACCTGTAGTTATTGTTATAATGGTTCCTGACAGAAGACCAAAATAACGGCTTTTGCTTGGAAGAAAAATCTAACTGGGGTTGTAATTTCCTGATCTCGTCTTGATCTTCTGGCGGATGATTATTAACGAACGTTTCCCAGGTATAGCCTTTCCTTCCGGATGTCTGCCATCCCCTATATAATTGTAATTGTTCCCGGAAAGCCTCTCTCCAAAGGACTACCCAGAAGGCCCACTTTTCTGAAACCCAGCCCCTGATCCCTTCCTGGGGATTAGCATTGTGCGTTATGTCCTGGGCCACCCCTAAAATAAACTCCCGCGCTTTTCCCGGTAACATGGCAAACGCAATATCAGGATGCTGTTTCAAAACGCTCTCTCCAGCAACAGCAGTGATTCTGTCTTTAACATCGAAGATATAGTCATAGGACTTACCTAATTTGCCCGTGAATTCTTGCTTAGCACGGAGTGTCACACCCGGTATTTTTTCAGATAAATGGTCATAAAGGGCGCATGCCGGATTTTTAACAACCGTAGTCACAGAAATCACATTGATCCCTTGTCTAAGTGCGGCCTCAATCACTTGTTCGATCAATCGGGTTGCAACTCCGTTCTTCTGCGCATCCGGATGTACGGCTAAATAATAAATATACATGCCCTCTTTCTTAAGGGCCTTGCCATAAACCACATAACCTTTAATTAAATTGTTTAGAGAGTAAAAGGCCATATGGTAAGATGTTTCTTTACCCTTAAGTGCGTTACGAATAATCTGATCACGAATGGGATTTTTTAAAGGGAAATATTCCGGATCAGCGACTAAGGTATTAATCACTCGAATACCCTTTTTCTTGCGGTATGCGGCTACTTTAGCTTGCAGAGCGCGGAGGATTTCCTTTCTTCGATCTGCCACGCGGCCAATTGAAGATTGCCAGCGCACGCCTAATAATTCCCAAACCCTTCCAATAGCTTCAGACCTCGGTTGCTTATGCCATATTTTTTGCCAGAAACTTTTTAACTCTAAGAACAGTGGCACTGCCAACACTGTGCCTACCCATGGAATAAGTCCGACAACGTTAACCAATATAAGTAATCCGAAAGTCTCACTCAACCTCCATTGGTATATTCTCTTAAAATAAAAAATTATCAAGCCTTCAAAAGCAGCATTAAGTAACCAGATCAAGCCTGCGCCTATCAACCAATGCCACCCATCACCACGACTAAACATTACTTGCCCTATAAGACTGCCCGCAAGTATGAGATTTAAAGGAATAGTGAAAACTTTTACAATCATCATGACAAACATAAGATCCACATATCCCTGCACCTGAAACGCATCACGCAAGGATGCCAGCCGTTCATACACCTGTTGAGAAATCCTGTTCTTGCCGCGTTCATTGCTAAGGAACTCATCAAAATTTCCTTGAGCCCGCTTAATTAATACTTCTCTACTGAATATATGGTCTTTAGTGTTTAATGAATTCTTACTGTTATATCCTTGGTGAAGTTTAAAAGCAGAATAGAAATTCTTGGCTTTGATCGTAGCTTCGGCAAGGGCTTTAATTTCAAAATTCCCCGCATGCCACCTAACAAAAGCAGCAACGGAAATAATACGCCACCGCAACAAGGCAGTCTCAAATAATGGGGCCATCCATTTCTCAATCACCCAACCTAAACTGACAATTTCAAAAATGTTATAAAGCCCCCTGGACACCGGCAGCATAGCAGGCGCAGGTCCCGGGCTATTTTCCCGCGGTTCAAGGGAAAGAATACATCTTTTAAGGAGCTCCCTCTGTTCGCCGTAAACTTTAAAATCTTCAGCAATGGCAGTCATAATCCCGGGTAGGTCTTCACGAACAAGATGTTTACGCCCCTTCTTTTGGATATCCTCCAATAAATCTTTCATATTATTATTCTTAGTTTTGGATCGCATGGGGCGCCAGCTCATAAGATCTTTCAAGGTGTATATCACTAAAACATCCCGATAACGTGTCGCGGCTTTAAAGACGGAATTAGCCACACGTTCGCCCAGCCATCGAGTACCATCAATCCTGAATTGAATAAATATAGCCTGATAAAAACGGGCCCAATAAATCGCACGTTCTCTATCCGACAGACTGCGCGGAAACTGCTGCGTGAAGTTCTGCAAAGTTTCCTCAAACACTCTGAAGCGATCAACCTGGGCAGGATTGGTCAGCGCAACACCAACCAGGGCCTTAAAATACGCTGTCCAAAAATCAAAAATACGGTTGGATTCATCAAGGACACTCCTGGCCTGTTGGCAGAAGTTCTCTATGCTTTTGCCTTCGGCAAGGAATTTGAGGGCTTGCCCCAAAATACCATAAAGCAATGCCAAGTCCGGTTCGCCTTTAATGGTTTCTAGACCAAGGATGCCGTAAATACGCCCCCGTGCGATTTCAACACGCGAGATGCCATCGATGATATCTTCCGGACGACCTTGTCCTAAAATCTGCTCAATCCCGTTAATCTGACGCCTTAAGTCCGCATCATTTCTAGAGTTAATCTTCTCTTTAAGTGTCGGCAGCTTACGATATAAAGTATGTGTGGCAATACCGGCTGCCTTTTGACTGCCTCCGATGTCCGCGCGATCTGTAGCTTCTTGCAGAAGACCAATTTCACTATCGATAACGTGCCCCAAACTGCGCCAGCCTTCCCAGAGGGGCGATGGCGAAAACCTTTCGGCAATCCTGGCTACGCTCTTCGGAAATTTATTGGCTGTCTTTTGAATGGCTCTCTTGTGCGCCTGGGCTGGCGTCAGTTTATTTCGTGGTCTTTGAAGAAGCCGGTTCTCGATGAGTCCGTGATACGCATCTTCGAGGAGCAGGTCTTTATTGCGTCTATAAACATAGTACGAGGAATAATAAATTTCTAACGTGAGATTTCCCTTTTCATCGCGGGTCAGTCTGTCCCAAATAAAGCCCTTCGGAGGAGCGCGCGGAATGGATTGATTTAAAATAAACACCTTTACCGGCACATCCACAATGCCTGCAAATCTCTTTTGATCAACACGGACTTCTTTAAAAGTCTTGCGAGCGATCAGATCCTCGATGTCATTAACGTTTTCCAATGAAACATTCCCTGAACATCCCGACCCGTAAATGTCCGTGTGACTTTTACCTATACGCGGCAGGACATGGGCACCTTTCACACTAAGCACACTGTCACGCAAACACCGTCTCCGGAATTCCTGCTTTTCATTGGTAATAGCCTCTTTAATACGTCTTGCGATTTCTCCCAATATGCCGTACAAAGTCCCTGCCAATACAAATATTGTTAAACGCGAAGGCATATTAGCAATCCATTGAGCCAAAAATTCCTTAGGGATATATACTTCCAGCAATTCCAGCACTCTTTCAACATAAGATGAATGGATAGGCAGAACAATAGCCCCTACGCAAATGGTCAAGGCAACCCAGCTGACCCTCTCCATAGTCCATTGGACTAGGTCTAATAAAGTTTTATATTTCCCTAAATACGCCACCATGGATGACAGGGAAAGCGTAACTCCCTGGACTTCAATATCCTCCCGAAAAATAAAACTATAAATGGCGTTATTAATAAAATCCTGAAAATTCTTTATGATCTTACCTAAATCTTCTTTGGTTTGGGATTCCAGAGGCTCTGGGAAATATCTTTGCAGAAATATTAAAAAAGATGTTGGCTGCAAACGGCCGGTTTTATCTCTTGTAATATCATAAAAACCGTTTCTTTCCATCACTGCGTTGAACCTTAAGCTTATGGGCCAGATAAACTTTCTCTTGCTCTTGACAAAGACTTTGGCCCAAGCCAACAATTCCGACAAAAACTGTTCTATAAATTCCTTACCTGCGCCCCAGCCCCAAGTAGAAGAGTCCTTTTTCAACTCTGCGGGCTTTAAATACTTTTCATGCTCCTTAGCATTAGCACAAAGCTTTACTTGTGCTAAATCCGTTATGCCTACGGGCAAGGCAAGATTATTTCTGCTCTCTAGTATTTTCCAAACATAAAAAGGAGAACAGATTAAAATTGCCGCAATAAGCCCAACCACATCCCGATGACTGCCCTGCCATAGGTTTATATTATGAGCCATGCCTGCACAACCGGTTAACATCACCATAAAAACCACGAGAGCGGTCATGCCCAAAACAGATTTCAAGGAAGGAGCCGCGTGCTCCATAAGCCTCCCGTCTTGCGAAGACATTTGTTGCTCAACAAGCCGCTCGCGGTCATTGGCATAATCTGCTTGTCTGCCACAAGCAAGATTGTGATCACCAGTCAGGATAGCTGTTATTTCATGGACTAATATTTGTTCGCGGGTAGTGTTTTCTTCAGGGGGAATATTGGTCGCCATCAGTATACGCGCACCCTTATAAGAAATGCCGCCTTTATCATTGGCGCCTAAAAATACCTCTTCAATATCCGGGCCGGCCCGGATTTCCACTTGCCTTTTAAGTGCATCCAGCTGAAGAGCCAAATCCGGATATTTATGGCGATACCATTTAAATACAGACTCGACCCAGGGCTGACTTTTAACCCTCTGGAATCCTCTAAACTTGTCGGCTGCGATCTTTTGATAGCGGGCTTCTACCTCTTGGGGACTTTTGCCTGTCCGCGGCAGGGCCGAGTCGCCAGAGATCCCTATCCAATCTCCAATAAAAATCTTTTGCGCTCGCGGCCCTAAAATCTCATGCGCGGCTTGTGCGCGAATCACACGCACCCTGCTCTGGCCGGCAATGGGAACCACCATGGTATCTTTTTCCAAATCTAGTCTGTCCAACAACTCACTGCGGGTCTTAACATCCAACGCCTGCCATAAGCTATTGCATGAAAATCCTTGGGTCCATCCCTGCAATTCAAAAACCTTAGACGCCCGTGTCTGCCATGCTTGGTATTTTGCTTCATACCCTTGCTTACCGCTGCCATCGAGAATGCTTTCAAACATCAAACCGTATTTTTGAATCATCACATCAATAGAAACTTCCTGATGCGCCTTAATAAAGGCCTTTTGCATATCATCAATCCAAGTTCTGTCTCCTTTATCGGTATAATTGTAATACAGACTTATTCCTTCCTTAAGAAATGCGCCCAACTGCTTACGGCCCTCGATCCTGAATTTTTCAAGGACTTCATAATCCTTATCATTGATCTTGCGAACAAGTTTTCCAAAATCCCATCCTTTAAATACGTCGATCAGCCAGCCTGTGGCACCATGAATGATGTAAGCCAGAGGACCGCCGGTAGCCGTGGCAATATTTAAATGCCCGTTAAGAGCGGCCCTGTTATCGCTGGTGCCGGAAGCTTCCCGAGTGGCGCGCGGCATGCTCACCCAGATATCCGATGCACTGGTTGCCAAACGCATTAATTCAATACCGGTATCATCAACAAAGATGAATTTACCTTTCAAGTCTTCGGCCCCCATCTGCAGACGGAATTCTTTGACCCAAGCCTTGCCTTTGTCATCCTGCCCCACTCCACCGACCAATAGATTGGCCATTAAACCTTTTTCCTTCCCCCAAGGGACTTCGTACTCCACATCCTTATCTCCAACAATCCAGCGTACAATAGGAAAGAGTATCCCCTCTTCTTTATAGTCCACCATGCGGCGCACCAATCCAACCAAGGGCCGGTTGATATCCGTAAAAGAACATCCATAATTTCTATTTAAATATTCATTCAATTGCCCCTTCATCTGCTGGCCAAAGTCATAGAGTT
This sequence comes from Candidatus Omnitrophota bacterium, assembly GCA_963828495.1. Classification (GTDB taxonomy): domain Bacteria; phylum Omnitrophota; class Gorgyraeia; order Zapsychrales; family Fredricksoniimonadaceae; genus JABDGZ01. The sequence continues at coordinate 196,097 of CAWHFJ010000013.1, forward strand.
CCTTACCCGTAACACAACCTACCCCAACCTCTGCAACGCGCTGGGCTAAAGGAGGAGAATACCATTGCTTGGGGTCTGAACCATTTTGAATGCCAATCGTTTTACCGGCATAAGCCGGCATAATGATTTCTTGAGTAACCCGAGCATGCTCTATGGCTACTCCATTAACTAAGGTGGCAACTTCTCCCAAACCTTTTGCGGTATTAACTTCTCCCTTCTCCCTGTCAATAATCTCACGAGCCCCGTCCCAGTCACGCACTAACTCCCAACCGACAATGGACGTAACCCAAGCCTTAGCATCATGCTGTATCGCAGCGGGTTCAGGAGTATGCGTTGTTCCCGCGATCTTAGTATCGTTGAAAATGCTTTGGCCGTGTCTGCCATTAAAGAAATCAATATCGTTTTTCATAGCCGTAGCTGCATAAACCAATTGCGGTTCATTCAGACGCACAATAGCAGGAGGGATCCATAGACTCTTCATCAATTCTACGAATGCTCTTCCCAAGAGCCCTTGCTGATAAATTTGATAACCTTTATCCGGATAAAGAGAATTAAATATTTGAGGTTGACGTAATAAAAACACTAAATTACCGTTACGGTTGATCCAATATACCTCGACCTTGAAATTGCCATTGTGATAGGCCACGTCCAGCGTCCATATTTGTTTATTGCCTTTTGCATCGTACACCATTACCGGCTTTGCCCCTTTAGAGGGCTCATCATCTGCCATCGGCCAATCAAGATGAGTCCATGCCCCAGTTGTCTTATTAACATGATTTTCATACAAAGGCATTACTCCCATGCCGGAAAATTTCCACAACGCATTATGGACTCCGAAAGTTTCACCTGCTAAAAATCCTAATCCACCGGCCCCCAAGGCCAACTGGAATTTCCCTTCAAGCTCTAATAAGAATGCCTCCAGCGTTAAATCACAAAACACCGGAAGGCCGGCTTGTTTCAGATTTCTGACAAAGGCGCGTAACTGCGGATTAGCAAACTGGTCTAAGAGAAAATTCTCTGCCCATAAGGCATTGCTATCGCGGTAGCCTGCCGTCGGCTCATCGCTCGTAGTGCTTAAATAGACTAAACTGGCAGCCTGCTGGATTTCATCAAGATACCGGGCGCATTCAGGATGATTGGATAAAAGAGCATAGCGGACACTATCTTCATAATAAGTCGTGGCTAAAAATCCTCGAAATGGCCCGGCACGCACATGTCCGGCAGCGATCATCTCTTCCAGCATCCAAGCCTCAAAAATATAACCGTTCTTAAAAAGCCACTTCAATGCCCGTGAGGCTATTGGCATCTCTGCTGTCACTTGTATCAAGCCTGCATCTTGAATCTTTTTGCCCTGTAAAACACTAGCGATTTCTCTGCTTTTTTGTTCTGCTGTCGGCAAGGAATCCCCAGGGATGGCGCGCACAACATAATTGGGGTTATGGTCTGGCTTGGCTCTAAGCAAATACTGGGTTTTTTCACCTTCGAGCTGAGTGAGCCAATCTGCGTCGGGCACTAATCCTAAATCATTATTAAGCAAAAAGGCGATGTGGCTTTCCAAAAGATTGTGTTCGATGAGATAACGGATGGTGGATTGACGAGCTTCAGTTTCGGATTGTCCTAAAATATGGAATAATTCGTGGCCTTTAAAGATAATTTCAAGCTGCTCGGGCGGGCCACGCAAAATGTTCGGATTGACATAAACATATAATTGATTGTTCTGCCCTGCCTCTGTTCTTACCGGAGAGGCCTGAGAAGGACGTATCACAAAAATGACCTCCCTGCCCTGCAGTGCCTCTTGACCGCCTAAAGCCTTGAAGATCTTTGCCTGCTCATCGGCCGTCGGAGTCCTGTCCGGTTCATTGCTGAAAGGCATGCTCGCCGGATAGTTACCGGAGACGCCTTTCCCTGTTGCGGCAGCCAGCCACCCCAACACTTCCTGCGGGCTCCACACAGAACGTTCTAAGTGTCGCAAAATGCCGTCGGGATCGTGCGTAGCCATATGCATAATCTCATCTGCCCGTGCCTGTGTGGGCGCATACACATAAATCCGTGTTTCCGGAGCATTCCCTGACGGCCTTACATGGAACCGGCTTGTGCTGTCCCACATCATGATCCCGTCATCCACCCGGTCGCCATAGTGCATGCGGGTAATCCCTGTGAAGCCGCGTTCTTTAGAGAAGAACCCTTGCATCTTCTCCCTTAAACTAACAAGCCTCCGGCCTTCTTGGCTGGCGTACGCAAAGACTGCGGGAGCGCGGCTGTCCCTGTAGGCTATAGTCACCTGACCGGCGGCATCATCAAAAGAGGCTCCGGCTATTTTTAAATCCCCTTTAGGCGCATACCCATCCAGCAGTCTTAGCCCTGTGCGTTTGGTCCCCGGAGGTACAGGCATCTCATGAATGATCCCTGCCGAAGAACAGTAGCGGTCAAGTTTGCCTTCAAATAAACCATAAATCGGCATCGCTTTACCCTCACCATTTATACCGTGATAGTTAAGCGCCATTAAATCAACCGCCATTTCGACGATCATCGCATCTCTCGTCACTAAATCTTCTATCGGATGACCGTTAGGCAAAATAATATTCGGCCCCACAAATCCGCCGCCATTAACTTCGTTGCCTCCGATGCGTAATTCCGGGTTGTCATTCAGCATCCTGCGGATGCGGTGCACCACATACGGCGAGCCCACTGACGTGCTCACGAATTCTATCCCGTATTGCTTCAAATATGTCGGTACGTCTTCACTGCCCGTCAGCGGCTGAACAAAATGCGTTAAATTCAGGAACCGGGCGTAGAGCGCACCCAGCACATCCCCTCGCCAAAATCTGCCTTTTTCATCAACAACTAACGGCCGGTCAGAGTCTCCATCCGATGAACGTACGCCTAAAAATACATACTCCTTACCGTCAATCGTCAACATGACCTGCCCATCCGCGGTTTCCCGGGCGTTATATGCCTTGCGCATTTGCGCGACCGTATCCGCCAAAAACTTCAAATGATCGCGTGTCATGTCTTCCGTATCCAGAGCAATAAAATCTTTCCCTCGCGCGCCAACCTGGATGACCTTGGCCCCCAACCCTTCATAAATCTGCACATGCCGTTTGGCACCAACCGACGAATGCACCCAATACGCCAACACGCAGCCTTCATAAGGCCTATCCGGGAATGCCTCTAAATATCTTCTCACAAAAGCTTCGCCCCCTTGGTTGTTCACATGATCTTCCCACCATCTTATATCAGGCTTAAGCCATTCTTTCAGATAACCATCGCGGGTAAAATAACTGTCTTCGGCACTCTCACGATAGAGACGTTCACGCTCTTCCTGCACACACGCAATAATTTCTTCACGATCAGCCATGGTTTCATTGTTCCACGTCTCCGGCTCGTTTAATACTTCACCATCTACATCATATAACTTCAATCCGTTCATCTTCCCTGCCGTGTGACTGCCGGTAATCATAATGCCGGGAATCTTATTCTTTTTACACCAAAACGCTAATGCCGGTGTCGCCTCTGTCCCAATGTAATCAACCCCCAAACCTACAACCTGAAGAGCAAAAATCACCGCTGCCGCAAAATTCGGGCTGCTGTTACGATAATCGCGCGCTAAGGCCATGCGTTGGCCGGCCACAATCTTCCCTGATTCATCAACCTTAATTTGTCCTTTCCTTTTCAGCCAGAGTATAAAACCTAATGGGATCACACATGGTTCAAAATCGCGCATGTTGTCTGATAATCCACGGAACCCGCTTGTCCCCATATTCGTATGCACCGGCTCATAGCTCAAACTGGCGCGTAAACTACCCTCCGGATACGCAGCCTGGGCCGTTGAAGAACGCAGACTCGCCTGTTTGATCGCTGCCTGTAATGTTACGCGCATCACTCTCAGGTCAGCCGCTGTCTGCGGTTGATTGAGAATCGCCCTACCCCAAAATGCTGCCGGCTGGCCTGCTTCTGCCGGCTTTTTCTCCACAGCAAGTAGCTTTTCTTCCCAGCCTGCTTCTCTCTTGGACGGTAACGTCACAAAACGCGGATCCGGCTTGAAGGCCACCGTCTCTAACGCATGCACATGCCCAATGGCCTCCCATGCCTCATGCTCATCTTCGGCAAATGCCCGTTCAATAACCAGCAGTCTTGGAAAATCAGTGGCCAATAAACCGTAGTATTCCGTCAGCAGTTGCGGCCTGATGAACCCATCCCGCGCTTCACTCCCAAAACGATTCGCATCTTCTCCAAGATAATACGTGCCCTCCTTCGAACGCAACTGGTCTGCCGCCATATCCATACGGATAAAGACCCCTTCCCCTCCGACCGTTTCATCAATCGCCCGAGTCATCAGACCAAGCAGTGTGCGTAACGAACCAGACTTCTCTATATTCACTTGATCCTGCTCATTTAATAACGCATTAAACCTTGCTAAAACATCCGACAAGGCCCGTACCGATTCACCAAATGTTTCGTACCCTGCCGGAACAAACGATAATCCCCTGCCTTCAAACGCCTCGGCTGTAAATATAGGTGCGCCTTGATTCGCTAATCCTCCTGCGATCCCTTCAGTAAAGACCGGCTTGGCTTGGGCCAAAGACACGCCGGGCACAGGGCGTTTGAATTCAATAAATACGGCCGGCTCACTGCCTATGGAACGGACAATCAAATCTCCCTGCTCGGCAAAAATAAACGCTTCTTCTTCAGCTCCAAGCTCGACCAAAGGTCTGCCCGATTTTGTTTCAATAAGGATCTTGCTGCTACGGATTGGACCGCCGTGTAATTTTTGGTCTTCTTCACCGATGACCGCGCGCACCCAGAACATAGAATGCTGCCCGTAACGTTCTAATTCAATCGCACTCCCCGGTGCCAGCTGGTATTGTGTCCCTGCATATTGTTCTTCCTCGTGCAACCTTTGTCTGGTCACCCCTTCTGCCAACACAACAGGCTGTTGGTCCCCATTGGCTTTATAATTACCCGGCAGAGTCCTGCGCCATAATCCATAAGCTTCCATCTTGCCAAATGCTTCTTTTAACCTGGTCAAGACCACCTTGCCCACCCGGGCAGTCTTGCCCAAATAGTTATCGCCCAAACTCCAGGTCTGTTCTGCGCTGGACTGTTTCGCATGCTGTTCGCCCGTCGGAGTGGCTTTCAGTTCCAGGAATGTCCCCATGCCCGGCCGTGGATCTTTTGTCAGATTTGAACCATACAACGCATGCGGTTGGCCTTCATTGATCTTCACCAAATCACCAGCCTGAGGGGTAATAGCCTGAACCAAGCTCCAGCGCGCGTCAAAATGGCCTGCTGCATCAATGCCAAACCCGGACACGTCAACAATATTCATACCACGCGTCAAAAGATACTTCAGCAAGGACGCTAAGCTCCAGCTATATACCCCTTGTTCGTTTTCTCCCCTCTTTATCTCGGATAAAAATGTACTTGCCGCCTCTTCAAGACTCTTAAATCCTGTTTCCACTCCTTGCTGCGGCCAGCGGACCACCCGTGGGTCTCTTGCCTCGATCATAGCCACGACCCTATCGATCATGGTTTTTCGTTTGGCCTCGCCAATGGTTTCATTGCCTAAACTTACATCCTGCATCGGATCATTGACCCCTAAGAACAATCCTGCGCCATTGTTCATCTCAAGGACCAAATACCCCTCGGTAATGCCAATATGCATTTGTCCTGAAAGAGGTTCTGCCGCATCCAAATATTTGGCCACCATGCCCATGGATTCTCCATAGACCGCACAATGCTCTTTGCCTAAGGCCTCTTGGGGGTAAAATCTCAATACCCAGAATAACGGCAAAGCGACGCTAACACCCTGCACCTTTTCCATGATCCAGGAAGGATACTTAACATCGTCGCTGCCATGCCAATATTCAGCCACATGGGTTTCCGGTGTTAGGCCTAAGGACTCAAGTTTCGCAGGTTGGAGGATCTCTCCGGTATGCCGATTGACTATGCCCATCGCATCCAGAGTATAAGAATACTTCGCCTGCGGTCCCCACTTATACCCTTGCTCTCCGGTGCGTAGGCTAGGCAGCAGTTTCATTGCTCCCCGCCGACGAATATCGACAAGCGCCAATTGTAAACGTTGGTAATATGCCGATAATGTTTTCGCTTGCTCCCTAAATGCCTCCGGCATGTTCGCCATGCTGCTCTTGGCCGCCGAAGTCTCAAGCGCCTGGGCTATCCAGGGTTTCTCGGCACAGCAGGCATCGTCACTCATATGATTCTTCAATGAGTTTAATACAGTTTCAATGGCTTGCCTGTCTCCCAAGCTTGCGGCTTTTACGGCCGGCTGTTGGGGCAACCTATACACTAAGGAATCCTGCGCAAGGCTTGGCACAGATGCATCGCTTTCTTGCATGATCTCTCCGGCCTGTGCACTTAAATTAGCCACTAAACTGTCAATGTCTGTTTGGGATAATAACCCTTGATAGAGCGCCAGCAGATTGAGTTGATTAAAGAACGCCTCTTGAGGGCCTTGGATCCATCTGAGCGTAACATCCGCCGAAGTAACCTTGACTACTTTTAGTCCCTCTTGGGTCATCACGACGGTATACGGGGCCTTGCTCGGCTTGACCTCTGTGCCCGGTTCAAACGCGGCCATCAAAGCAGGTGTCAGTTCAAAAGAGACATCGTTAAATCTCAACGGCACATCGTTACTGATATTAAATACACAATCCACATAACCGGGTAAAGCGACAAACCAAGTTCCAGGCACAAGTTTTTGAGCTAATACCGCTTTGACATTCCCACTGTTATCGTATTTGACATTAAACTGTATGCCTTCTCCTTCAGTCACATACTTAAGGTCTAGCTTGTTGGCTTGATAATGCCCGGCCCCGGTATTAGCCATTTGCAGGGAACCGGGAACCTGGTTTTGCACAAAGACCGTCTCGTGGATGGTGCTGATCTTCCCTTGTTGAGTAGCTTCTCTTATGCCTTCCGATACAGGTAAGAAGCCATGCACCATCACATAAAGCACCGTACGCTCATAAACAGCTTTGAGCACATCCGGCGCACCAATAAACCCGTCAAGAATATTCCCGGCTAATTTCTTCAAACCTTCCCAACCGCGGTCATAAAGCCCTGGTTGACCTTCACCTGAAGCAATCCCCACAGTCATAGGTATAGCCCGTGTATCTATGCCGCTATGACTTTTTTGCGTCAGCATATGTTCGCCAGCAGCTGTCACAGCAAACTGCCGTGCATAAATGACCCCGCGTGCTATCCAAGAATTAAAGGTCCTCGACTGTGTGGCTAAAATCTGTAGTGTCTGGCTGATTTCGGTATTCACAACAGATAAAGATTGAGAGGCCAGCGCATTATAAAATTCACGAACAACGTATACCTCTTGCGGGAATTGAATTAAAGAATCCTGCAGTATAGAGCTGATCCGCTCCAATACTTGAGGTAAATAAACTAACGGCTCTTGGAAAAATTCTCTTGCTGCGGCTTGCGGCTGAAGATCGACCCTAATACGTCTGACGATCCTTCGTGCCCGGTGATCATTGAGATGTTCCAAGATCGCTTTAATATTTTCTTCATTGGACTTTCCATCCGTAGATTGCCAACCGTTGACCCCGCAGGTGTAAACTTGTTGCTGCTCATTATCATAACCGGGCCGTCCCAATAATTCTCCCGCTTGAGCGCCGAAGCTTTTGGCAATAGTCTTAGTACTGTCTGCGAGTGTCCCATCGTAATCAAACACAATGGCCCCAATATTATTGATTTCTACTCTTTGACCTGTGCGCACATCCATTAGTGTCAAGGTCCTCGATGGGGCGTCCCATTGAATATTCCTGTAATCGATAATGTAATGGTCCGCCCCTAATTCTTGAATATGCGTCGTATCGTTACTATTATCAATACGCGCAACACGAACAGTCCCTATCACATCACGTGCTGACTGCATATCATGGGCCGAATCCCCAAACATCACGACTTTCCTTTGCCCCGCAGCTTGTACCGCCTGACGAATGGTATCAGACTTCGTATAACGCTGATCAAACACTCCCCCTTGATCGAAACAATTCTTTATCCCATTATGGCTGATTTCAAACTCAAGCCGTTCTTGGTGATTGCCACTAGCAATAAATAAAGGAATAGTCCGGCTAAGTATTTGTAATAAATCGAATGCTCCCGTGAATAGCGGTGGGGGGATTTCTCTGAGCGCTTGGGACAGCTGAACATGTCTTCGTGCAGACAGCTGAATGAGCCAATCAAATTCAGGCACTAATCCTAAATCATTATTAAGCAAAAAGGCGATGTGGCTTTCCAAAAGATTGTGTTCGATGAGATAACGGATGGTGGATTGACGAGCTTCAGTTTCGGATTGTCCTAAAATATGGAATAATTCGTGGCCTTTAAAGATAATTTCAAGCTGCTCGGGCGGGCCACGCAAAATGTTCGGATTGACATAAACATATAATTGATTGTTCTTCCCTGCCTCTGTTCTTACCGAAGAGGCCTGAGAAGGACGTATCACAAAAATGACCTCCCTGCCCTGCAGTGCCTCTTGACCGCCTAAAGCCTTGAATATCTTTGCCTGCTCATCGGCCGTCGGTGTCCTGTCCGGCTCATTGCTTGCAGGCATGCTCGCCGGATAATTACCACCTGCTGTGTCAATAACAGCATGGCTCAAATCTGTACTCTCAAATGCGGCCCACGCATCAAAAGCTTCTCCCTGGGCCAGATCACCTGGGCCAGCCTGCCATTTATGATCCTCATAATACACAGCGCCACTAGGTCTCATTTTAGGACGGCCATCTGGTTCCATCATCCAAAACGGTCCATGCTCTTGACCTTCCTGCAGAGGAACAAATACATCCTGACCACCTCTCTGATCCACCATGCCACCCTTGCCGGTACCGTTAAACATCCCTAAATGAATTTCGGCAAAGGCAGGATTGCCTGGCGTTGGCGCGTCGCTATGATTATGTGTACCACAATTCACATTTTTGCCGGCTGTCCAAAATTCCACATAAAGGATTTCTTTGCCTTCATCATTGAGAATCTGGAAACCACGTAAATTATAGAAGGCGATCCCTTCAAATTGTTTCAACCCTTCCGCCCAAGTTAGCGTATCTACCCGTTTCCATGTCAAAGCCTCAGCCATTGGCCCCAGAACCTTCATCTGGTCCATATCGCTAACAACCTGTGGCGCCTGATTGGTCTTGACAAATACCGCTACCATTGCCCCCTTGGGACCAGCGACGATCTCTGGCTCTATAACCCGTGTCGAACGAACCGCAAACGGCTGGGCAAAAGCCCCACGTTGAATATTCTCTAAATAGCCCGTCATGACTTTAACATACACCGTGCCTAAATCCTGCGGCAAGAGCATACGCGCCTGCCCGCCAAGCTGTACGAACTGCATCCTATACCCGGCCATCTCCCACGTCGGACTACACTTGACACTCCCCTGTTTGTCATCTCCAAACTGTATCGCAATGCCCCCTCGGGAACTATTGCTTAAACGGGTATCCATCTGTGCTGCCGCCACCAAAACCACACCATCCTTCCAGATCGCCTTCACCTTATCCATCCCTATCACAGCGACTAACCCGTCATCAGAATTTAATACCACATCTTTGGCATTATGCGTGGCTGTAAGCCCTCTGCCCTTATTCACTATGCCATTGCCGGCTACATGCGGCTTTGTGGCCTCTGCCTTATTCAATTGGCCCTGCATGTCCTTGACTAGCTGGGATTGCGCCACCGGTACAACGGCCACCGCATGGGCATGTGAACCCACCGCCACCGTCACGCCTGTCAGCCCCTCTAACACAACACGTTTAACAGGGACTCCTTCCTGAATGAGAATATTGCTGTCTCTGGTATTGCTCAGCTCAACTGCCGCGGCTGTATGATTGATGACTAAATTCCCTTGGGCGTTTAACAATTCCGGATTCGCCCTCCTTAACCCTTCCCCTAAATCTCCCACATCTTCCCAGAAGAAATTCGTATCAAAAAAGCTCACTATCGCATGCCTGCTTGACTGCCCTTGGCTTAACGGTTCCATGATCATAAAGTCAATGGAGTTCTTGCCTGCCTTGATATGATGCTCACTAGAGCCTTGCTTCTTAAACACCACGAATCCTTCAAACACCTCTGCCGCTACACTATCAAATGCTTCTTCCTCTGCCTCCAGCATCCTCTTTAATCCCTGCCAATAGCCCGAAGCTAACTCTTCAAAAGCCCCCAGCATAGTTGCGGCCCTGAATATGAACATCCCTGAATTCCAATGACAACCCTTCTGCTCTATCAACTCTTGCGCCACTTGTTCTACCGAGACGGACGTATCCCCTGTCGGTCTTGTCGCATACGGCGGCTTCTCAATAAACTTCTGTAAGTGTTTGATCCCTGCATAAGCGGTGTTCTCCCCCGGCATCTGGTAGCCAAAGCCTGTTTCATTGCGATTAGGTGTTATCCCTATGCACACCACCCACGGCTCCCTCGCCGCTGCTTTAACGGATGCCGTTAAACATTCCCAAAACTCTTCGTAAGGTTCTATCTTGTGGTCTGCCGTTAACACCACTACCACCGCTTCTTTATCTTTACGGTAAATGGACACCACCCCATAGCCAACTGCAGCCGCTGTATCCGCTAAGGCCGGTTCTGCCAACACATTCTCTGCGGGAACTCCATACTTGGCTACTGTCTCTATCATCTGTTGGCGTAACGGTGGAATGGTTTGAATATAGATTTGGCTGGGCAGTAGTTGATGCAAGGCCCGTTTGACCGAAGCCTCTACCAAACTCTCATCGCTGCCCACTAACTTCAATAATTGCTTGGGTAATACGCCCGTTGACCATGGCCACACCCTTGTCCCGCCGCCGCCGGCGAGTGTCCAGGGCATAGGCGTCGGCCAAATTTCCCTTTTGGATAAACTCTTTGACTGCCGGCTTGACCTCATCGACGGTTGTACGCCGGGCTTGAGCTACCAAACTCAAAAGCGTTTCATTGCTTTCCTCGATCAAATTCGAGTCAGTCCTTCAGTGGGCTTCTCTCACTGCCCCTGCCTGCGTATAAAACTTACTCAAGAATGCCCATGTTTGCGTGAAGCTCTCCGCAGGTCTTCCGCCTGCATGTATCCGCATATTAACGTTTTGACCTATCTTGAATAACTCCGCAGTGATTAGAATGTTCAGGAGAAGTTCTATATCTGATAGAGAAATGCCTAATTGATCCCGATATTCTTCCCGATGTCTGAAAAACTCCGCCGGCGTATGGTGATAGCGTATGAATACCTCTATCTCCGGAGTTAATCTGACGCCCAAATATTTCAAATCCTCAATAACTCTTTCTCCGTGATTATAAGAATCTTTCGCGGCTCTTACTTCAGCATCCGTAAGAGCGGCCTTTATTCATAGCCAGCCAAGAGGCATAATCAACAAAACCCGGATAGGACTTTCTGTCTTCTTCTGGCAACCCAGAAAACTTGCCCCGTATTGTTGAATGGCTTTCCCGACATCCGGCTGTGTATAAGCACCGTCGTGTATTTGTACCGCCGCCATTAAAATATAGTTCGTGGGGATAGCCCCATCCTTTGGGCGATCAACTCCGCTATCCTGGAAGCCCTCGTCACATGGTTCTGAATGTGATTCGAATCCGGCATAGGCGTCCCCCGTGTTATTTGCACTTATCTCAAGCCGATCCTCAAGGGACATTTTCATGATATTCCTGTACTGAATCCCCCGGACATCCTTTTTAGCCTGTGCCTGAGTAAATCTTTATCGCCTTGTCCTCCGGGCCTGATCGTGTTTATCTTTATTCTCATCTTTTTTAACATAGCCTTTGGATACAATCGGCATCACCGCTACCTGGGTCATAAGCGGTTCTTCCATCACCGTGCGCTTGTTGTACGGCCGGCGCACTCATGTTCCCGCCAGGTCATGTCCCTGTCACTAAAATAGTCGTAGCCGCCGTAGAAGGTCTCGAGGAAACCGCCGTCTTGCGGGAAGGCTGCCCCGCGCCTCTCGCTTGGATGGTATCTGTAATCCGACGATAATACATACCCATTAAACCGGTTGCTTCAATGTCACCAAATTCATTTTCATGTACGCTGCGACTTCTTGTAACTTGGCAACAACAGCATCGGGGATTACAATTGAACTGAGTATTCTCTATCCACGGATACGCCTGTGTTGCCCACGCTAAAGTGCGCGGTCATCCCGTTTGAGTAACACTCAGGTAATTCCACGACAGCATCTGCTTGGCGCATAGGGATCAGGGATACGCTTCTTCACATCTTCGGCGCATTATTATCGGAAAAGACGGCTTGTGCTTGAACTCTAAACGGGAAAGCGCGACCAACGCATCGCGCAATTTGCTGCGCTCAACGCTTAATGACTCTTTCTTAGATTTATCTTTAAGGTTGCGGCCTAACAGAGTTGTCATAGACATCAAAACCTAAGGCAACATCCTTATCCAGCTGTACGTCAGCTGCTTGCTGATGGCGCCCAGTACGCTCCAGGACTGCCTTAAGGGCTTGAGCAGGTGTTTTATCGCATGCCTCCTCAATAAGCATCGCCAGAAAGAGGCGTAGGTGCAGTATGTGTCGGTGATATCCCTTGCCTCTTGAAGTGCTGCGATTTCAACAACTCCAGGGCTTCTACCTTTATCTGAATGAGGATTAACGCCGATCACCGTGATCGCTTGGGTACGGTTATCCCGACGAAATACGCTATCCCTTCCTCCTTTGTCAGTTTCATTACCGACAAAGACCACGTAGCCAGACGGAACTCCTCTCTTGCCTATATAATGCACATAAGCATCGGCCTTGTTCCTGGCGCCTTGCCATACACCCATCTCGTCAAAGGCACTGCTGATATCTATGGTGATATTCCGCCTGCGCAACTGTACCACGGTATCATGATTAACAAAGATGTGTTGAAACGGCGCCCTACTCACTTCTGTGCCGCTGGCGGCGATGCCTTCCATCATCCTCCAACGCTCATCATGGCCTTTCTGAATATTTTGAGATTCAATAAACTCTTGTTCTGCTTCCAGATTTGTTTTATGATCCGTTATTTTCATGCACACCACCGCGGACGGATGGGATCATCATTCGCCACGATCAATAGCCATGGGGTCTGGTTAGTGTTCGTAGTAGATAACTATGGTGCGGATTGGTGTCAGGTTCCGCTCCATACGCTGTCGCCATCGGACACGCACATAATATCCCCGCTGCAATGATCCACGCAATGGCTGGGCCTGTGCTGTCAAGCCTGTTGCCGCATAGTACGCCGATACCGGTTTCACCGATGGATTCCTCATCATCAATTATTGCCCGTCCAGTTCACCGTCGACAGCTTTTCTGGCTGAATTAACCCGACGGCCTCTGACACAACTTCCGTCACTGCTGCCTTCCCTCGGCTTGGCAGGGTCGTGCGCTACTACAAGAGCTCCATTGCTCCCCAATGTAAATGTCTTTCACCTGTGCATCTATCTTTCCTTAAAGCCTTCCGTAAACCCCCTGCCAGTTCAGCTTCTTCTAAGCCCATCTCTGCTTCCCGCTTGGTGAAAATCACCCCTTGCACTGTATAGCCTTTGAGTCCGGCAGCCTCAGCCTTGATGTCTCATTCACTCTCCTGACTCCTAGGATATTCATACGGCTATCTAAATGAATAACGTTATACTTTCCGCCGGTTTCTATATCTCCCATCCCGATAGCCTTCCATTTTCCCCTTCCCTACGTAAATAACCGTCCTGACACTTAATCCATCTTGCCTGTAAGCATTCTAAATCAGCAGCGCCTTGTGCCCTGCCCTCAATTCTCACCACCTGACTCACCAGTATGGCCTCTTCTACTCGTCGCTCAATACGGATAACATTCCTATACCCTACCACGCCGCCCCTGATATGCACCGGCCAAGGACGTAACGACAACATGAACTCAATAAAGGCCTTACTGACACGGCCTTCCAGCATCCTGCGCATAATGTTCTCGGCCTGTTGCTTATCAGCCATACGCCCCGTCGGTACTGCTTCACCCATAAAGGACTCCGTTGGCTCTGCCGTTGCTACTGGAACCTGGACTGTAGGTATATTGTAGCCCTTCCTTAAATTCTCTTTAACCTTACCTTCCCGGCCTTTTAAATCTGCTACCGCTCGTGACTTAGCCCCTATTAAACTGCTGGCTTGTTCTATCTTACTGAGCGTCTGCGGCGTTACCCATGGTTCACTTAAAATAACTCGGATCTGTTCCCGTTGTTCTTCCGTTATCTGTGCCTGGATCTCTTCACTGCCTACTATCCCATTGATCTTACTTATCCTTGCCGCTAATTCCTCTCCTACCTGCCGTGTCAGCGTCTCTGTCGACAGCATCCCTTCCTGCTTCCTGAATGTGTTGTCTTCTGCCCACCCCTTTAAGGTTTCTAACACCTCAGGCCACAGCATGATCAATTCACCATCCGATGCGATCTGGTCGCCCGCTTTCTTCTGGATCGATTCTATGTACTTTTCTGCAAAACTGTCCGCCACCGCCGGCACGATCGCGCCATAGCCCTCTTGCGGAATCTCCTCCAAAACGATCCACCGGTTGTCTTCCACCTGCAGCGGCTCTCTGATCTTCCAGTCCTCCAAAGACATTGTCCCTCGCTTGCCCTCCAGCCTGCTCCACTGGCTGCCGATACATCTCGGGATCCCCCTCTGTTCACTCACAACAAGCTCAGGAACAACCGCTTGCCAAGTCAATGTCGTCCCCTTGACCCTTATGGAATAAAAATAGTCTTCCTCCAGATTGCTCGGACCGTAATCATCCTTACCGAAATTCTTCGCGTGATACAAATGGAAAATATGCGCATACTGCACTATGTTCAAGGCCATCGTGTTGATCTGTGCTTGCAACGACTCCCTTGCTTGCTGCGTTGCCTCTGTATTGGGCATTGCCCGTAGATTCGCCTGCATCCGTATCATCTGCCCACCTAACTTCCCTGCCAGCATCGCCCTGACTTTCCTTATCTCCAGCAGCTTGGAGCGCTCTTCGCCTTTCGCGATCGCTCCCTGCGCTTCACAAATGTAGTTCGCCCCTAACATCCGGTAACGATCCTCACCGATTCTACCTCCCCGTTCTCACGATAAAATACCCGCACCGCTTCTTCATAGGATGCCCGCGCAAAACCTCCTACCACTTCATCGTAATCTTGTTGCGCAATCACATACTTGCGCTCACCTATCTCCCGCTGCTGCGCCCCGGCTACCGTCGAATACGCCACACACAACGTACCCCCAGCTATAGGACTGCGGATCCATTTAATATACGGCGGCTCCTCCAGTCGCAGCGACCGCCCGATCGACGGGGATGTATAGGTGTTATCAAATACCGCTCGGTTGAAAATAACATACGTGTCCGCAACAAATCCTCCCACACCTCCCAATATTAAAGCCGCCTGATTCACATGCTGCAGGTTCCGGCTTATCTTCTCTTGCTGCTCTAAGAACCGTAAAAAGGCCGCTATCCCCGAATTGTCCTGGTCCAATATAAACGGATACGCAACATACGTGATCGTCCTGTCCGATACTTCCATGACCGATCCTAACGCATACTGCGGGTCTTTGATCGGGTTGGCCATTGTCCCGCGCAAGTCCCCGTACATGATCGGCAAATTCGTGTCCTTCACCTTGCGGCCGATCAATCCTGCCGCTGCAAATATATTCACCGGCATCACCATAAACGTGTCGTCCTTCTTCTCCGTCCGCGGCCGCGCATACACAAAATCACTCATCGTCACCATATACTCCGGTAACGGCGTCTGCAGCGATTGATACCGCTGATGCGTGATCCCTAATTCCTTCGGACCTACATACCGATCAGACATCCGCACAATCTCGCCCATCGCCTGCGGGATTAGACCGCTCCCTCCTTCTCGTGAATACGAAAAATATTTGTGCAGCAGAGGCTTTAACCTGTCGTAGTTGGCATCATCCGCAAATAATCCGTAGAATTCTTCTTCACTGCCAATATGTTGCCCTAATACCTCTGATGCCTCTGCCAATAGATGACCCATCTCTTTCTCCCTGGCTTCATAACGCTTCGCCATAATCGCATCCCTGCTATACTCTTCTATGCCCTCATAGCCCGGCGCTGTCACCTTCCGCTTGAGCAGATATGTCTCCGGCGGCGCATCGTCATCCATGCTCATCACTACATCCCCACGTGCCAACATCCCCAACCGCACCAGCGCTTGCACTATCAATACCGTATAATTACGCACACCGGAGATGTGGTTAAACACGTTCTTCTCCAAATACTCCACAAATTCTTGCTTGTTTAAGACATCCCCTTTGAGCACACCCCGCCTCTCCAATACCGCCCGTATCCCGTCCGGCAGCATGCCTCCCTCAATCAAGATTTGGTATTGATCTGCCACATGCTCCGCTATCCTGCGCTGATGGATCGCCCGGTCTAAGGACGATAAATGGATGATCTCTACCCCGTATTTAAGCGATAACTCCGCCAGATGCCGCGCATTCGCCTCGAATATCTCCGGCGTTGAATCATCGATGATCACTTGCGGCACACGGTAATTAAATATCGTCTCCACTTCCAGCTCCGAGGTTAACTGCGAGACTAACGCCTTCTCCCGGTCCATCGTCGCCGTCGTATTCACATCCACCTTGCATGGCTCCAGGCTAAACAGCCGCCTTGCCAAACCTTCTGCCCTGAACATCTTCTCCTTGTCATCCCATCGGCTGAACCTTTTGCCCCCATCCGCCAACAGGATCACCGGACTGAGCGTATCCATCAACTGCTCTTCTACCCTTGACGATTCCCGGAATGCTCGCGTCAAATCATAATACGCCCCTGCTTGCCGCACTAAATCTAACTTGATCTTTTGCTCTAACCCTTCCTTCGTCACCGTGTGTCGACGGATCTCCTGCGGCGAGAGCTTCTTTACCCAATATTCATCGTATACATAGTACTGCTGCCCTCGCACATGCATGATATTCGTCCTTAAGCCTTCCACCTGCTTCATCCCCCAGATCAATTCCTGCAAAACCTTCACCTTCTGGGCCCCCAATGGAATCTCCATCAACGCCACCGGTCTCACCCCGAAGAGCACTTCCCGGAATGACCGGCTCGATACAATAAATTCCATGATCTGTGCATACCCATCATCGCCTTGCTGATCAATCAAGGCTTCTGCCGCTACCCTTAATGAGCGGTTGCGCCCCATCAGTCGGTCCCTTAACTCTATAAATTGCCCTAAATCTCGCAAATGCACCCTGGTGTATCCCTGATAGCTCTTGTGGAAATCTTTTATTAATTCAGGGATCCTCATGTTGTAATGCGCTCCCAGCCATTGCCCTAGGTCTTCATCCAGACTCATGACTTCTGCCAACACCATTCGCCGACGGTCCGGCGCTAGCTGCCTTACATACGCCAATCCGTACACCATATGCAAACTGTACCGGAATAAACGTTCATATAAACTATCCACCAAACTCGGTATTAACAATAATACCTTCGTCTCCTGCGATAATCTTGAGACTTTATCACCGTACCATTCATACCCCAGCCAACCAGGAATTACCGATTCCTTCAGACCTGCCAAAGGTAAACGATCAAAATCCAACGGCACTTGCCCTGTAAATGTTTTTGCATACTCCGAAAATCTAAAGGCATTTTCAGCCTTTAGGTTCTCTTCATGCGTCTTGCCGTTAGTCTCATGCACCAGCGTGGATGCTAAGGAAGGATTGTCATTCGTAGCTATTAAGATGTACTCTTGCCCTTCAACAATCACATGCGCGCCATAAGCCGAACCCATCGGGCCAGCCCTTACGTGTCCAGCCCTGATCAACTCACGCAGCTTAGCTGCCTTCTCTTGCTGATTAGTCGCTTCATAATACGCCAATACCGCCCCCGCCCATGGGGTCATCTCATCGACTATTGTCCAAGCACTGCCGTAGTCGATCTCCCCGAGCGTGATGATCTCTATCGCCTCGGCTATCACTTCCGCTACTGTATGCTTGGCTCTGGGCTTGGCAGGATCTTTACCGGATCCATGGAATGCCGGTTCCCAATCCGATGCTTTATATCTATCCGGAAAATAAAATTTCATCGCCACTCGCTGGTAAACCGGAGAATATGCCGTTGGCGTATCAAACGTCCAACTGTCAACATAAGAGGCATTGGTGATGGCCGATTCATCAACTGAACAATACTCAAAATCGCTATAAAACTTTGACGCTGTCGGCTCACGATACAACGCGCTAAATTTAAAATGGCTCTTCCATAAAGGCATGGCTTCCATAAGAATTTGTTCGCCATATGCCGTTACCCACGTATCAAGCACATGAATATCACTGAGTTCATTGGCTCCTTTTCCACTGCTAACATTATCCTTAATGGCTACAGCAACATGATGCCCCAAAGAAGCGGTAGTCGCATATCCAAACAATTGATGGAATCTTAAACAGCCTATATCGCTAAGCAGCTTTATAAAAACGGCAACAGTTCTGGCATAATCCCAGCAATGTTTTGGATCAAAAATTCCTTTATCCTTAGCTATCGCAAAATATAATTCTATTGATTTTGTTATAGCTTTTCTTTCATCTTCCTCAGTAATTGCTTTTAAACGGCCTCCCGGCAACTCCATGAACTCTCCCGCAATCCTAGCTATTTCTTCACCCGTTAAATAAATCCAGGTATCCTTTACATCATAATAACCGTCTCCATCCACAAAAATTCTAAGCCTCTTACCAGAAAACTCTACAGAAGCGCCTGACTCAAGGACTGTGGGGTTGAATGCCCCGATCAGGTCTGCTTTCAACGCAAAGGCCTTTCGTGCAGTATCCAAAGAAATGGTCCTCTCCCAGATACCGACTTTCAGGCCTGCTTCATGAGCACTTTTAATCTTCTGCTGATTCTCCATCGTTTCTTCGATCGAAAAGCCAACCCATCCAGCCTTCAGTCTGTGCGCCTTTGCAATGACCTGCTCCAGGCCTTCCTGATCCGGTGATTCTGCAGTGCCTAAAACAAGGCTCATGCCTTTTTGGGCAGCGAACTTGTTGACATTCTCCAGGTCTTTTTCAAATACCGAGAAGACGATCACCCATCCGGCCGCATTATACTTATGGATGATATCAACGAGCTTTCTCGCCGGCTCTTCTTTCAGCCCTTCAGCCCAGACAAGATGTATGTGAATAGTTATTTTTCCGTTAATGAGACTGAAGACCTCCTCCAGAGTGGGCATTTTATAGGCCTTCACTTGAGCCGATGAAAGTTCAGCTACCGGCTGGCCCGCAATGTCCCTTTGACGATAAACGACCATTTCTCCATCCTTGGTCATCTGCGTATCAAGCTCTATCCCGTCTACGTTTATCTCCAGGGCTGTGCTAAATGCTTCCATAGTATTTTCCTGCGCACCGAAATCCTGCGCTCCACGATGGGCAAAAATCCGTGTTCTTCCTGCTGTGGCCACACCGTTCTGATAGGCTTTTTCTGCTGTGAGATTTTCTTCATGCGTACCAAGATTTGATTCGTGAACTAACGTCGAATCTAAGGAAGGATTGTTATTCGTGGCTATTAAGATGTATCCTTGCCCTTCAACAATCACATGCGCGCCATAAGCTGCTGCCATCGGGCCTGCCCTTACGTGTCCGGCCTTGATTAACTCCCGCAGCTTAGCTGCCTTCTCTTGCTGATTAGTCGCTTCATAATACGCCAATACCGCCGCCACCCATGGGGTCGTCTCATCGACTATCGTCCAAATATGCCCATCATTCACCCTGCCGCTGGTGATGATCCCTGTCGCCTCGGCAACGACCTCCGCTTCACTGCGGCCTTCGCGCGGTTTGGTGAGATCTTTGATCTCTGCCTTAACCTGATCAAGATTCCCCTTATTGACCGTAACTTCGCCGCTTAATAAATTCTTATGCAATAGAGGAATAAACCTATTCATCGACGAGAAATAAGTTAAATCAAGATTATCGATATTGAAATCCCCCACCAATTCTTCCTCAAAGCCTCTTAAAACCTCTATAGCACGGTCGAATCTCGATTCATCCTCAAAAGGATAATTAACAAAATACGCCAAACTGATATGACCGACAAATTCTCTTCCTGAAGAGCCTGTCTGTTCTTTGATCTTAGCTTCTAAAAACCGCGCCCGGTTTAAACTATCGATATCTGATAAATGCACCAATGCCGCCACTTCACGTTTGATCCCAATACCTCGAACCTGTGCTTTTATGCTGCCTGGCTTACCCATCCCTGCAAATGCATTCTGCACTTGGACCTGTCTATCGCTAAGCTGCTGTTGGGTCACAGGGACATCGGCTTCTGCTTTGAGATTGTATCGCTCACTGGGATCAATATCGCCAATCGTCATATGGAATGACCCCGGATCCAGAAAAGAGAATATGTCCGCCAATCCTTTCTCTTTTAAAGCTGTTAAAATGCGCGCCTGTAAATCAACTAACTTTTGGTAAAGCGCTGTTTGGGGATCAACAAATGCCATGCAGGTTAAACCATAAAATGCCTTTGCTCTTGTGTTAATAAAGAATTTATTGGTCCCTGTGGCAGTGATCGATCCCTTTATCCTATTTCTAAATCTCCGTACGTTTGCGTCAGTAATCTTACGCTCCATAAGCTTGACTTCATAATTAGCTGTCTTGTAATCATCTGCCCAAATGACATCCACCTGATTGATAAATACCGGATCAAGCTCTTTCCAACTCGTCTCGATGCCTACGCCTTCCCTGCGCATTCTATCAACTACTGCCCTTGTTAATTTATGGCTGTAAATACCCATCATAGCCGCATGACTCGAGCGTGCCTGCGCCACATAACCACTCAATGTGGCCTCATCAAGATCTTCAGCAACAGGTATGCTGACCCCAGTGAGAATAGTTGGGATCCTATTTTTTAATAATTGCGGATACTCATTAAAGGCAGAGCTAACAATATGATTTTCTAAATGATATTGTTTAATCATGGCCACCATCTTGTTGATAAATAAATCCGTGTAGCCAGGTATATCCCGAGCCCAGTCCTTGGTATCCAGCATAATGGCCATGCCATTTTCAGAAGCAAGTTTAAAGACTTCCTCAAGGTCAAGCGTCGGACAGCCAAGAATTTGATCAATTTCTGCTTTCGTCAATTCGCAAACAAATCTCTCACCATCCGGTGCTTTCACCTTACCCCATAAAGCCACTACTCGACCATCCTTGGTCATTTGTGCATCGATTTCAAAAGCTTTTACCCCGCTATTGATTGCTTCACGAACCTGTTCAATGGTTTCCATCCTATGCGCTATAACAACCGGGGTCGGCCAAAGAATTCTATTGCCGTCGGTAAATGGTGTTTTACTCCCCTCATTCCTAACCGTTATCGTTCCGGCTTCCCAAGTTGCGCTGATCTTATCCATCCCTATCACAGCGACTAACCCGTCATCAGAACTTAATACCACATCTTTGGCATTATGCGTGGCTGTAAGCCCTCTGCCCTTATTCACTATGCCATTGCCGGCTACATGCGGCTTTGTGGCCTCTGCCTTATTCAATTGGCCCTGCATGTCCTTGACTAGCTGGGATTGCGCCACCGGTACAACGGCCACCGCATGGGCATGTGAACCCACCGCCACCGTCACGCCTGTCAGCCCCTCTAACACGACTCGTTTTACAGGGACTCCTTCCTGAATGAGAATATTGCTGTCTCTGGTATTGCTCAGCTCAACTGCCGCGGCTGTATGATTGATGACTAAATTCCCTTGGGCGTTTAACAATTCCGGATTCGCCCTCCTTAACCCTTCCCCTAAATCTCCCACATCTTCCCAGAAGAAATTCGTATCAAAAAAGCTCACTATCGCATGCCTGCTTGACTGCCCTTGGCTTAACGGTTCCATGATCATAAAGTCAATGGAGTTCTTGCCTGCCTTGATATGATGCTCACTAGAGCCTTGCTTCTTAAACACCACGAATCCTTCAAACACCTCTGCCGCTACACTATCAAATGCTTCTTCCTCTGCCTCCAGCATCCTCTTTAATCCCTGCCAATAGCCCGAAGCTAACTCTTCAAAAGCCCCCAGCATAGTTGAGGCCCTGAATATGAACATCCCTGAATTCCAATGACAACCCTTCTGCTCTATCAACTCTTGGGCCACTTGTTCTACCGAGACGGACGTATCCCCTGTCGGTCTTGTCGCATACGGCGGCTTCTCAATAAACTTCTGTAAGTGTTTGATCCCTGCATAAGCGGTGTTCTCCCCCGGCATCTGGTAGCCAAAGCCTGTTTCATTGCGATTAGGTGTTATCCCTATGCACACCACCCACGGCTCCCTCGCCGCTGCTTTAACGGATGCCGTTAAACATTCCCAAAACTCTTCGTAAGGTTCTATCTTGTGGTCTGCCGTTAACACCACTACCACCGCTTCTTTATCTTTACGGTAAATGGACACCACCCCATAGCCAACTGCAGCCGCTGTATCCGCTAAGGCCGGTTCTGCCAACACATTCTCTGCGGGAACTCCATACTTGGCTACTGTCTCTATCATCTGTTGGCGTAACGGTGGAATGGTCTGAATATAGATTTGGCTGGGAACTAATTGATGCAAGGCACGTTTGACCGAAGCCTCTACCAAACTCTCATCGCTGCCCACTAACTTCAATAATTGCTTGGGTAATACGCCCGTTGACCATGGCCACACCCTTGTCCCGCCGCCGCCGGCTAAAATAAGCGCGTACGCATGGGCAAGAGCTTGCCCTCTGTCTATATATGCCTGATACAGCTCTTCTGCCCGTTCATTCTCTGGATGGTTGGCTCCGTTATTCTCATGCACAACCACGGCGGACGGATGGGGATTATCATTGGTCGCGATCAATAGCCATGGGGTCTGGTTCGTGTCGGTAGTAAATAACTCTGGTGCGGTTATTGGTGTCAGGTTGGCTCCATACGCTGTGGCCATCGGACCGGCACGTAATCTCCCCGCTGCAATGATCGCACGCAATCGCTGGGCCTGTGCTGTCAAACCTCTTGCCGCATAGTACGCCAATACCCCCTGCACCAATGGATCCCTGTCGTCGTGAATCGTTCTCCAGTTGGCGCCGTCCACTGCCTTGCTCGTAACTAATTTAATCCCTTCCGCCACCACATCTGCCGCAGTCTTGCCTTCCCTCGGCTTGGCAGGGTCGTGCGCTACTACAAGAGCTCCATTGCTCCCCAATGTAAATATCTTCACCTGTGCATCATCTGCCTTAAAGCCTTCCATGAACCCTGCCAGTTCACTTTCTTCTAAGCCCATCTCTGCTTCCCGCTTGGTGAAAATCACCCCTTGCACTGTATAGCCTTTGAGTCCGGCAGCCTCAGCCTTGATGTCTAATTCACTCTCCTGACTCCTGGGATATTGATACGGCTTATCAAAATGAATAACGTTATACTCTCCGCCGGTTTCTATATCTCCCATCCGATGGCCTTGCAGTTTCCCCTTCCCTACGTAAATAACCGTACTGACACTTAATCCATTTTGCCTGTAGGCATTATAAATAAGCAGCGCCTTGTGCCCTGCCCCTAAATTCTTCACCACCTGGCTTAACAGTAACGCCTCTTCTACTCGTCGCTTAATACGGATAACATTCCTATACCCTACCACGCCGCCCCTGATATGCACCGGCCAAGGACGTAACGACAACATGAACTCAATAAAGGCCTTACTGACACGGCCTTCCAGCATCCTGCGCATAATGTTCTCGGCCTGTTGCTTATCAGCCATACGCCCCGTCGGTACTGCTTCACCCATAAAGGACTCCGTTGGCTCTGCCGTTGCTACTGGAACCTGGACTGTAGGTATATTGTAGCCCTTCCTTAAATTCTCTTTAACCTTACCTTCCCGGCCTTTTAAATCTGCTACCGCTCGTGACTTAGCCCCTATTAAACTGCTGGCTTGTTCTATCTTACTGAGCGTCTGCGGCGTTACCCATGGTTCACTTAAAATAACTCGGATCTGTTCCCGTTGTTCTTCCGTTATCTGTGCCTGGATCTCTTCACTGCCTACTATCCCATTGATCTTACTTATCCTTGCCGCTAATTCCTCTCCTACCTGCCGTGTCAGCGTCTCTGTCGACAGCATCCCTTCCTGCTTCCTAAATGTGTTGTCTTCTGCCCACCCCTTTAAGGTTTCTAACACCTCAGGCCACAGCATGATCAATTCACCATCCGATGCGATCTGGTCGCCCGCTTTCTTCTGGATCGATTCTATGTACTTTTCTGCAAAACTGTCCGCCACCGCCGGCACGATCGCGCCATAGCCCTCTTGCGGAATCTCCTCCAAAACGATCCACCGGTTGTCTTCCACCTGCAGCGGCTCTCTGATCTTCCAGTCCTCCAAAGACATTGTCCCTCGCTTGCCCTCCAGCCTGCTCCACTGGCTGCCGATACATCTCGGGATCCCCCTCTGTTCACTCACAACAAGCTCAGGAACAACCGCTTGCCAAGTCAATGTCGTCCCCTTGACCCTTATGGAATAAAAATAGTCTTCCTCCAGATTGCTCGGACCGTAATCATCCTTACCGAAATTCTTCGCGTGATACAAATGGAAAATATGCGCATACTGCACTATGTTCAAGGCCATCGTGTTGATCTGTGCTTGCAACGACTCCCTTGCTTGCTGCGTTGCCTCTGTATTGGGCATTGCCCGTAGATTCGCCTGCATCCGTATCATCTGCCCACCTAACTTCCCTGCCAGCATCGCCCTGACTTTCCTTATCTCCAGCAGCTTGGAGCGCTCTTCGCCTTTCGCGATCGCTCCCTGCGCTTCACAAATGTAGTTCGCCCCTAACATCCGGTAACGATCCCTCACCGATTCTACCTCCCCGTTCTCACGATAAAATACCCGCACCGCTTCTTCATAGGATGCCCGCGCAAAACCTCCTACCACTTCATCGTAATCTTGTTGCGCAATCACATACTTGCGCTCACCTATCTCCCGCTGCTGCGCCCCGGCTACCGTCGAATACGCCACACACAACGTACCCCCAGCTATAGGACTGCGGATCCATTTAATATACGGCGGCTCCTCCAGTCGCAGCGACCGCCCGATCGACGGGGATGTATAGGTGTTATCAAATACCGCTCGGTTAAAAATAACATACGTGTCCGCAACAAATCCTCCCACGCCTCCCAATATTAAAGCCGCCTGATTCACATGCTGCAGGTTCCGGCTTATCTTCTCTTGCTGCTCTAAGAACCGTAAAAATGCCGCTATCCCTGAGTTGTCCTGGTCCAATATAAACGGATACGCTACATACGTGATCGTTTTATCCGCTATATCCATCGGCGAACCTAACGCATACTGCGTTTCTTTAATCGGGTTGGCCATTGTCCCGCGCAAGTCCCCGTACATGATCGCCAAATTCGTGTCCTTTACCTTGCGGCCGATCAATCCTGCCGCTGCAAATATATTCACCGGCATCACCATAAACGTGTCGTCCTTCTTCTCCGTCCGCGGCCGCGGATACACAAAATCACTCATCGTCACCATATACTCCGGTAACGGCGTCTGCAGCGATTGATACCGCTGATGCGTGATCTTTAATTCCTTCGGACCTACATACCTCTTCGACATCCGCACAATCTCGCCCATCGCCTGCGGAATATAGCCTCTCGCTCCCTCCCGTGAATAGGCAAAATATTTATACAATAAAGGCTTGAGCTGATCGTAATTGCTGTCATCCGCAAATAAACTATAAAATTCTTCTTCACCATGTATCTGCTTACCGATCACCTGTGACGCTTCTGCCAAAAGTCGAGTTATCATTTTTGCTCTGAGTTTATCTCGCTTGGCCAGGATGGCATCCCTGCTATACTCTTCTATGCCCTCATAGCCCGGCGCTGTGACCTTCCGCTTTAGCAGATATGTCTCCGGCGGCGCATCGTCATCCATGCTCATCACTACATCCCCACGTGCCAACATCCCCAACCGCACCAGGGCTTGCACTATCAATACCGTATAATTACGCACACCGGAGATGTGGTTAAACACGTTCTTCTCCAAATACTCCACAAAAGCTTCTTTGTTTAACACATCCCCTTTGAGCACACCCCGCCTCTCCAATACCGCCCGTATCCCGTCCGGCAGCATGCCTCCCTCAATCAAGATTTGATATTGATCTGCCACATGCTCCGCTATCCTGCGCTGATGGATCGCTCGGTCTAAGGACGATAAATGGATGATCTCTACCCCGTATTTAAGCGATAACTCCGCCAGATGCCGCGCATTCGCCTCGAATATCTCCGGCGTTGAATCATCGATGATCACTTGCGGCACACGGTAATTAAATATCGTCTCCACTTCCAGCTCCGAGGTTAACTGCGAGACTAACGCCTTCTCCCGGTCCATCGTCGCCGTCGTATTCACATCCACCTTGCATGGCTCCAGGCTAAACAGTCTCCCGGCTAATGTCCCTGCCCTGAATAGCTTCTCCTCATTATCCCAATAACAAAATCTTTTATCCTCATTACCTAAAAGGATCGCTGAACTTAACGTACCCATCAAACGTTTTTCTACTTTTGAAGCCTCTCGGAATTCACGGGTCAAATCATAATAAACCCCTGCCTGGCGTGTCAAATCTAACCGTATTTTATGCTCCAAGCCTTCCTTAGTTACCGTATACCGACGGATCTCTTTAGGTGAACGACGCTTAAGCTGATATTCATCGTAAACATAGTATTGGCTGCCCCCCACACGTAAAAGATTGATGTTTAACCCTTCCACCTGCCGTATCCCCCAGATTAACTCCTGCAATACCTTAATCTGCCCTGGCTCAAGAGCAATGTCCATCAAGGCCACCGGACGTATCCCAAAGAGAACTTCACGGAAGGCCTCGTTGGATACAATAAATGCCATGATCTGCGCATACCCCTCATCGCCTTGCTGATCAATCAAGGCTTCTGCAGCCACCCTTAATGAACGGCTGCGCCCGATCAAACGGTCTCTTAACTCCACAAACTTCTGTAATCCCTCCATATGCACCGTGCTGTATGTCGGATGACTCCGGTGAATGGATCTGAGTAATTCGGGGATCTTCATATTACAATGTGACGACAGCCATTGCCCCAGGTCTTCATCCAGACTCATGACTTCTGCCAACACTGCACGTCGACGTTCAGGCGCTAGCTGACGAACATAGGCCAGACCGTACACCATATGCAAACTGTACCGGAATAACCGTTTATATAAACTATCCACCAAAGACGGCAAAAGTAAGAAGACCTTGGTCTCCTGCGATAATCTCGCAAGCTGCCCTCTGTAGTCTTGATAACCGGGCCATCCGGGAATAACCGCTTCCGGAACATCGGCCAGGGATAAATTCACAAAACACAAAGGCACTTCCCCTTTAAATGAACTCACATATTCGGAAAATGTAAATCTATCTTCAGCCTTTAAATTCTCTTGATGCGTCCCGCCGTTAGTCTCATGCACCAACGTGGGTGCTAAGGAAGGATTATCATTCGTAGCTATTAAGATGTACTCTTGCCCTTCAACAATCACATGCGCGCCATACGCCGCTGCCATCGGGCCTGCCCTCACATGCCCCGCCTTGATCAACTCACGCAGCTTAGCTGCCTTCTCTTGCTGATTAGTCGCTTCATAATACGCCAATACCTCCGCCACCCATGGTGTCGTCTCATCGACTATTGTCCAAATATGTCCGTTGTTTACCCTGCCGCTGCTGATGATACCTGTCGCCTCGGCAACCACTTCTGTTTCACTGCGGCCTTCCCGCGGTTTGGATGGGTCTGAGGAACGTCGGACTACAGGAATACCCCACTGTACGCACAACCAAGACGCTCTCCTAAGGAAGGCATCAGTACATTCAATAAGAGACTTTTCTTTTAATTGAGACCGTAGGCGGAGAACTGCAGAATGCAATTGTTCTACAACTCTCTTTAAAGCTTCGACATTCCAAACCTTGGTATATTGAACAACTTGTCTTGTGATCTCCCCTTCATCTGCTTGAGAACTGAGAATAACTTTATACAGAGTATCCGATAATGGGACACAGTTAGTTTCTGTATTTATAACCATGCTTGCAGCTAGTAACTTCTTAGTACCCGAATCAATAATCCCTGCAGGTTGCTGAGCCAAATAATATCTTTCTATTGTATTGCCATTAATAATTCCCCTGGCCAACCCTAAAAATTCTTTCGGTAAAGTGCCTAACGGAAACACCCCAAGACATCGCATGACTTCTTCTATGGATTGAGCATCTTCAGGGATAATGCTATCGGATAAATTCACACTATCCCCCAGCCACATACTAGGAAGCAGTCTAGGTGAGAGCCCAAGGAAGCTACCTTCCAGAGAATATTTTTCTATCTCTTCGTCCGTTAATTTACGTCCGGAAGCTGTACATAATCTGGTCAATTCTTCCATTAAACCATGCGATTTTTCTAAATAAACGCGGTCTTTAGCTCTTCTATAAACTTCAAATAAAGCAGCTGAAGGAAGCTCACTGCTGCTTTCCATAACAATAACAATGCCCCCCTCATTGAGACTTTGCATAATATTAACAAAGGCTCTGCGTATCATAGGCTCTGGAATATGCGGCAATACATTGGCTACTACAATGACATCCGACTTAACCGCTACGGGCTTAGAAATATCCTGTTCAGCAAAATTTAATGACCCCAATAAAGACCTGGATCCCATAAATAATCTTCTGCTATACCTATCAAAAGCAATGAATTCTCCTCTTCTATATTTAGAAATTAGCGCTTCTGTCAAGTTTTCTGGTATCTCCGTGCTTGCAGTTACTTTTACTGAATAATGCCCCTCCTTCAATTCCCGCCCTGAATGACCATACGTGCTACGACGAGCTCTGCTTATAACTTCTCCTTGGCCACGTAACCATAATAATGTACCCTCGCTACTATATATGGCCTCTATCCCCGATTCAGGCAGACAAACCAATCGACAATGCATAAGGTAATCTGAACCAATATAATCTACCCTTTGCGCTAATCCTAAATTTGCCAGCGCACGGGCGTATTTATAGGTAATGGCCCCTACAGAAACCCCCATTTCATGAATTTTAACCTTGCCCTTGCTAGAATTAATAAAATCAGCAATAAGAGGCATTAGCAACGCCGTTTCTCCCCTGTCTAATTCAAAATGAGTATTCATTTCCCGCTTCTCGTAACCATGGAATGTTTCCGGTACTAAATCAGCAATCCCTTCGCTCAAAGTATCCGCAACTTTACCACTGACTTCCTGATCTAAACTTAAAATTGGCAATAGGTCACTCCATTTCCAGCGGCAACCTTCTTCTTTCAAGGCATCTTCTTTCTTGCTCCCTGATAGACCCGAAAGACGACTTTCTATCTCTTCAACCTTAGCTACTAAATGTTTAACATAACCCGCTTCAGCCGCTTCATTCTCTGTATGCGTTCCACCATTATTCTCATGTACCACAACGGCGAAAGGATTGGGGTTATCATTGGTAGCGATCAATATCCATGGCGTCTGATCAGCATCAGTAGTAAAGAGGGCTGGTGCGGTTATTGGTGTCAGGTTTGCACCATACGCTGTGGCCATCGGACCGGCACGTAACCGCCCTGCCGCAATGATCGCACGTAAACGCTCTGCCTGTGCTGTCTGGCCTCTTGCTTCATAGTACGCGAATGCCGTCTGCACTAATGGATCCCTTTCGTCGTGGATCGTTCTCCAGTTAGCGCCATCCACAGCCTTGCCCTTAACTAATGCACTCCCTTCCGCAACAACATCTGCTGACGTCTTACCTTCGCGCGGTTTGGAGGGGTCATCAGGTAAATGCACCAGCCGCAAGTTCTTCTTTAATACCCCTTCCCTGCCTTTTAAATCTGCTACCGCTCGTGACTTAGCCCCTATTAAACTGCTGGCTTGTTCTATCTTACTGAGCGTCTGCGGCGTTACCCACGGCTCATTTAAAATAACTCGGATCCGGACACGTTGCTCTTCTGATAACTCTGCCCTGCTGGCGCCGCTGTCTATGATGGCATTGATCTCGTTTAACCTTGCCGCTAATTCCTCGCCTACCTGCCGGGTCAGCGTCTCCACCGACAGACTCTTTTCCTGCGTTCTAAATGGATTGTCTTCTTGCCAACCATTTAAACCTTCTAACACATCCGGCCACAGCATGATCAATTCACCGTCTGACGCTATCTGGTCCCCTGCCTTCTTCTCTATAGAAGCAATGTAGTCATCCGCAAAATTATCCACCACCGCCGGCACGATCGCTTTAACGCCCTCTTGCGGGAACTTCTCAAGCACAATCCATCGATTGTCTTCCACCTGCAAAGCTTCCCCGGACTTCCAATCATCTAGCGAGATTGTCCCTCGCTTACCCTCCAGCCTGTTCCACTTACTGCTAATACAGCTTTTGACCCCTCTGTGTTCACTCACAACAAGCTCAGGAACAACCGCTTGCCAAGTCAATGTCGTCCCCTTGACCCTTATGGAATAAAAATAATCTTCATCGGGATTGCGCGGACCGTAATCATCCTTACCGAAATTCTTCGCGTGATACAAATAGAAAATATGCGCGTACTGCACCATGATCGCCGCCATCGTATTGATCTGTGCCTGCAGATGTTCCCTCTCTGCCTGGGTTGCCGCTGTGTTAAGCTTCGCTTGCATCTGCATCATCTGCCGCCCCAACTCGCCTGCCAGCATCGCCCTGACTTTCCTTATCTCCAGCAGCTTAGCGCGCTCTTCACCTTTCACCAGCGCTCCCTGCGCTTCACAGATGTAGCCCGCCCCTAACATCCGGTAGCGCTCGCTCTCTGTTTCTACATTCGCGTTCTCACGATAAAATACCCGCACCGCTTCTTCATAGGATGATCTCGCAAATCCTCCCACGACCTCATCGTAATCTTGCTGCGCAATCACATACATCCGCTCCCCGATCTCCCGCTGCTGCGCCCCGGCTACCGTCGAATACGCCACACATAACTCCCCGTTCGCAATCGGGCTGCGTATCCATTTAATGTAGGGCGGCTCTTCCAGCCTTAATGCCCTCCCAATCGACGGGGATGTATAAGTATTATCAAATACCGCTCGGTTGAAAATAACATACGTGTCCGCAACAAATCCTCCCACGCCTCCCAATATCAACGCCGCCTGATCAATGTGCTGCAGGTTCCGGCTTATCTTCTCTTGCTGCTCTAAGAACCGTAAAAATGCCGCTATCCCTGAGTTGTCCTGGTCCAATATAAACGGATACGCAACGTACGTGATCGTTTTATCCGCTATATCCATCGGCGAACCTAACGCATACTGCGTTTCTTTGATCGGGTTGGCCATCGTCCCGCGCAAGTCCCCGTACATGATCGCCAAATTCGTCTCCTTCACCTTGCGGCCGATCAATCCTGCTGCTGCAAATATATTCACCGGCATCACCATGAATGTGTCGTCTTTCTTCTCTGTACGCGGCCGCGGATACACAAAATCGCTCATCATGACCATGTACTCCGGTAACGGTGTCTGCAATGACTCGTAACGCTGCTGCGTGATCTTTAATTCCTTAGGCCCAACATACCGATCAGACATCCGTGTAATCTCGCCCATCGCCTGCGGAATAAAGCCTCTCGCTCCCTCCCGTGAATAAGCAAAATATTTATGCAATAAAGGCTTGAGCTGATCGTAATTGCTGTCTTCTGCGAGCAACGAGTACAGATCTTCTTCACTGGCTATAGACCGTCCTAATGCTTTGGACGCCTCTGCCAAAAGCTGCCTTATCATTCCTGCTCTGGCTTCATAACGCTTCGCCATAATCGCATCCCTGCTATACTCTGCTATGTCCTCATAGCCCGGCGCTGTCACCTTCCGCTTTAACAGATACGTCTCCGGCGGCGCATCGTCGTCCATGCTCATCACTACATCCCCACGTGCCAACATCCCCAACCGCACCAGGGCTTGCACTATCAATACCGTATAATTACGCACACCGGAGATGTGGTTGAACACGTTCTTCTCCAAATACTCCACAAAAGCTTCTTTGTTTAACACATCCCCTTTAAGCACACCCCGACTCCCCAATACCGCCCGTATCCCATCCGGCAAATGTCCTGCCTCAATGAACTTTTGGTATTCTTCTGCCACATGCATGGCAAAGCGACGCTGATGTATCGCCCGGTCTAAGGCTGATAAATGGATGATCTCTACCCCGTATTTAAGCGATAACTCCGCCAGATGCCGCGCATTCGCCTCGAATATCTCCGGCGTTGAATCATCGATGATCACCTGCGGTATGCGATTGTTGAATATAGTCTCCGCTTCCAATTCAGAGCTCAATTGCGATAATAAAGCTTTTTCACGGTTAATGGTTGCTGTTGTATTGACGTCTACCTTAGAAGGACTGAGGCTAAATAATCTCCCGGCTAATGCCCCTGCCCTGAATAGCTTCTCCTCATTATCCCAATAACAAAATCTTTTATCCTCATTACCTAAAAGGATCGCTGAACTTAACGTACCCATCAAACGTTTTTCTACTTTTGAAGCCTCCCGGAATTCACGGGTCAAATCATAATAAACCCCTGCCTGGCGTGTCAAATCTAACCGTATTTTATGCTCCAAGCCTTCCTTAGTTACCGTATACCGACGGATCTCTTTAGGTGAACGACGCTTAAGCTGATATTCATCGTAAACATAGTATTGGCTGCCTCCTACACGTAAAAGATTGATGTTTAACCCTTCCACCTGCCGTATCCCCCAGATTAACTCCTGCAATACCTTAATCTGCCCTGGCTCAAGAGCAATGTCCATCAAGGCCACCGGACGTATCCCAAAGAGAACTTCACGGAAGGCCTCGTTGGATACAATAAATGCCATGATCTGTGCATACCCCTCATCGCCTTGCTGATCAATCAAGGCTTCTGCAGCCACCCTTAATGAACGGCTGCGCCCGATCAAACGGTCTCTTAACTCCACAAACTTCTGTAATCCCTCCATATGCACCGTGCTGTATGTCGGATGACTCCGGTGAATGGATCTGAGTAATTCGGGGATCTTCATATTATAATGTGACGACAGCCATTGCCCCAGGTCTTCATCCAGACTCATTACTTCTGCCAACACTGCACGTCGACGTTCAGGCGCAAGCTGACGAACATAGGCCAGACCGTACACCATATGCAAACTGTACCGGAATAATCGTTTATATAAACTATCCACCAAAGACGGCAAAAGTAAGAAGACCTTGGTCTCCTGCGATAATCTCGCAATCTGCCCTCTGTAATCTTGATAGCCGGGCCATCCGGGAATAACCGCTTCTTGGACCTCTGCCAGGGATAAATTCTCAAAAGACAAAGGCACTTCCCCTTTAAATGAACTCACATATTCGGAAAATGTAAATCTATCTTCAGCCTTTAAATTCTCTTGATGCGTCCCGCCGTTAGTCTCATGCACCAACGTGGATGCTAAGGAAGGATTATCATTCGTAGCTATTAAGATGTACTCTTGCCCTTCAACAATCACATGCGCGCCATACGCCGCTGCCATCGGGCCTGCCCTCACATGCCCCGCCCTGATCAACTCACGCAGCTTAGCTGCCTTCTCTTGCTGATTAGTCGCTTCATAATACGCCAATACCTCCGCCACCCATGGTGTCGTCTCATCGACTATTGTCCAAATATGCCCGTCGTTTACCCTGCCGCTGCTGATGATACCTGTCGCCTCGGTAACGACCTCCGCTTCACTCCGGCCTTCCCGCGGTTTGGATGTATCCATATCCTGTTGGGCAACTTGGGCTGCTGCTCGCGCATTCTTTGCCGATCTTAATTTCTCCTTTATTTCTGTTCTTCTCTGCGCGAACAACTGCGCGTCTGCATGGTCATATAAATCATTCATTGAGAACAATCTCCCCGAACATAACGCCTTATACCACGCCTCCGGCATTTCCCCTTCATGCAACTGTAGCTCCCTCCATATCTGCGGTAATGCTTCAAATATCTCTCTGTCTAGCTGATCTACAGGCATCCCCTGCTGCATCATCCCCATACTCACCCCAGGGAATATCTTTGCATTCATTAATACCTGCTTATTCTCTTCCTCTGGTAATACATCTGTAATATTCACTTTCAGACGAGCCAACCATCTCTTTATTTCATACCCATAATGGCTTCTGCTATCCTTCGGGGAGTCTTGTATATGCCACAGTCTGTGCACCACCCATCCATTATCATTTTCATCGCTGACCGCTCCCTCGCTCATCACTGACCCTTCTGCCAACTCCAAATCCCCTTCCCATCCCACCAAATGCGCTTGGCTCCCACTGGCCAATCTCACCTTACCACCACTAATATACGACTGAGTTTGTATTGAATCCTCTGCCACTTGTACATCTGTTCCTTCTACCACGCTCTCATACCCATGCCCAACATGCCCTATCGAGCCTATCTTGTTCTGTATCCCAAATACCCGCCCCATCTCCCTGGCCTGCTCACTTGTCCCTAAAATAATATCCTGTTCTTCATCTGTTCTGCCCGTATCCAGCCATTCCCCTTTGATCTGCGCTCCCCATAACACCCTTCCCGGCCCTTCTTCTCTTAACACTTCCATCATCTTCGCAAACATACCCGCTCTTCCTAATAACCGCACCTCGCCTAACACCAAGTTTCTCTTGGATTGCTCATACTCTGCCTCCAATTTCTCTACCTCAATATCTATCGCTTCCACCAGACCTGACTTAATTTGCCCGTCCGTAATATATTCTGCTGCCAAATGTCGTGCTAAATTATGTAATCGATGTCCTGCCCCATACTGCTGAGAATTGAATATTTCTTTAAATATAAACGTGCTCGCATCTACATTCTGCGCCATCCCTGCCACCAGGTGACCAAATGTATCCAACTCTCCTCCATACCTCATCAGTCGATCCCATACACTACGCCCTTCCTTAACTACCCAACAATTACGATGTACCTCAAAATACCCTTCTCGATCCACCTTCGCTCCCGTCAACTTTAACCAGCGGACCATCGCCTCTCCTCCTAATATCATAAACGCCGTATTCATCAGCACATACTTGCCATCTACCAAAAATCCTTCCCTCTCCAACAGCTCTTTGCGCCCTTCTTCTGTCCCCTCATAACTCTTAGTCGGCTTCTCTGCAAAACGGATGATCCGTCCCTGCTCATCCACCGCTGCCACGCCCCAAGTCGGCGCTTCCGCTGCCGGCACCTGCCTTAATAATATGACCGTACCCTGCGGTATCTCCGGATGCGAGTTGATAAACTCTCTCAACATTTGCGGATCAAACGTGATGATCGCATCCCCATTCACATTCAAATACCCCGGCACTCTTTCCGGGTACACTTCACTAAACACCGCTATCGGCGCTAATAATTCTTCCTGTAAACTCACCGCTTCATCACTTCTCCATGCCTTCGCCATTGGCAGTATCCCGTTAAATTTACCCACTTGCGTATACTTGGGATTACGGCTCGATGACCCGCCTCCATGCAGCCCTACGATAAACCGGCTCCCTAAAAATTCTTTCACATTATGTCGGCCTTCTGGTAAATGCTCATAGCTGATAACATCCAAAAATGCCCGCCATAACACCCCTAAGTTTGCCAATCCGTTGCCATACGCGCGTCCATACACCTTCGTCCCTTCCTTGGCTTTCCCATCCGCCTGTGCTCTCACATACGTCCCCTCAGGATACATACTCCTATTAATCTGGGTCCTAAACATACTCGCTTGTCCGCTCGTAAAGGCTGTTTGCACTAAATTCGTTACCTTCCAGCCGCCCCTCATCGCACGCAAATAACTTTCCGTCATATGTCCTCTGTCCACATACGCCTGATACAGATATTCTGCGCGTTCATTCTGGAGATGGCTAGCCCCATTATTTTCATGAATTAATACAGACGACAGGGTGGGATTATCGTTCGTAGCTATTAAGATGTATTCTTGCCCTTCAACAATCACGTGAGCGCCATAGGCTGATGCCATCGGGCCTGCCCTTACGTGTCCGGCCTTGATCAACTCCCGCAGCTTCGCTGCCCTGTCTTGCTGATATGTTGCTTTATAGTATGTCAACACTTCTGCCACCCATGGTGTGGTCTCATTGACTATCGTCCAAACATGACCGTCGTTTACCTTGCCGCTGGTGATGATATTTGTCGCTTCGGCAACGACTTCCGCTTCACTGCGGCCTTCCCGCGGCTTGGATGGATCCCCATTCTGTTGGGCAACTTGGGCTGCTGCTTGCGCATTCTTTGCCAATCTTAATTTCTCCCTTATTTCCGCTCTTCTATTCGCAAACAACCCCGCATCTGCATGCTCATATATATCGCTCATCGAAAATACTCTCTTCGCACCTAACGCCTTATACCACGCCTGCGGCATCTTCCCTTCATGCCGTTGTAGCTCCCTCCATATCTGCGGTAATGCTTCAAATATCTCTCTGTCTAGCTCATCTGTCGGCATCCCCTGCTGCATCATCCCCATACTCACCCCAGGGAATATTTTCGCGTTCATTAATACCTGGTTCTTTTCCTCCTCTGGTAATACATCTGTAATGTTCACTTTCAGACGAGCCAGCCATCTCTTCAATTCATACCCATAATGGCTTCTGCTATCCTTAGGCGAATCATGGATATTCCACAGTATTTGCACCACCCATCCATTATCATTTTCATCGCTGACCGCTCCTTCGCTCATCATTGACCCTTCTTCTAACTCCAAATCCCCTTTCCATCCCACCAAGTACACTTGGCTCCCGCTGGCTAATTTCACCTTACCACCACTAATATACGACCGAGTTTGTATTGAATCCTCCGCTACTTCTACATCTGTTCCTTCTACCACACTCTCATACCCATGCC
The DNA here is from genome assembly GCA_963828495.1 of Candidatus Omnitrophota bacterium. Taxonomy (GTDB): domain Bacteria; phylum Omnitrophota; class Gorgyraeia; order Zapsychrales; family Fredricksoniimonadaceae; genus JABDGZ01. The sequence goes on from CAWHFJ010000013.1 coordinate 232,905, forward strand.
CGACATGCCCTACGGCCCCTATTCTATTCTTTATCCCAAATACCCTACCCATCTCCCTGGCCCGTTCACTACTGCCTAAAATAATATCCTGTTCTTCATCCGTCCTGCCCGTATCCAGCCATTCCCCTTTGATCTGCGCTCCCCATAACACTCTTCCTGTGCCTTCTTCTCTTAACACTTCCATGATCTTTGCAAACATCGCCGCCCGTCCTAACAACTGTACCTCTGCAGCCACCTCTTTACTCTTGCTTCTCTCATGCTCCGCCTCTAATTGCCTTACCTCAGCATCTATCGCTTGCACCAGCCCTGTCCTGACGTGACCATTGGTAATATATTCTCCTGCTAAACGTCGTGCTAAATTATGCAGCCGATCTCCGGCTTCACTCTTCTTGAATACTTCCCCAAATATAAACTTGTTCGCATCTATCTCCTGCGCCATTCCGGGCACCAGATGACCAAACGTATCCAGCTCTCCCCCATACTTCATCAGGCGATCCAATACGCTAAACTCTTCCCTGACTACCCCATGATCCCAGCTTATCTCAAAATACCCGTCTCGATTTATATTCGCCCCTGCCAACTTTAACCATCTGACTATCGCCTCTCCTCCTAAGACCATAAACGCCGTATTCATCAGCACGTACTGGCCATCAATCAATAACCCTTCCCTCTCCAATAACTCTTTGCGCCCTTCTTCTGTCCCCTCATAACTCTTGGTCGGTTTCTCTGCAAAACGAATGATCCGACCCTCCTTATCCACTGCTGCCACGCCCCAATTCGGCGCTTCCGCTGCCGGCACCTGCCTTAATAAAATGACCGTACCCTGCGGTATCTCCGGATGCGAATTGATGAATTCTCTCAATACTTGCGGATCAAACGTCATGATCGCATCCCCATTCACATTCAAATACCCCGGCACGCCTGTCGGGTACACTTCACTAAATACCGCTATCGATGCTAATAATTCTTCCTGTAAACTCACCGCTTCATCGCTTCTTCCCACCCTCGTCATCGGCAGTAGCCCGTTAAACTTGCCTGCTTGCGTATACTTGGGATTACGGCTCGATGACCCGCCTCCATGCAACCCTACGATAAACCGATTCCCTAAAAATCCTTTCACATTATGCCACCCTGCGGGTAAATGCTCATAGCTGATCACGTCCGTAAATGCACGCCATAATACCCCTAAGTTCGCCAATCCGTTGCCGTACGCGCGTCCATACACCTTCTCCCCTGCCTTGGCTTTACGATCCGCCTGTGCTCTCACATACGTCCCCTCCGGATACATATTCCTATTAATCTGGGCCTCAAACATCCTTGCCTGTCCGCCGGTAAAAGCTGTCTGCACTAAATTTGTTACCTTCCAGCCCCTGTCCATCGCCCGCACATAACTGGCCCTCATATGCTCTCTGTCCACATACGCCTGATACAGATATTCTGCGCGTTCATTCCTCTGATGGGACTCTCCATTATTCTCATGGACCAATACGGCCGACAGGGTGGGATTATCGTTCGTGGCTATTAAGATATATTCTTGTCTTTCAACAATCACATTTGCGCCATACGCCGCTGCCATCGGACCGGCCCTTACGTGTCCGGCCTTGATCAACTCACGCAGCTTCGCTGCCTTATCTCGCTGATTAGTCGCTTCATAATACGTCAATACTGCGGCTACCCATTGTGTCGTCTCATTGACTATCGTCCAAACATTGCTGTCGTTCACTTCGCCGCTGATGATGATCCTTCGCGCCTCGCTCACAACCTCCGCTTCCGTGCGGCCTTCACGCGGCTTGGAGGGGTCTTTAATAGGTGCTGCGGCAACAGGGGCTGCAGGAGTTAAGTGCACTGCCTGATAAGTTAATTTCAACAAGACAGTAAACAAATCAAGACCCTTTAAGCCCTTCTGAAGCAAAAGATACTGCTTGCCATTGTGGGTAATGCTTGCCCCTTGAGCTGCTTTAAATTCACCTTGTAAAATGCGTCCTTCACGTCTGGCGGTTTCTAACCATTTGGCATTCTTAGCTGGCCCAAATATATTGTAAAAAGCAAGGACCTTGTCAATACCGGCTTTAACTCCATCCTTATCTAACTTCTTAACATCTTTCTCATGATCCTCAATTAATTTTCTCGCTGCATCTTCGGCTTTGGCACGGTCCATGTCCTTAGCAAGCTTGACGTCATCCTTGCTGTCTTTGGTGTTAAAATCTTTTGCTAATATCTTTGTCCAGTATCGCACCCTAAGCACTAAAATGATCGGAGCAAAGCCCTGTATTCTCCCTTCCACAAAACCCATCAAAGTGTTATGGAATCCCGTGGGTTTATCTGGAAATACGGGATCATAAATTTCTTGAGAGCCTGTTGCCTGGTCTCCCGGTATTCCAGCAAATACTTTTAAGGCATCCATATCTTTCTTGGCTGCAATAATAATCTGTGCTCCTTTATAAACCGTGGTCTGGAAATTAGTTCTCAATTTCCTTAAAACAAAAACAGTTACTAAAATACCTGCCGCTACCAGATACGCGGTCCAGGCCAAAGGATGTGCGGCAATCCATGCCAAAGAAACAAACGCGCCAAACTTCCAGCTGGTTGCAAATCCAACTAAGGCATCAAACAAGCCTAAACCGAAACCATAAATAACATTCTTCATGTTATCCCTGATTCTGGGGGTCCTCTTCAGCGCATCTTTAACCCACAGATTCTTTTCTTCCAATGAAGCCAATTTCTTGTTGGCACTCATTACAAGATTGGAACTCTTTACCTTAAGAACCAATGAAGCCAATTTCTTATTGGCACTCATTACAATCTTGGAACTCTTTACCTTAAGAACCAGGGAGTCCCATTTCTTGTCGAAACTCTTTACGATCTTGGAATTCTTTACTTCTTCGGGACATTTTATCTTGTTTAACATCTTACGAACAAGCTTGAATACATCCATTAAAATGGTTACAGGTACTAACAATATGGCGGCCGTGCCCGTCACAATAACGCTGGCGGCATGCTGGGCCTTACTCTCATGTTTCATCTTCCCTAACGGTTCCAGAAGGAATATCCACATCATCCAACCAATAATAACGGTCGCAAGCTGTGGCGCCCAAACCGTAGCTTTGATGGGGTCAAATGACGAGAGTAAAACCAATAAGAAGATCACCGCTGCCGGACGGACCCCTTCAAATGAATAAATATAATTATCGATAACGCTCTTTGCGCGTCCTAGAGCATCCCCTTTGCCTGGTGTACGCATAAATTTAGAAAATGCGGAAAACCCTCTCTTAACGCTATTGGCATACCCCGGGATGATCCCTGTCGCAAAAATAAAGTGTTTGCTCACCATGTCTATCAACCATTTAACACTGCCTTTGGCATAGCCGTATTTCTTAAAATAGACCCCTGCGCCGCCGTAACCAATGGCCTGACCGACAAGAACGCAAGCAAACCACAAGGCCAAAGGCAGACCAAACCATGGGTTAAGATTTAACACATAGTAAATAATAATGGCTTGGATCGTGACTCTCTTGACCGATGGCTTTTTCATATAGAATATCCAGCTGACAAGGTTCCCTAATTTCTTCGGCCAGGAAACATCTTTACTGAGGAAGAACTTGATAGCGGCAACAAAACGGATCGCTTCGGAAGAGTCTCCGGACCACTTTTTCAAAGGATCCAATGCCGCGCGCACAATATTAGACAATCCTTTTTTGGATCGATAATAATGGAAGGTGTAGGTGTTGGCCCCGCGGCTTAAAGATTTCATTAGCCCAAAGGCGTCTTCCTGAACGCTTTCGTCACCTGAGAGCATTTCATGATTGCGGAGAGCGCCAACACGCTTGAAGCCTTTACCATAAAATAGTATCGCATCCACGGTGTCCTTGACCGGCTGTTCCCCGTCTAACCATCCTTCTTCCATATAACCCATGGTATCCGCGACAGAAGACAACGGTCTGGTGAATATTTCTGTGTTGTATGGGCCGCCGGTAAGAGTGGAGTCTGTGGCGAATTCCATCCCCACATTAGGAAGGCTCCAAATTTCGCTTAACGGATGGATATGGTCCCAATCCATGGACATGAGAATTTCGGTGCGAATATTCTGCATATGCCCCATCCAGCTAGCATATTTAGCATCATGGACAAGTGTTTTACCCATAATATTCGCCCTGCGGGCCTGTTGCAATATATCCCAAATTCGTGCATAATCAGAAGGGAACTCCTTCTTTAAAGCAATCCCCATGGCGTCTGTTAACGGCTTTGGATAGTGGTAGCTACCTTCTACCCCTTCTTTGTCTTCAAAATAGCCCTGTCCCTTTAGCCAACCAAAAATAATGTTCCCATTAAAAAATTCTTTTTCAAAAATACTTTTTACGACAGCCCCATTACTTGACTCTGCTCCGGTTGAAATGTCAATATCCTTTGCTACTAAAAATTCTACAAATTTCTTAAGTTCGAATGGGAGCGTGTCAGGCATCTTAACTGTTCCCTCTTTCAATAGTCTGACGATAAAATATATATTGAGACCTTCTATGGTTGGATTCTTACTTCTAAAATGCTCTTCAATTTGTCTGACCTTTAAATCATACACATAGGTAAATTGGACCATTTGATGGGCCAATGCTCGGATCTGTCGTGCATCAGTGATGCCTGTGAATTTCTTAATGTAATACGGATATACAACATCCCGAAGCTGTAGAATGGACTTCATATTGATATACCCAGACTGGGCATGATACATTGCCCATTCTTCTATTTGTCCTCTTGCAATTTCATTAGGTCCCGCGATATTGGCAGCCCTCAACCCCTGCAAAATTTTCCAAGTTTCATCGAAATCACTGCCAGCAATTACACGCACCTTTTCTTCATCTTTCTTGTCTAATTTAATCTTTTGAATTAAACGCACCTCTGTCGGAGAAATTTCTTCTAAGAAATGGTCCTTATTAATTAATTCCTTTTTATTAATTAACTGCTCTAATATTTTCTCCCCATTTGAACCAATTTTAATAAACCTTGATCTCTCAATAGTCCCATCAAAAAGTTTCAAAATACGATCCGGCTCCTTGGTTAACAAGAGCAATTCGTCACCCTGCTCTTTCGTAAATATCCCTTCCTTTACAGAACGGGTGACAAGAATTTCCCACGAATCAGAATAAGAAGATGCCAACATGCCGATAAGGGTCATAATGGCGTTGTTGTTTTTATCAATTGAATTCATGCCTTTAAAGTCTCGGAAAGGCTGTTCACCAAACCCGCTGATTTGAATGTTAAATGTCCTTAAATCATCCATGTTCTGCGGGTCTGCCGCCATGTCCTTGCGGGTAAATTTGCATACGAAGTTAATGATTTGCCCCTCAGTATCCTTTACCTTAAGGGCCTTGGGAAGAGCTTCAAAGGCCTGCTTCTCTAAGGCCTTCCGCTCCTCTTTGCTTAACTTTGTACCATTATCCGATAGAGCTCTTTTCACGATCCTTAAGAATTTTATAAACTGCGCGTACTCGTCTTTTGTTAATTCCTTGAGGCTGTTGCGTTCCTTAATAATTGTCGCAAATTTAAACTGTCTATCTGCTCCGAATTCCTCATCCATTAAAAATCCTGGCAGACGTTCCATCGCTTTTGAAAATGTTTTTACATCATAGAAATGATTTTTATACCCAATGGCAGCACGCACTATGGCTTTTCCAATATTGGCCATGCCTAAGAATGTCAAAAAGAACATGTCGTAGAACGGCAATATTGATAAACCGATTAATACCGGCTTTGTCCATGTGGGCAAAAACCATTGTATATGAAAGAGTTTGACGACAAATGGTATCGGCATGAACATATAATGTAGTGCCACAAAATTGATGATATAGATAATGAATCCTACGGTCACAACTGCCACCGCTGCCCAGAAGAACCTGGCTCTCTTCTCTTTGAGGGAATCTTTTGATAAAGCCACTTTCATAAGGCCCACGACAATGATTGGGAGAATAGCCTTTAACCATAACGGCAGGGCAACAACCAAACCAAAGACTGTCAAAACAGGAATGAGTTTCACAGCCGCCACCCCGGCAGCGGCAAATCCTGCCAATCTCAACCATACAGGGACCCTGTTCACCTTGCCATTGTTTGCCCAGAATCGGCTATCCATCAATAATCTAAATACGATAAATGAGAATACCCCTGCTTCCCCTTTCTCTGAACCAAACATCCGGCCCAGGCCGGGGACTTTCCTTAATTGCTCACGGATGCTATACCATCTTTGCTTCCATTGGCTATTGGTACTTTCTTTACCCTGTGTCATATCGTAACGCGGCATACGTAAGATCTCGCCGCGCACATACAAAATAAATGGCTTATAAATCTCTCTAACCTTTTGTCGAATTTTTTCCTTTTTCAATATCCCTGAACCATTTTTCCCATCCCCAATTAATTTAGCGGCATTGAACTCAACCGGATGCTGAAGATCGTAAATCCCCTTAAATTCTTTCTCTACTTCAGCCCTTAGCTCCTTATACCTTGCATCCTGCGAGATAGTTTCTCCTCTATCATCAATAGCCAATAAGTAACGGAAAAGATCCAGGAACTCTTCCCAGGTAATTGCAAATTCCCTGACTCCGGCTTTTTTGTTGTCATAATAAAGGTCCTTAGGGGATCTTCGTGGATCCCCTCGATCAATTAAGCTCCGATTGAACGTTATTAATTCAGTAGTATTAATATCCTTTATACGGGCTATGATATCCCGGTCTTTATCCGTCAAATCTATGCTCTGGTATTTCTTATATAACTCCTTATCTCTCAATATGTTATAATTAATAAAATTAATCCCTTCACCTGCCGGTATATCAATGCCTCTATCTCTAAGCGCTGCTATTAAACCATCAATCGTAACTTCCACGCTAAATTCATCCACAGAATACATGGAAGAACCATAATAAATGCCATCCAGACGATCATCCCTCATCGATTCCCAAATACCATCCATCTGGAATTTAAGAACCTGGAACCAGTACAGGCGATGGGCTTTTAGGAAGGGCATAACATATGAAGCCTGGTTGTTATTGATTAACTTCTTGATTGCCTGAGCAAACCAATTAATCACCGGTGTATGGGTCGAGAAGAATGGGATCGCGGTATACAACACCTTGTATTTAATAACAAAATCTTCCAACGCTGCTAACGTGTGCTCAGAGTTATGGTCCAAAACCCACAAATTCTGATTTAAAACAGTACGAAGACCGTCGTCAAAACTCCCCTTGGTCTTCAGATACACAAACTCTCTGGGCAAGACGTTAAAGATCTCAGAAACAATGTCGTCGATATAATATTTTTCATGGGGGAGTTGCATGCCTATCTTATTAATAATATTTTCAACGGCCTTACGTACTTTTTTCTCAGCCTCAGGTCTCCTGGAGCCATCCTCTGCCCAATAAGCCTTGCGCAGAAGCAATGCCAAGATGCGCGGCAATACCATGTCTTTAGGTAATACGTCCGCCCTTAATTGCCCTGCCACATCATGTATGATTTGTTCAACTTCATTTTCATTTAACAATTTGGATGTGACGAAATCCTGTATCTGTGTATTTGCCTCTTTAAGAATTTCGTTGCTGCCCACATCCTGCAATTTAACCTGGGCTAATTGGTCAATCTCTTTTTGGGTGATCCCTCCGGTTTTCTCTGTAAAGGTCACCTTGGTGCTCATCAGCCACTTTCTAAACTGACCGGCTTTTTTAGCGTCACGTGTCACTTCAATCACATCAACTAAATTCCTAAACGGAGCCGTGTGTTTAGAACGATGGGACAGAATTAAACTCGCATCGTGTCTTGAGAATATCTGGACAAGGCGTTCTTTGTTAGCTGAATTGACATTTGTCCGTCTGACAGTAAAGAACAACCCTATCCAAACGGCAATTGCCCCCAAGATAGCTACAAAGATGGTTGCCAGCGGTAACCCGTTGTCTAATAAAATCCTATCCCAGCGATTATGGTTGGCTTGTTTTAAATCCTGCTCAGATACTTCGCTTGGGACTACTGGCTTGCCCTTATGCTCAACTAATGCCACCATTTGTTTGGCTTCCTTAACTGCGTCATCTTGCATACGGGCAACTCTGGCCGGAGCGCTATTTTGTGCGTCTTCATTGAAATTACGGACCCCTTTGTACCGTTCCGCTGAGAAATTCCATTTATCAGAGACCGCTATGATCTGACCATCACGATAGACTGTCCAGCTTAACTCCGGATAAATGTAAGCTTTGACAGGGTGGATCAACGGATCGATCTCACGGATGACAATATAGTTATGCCCATTCTGAGATAATAGGTCTCTGGTGTAATAACGCCAGAACTCACGAGAAGCATTTTCATTAATACCATAAGAAATCTTGGGTAACTCATTGCCCGCATAATACATGCGAATATGATTGGGTTCGGATGGTTTACCCTTATACTCATCAAAATAATGGCGGCCATCGAATAAGAAACCGGTATGAATATACGAATCCCCATAACGACGGTCGTTAATGTCGTACCCGAGGATTTTGCGGCCCAAATCCGTTTCGATGGTCAAGTTATTGAGTTTAGCCACACCTTCATAAACATAATTATATTTCGATTCATCTATACCCTTAGACTCGGAATACCTGAACGTCGTGCTCGATGTGGGTACGGCATCCATGTGCCTATTGGTAATATGGTTGATGGTGACCCAATCCGGCGTACCCGTAGGCAGATCTGTCTGAGGATCAACCTTATGGAAATCAGATAACATCGCCACTAACCAGCCTTGGACATTCTTGACCTCTTCTAAGCGATCTATGGGGAATTCGAATTTGAAGTATTGACGATGGCCGCTTGCGTCTTTAGCAAAAACTAAATTCTGCAAATCTGAATACACGTCTTCCTGATTCTGCGGCAACACGTGCGAGGAAATCCCACGGACAATTTTATAGTAAATATTCCCGTTGTTAATATCCGTATGGTTCGCATAGGAAGAAATCTGTTCTCTGCCATCCTCTAGAATTGTTCTGATTGATTTTGTAGCAATATCATATAACCCTAAGTTCGGCTGTCCTTGAGCACCCTTACCAAATTCATAGAAGAAGTATTCATTAAAATATGGAATAAAGTCGCGGCCGACGCCTGTTCCTATATGATGTTCATTAACATTGCCCCTGGCTTCGCGAACTTCCTGATAATTGACATCCGCTTTATTGCCTCTTTCATCAGTCTCATGCTGGGTCCCCTGATAACGGACTTTTTTGACCCCATTGAAAATAGCCTTTACATCAACCCTGTTAATGTCCCCGATGACGTCCCCATGCGCTGTCATCAAATAGCTTTCGTCAATGGGCTCCTTTTCCAGTTGATTATTAGTAAACAAATATGTCTTGGCGCTGTCCGCCACATCTATTAACCCCGGAATACCGTTGAATGTAGAAATGATCTCCTTGTCCTTGATGAACTGTCCGTTGACCATATTCCCTTTATCTGTTTCCCTAACGCGTCCGCGGTAATCCTTAAATTCCTCCCAATCGTTAGGAAGGAATTCATTATGCATATGGACCCCAACCCTCTGCGTAGCGATAATCTCATCAATGGAACTTTGTAGTGTAGAACGGGTATACAGCGGGCCCCCCTTGCTTAAAAGATGCATCTCAGATAAGTGCGCAAAGCCAAACTCATCAAAATGTCTGGATTCGGTGTACCGTTCGCCATCAGGGCCTCTTTCCTTTTCAATGCTTTCAAAAACACGGCTATAGCCGTCTCTAGCGACTTCATCAATCAGCCCATTCAGGTCATTAAAGATTGTGTAGCGCACGATACCATTTTTATGCTCTTCGGGGCTATTGACGCTGACAGAGTGGTTGAAACGATAGTCCTTAAAGCTCTTGCTGTCGTTAAGACCATAAACCCGGATGATTGTTTGACCGCTTTGTGCTTCTTTGTAATTATTAAAATTAGAATTCTGCTCAATGCGGTCCCCAAGTAAGAACCGTTGCCCCTGCCCATCAACAGCATACCCATGCTCAACAGCTTGAATCTCCTGATCCAGTCCGGTCCTGGTTGATTCCCATGTATGGCCGGCAAAAATAAGATCATCATTTTCCGAACGGGTCCAACCGGTCCTTAAGAATTCCTGCAACGGTGTGATGTTGTGTGATGTCGTGAACCCTCGTGTCCTTCCATCAAGACTATGAATATCCGTTCTAGCCTGTTGCGGAGTTCCAAAAATGTCGAATAACTTATTGTTGGTATCGCTATGGCCGACCAACTTGATGTTGGCATCTGTTCTGTTGCCATCCATAATCTCCTGAACCGTTCGCAGGGTGCGGCCATACGCATCTTGTTGTTCCGTCCTGGTAATCAGCGAACGTTGGTTCTGCGCCGTAACCGTCGCAATGCCGTTGTGCAGACCAACAAGTGCGCCTATTTCTTCCTTGTTCCATATGCCTTGATCAAACACCTTCCCGACATAACTCTTAAAGATATCTACGTCCGTATATACGCCATCGGGAACATAGGTAAATTCTTTTATCTGTCCGGGAACATACCCTTGCTGGCCTACGGTCCCGACTGAGGAGCTGACCACGCGGTTGCGACGGTTTAAATCCTGTTTTACGATCGACGCCACAGGGCGGTTATACTCATCACGGTGGTTATAATCCTCTGCAAAGATCGTCATAATACCGTTACTGTACCCTGTCGTCCGCGATTGCCCATGACGCACTGTCCAGGGCTTTTCTTGTCCTTGTATCTTCATTGTCACGCTGGTATCGCCTCGGCCTATTAATGGATGGGTCGCGTCATCATAAACGTAGTTCGTCATCTGGCGGGCTGAGTCAACCACCATATCCGGATAGGTAATGCGATCGTTGACCTCCAAGTCAATATCTCGTCTAGGCAACCCCATGGCCGTTAACGTATGCGTTAATTTTTTATTGCCATCCAACACATTGTATTCACTGAAGGTCAGTTCGCCCTTGTTCCAATGGTAATCAACATTATTAAATTCATGCTTCCATTGCCCCAAAGATGGATTAAGGCGATAGCCCGTGGCACTAATCTCATGGCTGCTTCTGTCATAACGCGGCACATTCATACGGTTGATGCCGTCATCAAACTTGGTGACAGAATAGATTTTGGTGCCGAACGGCGTTTGGTACGAGGTGGTGGGTTTGCCAAGAATGCTGCCCTTTGAGAAATCATACCACTTGATCGCGGTTATTTCCCATCGCCCGCCAGCTCGGTTGAACGTCGACTTACTGGTAATCGCGGTGACTCCGTTGACTGTAGTAATTGCATACGCCTGGTCATAATTCTTAGAATAGGTGTACTTGGTCACCCATTGACGTCCTTGATCATCGCTGCTTCTCTCCTTACAGGATCATCGTACTTGCGCTCAAAGAATTTAGTGACAACATTGCCGGTATGGATGTTGAACTCTTCGACTTCCTTGCGTCCGGTTAAAATATCATACTTAACCGTACGGGCAATGCTGAGCAATACCCCTGTATCAGCGCTGTATGTGAATACCGCATACGGCACACGCCCGCTGAAGAATTCCGGAGAATATGCCGGGACCACTCTGACATTAAACTTATATGACTCTTCCTGCGGATTCTTAAATGCATCGGTATATTTTGTCAATGCTTCGAGGCCATGATTTCTATTGTCAAGGGTGATGGTTTTAACGGCTTTAGTAACAGCATCGGTACGCGCGATGATGGTGTAATAGGAGACATTGCCAATCGCGCGACTGCTGTAGCGTAAGGCCCCTTGCACCGGATTAATCAAGCGCTCACGCAGGTCTGCCGCGGTGCCGTTATGCGGTGCTTTGCTGTCATTGGCATATGTTTCTGCGGCCACCATCCGGCCAAACTCATCGTAATGAATATTCGTGATGAAATTCTCATTGACTATGCGGATCGGCTGGTCATAAATGCTGTATTCCTGCAGTGCCGTCACTCCTGTCACCAAATCCTGATAGAATTCTCTGCGGGTTACTTGAGCCTCTTGTAAAATGTCATAAATCAGCCTCTTCTGGGCATCAGACATTTCAGGTAAATACATGTTAGAATAATTATTTAGTCCCTGGAATTTGCCCTGAACTGCACCCTTAGAATCAATATAGCCATTCTTTATCAATTCATTCAGACCAGGTCTGCATTAAGATGGGCGTCTGAAAATACTTGTTTCTCAACGGTCCCATTATAGCTCTGCTGAGGTATCGGTAAACGCACGTTAAAGGCGTGGGTCAGGTCTGTCCGGTAATTGATAGCCTCCGGAGAATTTACAAAACTTTCGATTTTGGCGACATAGTTATTTACGTCTTGCGAGTTTTCCTGCAAGAGGTTGATGTCCGTACGCACATTGGCCGGCAAGTCAAATGTTGTTCCGCCGATATTGATCCTGTCCTCATTATTTTGCAGAACAGTTACAGAATCGTTGGTGATAACCAGTTTCAATAAACCATTATTATAAATATCAATGTCGTTTCGACGGGTGTGCTCATTGAAGACTATCGCCGGCACATCCTTGTCAATGGGGAAGGTGACTGTTGCAAAAACCTCTTGGACCGTGCCCTTGCCTGTAAGGTCTTTCTTGATGCGAATATTGACAAATCTCTGATCCACTATTTTCTGGCGTTCTGCCGATGGCAAAGAGCGCATATAGTTAAGCAGCCAGCCCACCTCGCTGGAAGGACGAATTTTAACGCCATCGGCATCATAAATAGGTTCACCCTGATTGCCTTGAGCATCAATACGGAAGTATTCCACTGAACCGTTATAATAATTGCCTTCGCCCTTTAAAGCCATACTATGACGGCGGCTGTTCTCAAGAGTTTCCAGCGAGCGTTCAAAATTCATGATCATCAGGGCCTCGATCCGATGACATGCAGGTCCATGTACCATGGCCCCGGTTCCGACTCGACCACCGCGACATAGCTGCCGCCAGGCTCGCCGCTCACCGATTCGGCGATGTAGCCGGCATCGGGATAGGCCGAGGTGACCCGCTCGAGAAGCTGAGCTTGGCTTATGCTCTCGCCCTTCGCCAAACCTCGCGCATTCGAGAAGACTACGACGCCATCGTCGCGCCGAATGGCCATCGCGGCGATTCCAGGGGATAGAGCGCGACGCTTTTCCCTCCTCTCCCGAAAGGGTCTGCGCCACCCAGCGCCTCGTGCGGGGTTTCCCGCGATTTGCTGATTCCCGTCCGAATTCCTCCGGGCGGAGTAGAAATAGCTTCCTGCCCCGAAGATGGAGGGCAGCACGATTATGACGGCGATCAGGTAGAACCTATTGTGCGTCTTCATCGGGACTCCCCTCGCCCGAGAATCGATATCCGAAACCCCGCACGGTCTTGATCCAGCGGGGAGCCACGGGGTCATCCTCCACCTTCTTCCTGAGGCGCTGGATATGGACGCTGACGGTCATGATGTCGCCGTAATTCTGCTCCCACACTTTCGCGTAGAGCTCGCGCGTCGAGAAAACCGCGCCGGGGTTCCGGAAGAGGAAGGAAAAGAGCTCGAACTCGCGGGGGCTCAAGCCCAGTCCTTCCCGTTCTTCGCGAGGCTTCTCCCCTCTACGTCGAGGGCGAATGGACCGCGGCTCAGGACGGGGTTAACGCCCCCCCGCGGATCCCCTTCGTCCCGATCGAAGGCCGCGCGGCGGAGATGGCCCGTATCCGCGCAGCGAGTATCGCGGGGTTGAAGGGCTTCCCTACGAAGTCGTCCGCCCCGCCCGAGAACGCGCGAAGCTTGTCCTCGTCGGCCTCCCGCGAGCTTATCACGACCGCCGGAACCCTGCTCACGCGGCGCAGCTCCTCGAGAAACTCGAAGCCGTCGCGGCCCGGGAGGTTGAGGTCCACGGTGACGAGGTCCCAGTCGCCGCTATGGAAAGCGGCAAGCGCTTCCTCCGCGCTGGGGACCGATTTCGCCGTGAGGCCTTCCCTCACGAGGTACAGGCTGATCAGGTCAGCGATTTCGGCGTCGTCCTCGAGTATCAGCACGTTGGCGCGCATCGCTCATTATATCATCGGTTCCCTAAAATCGAAGCTTGTAGTCGCCGATGATAGTCCCATTGTCGCGACCGCCGAAAAGGACTACGTCAGCCAGAGAAATGAACAGGCTGGCGTAGCCGTGTCCTCCATTGCGAGATCCAGGTGCGTGAGCCCGCTTGCGTGCCCGCAAATCCGAGTATCGCGCTGGCGGCCAGGCTGCTCAAGACTGGTCCAGAACAGGACATTGTGCGCGTAATGCCGAAACTCGAGCTTTTCCCTGTGTCGGTTGATCTCCCACTGCTGCCAGCCCGCCGCGAGATTCAGACTGATTACCGCGCGCCCGAAGCGGCGTGCAGCGCGAGGTGCGTGCCGAAGGGAATGGAGTAACTTCTTCCGTCGCCGTCCATGCGCGCAAGGAGTTCGCCGCCGCAACCTATAGTGAAAATCGTCGCGGCCAAACCGCCGATCTCGAGTCCTCTCTGCCAACCGTCGGCGGGAACGGCTCCATCGGGTCCCGCCGGCGGTGTTTCGGCTCGTACTGGACGTGACGCGGCGATAACGAGTATGAAGAGAATTGGAATCCGTTTGCAAAGGCGTTCTCGGTCCTGCGTGCGCATGGCTTTACGCTCCTCCTGGCTGCGACTTCGAGGAGGAATATACATCAAAGCCCGCTAAACGTAGTTAAACGGGGAGTTAAACGAAACATAAACGATGGTTGACAAGGAAGGCGAGCGTGGGCATCGCAATCGAGGGAGGGCATCGACTTGGAAAAGGAAAAGCCCAGCTTGTCAGCCGCCGGTGTCGCGGGGTTTCGTGCAATAGAGGCGGAGAAGGCCGAATCCGAACGCATCATTTATGACCCGTACGCCTACGTCTTTACTCCCGCGGAATCCTTGATTCTGCCCTGGGAACGATACATCGATGATTTCCTCGAAGAACAGCTTAGCAACGGGCTTCAACAAGTCGTGATTCTTGGCGCCGGCTATTCGGAAGAAGCCAAAACCATATTCATTTGGCAGGGAGTGACGTACTTCCTCACGAATGAAGGATTCGACAGCACTTTGGCCTTCATTGCCGAGCATTCCGGGAAAGGCAGCATTGTTATCTTCATAGCATGAGAGCGATCGTCGTCGAGCAGGCCATTCTTCGCCTCACTCGCCTGTCCGAGCGCAAGGCCGAAGAGGGGCTGCTGGCCCGGTCGGTACGCTCCCTGGAAACGAGCTTCGAGCTCACGGAGAAGATAAACCGGGAGCCCGAGACCCTGGAAATCCTCGTGCAGCTCTACGATCGTGTGGTTGCCGCATATGGACGCCTGCCCCTCATCGAGGGGAAAAGGATCCTGGACCTAGCCTGCGGTTCCCGGACGAGCAAGGCACCGTCCGGAGTAACCAGGATCCTCCCGAGCGAAGGCGGTATCGGTAGGCGTCGCGAGGGCGTCTATACGAGTCTCTTCGAGCCATGGCTGTGCAGGATCCTCTCGAGCCTCGGCGCCCAGCCGGTCGGCATCGACCTCGGCGACCTGGACGGGGAGGGCTTCGAGCACTATCGACTGGACTTGTCCCGGGCCGGGGCCCTGGATTTCCTGCCCCCGCATTCCTTCGATGCCGTGCACGACAGCCGCCTCTTCGGCTCGCCAGAGTTCACCGCCGCACGACCCCATCGCTCCGAGGTCTTGAGGATCGCTCGAGAGATCGTCCGTCAGGAAGCGCGCGTGCTGCGGCAGGATGGATCGTCATTCATTCGGATGCCCATGAGCTTGCGGAGAGGAAAGCCGCTCGCGCGCTTAGGTGAACCTAATTGTCGTCGATCACTTGATGACGTGAAAGTATTTCTCGTACTTCCTCGCCGGCGGCTCGGCGGCAGGGCCTTCGGGTTTGTATCCGAGCGCGACTTCCATAGTGCACTTCATTGCTCCCCATAGCGACCATCCAGTCGACCGGGCATTTCCTCCACCTAAGCCGAGACTATTCCTTTCACCGCCTCGGGACGATCGAAGTGGACCATATGTCCGGCTCGAGGCAGCACGGTCAGACTGTCGTCGGGCTTCAGCAGACGGATGTCGCCTCCACCATGGAGGGCGGCGTCAGGATGTCATCTTCCCCGAAAACGAGGTGCATTGGGACAGTGGTCTCCGGCGATGAATCGAAGAGGCGGAGCTCGGCCAGGGCCGGCAAGAGGCGCGCTTGGATGGTCGTCGAGTTTCGCAGGGCCGATACGGCCCCTGCGGGACCATAGCACCTGATTAGGCTCGTTAATGGCAGCCGCCATTCCTCCGAGTTTCTGCCGCGCTCGATGCTGCCTTCGTTCGCGAGAAGTCGAACTCGCTGAAATCGGGATGGACTGGTGTAAGGGGGCGGGTCGAGCCTCCGCAGGATTCCGGCCATCCTCTTGTCTCTCCTTTTCATCGACCTGTCGTTCAGAATCTCATATGCGTATTCGTCGCTGGCGGCGGCGTCCAGGTCCGGAGATATCGCGACCACCTTCGATACGATGTCGCGCTCGCGTGCGGCTGCCTGCATGGCGAGGGTCCCTCCTATCGATATCCCGAGCAGAGTGATCTTTTCTCCCCGTTCTTCCTCGCATGCAGGTGACGCAGTACACGGCAAGATCGTCCAGAAGCCGGCCTAGGCCGACCCTGTCCACAGCCTCGCGCAGCCGGGCCGCAGCCGCGCTGGTCCCAGTAGGCGACGGTGAAGTCGTCTTCCAACGAAAGGCGGGAGTGGAACCTCGGTACCTCGTTGAGCAGCGGGAGTCCCGGACCGCCTCGATGATCAAGAGGGCGGCAGGCCGCGTCGAACGGCGCAGAGACGCAGGCGCTGTTCCGCTCCGTCGACCTCCAGGCCGACGCCCGTCGATTGGATGATCGAAGCTTTCATGAGAAATCCAACAGCAGCTTCCCTCGACCGCTCCCGCGGCGAGGGCACGGTGCGCCTCGGAAACACGATTCCAGGGAAACACTTCCGCCAGCGAGGACTCAGCGCTCCTCGACTCGACCAGTCCAGGATCTTCGACAGCGAAGCCCGGTACCAATCGGGATCGCTTCGGACGATGGCGGGCGTACCGCAGGTGCGCACGCGTCTTCTTCTCCCCAAGACGCGCCTCGAGGCGAGGTAGAGAAGTCCCAGGGCGAAGTCGACGTTCCCTCCGTCGATGCTCGGCGAGATGCCGTAGCAGACCAGGCTGCCTCCGGAGACAGGGAGCGCCAAGAGCGCCTGAAGGAGGCGATCCCGAAGGCATCGAAGGCGGCGTCGACGCCGCCGGATTCGAGCCGCTCGAGCTCTTCCTTCCATCGATCGTCCTCGCGATGAAGGGGGATGCCGCCGAGAGAGGCGACGAGGTCGCGCTTGGGCGCCGACGCGCTTCCATAGGCGCGAAGCCCGAGAAGCCGCGCCAATTCCAGCGCCGCGCTGCCGACCCCGCCGGCGGCGCCGTGGATCAGGAAAGATTGTCCCGATTGGAGCCGCGCGCAGCGCTCGATCATCGCGTAGGCCGTGAGGTAGTTGAGGGGAAGGAGTGCGGCGGTTTCGTCGCCGAGACCGGGCGGCACCGGGACGACAAAGCGCGATTCGACGTCGATCGATTCCCGATACGCGCCCATAGCCGGGATCATCCCCGCGACCCGCCGCCCGCGGACGAGACCCGATCCCCCGGGTCCTCGACGGTGCCGAAGAATTCGTAACCCGGAGAGAAGGGCCGCTTCGGCGCGAGGGGATAGCCGCCTCGTACGGCCATGACATCGGCGAAGCCGATGCCCGCGTACTTCACCCGAATTCTCGTCCGCCCGGGCCGGGCCCAGGCCAAGGCTTCGCCTTTCTCGCTCGTCTCTACCCTACCCGCTTCGCGTACCATGATCGTCTTCATCGTAGGCTCCTTCGGATAAAATGCCGAAGGCGCCGACAGAAGGCATTTACCTATGTTAAGAATCGGGGCTATTTAGCTTTTCGCGCTCCGAATTGGCTGCTAGCGCGGACGGGACCGATGCCGGGGTAGCTCGCGATATCGTATTGCCTTAATATGGTCCTCGACACCGGGGAGTCCTCGAGGAAGCGCAGGTAGCGATCGGTCGCATCGTCGAGGATGAGCGAACGCTCCTGCGCTCGGCCACAGCCAAGGCCTCGTCGAGAATCGCCGTGTGGATTATGCCCCAGGCCGGGTGTGACTCCAACAGCGCGAGCCAGCCCTTGGGGACCGAAGACCACGAGCCGGGAGGGTCGATCGCCGGGATCGAGAAATCCGACGGCTCGCCGTTGACCAGGGCGGATTGGGAGGAGACGAAGTTCTCGCCGTTGCAGAAATACCTGATGTATTCGCGGCCTTCGGCGTCCGTATGGAAATAGCGCAGCCAACCCTCGGTCATGAAACCTACTGTCCAGGTCCTGGCCCGCCCGAAGGAAGTATTCTTCCTTGGCCAGGTTCCGTATCCTCAGGAGCGAGAGAATCCGCTCCCTGCCTCCAGGAGCAGCCGATGGATCCTTTCCAGGCGCCGGATCAGGGACTCGAACTCAGGCAACATGGCGTGGCATTCGTACACCTCCCTGGCCTGATTCCGCAATGGCTCGGGGATAGGGAAAATGTCCGCTAGGCGGAAGGTGCAAAGGGCGGATCCTGGCTCGAGGAGGCGACATGAACCTCAAGACCTTCGCCTGCGCCGCGCTGACGCGATCCTCGGCTCTTCGGCCTTCTCCCAGGCCTATGCGACTGGGGAGTACCCGAATCTGTTC